>DASYUY010000136.1:0-8619 GCA_036000705.1 Candidatus Limnocylindria bacterium | reverse complement strand
GCACACGCTGTGGTCGGAGTGGTTCAGCGGAGCGGAGATCCGCAAGCAGATCATCGAGGACTACGGCGTCGACATCGGCAGCTTCGTGTCGATCGCGTTCAACGAGAGTCCTGGTGGACGACCGATCTCGGTCCGCGTCCGTGGGACCGAGGCGTCGGTGGATCTCAAGGGCGACCGGTTCCTGCGTACGACGCTGGGTCTCAAGAGCACGTTGGTACACACGACGCCCTTCTGACGGCTGTGGCGCGCCAAACGCTACCGTCCCTGAGCCGATGGACCGTCGCCGGCCCCGTCTTCTCCTACCGCTGCGGCATCGCGACTTTCGCCTGCTCTGGACAGGACAGACGGTCTCGAGCTTTGGGGACCACGTCCAGAACGTCGCGCTACCGTTCCAGCTCCTGGCGTTGGGCGCGACGCCTCTGCAGCTCGGGATCGCCGCGGCGATCGATACGGCGGCCAGCGTCGCCTTCCTCCTCCTCGGAGGCGCGATCGCCGATCGCGTCCCGCGTCGTGCCCTGATCGTCGCGAGTGACCTGCTGGGCGGCTGCGTCGTCGCGCTCGTGGCGCTGCTTTCGGCGACCGGCCAGCTGCGCATAGAACACGTCTACGTCGCACTCGTCGGCCTCGGCGGCGCGGACGCCTTCCTGCGACCCGCTTACACGGCGATCATCGCCGACATCGTGCCCGCGGACATCCTCCGTGCCGGCAACGCGGCCCGGCTCCTCGGGCGCAGTCTCGCGCGCATCGCGGGTCCGACCGTCGGCGGCCTTGCCGTCGCGCTCGCCGGGCCGGCGCTCGCGTTCGGCATCAATGCGCTGACGTTCTTCTTCAGCTTCGGGACGCTGTTGCTCGCGAACCCGCCTCGCCGTGCTCTCGCGGCCACGACGTCACTGTTCCGCGACATTCGAGAGGGCTTCCGGTACGTCTTTTCGGTCCAGTGGCTGTGGACGACGACCCTGTATTTCATGCTCGTTAACGTTGCCTACGCCGGTCAATCCGGCGTCATGACTCCGCTTCTCGTGCGCGACGTGTTAGCCGGTGACGCGGAGACGTTCGGCGTGCTGATGAGCGCGTACGGCGTGGGGACGATCGTCGCGAGCATCGTGATCGCGCAGTCCGTGATCCGCCGTCCGGGCAACGTGTTGTTCGCGTTCGAATTGCTTGCGGCCGTCTCGGTGCTGGCGATTGGTCTCGCCCCGATCCTTCCGCTCGCCGTCGCCCTTTTCGCGCTGACCGGCATAGGCCTCGCTTCGTCCACGGTCATCTGGGAGGCGCTCCTGCAACGTCACGTGCCCGAGCGGATGCTCGGTCGCGTCGCGAGCATCGATCTTCTGGGGAATTCGCTGATCAATCCGATCGCGCCGATCGCTGTGGCGGCCCTCGTTGGCTCGATCGGACCGGCCGGAAGCTTTGTCGTCGCTGGCGGTTATGCCGTGGTATTTGCGTCGGCCGGATTGATCGCGTCGCCGCTTCGACAGATCACGGAGCCTGGCGAGTAGCTCCGCCGTTTCGTCGCGGCACGCCGCTTGCTTGCCCGCCAGCAACATTGGATCCTGGTCGTCGGCGGGCTCGCTCTCGCGATGCTGCTGCTCGCGCTCGTGCTCCGCGCGGTGAGCCGCGCGCTGCCGCCGCTGGCGATCCTCCTCGGCGGCGCGCTGCGGATCGTCGGCGTCGTCGCGCTCGGTGCGGTCATCGGGGTCCTCGGCCTCGCCGCGATCGCCTACTTCGGCGTGAACGTTCTCGCGGCCGGGACGCTCCTCGTCTTGGGTGCCGCCGGCCTGGCCCTTTGGATCGCTGGTTGGTTCCTGGCGGAGGCGGTCGTGTACGCGGTCCGGCTGCTCGCGCGCGTCACGGACGCCGCGGCGCTGGTGATCCAGCGGATCATCGACGTTCTTATGTATCCAGGGAAGACGCTCTGGAACTGGATCGCGAGCTCAGACCGGGCGCGCGCGCTGCGCCTCCAGCCGATCTCGGTGTTGGAAACGCGGATCATCCGGGTGCCATCGAGCGAGATCGACGTCGCGGAGGGGCGGTCCGCTAGCCCAGGTCCTTGAGCCGCTCCCGTTCACGACTCCTTCACAAGTGGGCCTCAGGCTGTGGCCGGAGGAAGGAGTCGGAGAGAGATGAGTAGCGCGGTAGGAGTGAGCGAGACCCCTGAGAAGGCCGAAGACCGAGCCCACACGATGAAGGCACTCGTGCAGGAAGGGTACGGCTCGGCGGATGCGCTCCATGTGCGGGACATCCCGACGCCGGAGCTGATGGAAGGCCGCGTGCTGGTGCGCATGCGTGCGGCGTCGGTGAACGCCCTCGACTGGCACACCACGCACGGTGGGCTACTGCTTGAGATCGTCTCGAAGATCATGCGGTCGCAGGATGAACCGGTCCGCGGTGTGGATCTCGCCGGCACCGTCGAAGCCGTGGGCCCCAATGTCACCCGCTTCAAACCCGGCGACGAGGTCTTTGGCGGCGCGCCGGCGGCCTTCGCGGAATATGTACGAGCCCGTGAGGATCGACTGCTTCTGAAGCCGCGCGATCTGCCGTTCGAGCAGGCCGCCTCGATCGGCGTCGCGGGACGCACCGCACTCCAGGGTCTTCGCGACCACGCGCAGGTGAAGCCGGGACAACGGGTGCTCATACACGGCGCGGGCGGCGGTGTCGGCACGTTCGCGGTGCAGATCGCGAAGGCGCTGGGCGCGCACGTGACCGCGGTGACGGGTCCACGGAATGTCGACATCACAAGGTCGCTCGGCGCGGACGAGGTCATCGACTACACGAAGGAGGACTTCGCGCGTCGCGGCGCGCGCTATGACGCGGTGCTCGACATCGCCGCAACGCGTTCACTGTCCGATCTGCGGCGCGTTCTGGCGCCGAACGGCATGTTTGTGCAGGTCGGTGCGCCGAAGAGCGGCAGCTGGATCGCTGTGTTCGCGAGGATCATCAATGTGATGGTGCGCGCACGTGTGCTACGCCAACGCGTGAAGTTCTACGTCGCGCAGCCCACTCTCGACGACCTCGTGTACCTGAAAGAGCTCATCGAGTCCGGCAAGCTGCGCCCGGTGATCGATCGGACCTATCCGCTCTCCGAGGCTCGCGAGGCGGTGCGCTACGTCGGCAGCGGCCAGGCTCGGGCCAAAGTGGTCATCACCGCATAGCAAGGGCGATCATCGGCGAGCGGCGCATCAGCGAGAACGTGGGCTCGTCCTCGAGGCGGTGACGGTCGGCGGCGCCTGGGGCTGCGCCCAGGGCTGGCCGTATCTGCAGGTGACCGAGGATCCGGCCGAGACCGCGGCCTACGACAAGCGCGGCGGCATGCCGCACACGCTGTGGTCGGAGTGGTTCAGCGGAGCGGAGATCCGCAAGCAGATCATCGAGGACTACGGCGTCGACATCGGTCTTCGTGTCGATCGCGTTCAACGAGAGTCCTGGTGGACGACCGATCTCGGTCCGCGTCCGCGGGACCGAGGCGTCGGTGGATCTCAAGGGCGACCGGTTCCTGCGTACGACGCTGGGACTGAAGAGCATGCTGTTCCGCACGACGCCTTCTGATCGCGAGTCTCACGAGGCGGCCGTGGTCCGTGACCGCAGGCTGCGGCGGACCCGCTCCAGGCGTGCCGCGCGCTCGCCCTGCTGCGGACCGAGGATCGACTCGGCGGTCGCGAACTGGGCTGCGGCCTCGCTGGTCCGGCCGCGTCCAAGGAGCATCTCCGCGTGGTCGAGGTGGATCAGCGCCTGCCAGAACATCCGGCGGAACCCCGTCGCTCCCATCGCGTCCTCGGCCGCGCGATAGAGCGTGTCGGCCTCATCGAACCGTCCCGCCAGTTCGCACACGCGCGCGCGGCAGAAGGTCGAGTACGCCGCCGCGAAGATGTCGGCAGCCTCGTCCTTCGTATCGGCGAGGTCATCCGCAGTCTTCAGATCGCCGAGTCCCGCGGTCGCGACGGCGAGCGTACCCTTGAGCTCGATTCGGTTCCACCATTCGTCTAGACGGATGCTGAGCTCGAGCCCGCGCTTTGCGAAGATGTGACCCTGCTCGTAGCGGCGCTGCTCAATGGTCAAGATCTCGGCGGTGCTCCGATAGAAGGCCATCGCCAGCAGGAGGTCCTGCTCCGCCTTGGCCAGCGCTTCGAACTCGGCGATGCACGCCAGCGCCGCTCCGACGTCGCCCGCCTGCCGAAGGATTCCGCACTTTCCGACACGCGACCACGGCGGGCGCCGCGCCCCGAGCTGACTGACGAGCGCATCGGTCCGCGCGGCGTATTCGCTTGCCTCATGCGGCCGGCCCCCAGCGATGCTCGCTGCGAACAGACGGCCGCAGATGAGCAGCTCCCGCACGACGTCTCCGATGGCTTGCGCGCGCCCACGGAGCACGCGGCCACGATCGAGGAGAGTGTCGACGTCTCCGCGAGACCACAGCTCCTCGAGGGCGACGATCCCGGCTTCGATCGCGCCGCCCTCGTCGCCAGCCTCGCCGAACAGGCGGTCGGCCTCGGCGACGTGATCCATGAACGCGTCGATGTCCGCGCGCGTGAGGGTGGTCATCATGATGACCCTTGCGGCACCCAGGTGAGCGACCGCGTCGAGATCGGAGCGACCCATCGCCGCGGCGAGGCGCGCCGCCTCTTCAAAGCCCACGCGGGCCTCCGCGTATGCGGTCGCGAGGCGGCGCTCATCGGCGATCAGCAGTGCGACGCCAACGCGATCCTCGCGCGTCGCGGCATCCGCCAGAGCGGCGAGCGCCTCCTTCGCCGAATTGGCGTACGGCCGAAGGAGCCCGATGTCCTGACGGCGACGCGCGTGCTCCCCGAGCACAAGGGCGCGATCCAGCGCCGCACGGGCACGAGCCAGCAGCACGGTCCGTGGCGCGCGGATCTCGAGCGAGAGTGAGAAAGCGCGCTCGATGTGATGAGCGATGATCTCAGCGAATTCGCCACCGCGGTCCCCGACCGCGCGCTCGAGCTCGCGCGCGAACACCTCGTGGAGGTCGGCTCGAGCTGCCTTCGGTAGGGCGCCATACGCGACGTCGCGCATGAGCAGGTGTTTGAAGCGGTACCGGCCCGACTCCCGTGTCTCGCGATCTTCGAGGACGAGTCCGGAGCGCCGGAGACCTGCGATCGCGCGTCCAACGTCGATATCGGGCGCCAGCCATGCCAGCTCGGACGCGCCGAAGCGCTCGCCGATGATCGACGCGATCTGGATCGCGCGTCGTTCCTCGTCGCCGAGCCCGTCGAGCCGCGCCGCGAGCAAGGCCTGGATGCTCTCCGGCACGCGCACGTCGGCCGCGGCCGCGGTCGCGCGCCAGCGCTCGGCCACGCGTTCGACGCGTCCCTCGTCGATGAGCATGCGAAGGAACTCCTCACAGAAGAGAGGGTTGCCCTCGGAACGCTGGACGACGCGGGCGCGGAGCTCGCCGGGGAGATCGTCGACATCGAGAAGGCGCGAGATGAGCGTCTGCGTCTCGACAGGCGACAGCGCGTCCAGCGTGATGGTCGCGGCGTTCGCCCGCCCGGCCGCCCACGATGGATGCGTTTCGAGGAGCTGCGGCCGTGCGACGCAGATAAGGAGTAGCGACGCGTCCTCCGCGCGCTCCGCCAGGCCCTCGATGATCTCGAACACGGCCGGCTCGCCCCACTGCAGATCATCGATGACGATCACGGCCGGATCGCGCGCCGCAGCGGCGAGGTGCTCGCGCACCGCCCAGGCGATCTCGCGCGACACATCCGCCGGACTGACCTCGGGAAGCACCTCGTCCACTTTGCGCAGCGCCAGCATCGCTGCGAGCCGTTGGCGGACTGCGGCTGCGTGCGCACCGTTCAGTGCGGCCGTGCGCACCTCGAGTTTCGCGAGCGCGGCTTCGCGGTCGTCGTCCGACGTGATGCCAGCGTCCTCCCGGATGATCTCCATCAGCGGCCAATAGGTGATGCCCGCTCCGTACGGCAGGACGCGGCCGCGCAGGACACGCGCGTCTCCGGCCGACGCGATCCGCGCGAGGAGCTCGCCGACCAGGCGCGACTTTCCGATCCCGGCGTTGCCGACGAGCGTGAAGAGGTGGGCGCGTCGGTCGGTGCGAACGCGCTCGAATGTCTCGAGGAGCAGGCGCAGCTCGCGCTGCCTGCCGACGAGCTGGGCCCGCATCGCGGGAAGGCCGCGTGCCTGTTCGGGGACCGAGCTCCGCGGACGGACCGCGCGGAACGCCTTGATCGGATCCGTCTTGCCCTTCGCCGAGACGGCGTCGCGGGTCGCGTAGTCGATCGCCGAACGGGTGAGCGACTCGGTGAGGGCACCGACGACGACCTCGCCGGCCTCGGCGCCCTGCTGCAGTCGCGCGGCGACGTTCACAGCGTCGCCGGTCACGAGGAACTGTCCCTCACGACCGCTCCCGGCGACCGTCTCGCCTGAGTTGACGCCGACGCGAGCCTGCAGCGAAACGCCGAGGTCGGCGTTGAGCCCGCCCATCGCGTCGCGCATCGCGAGCGCCGTGCGGACGGCGCGCTCGGCATCGTCGTCGTGCAGGCGGGGGATCCCGAACACCACCATGACCGCGTCCCCGATGAACTTCTCGACCGTGCCCCCATGCAGCTCCGCGATCTGCTTCATCCGCTCGAAGTACGTGCCCATGACCGACCGGACGGCCTCGGGGTCGTTCTCGGATCCGAACGCCGTCGAGCCGACGACGTCGGCGAACACGACGCTCACGAGCTTGCGCTGCTCGGTCGCCGGTCGTCCCGCGCTGCTCACGGCGACATTGTGGCGAGTCCCTCGGTACGTCGGAACGTCCTACGACGTAGAGGGGTCACAACCTGAGAGCGGGCTCCTTCCGTTCGGTGGCGAGCATGAGATGGCGGATCCGGATCGGTCCGTAGCGAACAAACCGCTCTCGACTGTCGAGGATCGTCAGGCCCAGCGTTGTTACGACCTCTTCCCACTGGCGGGTGGTCCGGTTCGCATGGGGATGACCGATGAACTCGAAGTTGAGGAGGCTGTCGAGGATCGAGGTCGCGAGCCGCTCTGCTCGGCCCTCGTACGAGTCCTCGAGGATGATGAGGCGACCGCCGTCTCGAAGAACTCGTCTTCCCTCCGCGAGCATCGCGAGATGACCGGTAGCCGGAACGTGATGGAGGACTGTCACCAGCAGGACGGCATCGAAGTGGCAGCTCGCGAACGGCAGTCGAGCACCGTCGGCCATCACCAGCGGCACCGAGACGAGCGCTAGATCCGCGACGTCGCACGCCACGACGTGGAGTCCCCTGGCGCGGATGGCGCTTGCGAGATGGCCCGTTCCCGTTCCGACGTCGAGGACCGAGCCCGCTTTAGGGAGCCACTCGCTCAGTAATGACAAGAGTGTCTGGGCACGCTCGCTGCCGATGTGCTCGGCCAACTGTCCGACGAAACGACTCTTTCTTGCTAAGTTGACGAGCCGTCGTTGAGCCCAGGTCCCGCGCTTGCGCGCCAGACCCACCTATCCGACCACGGCCGCGACGCGCTCAAGCGCGATCCCGCCGTGCCGACGCAGGCTCAGGAGCGTGATGTCGTCTTCCTGCTGCCACTGGGGTCCGGTGAACGCGCCGAGTTCCGCCAGCAAACGTTCGATGAGCGCCGCGCATCCCAGCGTCTCTCCGGCTGCGGTCCGTCCAAGCCGCTCCGTGCCGAACATCTGACTGGTGCCGTCGTGAGCCTCGATGAGGCCATCTGTGTACAGGAGCAGGCCCGCCCCAGGCTCGAGCGTCGCCTCGATCTGCTCGTAGCTCACTCCTGGGAAGAGTCCGAGCGGAAAACCCTTCGCGCGGAGCATCTCGGCTCGGCCTTCCGTCATCTTGAATGGCAGGTTGTGGCCGGCGTTGGCGAACTGAAGCGCGCCACTCGTCGGATCGAGGACGGCGTAGAGGCAAGTGACGAACATCTTCGGCGGGATATCTCGAACAAGGACGTCGTTCACCCGGGCCAGCACCTCGCTTGGCATCGCGAATTGCCGAGCAGTTGCGCGGACAATGCTCTGAGTCGTTGCCATGACCAGGGCCGCGGCCATGCCTTTGTCGGTGACGTCGCCGACCACAAGGCCGAAGCGGCCGTCCGGGAGCTCGAGCACATCGTAAAAGTCGCCCCCCACCCTCCTCGCTGGCCGGTACAGCGCCGCAACAGACCACCCGGGCAGCTCCGGCGTCTGCTTGGGCAGAAGTGCGACTTGGATGTCGCGGGCGATCCGCAGCTCTTCATCGAGGCTCGCGAGCGATTTCGTCTTCGCGTCGTTCAGCAGGGCGAGCTCGGCGTTCGCTGCCTTCAGCGCGTCGGCGACCTCGCGTTCAGCACCGATCAAGCGGGCGTTGGCGAGCGCGACCGCGCCCTGGTCAGCCACGATCTGTAGGAGCGACGAATCGTCCTCTGGGAAGAGCGGCACATCGAGAACGAACGCTATGAGTAGACCGAAGACGTGTTCGTCGGTCGCGATCGGGACCGCGAAGAACGCCTTCGCGTGTAGGAACCCGGCGAGGTGCGATGCGGGTCCCATCTCCCGCAGAGTCTGCGCGACCAAGGCCCGTCGTTCGCGCGCGGCGATGCCGATCACCGAGTCGTCACGAAGGTCGAGCTCGCCCGATAGCCCGCGTAGCTCCGCGGTGGGCAGCG
>DASYUY010000135.1:0-5043 GCA_036000705.1 Candidatus Limnocylindria bacterium | reverse complement strand
AGGCAAGACGCAGGGCCTCTTTCGCGAGCGCCGCATCGACGCCGGCGACCTCGAAGAGGATCCGTCCCGGACGCACCACCGCGACCCAGTGATCCGGCGCGCCCTTGCCCGAGCCCATCCGGACCTCGGCCGGCTTCTTGGTCACGGGCTTGTCGGGGAACACGCGGATCCACACCTTTCCACCACGCTTGAAGTGGTGGACGATCGCGCGCCGCGCGGCTTCGATCTGGCGCGCGGACATCCAGCACGGCTCCTGCGCCTGCAGCGCGTAATCGCCGAAGGCGATCGTGCCGCCGGACACCGCGTGGCCCTTCATGCGGCCGCGCTGGAACTTCCGGTGCTTCAGTCGCTTCGGCTGCAGCATCTAGCTCGCTCCACCCACGATCGGAATGGCGGGCGCGACGGGCGCCGCCGGTGCGACGGGCGCGGCCGGCAGCGGCGGCGTCGGCGGCAGCGGCGGGGTCGGGCGCGGCGCCGTCGACGCGGTCGGGGTGTTCTGCGCGATCTGACGCGGTGCCGGCTCGACGTCGCCGCGGTAGATCCAGGCCTTCACGCCGATCGTGCCGAACGTCGTCTTCGCGATCGCGCGGCCGAACTCGATATCCGCGCGCATCGTGTGCAGCGGAACGCGACCCTCGCGCTCCCACTCCCGGCGGCTCATCTCCGCGCCACCCAGGCGACCGGCGACGGCGACGCGAACGCCCTTCGCTCCCGACTTCATCGAGCGCAGGACCGTCTGCTTCAGGACCTTGCGGAAGGACACGCGACGCTCGAGCTGCTGGGCTACGTTCTCGGCGATGAGATTCGCGTCAAGCTCGGGATAGCGGATCTCGAAGATGTTGACCTTCACGGCCTTGCCCGTCGTCTTCCCCAGAACTTGCCGCAGCTCCTCGACCTTCGCGCCACCCTTGCCGATGACCACGCCGGGCTTGGCGGTGTGGATCGTCACCGTGACCTGGTTCGTGGAGCGCTCGATGTCGATACGCGAGATCGCGGCGTCGCGCAGACGCGCGCGGATCCCGGAGCGGATCGAGACGTCCTCTTTGAGCAGGACGGGGTAGTTCTTCGACCCCGCGTACCACTTCGCGTTCCAGGTCTTGACGAACCCCAGACGGAATCCCAGCGGATGAACTTTTTGTCCCATTACTGCTCCTTCTTGCGGGGGGTCCTCGGGGGACGGAGCCCCCCGGTGGTCGTCTCGTCGACGATCACGGTGATGTGGCTGGTCCGGCGCAGCTTCGTGTCGCGGCGTCCGCGGCCGCGCATCCAGATGCGCTTCATGCGCGGGCCCTCGTCGGCGATGGCCCGCTTCACATACAGGTTCTCGAGCGTCATGTTGTAGTTGTTCTCCGCGTTCGCGACGGCCGAGCGCACGACGCGGCCGATGGGCAGCGCGGTGCCCTTCGGCAGGTTCTCCAGCATCGCGATCGCCTCCTCGGCCGACTTTCCGGTGATGAGGTCGGTCACGAGCCGCGCCTTCCGCGGCGAGAAGCGCTGGAACTTCGCGGACGCGCGCACTTCCATCGTCATGCCCCCGGCTTCACCACGGCGGCGGTCTCCGCGGCCGCGCCGCGGCCGTGCGCACGGAAGGTCCGCGTCGGCGCGAACTCGCCCAGCCGATGGCCGACCATGTTCTCGGTGATGAACACCGGAACGTGACGGCGTCCGTCGTGCACGGCGATCGTGTGGCCGACCATCGCCGGGAGCACCAGCGACGCGCGCGACCAGGTCTTGACGACCTTCTTCTCGTTGCGCGCGTTGAGCTGCTCGATCTTCTTCTTGAGCGAGTCGTGGACGAAGGGGCCCTTGCGTACGGAGCGCGTCATTACTTGCTCTTCCTCTTCTTCGGACGCTCGGTCACGAAGCGGTCCGTCTTCGGGTTGCGACGCGTCTTGAGACCCATGGCCGGCTTGCCCCACGGCGTCTGCGCCTGGCCGCCGACGGGCGACTTCGCCTCGCCACCACCGTGCGGGTGGTCGCGCGGCGACATGACGACGCCGCGAACCGCCGGCCGCCAGCCCATGCGGCGCTTATGCCCGGCGCCGCCGATCTTGCGGTTCTCGTGCTCGACGTTGCCGAGCTGTCCGACGGTCGCGCGGCACCGCACCTGAACGACGCGGATGCCACCTGACGGGAGACGGATCTGCGCGAACTCGCCTTCCTTCGCGACGAGCTGTGCCATGCCACCCGCCGCGCGCACCAGCTGCGCGCCGCGGCCGGGCTGCAGCTCGACGCCGTGGATCGTCGTGCCGGTCGGGATGTGCTCGAGCGGCAGGCAGTTGCCCACGCGCGCCTCGGCCTCCGGGCCGGAGAGCACGGTGTCGCCGACCTTGAGCTCGTTCGGCGCGAGGATGTAGCGCTTCTCACCGTCGCGGTACCCGAGCAGCGCGAGGCGCGCCGAGCGGTTCGGGTCGTACTCGATCGCGAGCACGCGGGCGGGAATGCCGTCCTTGTTGCGCTTGAAGTCCACGATGCGATAGCGGCGCTTCTCGCCGCCGCCGCGGTGCCGCGTGGTCACGCGGCCCTGCGCGTTGCGGCCGGCGTGTCGGAGCTTGCGCTCGGTCAGGCTCTTCTCCGGCTTGTCCTTCGTGATCTCGGCATACGACGCCGACTGCCGGAAGCGGCGGACCGGTGTGAACGCTTTGTATTGCTTCAGCGGCACGTTTAGACCCCTTCCACGAAGTAGCGCTCGATCTTCTGGCCCGCGGCGATCGTGACGATCGCCTTCTTCCAGTCGGGACGCCGACCGATGCGGCGGCCCAGGCGCCGCTCTTTGCCGCGGACGGTCATCGTGTTCACGTCGACGACGTCGACTTTGAACGCCTCGGCGACCGCGAGCGCGATCTCCTGCTTCGTCGCGTCCTTCGCGACCTCGAACGTGTAGCGTCCGCTGCCCGTCTCGGTCATCGAGCGCTCGGTGATCACCGGTCGCAGCAACACCAGTGTGCCTCTCATGCCCGCGCCTCCGCGCGCTCGCCGGCACGCGCCGCCAGTGCCTCGAGTGCCGGACGCGTGACGAGGAGCGTGTCCGACTCCATCACATCCGACAGGCGCAGCGATCCGGGTGTGCGCAGCTCGATGTCGGGGAGATTCGCCACCGCGCGACCGATGCGCTCGTCAAGCTCCGGCGAGACGACCATCGTGCGGCCGGTGTCGCCGATCTGGCGGAGCCACGCGACGACCTCGCGCGTGCGGGGGCGCTCGCCGTCGAAGCGAAGCTCCTCGAGGACGAGGATGCGCCCGGCCGCGGCGCGCTCGCTCACGGCCTCGCCGAACGCGGCGCGGCGCATCTTCTCGGGCATGCGCTGCGCGTACCGCCGGCCGTTGGGGCCGAACACGACGCCGCCGTGTCGCCAGAGCGGGGACCGGATACTCCCCTGACGCGCACGGCCGGTGCCCTTCTGACTCCACGGTTTCTTCCCGCCGCCGGCGACGTGCGCTCGGCTCTTCGTCGCGGCCGTCGCCTGGCGCGCGTTGGCGCGCTCGGCGATGAACGCCTGGAACAGCGTCGCGGCGCGCGACGCGCCCTTCATGAACGCCGCGGGCAGGGCGATCGATCCGGACGAGGAGCCGTCCGCCGCGATGAGCGGCGCCTGGCCCTCGGGCGCGGTCGGCAGCGCCTTGGCCGCGACCTTCTCGCGCTTCGGCTGGGTCTCCCGCTTCTCCTCGCGTGGCCGTGCGGGCTCGGCGCGGCGCGCGACGCGGGTGACGGGTCGCGCGACGACGCGCTTGGCGGGCGCCGCGGACCTGCGCGCGGTCCTCGTCGCTTCGGCCCTCGCCGCGGCCGGCCTCGCGCCCGTGGCCTTCGCCGCGGCCGGCTTCGCGCCCGTGGCCTTCTTGGCCGCCGATTTGGCCGCGGTCGTCCTCTTCTTCGTCTCGTCGGTCTTCGCCATCAGGCCTTCTTCACCATCACGATCGAGTTACGGGGTCCGGGCACTGCGCCCGAGAGGATCAGCAGCGAACGTTCGCCGTCCGCGCGGAGGACCTCCAGGTTCTTCACGGTGACGCGGTCGACGCCCTGATGCGACGCCATGCGCAGACCCTTCAGCACGCGACCCGGGGTCGTGCCCGCGCCGACCGAGCCCTGGCGGCGCAGGTGGTCCGAGCCGTGCGACTTCGGTCCACGGGTGAAGTGGTGCAGATGCACCGGCCCCTGGAAGCCCTTGCCCTTCGAGATGCCGGTGACGTGCACCTTGTCGCCGACCGCGAAGCTGTCCACGCTGATTCGCTGCCCGGCGGCGAAGCCGGTCACGTCGTCGACGCGGACCTCGCGCAGGTGCTTGAGCGGAGGCAGGTCCCCCAGATGACCGCGCTGGCCCTTCGACATCCTCTTCTCGGCGATGACACCAAAGCCGATCTGCACCGCGGTGTAGCCGTCGCGCTCCTTGGTCGCCACCCGTGTGACGAGGTTCGACTCGGTCGCGATGACCGTCGCGCCCACCACCGACCCGTCGGGACGGAAGTGCTGGAGCATGCCGACCTTGCGGCCGAGGATGACGGCCTTCGCCATCGCCGGCGCCGCCGTCTGCTCGCTCGTCTCTGTCGTCGTCGTTGTCTCGTCGGTCATCTCTTCGGTCCTTAGAGCTTGATCTCGATGTCGACGCCGGCCGGAAGGTTCAGCTTCATGAGGGCGTCGACCGTCTTTTGCGATGGATCGTTGATGTCGATGAGGCGCTTGTGCGTCCGGATCTCGAACTGCTCACGCGAGTCCTTGTAGATGAACGGGCTGCGGATCACGGTGAACTTCTCGATGCGCGTGGGCAGCGGCACGGGACCCGTGACCGTCGACCCGGTGCGCTGCGCGGTCTCGACGATCTGCGCCGCGGACTGGTCGATGAGCTTGTGGTCGTAGGCCTTGAGCCGGATCCGGATGCGCTGCTTCGCCATCTACTCGCTTCTCATTCCAGGATCTTCGTCACCACGCCGGCGCCCACGGTCTTGCCGCCTTCGCGGATGGCGAAGCGCAGACCCTCCTCCAGGGCGATGGGGGTGATGAGCGTGACGGCGAGGTTGACGTTGTCGCCGGGCATGACCATCTCGGTG
>DASYUY010000134.1:0-11380 GCA_036000705.1 Candidatus Limnocylindria bacterium | reverse complement strand
TTCTAGGTCGTTCCCTCTTCTAGGTCGGTCCCTCTTCTAGGTCGTTCCCTCTTCCAGATCGTCCTTTCTCCACCGGATGAGCCGGGCGTCACGGTCGGCGGCGAGGGCGCGCAGCGACTCCGGAGGTGGAAGGTCCACCCGCTCGAGGATCGACGGATCCACCGGCTTGCCGACCTCGTCGAAGAGCAGCTTCGCGATCTTCACGAACGTCTCGCGCCCACCGAGCGCCATCGTCTCGAACGGGCCGACGAGGCTCCAGCGCCGCCCGAGCGTGCGGCGGACGGCGAGGTCGACGGTCGCGGGATCGACGCCGTGCTCGACGACGAGACGCGCGGCCTCCCGCAGGAGCGCGAACTGGAGCCGGTTCCAGAGGAAGCCCGGGACGTCGGGGACGACCATCGGCGTCTTCCCGACGCCCTCGAGGAGGCGCACGACCTCGTCGACCCGGCGCCGTTCGGTGTGCGCGCTCGGGATCACCTCGACGAGCGGCATGAGGATCGCGGGGTTCGCGTAGTGCGTGCCGAGCACGCGGTCGGGCGCGCGCGCCGCCTCGCCGAGCTGCGCGATCTGGATCGACGACGTGTTCGAGCACAGCGTCGCGTCGGGAGCCGCGCGCGCGGCGGCGTCGAGCACGTCGGCCTTCGCGTTCAGCTCTTCGGCGACCGACTCCACGACGACATCGCGGCCGGCGCACGCGGCGCGCACGTCCTGTGCGGTCGATAGGCGCGGTAGCGCCGACGCCGCGCGGTCATCACCGAGGAGGCCGTGTGACACGAGGGCGCGGATCGCGGCCTGAGCGCGCTGCATCGCGGTAGCGCCGGTCGCCGCCGAGCGGGTGACGAGGATGACATCGTGGCCCGCGATCGCGTACTCCGCGCCGATCTGCGCGCCCATGAGGCCCGCGCCGACGATCGCGACGCGCTTCGGTGTCAGCGGGCGGCCGCTCCGGTCAAGAGGTCCTGGACGATCGCGCGCTCCTTCTCGAGCTCCGCGACGGAAGCGGCGATCTTCCCGCGCGCGAACGCGTCGAGCTGGATCCCGCGGACGATCTCCCACCACCCGTCGCCGGCGACGCGGATGGGGAAGCTCGAGACGAGCCCCTCCGGCACGTCGTAGCTGCCGTCGGAGACGACCGCGACGCTCGCCCAGTCGTCGGTCGCGGTCGGGATCATGAGGCTGCGGACGTGATCGACGACCGCCTGCGCCGCGGAGAACGCGCTCGACGCTCCCCGCGCCGCGATGACCGCGGCGCCGCGCTGCTGCACGGAGGCGATGAACTCGCCCTCGAGCCAGTCGCGGTCGACGACGTCTGTCGCCTTCCGTCCGCCGACGAGGGCGTTCGTGAAGTCCGGATAGAGCGTGGCGCTGTGGTTGCCCCAGATGACGAGCCTGCGCACGTCGCGCACGCGCGCGCCCGCCTTCGTGGCGAGCAGCGATCGCGAGCGGTTCTGATCGAGGCGCGTGAGCGCCGTCCAGCGGTCGTCGGGCACCCCCGAGCCCGCGGCGTGCCGCGCGATCAGACAGTTCGTGTTGCACGGGTTGCCGACGACGACGACGCGGACGTCGGGCGCGGCGTGCTCGGCGATCCCGCGGCCCTCGCCCACGAAGATCGGCCCGTTCTCGCGGATGAGATCGCCGCGCTCCATGCCGGGCCCGCGCGGCTTGCTGCCGACGAGCAGCGCCCAGTCGACGTCCTTGTGCGACTCGCGCCGGTCGGCGCTGGCGGTGACCCGCGCGAGGAGCGGGTAGGCGCCGTCCTCGAGCTCCATGACGGCGCCCCTGGCCTTGTCGATCATCTGCGGGATGTCGGCGAGACGGAGGTCGACCTCGGTCTCGGGCCCGAACATCTCGCCCGCGGCTATCCGCGGGAGGAGCGCGTAGGCGACCTGACCGGTGGCCCCGGTGACGACGACCTTGACCGTCCTACTGCTCACGTTCCGCCTCCCCCGTGATCGCCTCTGCCTCGATCTCGACGAGGATCTTCGGATCCACGAACTCGGTCTTCACGAGCGTCGTCGCGGGCCGGATGTCGCGGAACGCCTCGCCGTGCACGACGGCGACGGTGTCGGCATCCCTGACGTCGGCGAAGTACACGCGCGTCATGACGACGTCCTCGAGGCTCGCGTCCAGCTCGCGGAGCGCTTCCGTCACGATCTCGATCGCGCGCCGCAGCTGCCCGCCGACGTCATCGGTCACGACCTGGCCGTCCGCGCCGAGCCCGGCGGTGCCGGCGACGCGGATCACGTTCCCGCGGCGCACGGCGCGCGAGTACCCGAACTGGAACTCGTACTTCGTCCCGGTGCTGACCATCCGGCGGCCGTCCTTGCCGATCTCGCCCTCAGGCACGGACGGGGCTCCGCATCCGGCGGATGACCGCATCCGCGAATTCCCTCGTCCCGACGGCGCTCGGATCTTCGCGCACCGGCTTGAGGTCGTACGTGACGTCCTTCCCTTCGGCGACGACCTCGGCGATCGCCCGCTCGAGCCGCTCCGCGGCCTCGCGCTCGCCGAGGTGCTGGAGCATGAGCACGCCCGCGAGCATGAGCGCCATTGGGTTGACCTTGTTCTGGCCCGCGTACTTGGGCGCCGATCCGTGTATCGCTTCGAAGACCGCGACGTCCTCGCCGATGTTGGCGCCGGGCGCGACGCCGAGTCCTCCGGCGAGGCCCGCGGCGAGGTCGCTGACGATGTCGCCGTACAGGTTCGGAAGCACGAGGACGTCGTAGAGGTCCGGCTTCTGGACGAGCTGCATGCACATGTTGTCGACGATGCGGTCCTCGAACTCGATGTCGGGATAGCCCTCCGCGACCTCGCGCGCGACGCGCAGGAACAGCCCGTCGGCGAACTTCATGATGTTCGCCTTGTGCACCGCCGTGACCTTGCGGCGGCCGTTCGCCCGCGCGTGCTCGAACGCGAACGTCACGATGCGCCGCGAGCCCATCTCGCTGATGTACTTGATCGCGATCGCCGCGTCCTCGCGCAGCCGCGTGCGCGCGGTCTTCTCGATGACGGCGCGCACCTCGGCCAGCTCCGGCGTCCCGACGTCGTACTCGATCCCGGCGTAGAGGTCCTCGATGTTCTCGCGCACGACGACGAGGTCGACGTCGCCCAGCGGCGCCTGGACGCCGGGGTAGGTCTTCGCCGGACGGAGATTGGCGTAGAGGTCGAACTCCTTGCGCAGCGCGACGTTCACCGATCGCATTCCGGTCCCGAGCTCGGTCGTGAGCGGGCCCTTGAGACCCACCTTGTTGCGGCGGATCGAGTCGAGCGCGCTCTTGGGGAACGGATCGCCGAGCTTCTGCAGCGCGGGCAGACCGATGTCATGTACGTCCCACTGGATCGCCACGCCGGTCGCTTCGATGGCGCGGCGGGTCGCGTCGACGATCTCCGGACCCGTGCCATCGCCTGGGATCAGCGTGATGCGGTGCGTCAGAGCCGTCTCCCCTTCGCCGCGAGCTCGTCTGGCATCGTACGCTGGGCCGCTGGCCATAGAACAGCCTTGTCGTTGATGTGATGCCATAGACGCGCTCTATACTTTGAGCATGGAGCTCGGCCAGATCGAGGCCTTCGTCGAGGCGCAGCGGCGGGGCAGCATCACGCGCGCGGCCGCGGCTCTCGAGCTCACCCAGCCGACGCTCACCGCCCGGCTACGCGGTCTCGAGCGTGAGCTGGGGACACAGCTTCTGGTTCGCGGGCGGCGTGGCGTCAGCCTGACGCCCGCGGGACGCCGGTTCCTGCCGCGCGCTCAGGCGGCGCTCGAGGCGGTGCGCCGCGGCGTGGCGGACACGAAGGCCGCGCGCGAGGGTCGCGGTGGCGTGCTCGCCGTCGGTCTCGCGACCGATCTCGCGCTGTACATCGCGCCCGCGGCGCTAGCGCGCTTCGCGCGCGCGCATCCCGACGTCGAGATCAGCGTTCGCAGCGGCCGGTCGCACGCGGTCGCGGAGGCGCTGCGGGCCGACGAGATCGAGATCGCCATCGTCAGCCAGCTCGTCGCGTTGCCCGAGTTGGCGTCGCGACCGCTCTTCGACGAGGCGGTGCCGGTCGTCGTCGGACGCGCTCACGCGCTGGCCGCACGCGGCCGCGTCACGATCGAGGAGCTCGCGCGTTCGGGCCTCGTCATGCGGGACGCGGCCGCGTACCTGCACGCGATCACGATCCAGTACTTCGCCTCGGCCGGCGCAGCACCGCGCATCCTGATGGAGCTCAACAACACCGAAGCGTGCAAGCGCGTCGTGCTCGGCGGTCTTGGCGCGGCTCTCTTGCCGCAGATGGCGATCCACGAGGAGCTGCGACGTGGCGACCTCGTCGCGCTCCGCGTCGAGGGACATCCAGCGCCCAAGCGCACGATCCACCTGATGACGCGCGCGGGCGCCGACATCTCGTCGAATGCGAACGCGCTCCTCCGGGTCTTGCCGCGAGCCTCATGATGCGGACATGAGCGAAGGGCGGCCGCGGCGGACATGAGCGAAGCGGCGCGATCACTCCCCGCGGTGCAGCGCGCGTACTTCTACGTCGTGCTGCTCGTCGCGATCCATATGATCGTCCTCGGCGTCGCGAACCTGCTGCGTGTCGGTGCCGAGATCGCGCTGAATGCGCCTAGCGGTGGCTTCACCGGTCTGCCGTTCGTATTCGCGGACTTCAATCGGCCGCGCGACCAATACCGTGAGCAGGCCAGCCTGGCGATCGCGCTGCTCCTCGTTGCGGTTCCCGCCTGGTACCTGCACTACCGCGCCGCGGACTCGGCGGCCCGGCGTTCTCTGCAGGAGCGCGGCGCCGCGCTGCGCAGCGCCTACCTACAGCTCGTCGTGCTCGTCACCGCGCTGCTCGTGTTCGGCTACGGCCAGCGCGTACTGCGCCTCGTACTGCAGGCGCTGTTCGTCGGCGACAGCAACACGTTCTTCCGCCTCGAGCCGAGCTGGGAAGCGCGTGCCGCAGGTGCGCTCGCGATGGTCATGGCCGCCGCGGGCGCGCTGGTGTTCCATCTGCGCGTTGCCGCGGCCGATCGCGCGAGCGGCGGGCTGTCTGGTCGCGCGGCCGAGATCGGCCATCTCGTGCGCTACGGTCTCGCGGTCGTCGGCCTGTTCTTCCTCGCGTTCTCGCTGGCATCGACGCTGGCGGGCATGTGGGAGCGGCTGCTCTTTCCGTTCCCCGAGCCGGTGTTCCCTCCGGGCGTGACTCCGCGGCCGCAGCCGAGCCGGGAAGCGTCGCTGCTCTTCGACCTCGCGAACGCTTTACCCGGCGTCCTCGGCGGTCTCGCGCTCTGGCTCGCGGCGTGGATCCCCGCCCAGCGCGCCGCATCGCGCGCCGGTGACGCCGAGGGCACGTCGATCGCGCGTCGGCTCGGGGTCTACTTCGTCATCGCCGTATCCGCGCTCGTCGTGCTGTTCGGCCTCACCGTCGCGATCGGGTCGGTCCTCGCGCGCGCTTTGGGCGAGCGCATCAGCGACGCGGATCTCGGACGCCAGCTCGGATCGCCCGTGTTCTTTGCGGCCGTCTTCGCGGCGGTGTGGTGGTACCAGCGTCGTGTCGTCGAGGGCGAGGCGATGCGCGAGACGGAGGCCGGCCGTGCAGCGGGCATCCGCCGGGCGTATTACTACCTCATCGCCGCGATCGGGCTCGCGATGGCCGCGATCGGTACGGCCGGCGCGATCGGAGCGGTCGGCAGCGGATGGCTGGGTCTCATGAACCACGATGCGCGCGAGACCGCCACGTGGATCGCTCTCGTGCTGACGGGCGGTCCGGCCTGGGCCTTCCACTGGCGGGCGCAGCAGCGGCGTCTGGACGACGACGAGCGACGCTCCCTGCAGCGGCGCGTCTACCTGTATCTCGCGATCCTCGGCAGCGTCGCCGCCGTTCTCGTGTTCGGATCGGCGCTGCTTTTCAACCTGCTGAAGGGCGTTCTGGCGTTCCACTTCGATCTCCCCTTGTGGCACGACCTCTGGCATTTCAGCATCGACACCGCCGTCGGCGCGGTCGCGCTCGCATGGCACTTCCGCCTGGTGCGCGCCGACCGCGCCGCGCTCGCCGCGGCGGGTCTCGAGGAGACCTACCACGTCACGCTCCTGGTGAAGGCCGCGGACAGAGCCGCGGCGCAGGCGCGCGTCGCCGCCGCGCTACAAGGTCAGTCGGACATCACCGTTCGCGGCTGAGTCAGTCCTTCACCTCGATGCGGGCCCGCATCTGATCGGGGTGCAGCGAGCAGAAGTACAGGTAGAGCCCGGCCTTCGTGAACGTCTGCGAGTAGGTGTCGCCCGGCCTCAGCACCGGCGATGTGAAACTGTTGTCGTTCGCGTTCACGGTGTGATCGAGCTGGTCGACGATGCTGTTGATCCACCGTACGGTCGTGCCCGTCTTTACCGTCAGGACGTTTGGGAAGAACGCCATGCGGTTGAGACTCACTTCGCTCGGACCGGGCAGCGGGGCCTGTGCCCAGCGTGCGGTCGTGAACGGAAGTGTCCACGCCCGGAACGTCCAGTCACGGTCCTTGTTCGACGCGGTGTGGCACGCGGCGCACGTGCCGGTCCCCTGCGGCGGCGTCTGGAAGGTACGGTCGGGCCGGTACGCGATGTACTCCCATTCGCCCGTGCGGCTCGCCTGATAGGCCTCGCCAAAGCCAGGCTCCTTACGCATCACGAAGATCGCGTTGAGGCTCTCGCGGATCATGTGGCCGCTCGCGTCCTTGATGAGTGCCCCCTGTGCGTCCTCGCGCGGACGCCAAGACTCGAACACGATCACGCTGCCGTACGGGAAAGCCTGACCCTGCTTCGTGGCTGCGGCGATGTCGTTGAAACAGATGTAGCTGACGCTCTTCGCGTCCTGGCGGTCGTATACGTAGGCGAACTTGAACTTCGTCTGGTAGTCCTCGGGGAAGCCGACGCGGTCGGCGGTCGGTGCCGGGCGTGGCGTTGCTGTGGGAGACGCGGCGCTGGGCACCGGCGTCGCGGCCGCGGTCGTTGCGGGTGCGGTGGTGCGTGTCGGCGTCGGCGCAGCCGTCTGGATCGCGCTCTGGCTGAGGCCGCCCGTCGCGCACGGCTCGGTCGCCGCCGCGGCATTGGGGCTCGCCGTGGGCTTCGGCGCGGCTGCCGGAGCACAGCCCGTGACGAGCATGAGCGCGATCGCCGCTGTTGCGCAGGACCGTCGGAGCATCGCTTTCCCTCCACCGGCCACGGCCGGAACAGGGCTGCTGCTCCTCTATTAGCTCCGACCCGCGATGGCGGATCCCTCGCGCGAGTCGATCAGCGGTCCCACGCCAGGACGAGGACGCCTTCGCCGTCCGCCGCGCCTCTAGGCCGGAGGTACAGACGCGCCGAGGCAAAGGTCGGTCCGCGTCCATCGGTGTCGTGCACCGCGTACGCGAAGCCAGTCGCATCGACCGCGAGCGGCGGCAAGCGCAGCGTTGCGCCGGACGCCGACAGCAGGGTCAGGACGTATTCCGACTCGGCAGGCTGATCCGGCAGGCGGCCGGCCATCACGACGATCTGAGAGAAGTTCGGATTCGTGTACAGCTTCCCGTAGGGCGCGTCCTCGCCGGGTCGCCGTGGCCCGGCCGCGCGGAGCATGACCTTCTGTGACTGCGCGGAGTCGACGATGTCGAAAACGTAGGGCTGCTTCTCGGCGCTGTCGCGCAGTTGCTGAAGGAGCGTCCGGTCCTGTGCGAGCGCCTGCTGCAGCTGCACGTTCCAGATCGCGAGACCTATGGCGGTGAGAGCGATCGCCGCGGGTACGAGCGCACGGAGTGCGCTACCGAGCTCGAGCCGCCGCGACGTGCGCCCCCCGCGCACCTCCGCCGCACGGAGCACGCGGGCGCGCAGATCGGCCGGCAAACGGTGAGGCGATGACGCAGCAAGAGCTGCGGGCAGCGTCTCGGTCACGTCGGCGAACTCGTCGAGCTCCTTCATGTCGTCCCTTTGCAACTAGCCCGCTCCCCGCATCCTGGATCCCCGCTCGACTGCGAGCCGCTCGCGCAGCTTCTGCAGGGCGAGACGCGTGCGCTTCTTCACCGTCCCGAGCGGCGTGCCCGTCTGCGCCGCGATCTGCGACTGCGACAGGCCGCCGAAGTACGCCAGCACGAGCACACGGCGCTGCTCGGGCGGCAATGTCGCGAGCGCGCGTTGCACCAACTCCGTGAGCTCGTGTGACCAGGCGACCTCATCGGGCCCGGCGCCGCGATCCGCCGCTTCCGCAAGGACACGATCGATCTCTTCGGCGGCGTCGATCCGCTGCTGCAATGTCCGACGCCGCAGGAGCGCCACGAGGTGGTGGCGCACGATGGCGGTGAACCACCACCCGAACCGACCGCGCGCGGCGTCGAACTGCGCAGCCTTGTCCCACAGGCGTACGAAGACGTCCTGGACGACGTCCTCCGCCTCCGCGCTTCCGACGACGTGCGCGGCCCACGCGTAGATGCGGTGCGCATAACGGTCGTACAGCGTCGCGAACGCCGCCACGTCGCCGCGAGCGACGCGCTCGGCGAGGCTCTCGTCAGTGGGATCCTGGCTCAGCACGACCCGATGCTATGCGGCGTCCGTATCGGTTACGACGCGGGCGGGAGGTCCTTCGCGATCGCGGCGCGCACCTTGTCGGTGGTCGCCCCGAGCTGTGTCAGGACCTGCGAGCCGATGCCATCCGGGTCGTCGACCAGGGCGAGAAGCAGCTGATGCGCCCCGACGCGGTCTGATCTCGGCGCGGCGAGGCCGATGGCCCTGCCGATGAGCGCCTGCACGCGTGGCGTGACGGTCATCTCCGTGACGTCGGTCTCGCGCGGCGGCACGGCCTTGAAGACGCCAGCGCGCGCGAGCTCGAGCGTGACGCCGAGTTCAGTCAGAGCGCGCTGCGCGATCGTGTCGGCGCGGAGCAGCGCGAGCAGCATGTGCTCGGTGCCGATCCAGGTGTGACACATCTGCCGGGCTTCCTCTTCAGCGAGGCCGAGCACACGTTTGGCCGCGTCGTCCAGCAGATCGAACGGACCGCTCAGGACCAGCGTGTTGGCGTACATGTTGGTCGGCAGCTTCGCCTGGCCGATCGTGGCCAGCAGCTGCTGGCGGACTTTCTGAAGCGTGACGCCGAGAGACTCGATCACCCCTGAGGCGATGCCCTCGCCTTCGCGCACGAGTCCGAGTAGAAGATGCTCGGGGCCGATATGCCTGTGACCCAACCGGCGGGCTTCGTCGATCGCGAGCTCGATCACCTTCTTCGTGCGCGGCGAGATCGTGAGCTCGTTCGGCGTGCTCGGCATGTTCGCGGCGTCGCCCGCGCCGATGATGAACTCCACCGCGGTCCGTACCTTGGAAAGCTCGATGCCGAGCGAGCCGAGCGCGCGTGCGGCGGCGCTCTCGCCCTCGCGTACCAGGCCGAGCAGCACGTGCTCGGTCCCGATGTAGTTGTGCTTGAAGCGGACCGCCTCCTCCTGCGCGTACGCCAGAACTCTCTTAGCGTGATCGTTGAAGCGGTCGAAGGGGCCGCCGGATGCGGTGAACCGGCTGACCGACTGCGGCGGCTGATACGTCCTCTGGTCAGCTGGCGGCGTGCCCCGCTGACCGAGCACAAGGATGACCTGGTGACGGACGGCCTCGAGCGACACGCCGAACTTCCCCAGGAGCTTCGCGGCCGTGGTCTTGTCGGCCTGCACGATCCCGAGCAGGAGGTGCTCGGTGCCGACGTTCCCATGACCGAGCTTGCGTGACTCCTCGATCGCGTTGTGGATGACGTCCTTCGTCTGTGGCGCCAGAGTGATCTCGCTTGGCGACGTCGTGCTGTCGCCGCGACCGATCGTGCGCTCGACCTCACTCCGCAGCCTCGAGAGGTCGACGCTGAGTGCGTCCAAGGCGCGGGCGGCTACCCCCTCGCCCTCGCGCATCAGCCCGAGCAACAGATGCTCGGTGCCGATGTAGTTGTGGTTGAAGCGGATCGCCTCGTCCTGGGCGAGGGCGAGGACGCGCTTGGCGCGATCGTTGAAGCGATCGAACGGTCCCATCGGGACCGAGAGTACGGCTTGCTAGTTCGGCGGCTGTGTGGCTTTCAACGAGGCGAGGAGCAGGCGGCGCTGTAGACGCAGCGCTTCCGGCACCGTGCCCCCGAGCTTCTCGAACCAGTCGGCGTGCGCGTCGAGCTCCTTCGTCCACTCTTCGGGGTCGACGCGCAGCGCGGCCGCGATCGCGTCGGGACTCGCGTCGATGCCGCGGAGATCGAGATCGCTCACGCGCGGCGTGTAGCCGATCGGTGTCTCCATCGCGCCGGCGCGACCTGCGCAGCGGTCGATGATCCACTTCACAACGCGCATGTTCTGGCCGTAGCCCGGCCAGAGGTAGCGGCCGTCGTCGCTTTTGCGGAACCAATTCACCAGGAAGATCTTGGGTGGCTGCGCCGTGCGGCCGAACATCGAGAGCCAGTGCGCGAAGTACGTGCCCGCGTCGTAGCCGATGAACGCGAGCATGGCCATCGGGTCGCGGCGGACGCGCCCAACGGCACCGGTGATCGCGGCGGTCGTCTCGGCTCCCGCGGTCGCGCCCAGATACACGCCGTGCGTCCAGTTGAACGACTCGACCGCGAGCGGCACCGTGGTCGAGCGGCGGCCGCCGAAGAGGATCGCCGAGATGGGCACGCCGCGCGGATCCTTCGCGTAACGCGAGAGCGCGGGGTTGTTGTCCATCGGCGCCGTGAACCGGCTGTTCGGGTGCGCGGCGGGCTCCTTCGCACCACGCTTCCAGGGCCGGCCGCGCCAGTCGATGAGGTCCGTGTCCGGTCCGTCCATGCCCTCCCACCACACGTCCTTGTCCGGCCTGAGCGCGACATTGGTGAAGATGCAGTCGTGCTCGAGCATGCGCATCGCGTTCGGATTGGTGTGCTGATTCGTCCCCGGCGCGACACCGAAGAATCCGAACTCCGGGTTGACCGCGTAGAGACGACCGTCATCTCCGACGCGCATCCACGCGATGTCATCACCGATCGTCCGGATCTTCCAGCCCTGGAACTCCGGTGGCGGCACGAGCATTGCGAGGTTGGTCTTGCCCGACGCGCTCGGGAAGGCACCGGCGATGAAGTGGGTCTCGCCCTCAGGACTCTCGGCCTCGAGCAGCATCATGTGCTCCGCGAGCCAACCCTCTTGGCGCGCGCGATAGCTCGCGATCCGCAGAGCGAGACATTTCTTGCCGAGCAGGGCGTTGCCGCCGTAACCGGAGCCCACCGACCAGATCGTGTTGTCCTGCGGGAAGTGCGTGATGTAGCGACGCTCGGGATCGCAGTCGGCGACGGAGTGGAGTCCGTGGTTGAAATCGTCCGAGGCGCCCAGCCGGTCGAGCGCGACCTTGCCGATCAGCGACATGATCCGCATGTTCAGCGCGACGTAGATCGAGTCGGTGAGCTCGACGCCGATCATCGCGAA
>DASYUY010000133.1:0-18961 GCA_036000705.1 Candidatus Limnocylindria bacterium | reverse complement strand
GAAGACGCTCCTCATGTTCGGCGGGAGCGAGCACGCGCGGGGCATCTTCGCCGCGCCCTACGGGGCTGAAGCCCTCGACGCGATGGTCGATTTCGTCGCGCGCGGGATCTGATGCCGGCCCGCGTCAATCCCGACGTTCCCGGCGAGCCGCTGCTCTTGAAGCGGACCGGCCGGCGCCTTCGCGCGCTGCGACGGACACGCGGTCTGACGATGGCGCAGCTCGGCGCCGACAAGCGCGGCCGCGTCTACTTCGAGCGCCAGTACGTCTGGAAGATGGAGACCGGCCGCGTCGCGCCTTCCCTCGCCGCGCTCGCGCACTTCGCGCGCCGGCTCGACGTCACGCTGAGCGAGCTCCTTCGCGGGATCTGACCTGCGGGGAACTTCTCGGTGGTCACGTTGTACGGAGAGTGCAGATGGGGAGCAGGATGCCCGTGGCTGCGGCTCTGTTGCTGACGTTGACGTCGTGCGCCTCCACCCCGCCAATGGCTACGGCCGAGTGCCAACCCACCGTCGCGCACATGGACCCGGCCCCCGAGGCTCTCGACTTCATGGCGAATCACTCGACCTCGACCGATCCCGACAAGCGGTCAAAGATGCAGAAGTTGAATTGGTATGGCAACGAGGCGATGTGGGTGCTCCTGCCGCAAGACGGCGAGATCGTCGGCCGCCTCGGCGACAAGATCCCACCGTATCGGCTCAAGTACGGCCAAGTTTGGTGGGAAGGTAATCGACTCGATGCGCCTGGTGTTGTCGCCAAGAACCCGATGGGTCCGGCGGACATCGGGTTCCAAGCGGGAGGCGTCGGTGTTCCGGAGACCGGCTGCTGGGAGTTCACATACACCTTGGACGATCACTACCCGCTGCGCTTCACGCTGCGCGTGCGCTAGTCACGCCGTCCGACCGTCGCAGCGCCGACTCGTACTCTTCGGAGATGGGATCGCTCGACCGCGCGGAGCTGGACTCCTTCTACGACGCATATCCGCGCATCGAGGCCGAGTTCCAAGCTGCGCTCGACACAAGCCTGCATCCGCGAGGTCCTGAATTCCTCCACGAGCTGGTGCGCGATCTCGGCCTGCCGCGAGGCGCGAACGTCGTCGACGTCGGTTGCGGCGAAGGCGAGCACACGCTGGCGCTGGCCGAACGCTTCGGCTTCGCCGTTCGCGGGATCGATCCCGTGCAGCGGCACATCGACCTCGCGCGCGAGGCGCTGTCCGCGGCGGCGAAGCATGACCCCGAGCTCAGCACACGCGTCCGCTTCGAGATCGGTGCCGCCGAGGCGATACCGCTGGGCGATGCGAGCGTCGATCTGGTGTGGTGTCGCGATGTCCTGGTCCACGTCGAAGCGCTCGACGCGGCATACGCCGAGTTCCGCAGGGTGCTACGCAGCGGAGGACGCGTCCTCGTGTACCAATGGTTCCGTACCGACCGCCTCGAGCCGCGAGAGGCGGCGTGGCTGTGGCAGACCATGCGTGGCGCCCGGGCCAGCGCGGATCCGCTGCGCACCGAAGCGGCCATCACCGCAGCGGGTCTGCGCATCGAGAAACGCATCGAGCTGGGCAGCGAGTGGGGAGAACGCGCCGAGGAGGAGAGGGGCGACGCGAGTCGGCGACTGCTGCGCGCCGCCCGTCTACTGCGCGCGCCGGAGCGCTACATCACGCGGTTCGGACAGGCGGCCTACGACATCATGCTCGGAGACTGTCTCTGGCACATCTATCGGATGATCGGAAAGCTCAGCCCGCGTGTGTACCTGCTGGCGCGTTAGCTACGCCGTCCGAGCTTCTTCGCGGGATCTGACGTGCGCGAGCGGCAGCGCGACGTGGAAGGTCGTGCCCGCTCCCGTGTTGCGCTCGGCCCAGAGCCGTCCGTGATGCCGTGACACGATCTCGCGACTGATGTAGAGGCCCAGGCCGAGACCGCCGACGTGGTCGGCGCGCGGGTCCGGCGAGCGGTAGAAGAGGCCGAAGATCTTCTCGACCTCACCCGGCGCGATGCCGATGCCCTCGTCGCGAACGGAAACGACCGCGTTGGCGCCGTTCACGTGCAGCGACATCTCGATATGACCGGCCTCGGGCGAGTACTTCATGGCATTGCCGACGAGGTTCTCGAGGACCTGCTCGATCCGGTCGCGGTCGGCGACGATAGGCGCGATCCCGGCGATGTTCGTCTCGATCTCGTGGCCCTTGCTGAGGAGCCGCATCCGCTCCGCGACGTCGCGCACGACGTCCGTCAGCTCGATCTCCGCCAGCCGCATCTCGACGCGACCCTGCTGGAGCCGCGACACATCGAGGAGCTCGTCGATGAGGCGCGCCAGCTTCTTCGACTGCCGGTTCGCCATCTCGAGCGTCTCGTCGGCCTTCTGAGCCTCGTCGCGCCACGGCGCCGGCACGTCCGTCGCCCCGCTCAGGCGCAACATGCGGCGCCGCGCGATCTGCATGAAGCCGCTGACCGCCGTGAGTGGCGTGCGCAGCTCGTGCGAGGCCATCGACAGGAACTGCGTCTTGAGCCTGTCCAGCTGCTCCAGCTCGACCAGGCGCTGGCGCAACCGGCGGCGCTCGAGCGCGCGCCCGATCGTCGCGCGCAGCTCGTCCACATCGGACGGTTTGATCAGGTAGTCGTATGCGCCGCTGCGCAGAGCCGCGACCGCGGACTCGAGGGACGCGTAGCCGGTGAGCATGATGGCGACCGTGTCGGGCCAGAGCTTCTGGGTCTCCCGCAGGATCTCGATGCCGTCGAGGTCGTCGAGCCGCAGGTCGGTGAGCACGACGTCGAACTCGTGCTCGCGGAGCTGGGCCAGGGCATCCGTGCCGCTCGTCACGGCGGTGACCTCGCTGCCGTCAAGCTCGAGGATCGCCTTGATCGTGGTCGCGACGCTCTGCTCGTCGTCGACCACGAGGACCTTACTGTTCGGCATCGTCCTGCGGTCCCGCGATCGGAAGCGTGATCGTGAACGTGGTCCCCTGGCCGGGCCGGCTTCGGACCTTCAGCGTGCCGCCGTGCGCCTGAACGATCCCGTGCGAGACCCATAGACCCAGTCCGGTCCCCTTCTCCATCTTCGTCGAGAAGAATGGCTCGAAGATGCGCGCGATCGCCTCGTCGCTGATCCCCGTGCCGGTGTCACGCACGTCGATGCGCACGACATCGGAGGAGAACGCGTCGAGCTCGCCGCCGCCGGTCGCCGTCGCCACGATGAGCTGTCCGCCGTTCGGCATCGCCTCAGCGGCGTTCAGGAACAGATTGAGAAGCACCTGCTTCAGCTGATCCACCGACGCACGGATGAGAGGCAGCGTCGGCAGCAGCTCTTTCTCGATGCGCACGCCGGTCTCGCGCAGGCGCTTCGCGACGAGCGTCTCCGCCTCGTGGATCAGCGCGTTCACGTCCGTCGGCCCCATGGATGTCGCCGGGCGGTAGAAGCCGAGCATCTGCCGGAGGATCCGCGACATGCGCTGCGTCTCGCGCGTCGCGATGTCGAGGAAGGAGCGCTCCGGCGCACCCTCCGGGACGGCTCTGGAGAGAAGGTAGAGCGAGTTCTGCACGGCCTCGAGCGGGTTGTTGATCTCGTGCGCGATCGACGCCGCGAGGCGCCCCGTCGCCGCGAGCTTCTCCGTGTCGAACAGCACCTGCTCCAGCCGCCGTCGCTCCAGCTCGCGGAGGCGACCGACGTCCTGCATCGCCGTGACGGTCGCGACGACTGAGCCGTGGGGTCCGCGCACGTCCGCGGCCGTCACCTCCATCTCGAGACGTTCCTCGGTCTCGGGGTCCGTCAGCATCACCTCGCCGCGCTTGGTGGCCGACGGCTCGAGGCGGAGCTGCGAGAGGAAGGACGTGAAGCGTGCGTCGTTCGCGAGCGCGAGCTGATCGTGCCGGCCGCCGCCGCGCGGAGCGAACAGGCTCTGGGCCGCGGCGTTCAAGGTGATGATCTCGTTGTCGTTGTCCACGACGATGATCGGGTTCGGCACGCTGCGGAGGACGAGGTCGAGCCGGTCGCGCTCGGCGCGGATCTGTAGGTCCGCGGTCTGGATGCGCTCGGCGCTGCGGGCCAGCTCCTCGGTCATGTGCCGGATGTCCGTGACGTCCTTGAGCACCGAGACGACGCCCCGCTCGCCGATGCGGTGGTTGAGCGCCGGCATCGTGATGACCTCGTAGATGAGCTCGGTGCCTTCGACCGGATCGACCAGCGTCACCTCGCGGTTCGTGGCGCGGCTGGCGGTATCGAGGTTCCACGCCGACAGCGCCGCGGTGAAGAGAAAGTTGTTCATCCACACTGCGCGCCGCTTACCTGCCGACTCCTCGTCGCTCGAGCGGAAGAGATGCTCCGCACGGCGGTTGAGGTGGAGGATGTCGTTCTGCGCGTCCGTGACAAGGACCGGGTCGGCGACCGAGTTGACCATCCACCAGAGCCATTCCTTCTCGACCGCGTGCGATTCGCTCGCGCGGCGGAGCACCTGCACGTCCTGTTCGCGCGTGAGCGCGGCGCTCGCCTGACGCGCGAAGGGCACGAGCTGCTCGAGGTCGGCGTCGCGGACACCGTCCTTGCGAGAAAGAAGGACGACCGCTCGCGGCCCGTCGCTGCGTCCGGTCGCGGATCGCAGCGGCGCCGCGACGAAACCGCTGATGCCCATTTCGGCCAGCGAGGCTCCGGTGTTCGCGTCGAGCGTCGCGCCATCACCCGGATCGACGCGCTGGGGGGCACCGGTGCGCAGGGCGACGACGAGCGGGTTATCCGAGCCGGCGACCCCTACGGCGAGACTGCGCGCCTGCTCGTCGGTGACGTTCCAACCGAACAGTCCGCGCAGGGATGCGCTCGACTCGTCGTAGACGAGGACGATCGCCTTGTCGTACCCCATGCCGCGAACGAGATCGTCGAGCATCGGCTCGAGGGTCTCGCGCGGGTCACGCCCGGTCGCGGCCTCCCGCTGCGGCTCGACGACGTCTCGCATCGGCCAGCCTGCGGCTTATCGCTCCTGCGTCGTCCGTGCTCGGCTCGTCGCGCTTTCCAGCGAAGCGGCGCCGGTGCCCAGCGTTCCGGTCGTCTGGCGCGGCGAAAGGCCGAGCGCATCGGCGTACCGCAGGTAGGTGTCGATGGAGGCGACGACAACGCGGGCTTCGACAGTGATGAGGTCGATGCCGACGAGCGAGACGCGGACCCAGGCATCGATGACGATGCCCTTGTCCAGGATCCGGTCGAGCACATCGATGAGGCTCGAGCCGCCTGGACTGCGTTCTACCACCGCCATCTGCTAACCCCCTTTTGTCTTGAGCTGCCGCTCAAGCTGGGCGATGCGCGCCTCGAGGCGCGCCACGTCTCCCGCGCCGATCCCGTCAGTCTGGCGCTTGCCTCCGAATGCGGGCTCACTCCGCCACCAGTTGAGGCCGATCTGCTCCGCCTTGTCGATCGAGCACACGAGCAGCCGGATGCGGATCGTGAGCAGCTCGACGTTCGCCAGCGAGATGCTCACGTCGCCGGCGACCACGAGGCCCTTGTCGAGTACGCGATCGAGGAGATCGACGAGCGTCGCCGATTCGTGCTGCTGTCCCGGGGGCAGGCGGCTCATGCTCATGTCGCCGCTCCGATGCGGAGCTGGATGTCGTTCTGGTCGAGCCCGAACTGCTCGGCGATCTCGCCGACCTTCTGCTCGAGCCGCATCAGCGCGAGGCCGACCCGCTCGATCTCCTCATCTGTCAGCGTCCCGCCTTCCATCCGGCGGATCGCCTGCCGCTCCAGGACTTGACGAAGGAACTCGACGAGGGTCAGCACCAGACCAGCGAGGCCGCGCTCGATGTCATCTGGGGCGAGCTCGATGCGCTCGGGAAGGAGCGAGCGAAGACGCGCGACCTCCTCCCGGAGCTCCAGCTCGATCTTCGTCGACTCGGTGGCCCTCATTCGCTCACCGCGAACGTATACGGAGCCCAGGGTCCTTGCACGACGGTCGTGACGTCGGGAAGCTGTGCGCCAAGCCGTACGACGCGCGAACTCGTCTCATCGATCTCGTCGCGCGTCACCAAGGCGGACATTGAAACGGCCACGGCCGGTCGGGGGCAAGTCCTGTGTCGAACGAACGCCAGCTCGATCGCCAGCTCGGTGAGAAGGCGAGCAGCGATCTCCCCGGCACGCTGCTCGCGCGCTGCTTCAACACGTGCGCGTGCTCGCCCGCGCTCGAGGTATGCGCGCCCGCTCGTCGCCGGGACCATGTCGACCGGATCGGTCGCTCCGCCGTCGCGCCAGGCGCAGGTGATCGCGAGCTCGCAGCGGTGCCCCACGCGCACGAGCTGCTCCGCAAGGGCCGTCTCTCGCTCCGTCAGCTTCGCGCGCAGCGCATCCTCGTCGGCGAAGATGCTTCCGAATCGCGCCGGCAGACACGGCACCCGCTCGAAGATCGCCTGGATCCGGCGATGGTGATCGAGCAGCTCGGCTTCACCCGCGACACCTGATCTCTCCCAGGGCGACGCGAGCGCGGCGACGCGCGCCGCAGTGACCGCGCGCAGCCCCTGGTCGGTGGCGACGCCGGCGTCGTGCTCGGCGACGATCGCACGGAGGAGAAGCTTCATACCTCGACACCCGCTCGTCGGATGTTGTCGACCGACGACAGCACGACGCTCAGCCCCAGGTACACGAGGTCGACGCCGGCGACGGAGATCGTGGCCTCGCCGGTGAGGACGACACCGCGGTTGAGCAGCCGATCCACGAGCTCCACGAGCGGGACGTCGAGCGTCGTCGTGGGGGGCGTCACGCGGTCCCGCCGAAGCGATACGCGGGCCAGGGCCCGCTCGCGCGCACGCGATAGCCGCTCTCGCCGAGACCGGCTTCGAGCTCAGCGATCGCCTTCACCAGCGCGGCCTCCCGATCGCGCGCGACGAGGATCGACGCACGCAGCGCGACCGTGTCGGTGCCCACCACTCCGACGGGCTCGCGGAAGGTCCGCTCGGCGACGCCCTCGAGCCCGGCGAGCGCGGCGGCAGCCGCGTCGCTGTCACGCTGCTGCGTGGAGCGCGCGAGCGTCGTGCCGCGCTGTTTGTCCAGGAGGAACGCGCGTCCCGGCGGGCTGGTCGCGATCCGCTCGTCGAGGGCACGCACTTCGGCGTCATCCACCGGACTGTCCGCGTCGCGCGAGACCGTCACGACCCACTCGGCGCGGCCGGCAAGGGACGCGAGCTGCGCGACCCGATCCGCGGCGTGCTCGCGCAGCATCTGGCGAACGCGTTCGTCGTCGCGATAGATCGCGCCGAACGACAGTGGCAGCACCGTGCCGAGGAGATCCAGCAGGCGTCCGTTGACCGCCTGATGCTGCGCCGCACGAGCGGCGAGCCAGTCGAGATCGCGGACGCGCTCGTTGAGCGGCGCCTCGCCGTACTCCGTCTCGTCGACGTCACTCGCGGCGGCGAGGAGCGCGCCTTCGACGATGCAGCCCACCGGCGCTTCGCCGATGCCCGTGATGTCCGCGGATGCCACCCGCACCGCGTCGCTCGCTCGCGCGATGCCATAGACGTAACGCAGCGGGCTCATCGCATCTCGTCGGGCAGCTCGATGACGACCTCGCGCCGACCCTCGTCGGGCATGGCGGAGCCCTGCTCGCGCGCGGCTGCCTTCTTTTGCTCGCGGATCTCGCGCAGGCGCGCGAGGAGCTCGCGCTCGCGCTCGCGGAATTCCGCCTCCGGCAAGCGGCCCTGCTCGAAGGCCTCGTTCACCAGGATGAGCCGCTCGCGAACGGGCTCCTCGTCCCACATCTCGGCTTCCGCGAGGTCGAGGACCTTTTCGAGGCAGTAGCGGATGCCGGCCACGGGCGCCGTCACGGGCAGCGCCAGGAGCTTGAAGAGGATCACGCCGTCGACCCGGCGCCCCGCTCCAGCTTCAAACGGATCGTGACGAAGTTGTACGGCGGCCAGGGCCCGGTGTACTTGAACGACAGCTTGCCCTCGAAGCGCTTGCCGATCTCCTGGACCTTCCGGTCGAACAGATCCGCCCTGTCGCGCGCAACGAGGAACGCGGCGTTCATGATCATGCGGTCGCCGATGACCTTGTTCGAGCGTGACGCGATGACCGACGCCTGCAGCTCCTCGTAGATCTCGCGGACGTACGCCTCGGATTTCTCCGCGAGCGCCTGCTCCACCAGCCGGCCGAGCTGCATGCGGGCGAAATAGGTGGATGACTGCTGGTTCGTCTCGATCTCGGCCTTGAGGCGACGGATCTCTTCGTAGTCGCGCTCGACCTCCACCAGCACCGACTCGCGGTCCCAGTTGATCTTCAGGCCGAACTCGAGCTTGTCCTTCATCTTGCGGAGCACGTCCCGGAGCTCCTTGTAGGTGTCCTTCAGGAACTCCCTCGTGTCGTCCTCGGTCTTGAACAGCGTGCCAAAGCTCATCGGGAGGGGCGTGAAGCTGTTGTCGATCATCACGACCTCGGTCACGTGCTCGTGCGTCAGCGCGTTCTCGCGCGTCGGGTCGTACACCATCAGCAGGCTGCGACTGACGACCGCCGCGAGGTCCTGGTGGTGCACCGTGTAGACCTCGTCGCCGCGGCCGCCGATCCCGATCTTGCCGAACGACCGTGGCTCAGGCGATTCGATGATGCAGTAGACGTAGACGCCCTCACCCGACGCGGGCTTATCGCTCGGCGGCTCCACCGTCACCGCTTCCATACGGCCGTCACTTTACGGTCGCGCCCGATGCAGCGCGAGCGACGAGCCTGATGGCGCTTGGTCGGTCGTCCGCTCAAGCCGCCGGCGCGGGCCGGGCGATCTCGGTGACCGCGGCGACGACGGCACGCACCTCTCCATCAGCTGAGCGGAGCGGTGTGGCGTCGATGCGCACGACCGCATCGCGGCCAAGGGCTGGAAGGAACATCTGAACGCGCAGGTCGCGAAAGCCTTCTCCGGCCAGGGTACGCGCGAGCGCATCCTCGACCGACGGGAGCTCGCGTCCGGTTGCGGCATCGCGCAACCTGTACAGCCGCGCTGACTCGGTGCTGACGGGTCTGTACGGCCCAGCGCCCAACAGGGACTGCGCCGCGCGATTGACCTTCACGACGACGCCGCGCTGGTCGAGGACGACGATCCCGCTCGGCACCAGATCGAACATCGCGAGCTGCTCCGCCGAGAGCTCGGCGAGCTGCTGACGCGCACGGACGGCGTCGGTCACGTCAACGGCCAGGATGCTGATCCCCGCGACGCCCCCGGGGCCGGGCAGGGGCTGGAGCGAGACCTCGGCGTATCTGTCCGACCCCTGGTGGCTACCCCATCGGCCCCGGAAGTCGTGCAGCACCTGAGGTCGACCCGTGCTGTAGACCTCATCGAGGACCTCGCGTGCCCCCTGCGGGAACACCTCATGGAACGGCAGACCGATGATCTCTCGATCACCCGAGGCATGCGTGTAGGCCGCGTTCGCCGCGACGAAGATGTGGTCGGGTCCACGCACGATCGCCTTCATGACCGGTGAGCGCTGGAAGACGTAGCTCAGCCACTCCGGCTCGAGCTCCATCGTCCCGACGATCTTGAGCTCGGTCGCGATCTCGGCAAGCGCCGCGCGGTTGCGGACCGCGAGCCGGTGGAGGAGTGAGGAAACATGCTCCTTCACCGCTTGCTCCGAGAGGCCGATCCGGTGCGCGATCTCTTTGTTCTCGAGGCCTTCGGCGACGAGCTCGAGTACCAGCGCTTGGCGGTCGGTGAGACGCCGGCCACGAACGCGGCGGCGCTCGTTGTCGGGAGTCTCAATCTGGTCGCTCAACTATACGTAAGTATGGCTGTTCGACATGCGGGAGCGCCACCTATAACTCTTCTCCCGTGCGACGCGAGGCAGGGAGTGCCTATCTGCGAATCGGGCCGGTGGTGGTGAGCGGTGCTGGATGAAACAAAGGTCATCCTGCTCGTCGAGGACAACCCTGACGACGAGGCTCTCACCCTGCGCGCCTTCGCGAAGAACAACATCGGCAACCGCATCGTCGTCGTCCGCGACGGAGCCGAGGCGCTCGATTGGCTCTTCAAGCGCGAGAAGTTTACGCAGCGCCGCGAGCCTGACCCCCAGATCGTGCTGCTCGATCTCAAGCTTCCCAAGGTCGACGGGCTCGAGGTGCTCCGCCAGATACGCGAAGACGCGCGGACGAAGCTCCTCCCCGTTGTGATCCTCACCTCCTCCAAGGAGGAGTCGGATCTTCTGCGTGGCTACGAGCTGCGCGCGAACAGCTATATCCGCAAGCCGGTCGACTTCGCGCACTTCGTCGAGTCGGTGCGCGAGATCGGCATGTACTGGCTCGTCCTGAACGAGCCGCCGCCGACTCCCGCGGCACGGTGAGCACGTCGCTCCGCGCGCTCATCGTCGAGGACTCGGCCGATGATGCGGAGCTGCTCGCCCGTGAGCTGCGCCGCTCCGGTTACGACGTCAACTACGAGCGCGCGTTCGACAGCGACTCTCTCGACAGCGCCCTGTCGCAGGGACCATGGGACATCGTTTTCTCGGACCACAGCATGCCCCAGTTCGGGTCCGGGGCCGCCCTGCAGATGGTGCGCGGGCGTGACCCCGACGTCCCCTTCGTGATCGTGTCGGGCACGATGGGCGAGGACGTCGCCGTCGACGCGATGCGCGCCGGAGCGAACGACTATCTGGTCAAGGGCCGCCTCGCACGTCTTCCGGCCGTCGTCGATCGCGAGCTGCGGCAGACCGCGGCGCGCGCCGCGCGCCGTTCGCTCGATCGCGCCTTCGCGGCGCTGCGCGAGGTGGCCAGCGCGATCGGCGGACTCCCCGAGCCGGGCGCGGTGGCGGAGCTCGCTGTCCGGCACGCACGGGAATTCGCACACGCCGACGGCTGCGCCGTCTACGGGTGGGACGCGGGTTCGCAGCTGCTGCGGGCGCTCTCGATCGAAGGCATCCCCGAGGGCCAGCGCGCCTACGTGCTGCGCAGCGGCGAGGGCGCCGTCGGGAGCGCGTTCGTCCAACACGAGCTCGTCGTCGTGGAGGACTACACCCGCTGGGCGAACGCCGCCGCGGTCTCACGCAACTTCGTGAAGAGCGCGATGGCCGCTCCGCTGCTCGTGGGCGACCGGGCCATCGGCGGGATCGTCGTGATCAGCGAGACGCAGCGGACCTTCTCGGAGGAGCAGCGTCAGCTGCTGTCGCTCCTCGCATCGGAGGTCGCACCAACGCTCGAGGTGGGTCGCCTCTTCGACGAATCCGAGCGTCAGCGTGTCGAGGCCGAGGCGCTCACGGAGGCGGCGCGTATCGTGGCCGCAGGCGCCCTCGCGCACGACGGCCTCGCGTCGATCCTCACCGCCGCACAACGCGTCGTCTCCACCACGGCCGCCGGGCTGTTCGTGCCGGTCAAAGGCGGCCGCATGGAGCTCGTCTCGGCCATCGGCCGTTTCCGCGATGCGCAGGGCCGTTCCTTCGCGACCGCCTCATCGATCGTCGGCCGTGCGCTCCAGTCGGGCGCGGTACAGATCCGCGCCGAAGGCGAGCCGCCCGAGGAGACGCAGATCGCGCTCGGCGGGCCGATCGCGCTCGCGGTGCCGATCGTGCGCAACGAGATGACGATCGGGGTGCTCGGGCTCGCCGCGGACGATCGGCGCTTCAGCGCGCGCGACGTCGATCTCCTGCGACGCTTCGCGTCGCTGGTCGCCATGGCGCTCGAGAACATGCGACTCCAGGCCGAGTCCGACGCGCGGGCGCGCGACCTCGAGCGGCTCGCCCACTTCGACAGCCTCACCGCGCTCCCGAACCGCGCGCTGTTCCGCGACACCCTGCACGACGAGCTCGAGCGCGTCAGCGCGCGCGGCGGCCGGCTGGCGATCCTGTACGTCGATATCGACCACTTCAAGGATCTGAACAACTCCGTCGGTCCGCGCCTCGGAGACGCTGTGTTGCGGGCGATGGGACCGCGTCTCCGCGAAACGGTCGGTGACGCCGCGGTCATCGCGCGCGTCACAGGCGACGAGTTCGCCGTGCTTGCGAGCGTCGTGGACGACGAGGCCGCCCTGCGTCTTTCGCGAGCGGCGCACGACGCCTTCGCGCAGCCGCTGCGCGTCGACGATCAGGCGCTGCAGACGCGGGTCAGCGTGGGCCTGGTCACCTATCCACGCGATGGTGATGAGGCCGACACGCTGATGCGGCGCGCCGAGGTCGCGGTGCAGATCGCCAAGAGCGGCGAGGGCTGGGCCGCGTACAGCCCGGCGCACGACGAATATGCACCGGAGCGGCTCGCCCTCATGTCGGAGCTGCGCCGCGCGATCGAGCGCGACGAGCTCGTTCTCCACTACCAGCCGATCATCGATCTGAGCACGCGCAAGATACGGGCGCTGGAAGCGCTCGTCCGCTGGCAGCATCCCCGACGCGGCATGGTGCCGCCGATCGAGTTCATCCCTTTGGCCGAGCGCGCGGGACTGACCAAGCCGCTCACGGTCTGGGTGCTGCGAGAAGCGCTGCGACAGCTGAAGCACTGGCGCGACGGCGGCGTCGAGCTCGCCGTATCGGTGAATCTCTCGAGCCGCACCCTGCACGATCCCGAGCTGCCGGAGCTCGTGCGCGACCTGATCGAGCGGAGCGACGTGCCAGCGGCCCTAGTCGGTTTCGAGATCACCGAGACCGACGTCATGGCGGATCCCGAGGGCGCGATGCGCGGTCTGCAGGCGCTGCGCTCGATGGGTGCGCACTTGGCGATCGATGACTTCGGCACGGGCTACTCGTCGCTCGCCTATCTCCAGCGTCTTGCCGTGGACGCGGTGAAGATCGATCGCTCGTTCGTGACACGGATCAACGTCGACGAGCACAGCGCCGCGATCGTCCGCGCGACCGCTGAACTCGGCCACGCGCTGGGTCTGCGAGTCGTGGCCGAGGGTGTCGAGGATGCGCGGTCGCTCGAGCGTCTGGCGTCGATCTCTTGCGACTCCGCGCAGGGCTATCACATCGCGCGACCGATGCCGGCCGCGGCCGTCGCGCCGTGGGTCGCCGCGTGGAACGGGAAGGTGGCCGCGTGACCGCGATTCAGCTGATCCAGGGCCTCACCAACGTGTCGTTCCTGCTGGTCTTCCTCGCGGTGCTCGTGCGCGCGATCCGGCGCCCGAGCCGCGAGAGCATCGACATCGCCCTGTTTTTCGGGGCGCCCGCGATCTCCATCACCCAGAACTGGGTCACTCAGGCGCTCGGTATCCGTGATCCGACCCTGTCGCTGATCTCGGGAGCGCTCATCCTCGCGATGCCGCTCCTGACTCTCCGCGCGATCCAGGGCTTCACCGATCTCCCGCGGCTCGTCGTTCCCGCGGCGGGCCTCACCTGGGCTCTTACCACCATCGCCCTCCTGGGCGTGCCGAGCCCGATGCCGCAGCCGCTTGTGCTGCTCATCCTCGTCTACTTCGTCGTCTTCGAGGGCTACGCCGGTTTCGCGGTGCTGCGCGCCACGCGACGCGCCCACGGTGTGACGCGTCGCCGACTGCAGCTCATCGCGGCGGGCACGCTGTTCCTGGCAGTCACGATCCTCGGCGCCGGTGTGGCCATCGTGCTCCCGCTCCTCGGAGCATTCATCCTTCCGCTCGCGCTCTGCTCCGGGCTCGCGTACCTCCTTGGATTCGCGCCGCCGGGCCCGCTGCGTCGAGCGTGGCAAGCGCCCGAGGTCTTCGCGTTCGTCCGTCGAACGAACCGGCTCGTCGGTGAGGCTGCGCCGGAGCTGGTGTACGTGACGCTCGCGCGCGAGCTCGCGACCGCGATGGGCGAGCCGGAGGTCGGTCTCGGCATCTGGCAGCCGGAGGGCGAGGTCCTCCGTTACTGGCGCAACGGGCGCCCGGTCATCGATCGCACCATCGACGAATCGCTCGCCGCGCAGGCGTTCGTGCAACAGCGGGCCATCGTCACGAGCGACCACGCCGCCGGCAAACGCCTTCCGACGGAGTACCGCGCGCTCGGGCGGCAATTCGTTCTTGCTGCGCCCGTAAGCGTCGGCGCGCGCCGGATCGGCGTCATCGGCGTCCTCGTCGCGAAGCGGACAGCGTTCTTCGATGACGATCTCGGGCTGCTGCAGCTGCTCGCCGACCAGGCCGGTGTCGTCCTCGAGCACCGTCGTCTCTTCGAGGAGGTCCACGAGCTCAATCGGACGCTCGAGCGCAACGTCTCCGAGCTGCGCGCGCTCAACGACGAGCTCGCGGCCTTCGCGTACTCCGTCTCGCACGACCTCCGGGCGCCGCTCCGCAGCATCGACGGCTTCAGCCAGATCCTGCTCGAGGACAAGGGCGCCGAGCTGGGCGACGACGGCCGGCAGCATCTGGAGCGCGTGCGCGCCGCCGCGACGCGAATGGGCACGCTCATCGACGACATGCTCCTGCTGTCGCGCATCACGCGGGACGAGATGAAGCCAAGGATCGTGGACCTTACGGCCCTCGCGTCTTCCGTCGTGGAGGAGCTGCGCGCGCGCGAGCCGCAGCGACAGGTGGAGTTCGAGAGCAACGGCGTCCTGCCCGCGAGGGGCGACGAACGCCTGCTGCGGATCGCCCTGATGAATCTCCTCGGCAACGCTTGGAAGTTCACGCGCGCGCGGCAGCCGGCACACGTCAGCTTCGGGGGCGAAACGCGCGACGGCGAGGCTGTGTTCTTCGTGAAGGACGACGGCGCGGGATTCGACATGCGCTACGCGCAGAAGCTGTTCGGAGCGTTCCAGCGGCTGCACAACACGGCGGAGTTCGAGGGGACCGGGATCGGCCTCGCCACGGTGAAGCGGATCGTGCATCGCCACGGCGGCCGCGTCTGGGCCGAGAGCGAGGTCGACAAGGGAACGACGTTCTACTTCTCGCTGCCTCTAGCCGCCGTCCTGAAGCCGGAGAGCAACAGCTAGAGCGACACTGACAGGCATGCGCGAGATCCGCGTCGAGTCGTTCGGCCGGCACAGCACGCGCTCGTGGAACACCATCAGGACACGCATCGGTCAGATCGAACGCGAGTGCTTCGGCGAGGACGCCTTCGGCCAAGACGAGCTGCTCGCGATGTTCACTGGAGAGCGCACCCTCGCGGTGTTGCTGTGGGACGGCCCGCCCGCGGACGAGCTGCTGGTGGGGTACACGCAGTCCGAGCCGCGCGGTCCCGATACCTTCTACATCGCGAACACCGCGATCGCGAGGAGCCACCAAGGGCGCGGACTGGTGAAGACGCTGATGGGTCGCCTCTACGCGGACGTGCGTGCTGCCGGTGCGCGGTTCATCGAGCGCGATGCGGCGATCGCGAACGGGTACGCCGACAAGGTGGTGCGCGCCCACGCCGCGGACATCGTCGAGACCTTCGATCACGACAGCGAATACGGACCGCAGCGTTTCATCCGGATGCGCGTGCCGGAGTAGGACTTTGATCCCATCGCCCTCGAACGAGGGGCGATGCCGCCGAACACGCGGTTTTCTGGGACACCGGCCACGCAGTAGCTCCGGCACGGTCTCCTCGACGACGACGACGCACGAGCCTGCGACTCCGGACGGTTCGCATCGGGGCCGAGGATGTTCTCCGCGAGTTGCTCCAAGCGCGGCCGGTTACGAAACCGATGCCAGATCGTTAGGTCGCCGAGATTGTCGCCTGTCGCGGCCAGGCGCACGCTGACCGGCGCTCTCTCATAGGCGTGGCTCGTCGCTCGTTGTTCACGGGAGAGGAGATCGACTTGGTGCGCCGGCGTTTGTCGGTCGTCTTAGCGGTGTTCTTACTCGCAGCTCTGGCGAGCACCTCCCCGTTGTCCGCGGTGTCCAATGCGGGCACTTCGGTCGGGGGCTTCGAGATCGACGGCAACCTTGCGGACGACTCGGGTCCCGGCGAGCCCAGCGACTGGGAGACGCCGCTGCCCAACCTCGCGACGTTCACGGATAGCGTTGGGCAGGCTGATGACATCTTTGGACGAGGATCGAAGGAGCTCGAGCCAGCCACGTGGCAGTGCGTGACCGGATCGACGCCAAGCAAGGATGACATCACGAGTGGCGCGATCGCCACCCGGCTGCACCTGGGCAAGCAGTTCCTCTACGTCGACTTTCAGCGTGCCGGGGTCAGTGGGGACGCCCATATGGACTACGAGTTCAATCAGTCGGGGGCGCCAAACCCCGCCTGCCCCGCGCTGCCGGTGCGCACGGTGGGCGACATCGTCGTCACCTTCGACACCGATCTCGGCGGCAAGACGATCGCCGTACGCGCGTTTCGCTGGGAGGGCTCGGCCACAGCCGGTAGCCTCGTCGAGCTGCCCGTAGGAACCCAAGGGGTGACCTGGGACGCTGCGGTCAATATCCCGAACACCGTGGCGGGCCTCGAGCCGGGCGCATTCGGAGAGGCCGTCCTCAACCTCACCGACACAATAGGCACCGTCGCGTGCGGACAGTTCGCGAGCTCCTTCATGAAGACGCGGGCGTCCACCGCGATCAGCTCGGAGATCAAGGATCGCACCGTCCCGCAGCCGCTGAGGGGCTTCTGCCCGAGGCTGAGCCTCACGAAGGCGGCGGACAGAACGATTGCCGGTCCGGGTGACCTGATCACATACACCCTCACCTTCTCGAACGACGGCGACGGCGCCGCCACCAACGTCGTCATCAGCGAGCCGGTCCCCGCCGGGACCGCATTCGTCTCCTGCACGGGGGGTTGCGCGACGAACGGTAGCCCGATCACCGACGTTTCCTGGTCCATTGGCACGCTCGCGCCGGGGACGGCCGGCAGCATCACGCTGACGGTTGAGGTCCAGGCCGACGTCGGGTGTGCGATCTGCAACGTCGCGACGATCTCGAGCAGCGAGCAGAGCCCTCTTTCTTCGAATCAGGTGTGTGTACAGGGCTCGCCGAAGCCGCGGCCAGAACTCGCAAGCGCCCACGACAGCGCCTTCGGCGCTCGGGTCAGAAGGACGCTCCTGTCGCTCGATCAGACCCTCGTGCAGGTCAGCAGCAGCCAGTCTGGAGCGGGCGCGAGTAGCCAGAGCGCTCAGCTTCTCGGCGTCAACATCCCAGATCCCTCAAGCGAAGTCCTGCACGCCGACGCGCTGCGCACGTCCAGCAGAAGCATGGTGACTGCCGCTCCCGCTGAGGCGAATCACACAAGTGTTGCGGAGTCCGCCAACGTGAATGTCCTCAACGGGCTCGTGACCGCGAGTCTCGTCCGCGGCGTGGCCACGACCAGCGCAAGCGGGGCGTCCGCGTCCTTCAGCTCGGTCGGGTCCACGTTCAAGGACCTCGTCGTGAACGGGACCCCCCACGACAACGTGGCGCCGAACACGCGCATCGATGTATCCGCGGTCTACGGGCCCGGGAGCGAGATCATCCTCTACGAGCGGAATGGATCGACGTCCATCCCCGCCGGAACTCAGGGCGGCACGTATGCGGCGGACCTCGCCGTCAACATGATCCACGTCCACCTCACAGATACGCTGCCGCTTGTGGCGGGGGACCAGACGACTGACGTCATCGTTTCGAACGCCGTGGCGCATTCCGACTTTCCGCAGACAACCGTCTGCAAGCTCGCGCCCGAGCAGGCCGTCAGCGGGCACGCGTTCATCGCCAGTCAGCGGACAAACCCGACGCTGCTTCCCGTCACGTTCGGCTTCGTCGACATTCCAGCAAGCGGCGGCCACGAGCACCGAGAGCTCAACGCGGTGAACGCAGCTGGCCTGACTGCCAGCACCTCGGTCAGCGACAGTAGCGGCGCTCTCGCGGACACGGCTAGCACGGCTGCGAGCTACGGGGAGGTGCATGACGTCTGCGTGCTCCCCGGGGCGAGCCAGTGCACAGTCGGTGCGCAGCTGATCCGGGCGCAATCCAACAGCGTGGCCGACGCCGTCGGCGCGTCCTCGAACGATGGCGGGACGTCGCTCGTCGGGGCGACGGTGCTTGGGATCGCAATCAGTGTCGGGGCGCCGCGGAACCAGGTGGTCGAGCTCCCGGGGATCGGTTTCGTGATCTTCAACGAGCAGTTCTGCGATAACGGGGCGGCGCTGCCGAGTTGCATGGGTAGCACAACGCCCGGTCACTCTGGCCTGACCGTGCGCGCGATTCGCGTTGTCATAACCGCGCCAGACAACCCGGCTGGGCTTCCCGCCGGCGCCGAGGTCATTGTGGCCGAGGCTCACTCCGACGCCACGTTCAGGTAGTTCACGCCTCGCGCCCAAAAGGAGACAAGACCTCGGGAAGCCGGGGTCTCGCGCCCACTGAGGCTTCCGCCGGCGCAGGCTACTTGGAGGGATCCGTCAACGGAGCGGATGTATCCGGCGACGTAACGCAGCGTCGTGAAACGAGATGCTTCTCGCGGTCCAGTCACCGACGGATCGACAAGGAGGTCGACGATCGCCTTTTGCACTTCGCCGAACCCGCCCTCGGATAAGCCGGCCCCGGTTCGGCTCGGCGGAGGTCACCCTCGTCGCGGTAGTGAAGCGAGAGCATCAACAACCACTGCGACGGCCTCACCTACGGTGGCGTCGCCTCGATCTTCCGTCGGCTCAAGCGAAAGGTCCCGCGGGAAAGGGACTTAAGCTTCACCGCGCGCGCAACACCGCGATCATCGACTGGCTGCGCAACGGCAACGATCTGCACACGACGATGAAGCTCGCCGGTCACAAGTCGCCAAAGGTCACCGAGCGTTACGCCGGCGAGTTCACCGACGACGAGCTTCGCAAGCTCATTCGCCCGTTCGTTGACCGCCATCTAAGGGGAGGCGATCGGCGTGAGTCCTCCGCCGGCAATCCCCTCGCTCGAAAGGCAAACCCTTGCTCCACAATTGCTGAAAACAATTGGGGCCCGTAGCTCAACGGTAGAGCAGGGGACTTTTAATCATCGGGTCACATACCAGGACAGGCGGGCGCATTCATTGGCGAATAGGACGGACGGCCCCCCGGCAGCCCGTCACTCGGATCGTGAATCACCCGGGTTCGGATACACACGACTTGATCGCCCGCGATCACCGCCGAGGCGTGAAAGTGCACCTCACGGACGCTGCTACGGTCTAGCTCCGACCGCGACGATGTTCAGGCGCCGACTGCTGATGTCGCTCGGCG
>DASYUY010000132.1:0-4875 GCA_036000705.1 Candidatus Limnocylindria bacterium | reverse complement strand
CATGGTGGGGCTCTTTTCCTCGACGAGCTCGCGGAATTCTCACCGTCGGTCCTCGAGACCCTCCGGGAGCCGCTCGAGGAAGGCGCGGTCACGATCTCGCGCGCGGGCAATGCGGCCACGTATCCGGCGCGCTTCACGCTCGTCGCCGCGATGAACCCTTGCCCCTGCGGTCACGCCGGCGATCCGGCCGAGCAGTGCACCTGCCTGCCGGATGCGGTCGACCGCTATCACGCGCGACTCTCCGGCCCGCTCCTCGATCGCATCGATCTGCGCGTCCACGTTCCACGCATCGCGTACGAGGAGCTGCGCGCGGACGGTCGCGAGCCGTCGAGCGTGGTCCGTGCGCGCGTGATCGCGGCACGCCAGCGGATGCGCGCGCGGCTCGCTGGCGCGGACCGCCGCTGCAATGCCGAGCTCACCGTCGCGGAGGTGCGGCGCCACTGCCGTCTCGCGGCGGAGGCGGAAGCGCTGGCGGCGGAGGCCGTGCGCGGCCGCCGTCTCTCGGCGCGTGGATTCCACCGCGTGCTCCGTGTCGCGCGGACCGTCGCGGACCTCGCGGGCAGCGACGACATCCGCACCGCCGATCTCGCCTTCGCGCTGCTTCTCCGCGCACAGGCGTGATCGAGATCGGGCCCGCCGATCCCCGGTATCCGCCGCGGCTGCTCGATCTGGAACATCCACCGGAGCCGCTGTGGATCGACGGCGACGCCGCGGCGCTCCGCATGCGAGCCATCGCCATCGTCGGGACGCGGCGTATGAGCGCGTACGGCGAGCGCATCGCGCGCGATCTCGCGGGCGCGTGCGCCGGCGCGGGAGTCGTCGTCGTGTCGGGTCTCGCGCAGGGTATCGACAGTGCCGCACATCGCGGCGCCCTCGATGCGGGCGGCTGCACCGTTGCCGTGCTCGGCGAGGGGATCGCGCTGTTCCGCGCGACGGTACGCGGCCGGCGCCGGCCACTGGTCCCGCGCATCCGTGCGAACGGCGCGCTCATCTCGCAATACGCGCCGAATGTCTGCGCGCACCCGTGGATGTTCGTGAAGCGGAACGCCACCATCGCCGCCCTCGGCGCTGCGACCGTCGTGGTGGAGGCCGGCGTCGGGTCCGGCGCGCTGATCACCGCCGAGGACGCGCGTCGCCTCGGCCGTCCGGTCTTTGCCGTGCCCGGGCCGCTCGGCTCGGCGGCGTCAGTCGGAACGAACGCGCTCATCGCGACGGGCGCGGCACGGGCTCTGCTCGGCGCGGACGCGCTCCTCGAGACGGTCGGCTTGGCAACTTCGACCGCGCCGCGGTCGCCGACCGATCCCGTCCTCGAGGCACTCACAGCCGGGCCTCTGGACGTCGACTCGCTGCGACGGCGAGCTCGCCACGGCGAGAGCGAGCTTGCTGACCGCCTCCTGAGGCTGACGCTCGCGGGGCTGATAGCGAAGACACCGGATGGACGCTACCGGCGCAGCTAGTGATACCTCGCCGCGACACGGAGCGGTGCTGTTCGGCGGAATCTCTCCTCGTGGGTGTGGGATGGGCGTGATCCCATGGCTTTTTGCGCATCGATCGGCGAAGGGCGCTGTCGACTGCCGTCTGTGTGCCGAGATGAGTGCACCGGATGCGGGCGCCAGGTCAGCGGCGCGCCAGGCGCGTCACATGGCGCCGCTCGCGCTCGTCGCGACCGTTGCCCTCGTCGTCGCGGCGGTCGATCCCGGTCCCGCAGGCTGGATCGGCGGTGGCGTCGCAGCGGGCATCTGGGCGTCGGCGATGTACGTGTGGGCCGACCGCCGGAGGCTCTTGCGCAGTGCTCATGAGGCGCACGCAAAAGAGCTCAACGAAGTGGTCGAAAACGCCGACAGTCGCGTCGAGCTCGTGGTCAAGCAGTTCGAATGGGCGGTAGACGATCTCGCGAGACTCAAGAGCAACCTCGAGCAGGCCGAAGCCTCCGTGCGAGCGCTCACGGAGCGTGGCCGAGAACGCGAGCACCAGATCGACCAGCTCGTCCGTCAGATCTCGCGGCTTCGAGGGCGTCTGGCGGAGATCGCGATGGCCGCTTCGCTGAGTCGGGCGGGCAAAGAGCTCCCGCCGCCGCCGCTCTTCGAGGCAGTCCACTTCAATTGGGGACTACACCTCGACGGTCCCAGGGCCCGGCTCGAGCTTCAGATCCTCGCGAACAGCGAAAGTCCGACGCGGGTCCGCGTCATGGATCGCGATGGCCAGATCATCGCCGTCAGCAGCACGGCTGTTGTGTCGCTGGACGGCAACCTCGAGTTCCAGCTCGAGCCTCCGCTCGACCTCATCACCGATCTCGATGAGGGACGCGAGATCAACTACGCGATCGAGGCACTCGTCGAGGAGGAGTGGAAGCCCGTTCGGCTGAAGGACTCCGGCCGCAGAACGGCGAGCGTCGTGGACGGTCAGGGCCATCTTTCACGCGTCCCCGAAATTCGAGACGCGTCGCCTCAGGCGGAATCCACGCCGGAACGGCGTTCGGCGCTCAACTAGACCGGGCTCTACGGGCCGCCGAGGAGCAGGACGTCGGCGAAATGACGCTCCATGGCCCGCTCCCGGATGATGGCGCGGCCGGCGAGGTCGACCAGTGCGAGGGACGCGTAGCCCAGGCTGCCCGAGCTCGAGTGCTGGAGCCGAACGAACGCCATGCGCGATCTCGCCTCGAAGCCGATGACGAGCGGATCGCCGTCTACCGGCAGCGCGACGTCATCGTGCCGCGCAGCGTCGAGTAGATGCAGCTTGAACGCGCGTCGCGTCGCGTACCCTTCGACGCTCGTGTCGTAGCTGTTGTCGCCATACAGCAGCGTCGAGCCGTCGGGTGCGATCCACAGCGCCGTGCTCGCACCATCCTTCCGCGTGAGCTCGGTCATGTCCGAGAGATCGATGACGCGGAGCTGCAGCGGGGTAACGAATTCGTGGTATTTGCCGTCGGTGCCCTTGGCGAAGTCCGAACGCAGACCGGTCACATATAGACGAGAACCATCTGGCGAGACAACAGCGTGTTGACGCGAGGTGGACGTCATCTTGGCTTCTGCGACCGAGCCAAAGAGCGACCACAAGGCGTCGAGCATCGATCGCTTGCTCTTCGGTTCGAATGGCCCGGCGATCTTGCCGGTACGCAGATCCATCACGAACACGCGGTCGCTTTCGGCATCCGCGACGTAGAGCTTGCCGCGCGCGAGATCCCACCCGAGTCCGGGTTCGACCGTGCGGAACGGCTCCTCAGCCGCAGCCGTGCTGTCGGGATAGAACCCGGCGCGCACGGGCAGCGGCACGTCGATCGCGCTCCCGCCGGCTGTCTCGACGATGGCGATGTGCGGGAGCTCCACCGGCGGCTGCACCGTTCCGTTGATCGGGACGTTGGCGGGCATGAGGTACACCGCCGCTCGACCGCCGAACACGACCATGTCTCGCGCGTAGAAGCCATGCGCGAGGCGGGCGATCTCACGAACACGTCCGGACACGACGTCGAGTCCGAACAGGCTCGGCGTGAGCTCGCTCTCCTTCGGTTGCGTCCAGAACACCCCGGTGCCGTTCGCATCGAAGTTGATCGACGTCGCGTAGTTCGTGATCGGTGTCTCGAACTCGCGGTCTGCCCAGCGCTGCGTATCGATCAGATGGATCTTGGCGCCGCTCGTGCTCGAGCCAGAGGGCCAGACGATCGTGGCGATCGTGCGGCCGTCGGGGCTTACGCGTGCGACGTAGTGGTGGCCGAACGGGATCGGCACGTATCCAGGCACGTCAGCGAGCGTTCCGGGATCGATCGGGCGCGCGCGGAGGTTCAGACCCGACCCGTCGTCATCGATCAGCACCACCCGCGCTGGGTCGCTCGGCCGCGCTGCCAGCGAGGTGTCGACCGTGATCGGTGTCGCTGTGCCTCCAGGCGGCAAGGCAGACTCCCGCGCGTGCGTCGGCGATGGCGAGACGTTGCTTTGTGTGGGTGCGCACGCAGTGACCAAGGCGATCGCGATGCCGACGGCCGTGATGGCGTGCTTCATCCGGTAGCCATTACAGCGCGGCTCGGCCGGAGGTTCCTCGTCAGTACGACGCAGCGAGCAGCTTCGTCGGATCCGCCTGCAAGGGGATGATGTTCGCGGACCGCAGCGTCGTCGTGTCCAGCACCGCAATGGCGTGCTGGAGCCCGGCGAGCGCGACGTAGATCTCGTCGGCGTTCGGCGAGATCGCGAGGTCGACGACCGAACCGAGGAACGACGTCCGTGCACGTACGCCCTCGTTGCCGAGGTCGATCGCGAGCACGCCGTTCTGGGTGCCGATGTAGAGCGCTTCCTCGCGTGGCGAGACCGCGATCGCGGTCGCCTCGGCGTCGATCGTGATGCGCTGCACGACCGCGTACTGCTCGGTATCGACGACGTCGACGACGTTCTTGCCGCGGATCGCGGTGTAGATCCGCGTGCCCGACGCGTTCATCGACATCGCCCCAGCCGGTCCATCGAGCGGGATCGTGTACGGCGTGCGCCCGCCGAGGTTGAGATAGAGCAGATCTATGCCCCGCGGAGTCGCGACGAAGATGTGGTTGTGCTTGTAGCTCGGCGCGAGCTCCTGCGGTGCGCTCGAGTACGCGAAGAACTCCTGCTGGCCGGTGCTGAGGTCGATCTGCTGCGCGCCGCGCGCGCCCACGATGAGCGCGGAAACGCCGTCGCGGTTCGCGCCGACGATCCCGCCGTCGATCGCGACCGTCCTCGTGCTCGGCTCGCCGTCGACGAGGTCCCAGGTCGTGAGGGTCTTCCCGTCCAGCGCGAGCAGCGTCCGTCCGTCGGTCTGTACCGCGATGGACGAAGCGTGGACGCTCGACATTGTCAGCTCGCGGTCGTGCGGCCGTCCGAGCGCGACCGCGCCGCCGGATACGACCACCAGGCG
>DASYUY010000131.1:0-17608 GCA_036000705.1 Candidatus Limnocylindria bacterium | reverse complement strand
GAACGGGATCCCGACCGACACGCCGAGGCCGAAGACGGCGCCGAACAGGCTCAGCGCGCCTCCGAGCACGAATACGAAGAGGAAGCTCCCACAGCCGGACAGACACCCACATCCTGGGCGACCACGACCCCAGCGCCGCTTCTCATCAGCCATCGCTCAGGCAAAAGCTATCTGACAGTGCGCTGCACCTGCCTATCCAATAGAGCTAGAGCGAGGCTTCGGGGTCACGGGGTTGTCGGTGTGGATCAGGACACCGTTTGGCTTCAGCACGCGTCGCTCCTGGCGCGCGATCTCCGCCTTGATGCGTTCGTGATCGCGCCGGCGCGGATACGCCTTCCGGAACTCGGGCGACCCGAAGAGTCGGCTGTCCTGCACGCCGTCGAACGACGCGTCGGGCAGGAAGTCGAGGGCGCCCGGACGACCGAGGTCGACGCGGTGATGCTCGAACCGCTCGCGCTCGAGATCGCCGCTGTCGAGCGCGACGGGCTCCGCACCGAGCTCGAGCAGCAGTCGCGCGAACCACGGTTCGAACAGAGCGGTGCGCCTTCCGGTCGCGGGCGACCGGCTCGAATTCGAACCCGACGCGATGTCGAGGATCCGTTTTCCATGGACGTTCGAAAGGGATCCGAACGCACGCTGCAAACGGTCCACGAATTCCTCGAGGATCGCTTTCAGCTCCGGCTCGCACGCGATCTTGTGCCGAAGCTCGTACTGCTCGTCCAGCCTCTCGAAGACCGCGTCGTCCATCAATGCCACCTCATGCAATGCCACCTCATGTAACGTGGGCTCATGCCGCAGTCTCGCGTGAAGGTGCCATCGCACGCGGAGCTGCTGCGCATCTACGCGCAGCCGAAGACGATCGCGGTCGTCGGCGCATCGGATCGCGCCGGCAAAGCAGCGCACGACATCCCACGCTATCTCCAGGCACAGGGATACCGGATCGTCCCGGTCAATCCGCGCGGTGGCGAGATCCTCGGGGAGCACGCGTTTGCGTCACTGCGCGAGGTGAACGTGCCCATCGATATCGTCGAGGTCTTCCGTCCGCCCGCGGAGGCGGAAGACATCGCCCGCGACGCGCTCGCGGTCGGCGCGAAGGTGTTGTGGTTCCAGTTGGGGACGGACAGCGACGCGGCAGCGGCGCTCGCGGAGGAGGGCGGTCTCACGGTGGTGCGGCGTCGCTGCATGGGCGTGACACACGGGCTGCTCGGTCTCGGGCCCGGACCGGACGCACGATGACGGCTACCGGCGGCGTCGAGTCTGTCCCGCGACCTCCGCGCGCGGCCGGCTCGCACTCTTCTTTCCATCGGCCTTCGCCTCGGCACCCGCGGCGCTAACCGTCAACCGGCAGACTCCGATGTCGATCACCTCGCCGGCCGCGAGGCGATGCGGGGCGTTGAGCCTCGTGCCGTCGACCCAGGTGCCGCCCATGCTCCCGAGGTCGCTGAGCCAGTAGCCGCCCTGCCGGTACGCGATCCGCGCGTGACGGCGTGAGACAGACAGATCGTCCAGGCGGACCGTGTTCTCCTGGCCGCGACCGATGGTCGCCGTCGTCTTCGCGACGGTGAACGTCGCCGCCGGCGCGGCGAGCGTGAGGACCAGCGCTTCGCCGGCGTGATCGGCTGCCAGGGGCGTGGCGGCATCTGTCGTCTCGGCCCGAGGGAACAGTGGCGTTGGCATGGCAGTGGTCGTCGAAGGGGCCTCGCTGGTCGGCGGTGAAGCCTCTGCGTCGGGTGTTGGCGCGGGGACCGGAGCTTCTGCGATGGCCTCGAGGGCCGCACGCACCTCGAGGACATCGGCTGACGGCGCGCGTTCGAGCGGTGCGGGTTCGGCTTCGGCCGCGTCAGGCGGTGGGCGATCCGCGGTCGGTTCGCCGGCGGTCTCGGTGGGCGTAGGCGGGCGCGGCGCGAAGAGCCGCCTCAGGTTGTCGAAGAGCCTCATCGCTTCGTCACCACCTTCTCGGTCGCACGCGCGAGCACTTCGACGGTGCCCTCGACACCGCGGAAGCGATCGACGGTCTCGGGCCGCTCGCCGCCGATGTCGGAACCCGCGGTGAGGCGATACATCTCGGCCGCGCCCTGGAAGATCAGCGGCGTGAGGCCGACGTCCTCGAATGTACGAGCGATCTCTTCCATCTCGGCGATCCAGCGATGCGCCTTGCCGGGCATCGCCGGCACAGCGTCGGCCATGCGCTTCGCCTGCGTGGCCTGGCTCTCGCGCAGCTCGAGCACGAGCGCGTCGTACACGCCGAGCTTGCGCGCCGCGACGAGCAGCTCCGTGGCGATCGCGGTGGTGCCCTTGGTCAGCGCGGCGTAGCACATCTTCACCGCCGAGGCCTCACCCACCTCGGCCCCGAGGAGGCGCACGTCGAGACCTGCCTCGCGCAGCGCGCCGAAGCTCGCGCGATCCGGACCCGACGCGTAGAACCGAGGGCTCGGGGCATCGCGTGGCGGACCGCCGACGATGCCCGCGTCGACGAACCCGCTCCCGGTGGCCGCGATGACGGCCGCGACCTCGCGCGCGGTGCGCGGCGCGATCGCGTTGCAGTCGACATAGGTGAGGCGCGCACGCGTCGCGCCGAGCGCGGCCGCGACGTCGCTCGCCACGCCTGCGGCTTGCGCGGGCGGCACGATCGAAAGGAGCAGCTCGGATTCGCGAACGAGCCCCGCGAGCGATGGCAGGTCGATGAATCCCGCGGCCTGCGCGAGCGCGCGCGTGCGGTCCGAGCGTCCGGCGAGGCAGGTCACGACGCGCACTCCGTTCTGCGCCAGCAGCGTGCCGACCGCCTGACCCATGTCGCCGGGGCTGATGACCGCAACGGTCCTCATCGCGAGAATCCTAGGCTCAGCGCGCGTCGACGACACCGATGCGCGGACAGAGGGGCGACAGCACGCACTGCGAGCAGTGCGGCCGCCGCGCGATGCAGACCTCGCGTCCGTGGCGGATCAGGTGCATGTGTAACGCGTACATCTCGTTCGCTGGCACGGCCTCCTGCAGGTCCCCCTGCGCGACGACCGCGTCGGCGCGCTCGTCGACGAGCCCGAGGCGGCGCGCGACGCGGTGCACGTGCGTGTCGACCGGGAAGTACGGCCGGTCGAGCGAGAAGAGGAGCACGCACGCGGCCGTCTTCGGGCCGACCCCCGGGAGCGAGACGAGGAGATCCCACAGCTGCTTCGAGCGCATCCGCGAGAGCGCGTGTTCGTCGAGCGCGATGCCACGTTCGCGGAGAGCGCGAAGGATCGCGCGGATGCGGATCGCCTTCGTCGGCCCGAGCCCGCCGTGACGGATCGCGCTCGCGGTCGCCGGGAGCGGCGCGTCGGCCACGTCGTCCCACGACGGGAACCGCGCGCGCAGGTCGGCGTACGCGCGGTCACGATTCGTATCGCTGGTGTGCTGCGAGAGGACGGTGAGGATGAGCTCGTCGAGAGGCGGGAGGCGGCGTGGCGCCGGCGGCGCGCCGTACGCGTTTCGGAGTCGCAGCGCGATGGCACGCAGTCGTCGCCGCATCGGACGAGTATCGGCAAAGGCGTAACTTGGCGACCGAGCGAGCGGGCTACCTGAGGGGTATCGCGCTCAGGTGCGGCGTACCCTCTTAACCGATTCGCACTGCTCAGCAAGGGGGAAACGAGATGGCTCGTTCACGTCTCGCGCGGCCCGTTGCCGCACTCATTGTCTTCGCTCTCGCGATCGCGGCGTGTGGGCCCAGCCCACGTGCCGTCCAGGGAGGGCTCGGTGGCACCGTAAGCGTGCTCGCCACCTGGGGCGGCGCCGAGCTGGACTCCTTCCTCGCGATGGTGAAGCCGTTCGAGGACAAGACCGGCGTGAAGGTCCAGTACGAAGGCACGCGCGACATCAACGCGATCCTCAGCACGCGCGTGCAGGGCGGCAATCCACCGGACGTCTCCGGCCTGCCGGGCCCGGGCCAGATGACCCAGTTCGCGAAGGCGGGCAAGCTCATCGACCTCGGCAGCGTGCTTGACATGAACGCCATGCGCGACGAGTACCCCGAGTCGTTCCTCAAGCTTGCGCAGGTCGATGGCAAGCAGGTCGGCATCTTCATCAAGGCCGCCCTCAAGGGCCCGATCTGGTACAACCCGAAGCAGTTCACGGCCAAGGGCTACGCCGTCCCGAAGACGTGGGACGAGCTCATCACGCTCTCGAAGAAGATCGCCGACTCGGGCACGACGCCCTGGTGCATCGGCTTCGAGTCCGGCGCGGCTTCGGGCTGGCCGGGGACCGACTGGCTCGAGGACATCGTGATCCGCCAGGCCGGACCGGATGTGTACGACCAGTGGTGGCAGGGCACCAAGAAGTGGACGAGCCCCGAGATCAAGAAGGCCTGGGAGACCTGGGGCACGATCGTCGCGGACTCGAAGATGGTGCTCGGCGGAAAGTCGGCGATGCTCGCGACCGCCTTCGGCGACAGCGGGAACCCGATGTTCTCGAACCCGCCGAAGTGCTTCATGCACCACCAGGCGTCGTTCATCACGGACTTCTTCACGAAGGCGAACCCGAGCCTCAAGTCCGGTGAGGACTTCAACTTCTTCATGACCCCAGACATCGACTCGAAGTACTCGGGCGCCGTGACCGGCGCGGGCGACCTGTTCGGCATGTTCAAGGACACGCCGCAGTCGCGCGCGCTCATGAACTACCTCACGACGCCGGAGGCGCAGGCGATCTGGGTGAAGCGCGGTGGCGCGCTCTCGCCGGACAAGAAGGTCACGGACTACACCGACAAGATCTCCTCCGACTCGGCGAAGGCGCTGACCTCGGCGAAGATCTTCCGGTTCGACGCAAGCGACCTGATGCCGGAGGCCATGAACGCCGCGTTCTGGAAGGCGATCCTCGATTACGCGAACGATCCGACGAAGCTCGACTCCATACTCGCGAGCCTCGACAAGGTGCAAGCCGACTCGTACAAGAAGTAAGTGATCGACCGCGTCCCGCAGGTCGCGGCAGCGCTCGTCCTACCGGCCGCGGCGCTGCTCGGCTACATCTTCGTGGCCGAGTGGCTGCTGCACCGCCTGCCGGAGGGAGCACGTCCGCGACTGCGGCCGTGGGTCTGGGTCGCGCCGGCGCTGGCGTTCGTCGGGTTCTTCCTCGTTGCGCCGGCCATCCAGACGGTCTTCCTCAGTGTGATGGACGCGACGTCGACGAACTTCGTCGGCGGCGACAACTACGTCGCGGTCCTCACGGACCCGCAGGTCCATCTGGCGATCCGCAACAACCTCCTGTGGTGGATCGTCTTCTTCACCAGCTTCGTCCTCATCAACGGGCTCGTCATCGCGGTCCTGGCGGACCGCGTGCGGTACGAGGGCATCGCGAAGTCGCTCATCTTCCTGCCGCAGGCGATCTCGTTCGTGGCCGCGGGCACGATCTGGAAGTTCATCTACTCCTATCAGCCGCCGGGCGTCGAGCAGACCGGCACGCTCAACGCGCTCGCGGTCTTCTTCGGCGGCGAGCCGCAGCCGTGGCTCACGCAGTCGCCCACGAACAATCTCCTCCTGATCATCGTCGCCGTCTGGGCCTGGTGCGGATTCGCGACGGTGATCCTGTCCGCGGCGCTGAAGGGCGTGCCCGTCGAGCTCCTCGAGGCGGCTCGCCTCGACGGCGCGAGCGAGATCATGGTCTTCCGGCAGATCGTCTTTCCCCTGCTCCTGCCGACGATCACCGTCGTCGCGACGACACTCGTGATCTTCGCCCTCAAGGCCTTCGACGTGGTCTACGTGATGACGAACGGCAACTTCGACACCGAGGTCCTGGCGAACCGCATGTACAAGGAGATGTTCACGTCTCGCAACTTCGGGCGTGCGAGCGCCGTCGCGGTGCTCCTTCTGGCCGGGATCGTGCCTGTGCTCGTGTTCAACCTGCGCCGCTTCCGGGAGCAGGAGTCGATCCGATGAAGCTGTCGGGTCGGCTTGGCCAGCTGCCGGTGCACGTCACGATCATCACCGTCGTGCTGATCTGGACGATCCCGACGATCGCCACGGTCGTGAACTCGTTCCGGCCGCCGGCGCTCGTCGGCACCACCGGCTGGTGGACGGCGTTCTCTCCGCCGTTCGCGTTCACGCTGGAGAACTACGAGCGTGTCCTCACGACGAACAACATGGCGACGAGCTTCGTGAACAGCCTCACCATCGTGATCCCCGCGACCCTCATACCGATCGCCGTCGCCGCGTTCTCCGCCTATGCCTTCGCGTGGATGAGCTTTCCCCTCCGGAACACGCTGTTCCTCCTGCTCGTTGGGCTCATCGTCGTTCCCCTCCAGGTCACGCTGGTGCCCGTGCTCCAGGCCTATCACAACCTCGGCCTCACCGGTACGTTCGTCGCCGTCTGGCTGGCGCACACCGGATACGGCCTGCCCTTCGCGATCTACCTGCTCCGGAACTTCTTCGGAGCGCTGCCAAAGGATCTCTTCGAGGCGGCGTCGATCGACGGCGCCGGCACGCTGACCACGTTCTTCCGTCTGGTGCTCCCGCTCTCGGTGCCGGCACTCGCGTCGCTCACGATCTTCCAGTTCCTGTGGGTGTGGAACGACCTGCTGGTCGCGCTCATCTTCCTCGGCGGCGCGCCGGATGTCGCTCCGCTCACCGTGACGGTCAGCAACCTCGTCAACTCACTGGGCCAGGATTGGCAGCGCCTGACCGCCGCGGCGTTCATCTCCACCGCGTTGCCGCTCGTCGTATTCCTGAGCCTGCAGCGCTACTTCGTGCGCGGGATCCTCGCCGGCTCCGTTAAGGGCTGACCGTGCACGAGGTCGAGATCACCGCGACGCGACGCGTCGCCGACTACGCGGACATCATCGGAGACAAGCGTCTCGCGGAGCTCCGGGCGCTTGCCGCGGCCGCTGCCGGCCGCAGCATGGTCCACATCAACGCGACCGCGTACGGCGGCGGGGTCGCGGAGATCCTGCAGAACCTCGTCCCCCTCCTGCGCGACGCCGGTGTCGATGCGCGGTGGGCCGTCCTCGACGCGCCGCCGGCCTTCTTCGATATCACCAAGAAGATCCACAACGCGCTCCAGGGCATGGCGCTCGATCTGTCCGACGCGGAGCAGAAGCTCTTCCTCGAGGTCGCGCGCGAGAACGCGGCCGATCTTCCGCGCGTCGACGTCGTGCTCGCTCACGATCCGCAGGCCGTCGCGCTTCGCCACTACGCAGCGCAGCCGAAAGAGTCGGGTTGGGCCTGGCGCTGCCACATCGACCTCACGACCGCGCACCAGTCGGTGTGGTCGTTCATTCGGCCATACGTCGAGGAGCACGACGCCTCGATCTGGACGATGCCGCAGTTCGTGCGGCGCGATCTCCGCAACGAGAACGTGCTCATCCAGGCGCCGACGATCGACCCCTTGTCGCGAAAGAACCGCGAGATGGCCGGTCCCGAGGCGCAGGAGATCGTGCGCCGCTTCCGCGTCGATCCGGACCGTCCGATCCTCCTCCAGGTGTCGCGCTTCGACCCGTGGAAGGACCCGCTCGGCGTCATCGACGCCTACCGCCTCGTGAAGAAGGAGATCCCGGGCGTGCAGCTCGTGATGATCGGCTCGCTCGCGGACGACGATCCCGAGGGCGCCGAGTACCTGGACCGCACGCGGAAACACGCGCAGGGCGATCCGGACGTCTTCCTTCTCACCAATCTCGACGGGGTGAAGGACGACGAGGTCAACGCGTTCCAGCGCGCCTCCGCCGTCGTGATCCAAAAGTCCCTGCGCGAAGGCTTTGGCTTGGTCGTCGCCGAAGCTCTCTGGAAGGGCGTTCCGGTCGTCGGTGGCAAGGTCGGTGGGATCGTTCTGCAGATCGAGGACGGCGTCTCCGGCTACCTCGTGTCGAGCGTCGAGGAGGCCGCGGCGCGATCCCTCGACCTGCTCCGCGATCCGGCGCTGCGCCGCCGCACCGCCGACGCCGGCCGCGAGCGCGTACGCGAGAACTTCCTCATCACCCGCGATCTGCGCGATCAGCTGCGCCTGGTCGCCATGCTCGCGCCGAAGCGTTAGAGCGCGCCGACCCGGATCCCCAGCGCGGCGACGTCGGCAAGGGCGCGCGATGCGGCATCGAGCCGGCGATCCACCCGCTCCGGCTGGCGCACGATCGCGCCGCTCGCGAAGCCGATGATGATGTGCGCGGCGTACAGCGCGATCGTCGCCGGCTCGGCGACGCCGACGAGGTGCCGCCACAGCGCGGCACGGCAGTCCTCGTGGTCGTAGATGCAGAACCAGAGGTACGCGACGTCGTACGCCGGATCTCCGGACGTCGTGTTCTCCCAGTCCACCACGCCCGTGACATGCCCACCGACCGCGAGCACATTCCCCGGGTTCAGGTCCTTGTGGACGACGCCGTCGGCCACGGTGGACACACCGGCGTGCTCCGCGCCGAGTCGCTGCAGCTCCGAGAGGAGCGAGGCGGCGTGGAGCGAGTGCCGGCGCATGGCATCCGGATGGCAGTAGCCGTCGCCGCCCGAGGCGATCGCGCTCGCGATCTCCGCCGGCCACGCGGCGGGGAGGACGGCGGCGCGGTACTGGAGACGGTTCAGCCCGAGCACGCGCTCGGTCTGCGCGAGACCGTGCGCGCGGAAGTCGGCGGGCTCCCCCGGGAGCTTCGTCATCAGGACGTAGCCGCCGTCGCCGAACGGCTCGACATGCTCGTACTTCGGCACCGGATAGCCCTTCGTCGCTAGCGCGCGCGTCACGCGCTGCGCGTTCCGCTGCGCCTCGAGCCACCCGGCCGTCGCGCTCGATACCCACTTCAGGATCCGCTCGCCCTCCTCGCCCTCGACGAGGAGCGCGCCGGCGTTCACGGGCCCGGCGAACCGCTCGCGCACGCTGAAGTCCGTGCCGTGACGTCTGTTGACCTCGCGCAGGATCACATCGGCGTCGACCACAGCGCTATTCGCGCTCGAGGATCTCTTTGAGGCGCACGAGCTCCGTGTCCTCTTCCTTCTGCGCTTCGCCAGCGATCAGCGGTGAAAGGAACGACAGCGGGGCCCGGAAGCCGAGATCGGTCGTCTGCGTGAGTCGGGTCCCGGTCGCCGCGGGCTCGAGCAGATACTCGAAGTCGCCGCGGATAGGTCCGAAGCCGAGATGGAGTCCGAACGCCTTGTCCGGCACGAAGCGCGTGACGGTCCATATCGCGTTGAGCTTGAGGCCCAGAAGACGCCGCTCCTCATGCATCGTGGTCCCTTCACGAAGCGGTCCGTCGATGTGGAACCTGCCCATCTGCGGCGCCCATTCGCGAGCCCGTTCAAGATCCGTGAGCCGCGCGAACACCGCGCGCGCCGGTCGGTTGATGACGATCGAGGTCTTGCCCATACGCCTCCCAAGTGCCGTGGTCGACAGGCAGACTCTAGGCGGCCGGGGACTTCCGCTCTTCGGGAATGGGCGGGGACCGCGGCGGCGTTCGATAGAGTGGGCGGATGGCCACCGACGAGTTCGAAGCGGAGGCGCTCCGCCATCTGGACGCGCTCTACCGGACCGCGTTACGCATGACGCGTTCGGAGGCCGATGCGGAGGATCTGGTGCAGGAGACCTACATCCGGGCGTTCCGGTTCCGCGACCAGTTCACGCTCGGCACGAACATGAAGGCCTGGCTGTTTCGGATCCTCACGAACACATTCATCAACACTTACCGGCGAAAAGCCGCCCAGCCCGAGGTCACCGACCTGGAGGGCATCGACGAGTTCTCTCTGTACCGCCGCATGGCCGACGACCGTGCCGCCTCTTCCTCGCCCGATCCGGAGGCGGAGCTGCTGAACAGGGTGGTCGATACCGAAGTGACCGACGCGCTGGAGGAGCTGCCGGAGAAGTTCCGGACCGCGGTGCTCCTCGATGTCGAGGGCTTCTCATATAAGGAGATCGCGGAGATGCTCGGCATCCCGATCGGTACGGTGATGTCGCGCCTCCACCGCGGTCGGAAGTTCCTTCAGAAGCGTCTTTACGACCTCGCGCGCGAGCGCGGCATCGCCGCCGTGCGGACGCCGCAGAAGGGTTAGGACGGCGCGATGGACTGCAACGACTGCGTGGAGCGGCTCTTCGCCTTCCTCGATCTCGAGCTCGACGAGAAGGAGCTCGCCGCCGTCCGCGCGCACCTCTCCGGATGCGACGACTGCGGCGATCAGATGGGCCTCGAGGCCCGCTTCCTCGACCGTCTTCGCGACTGTTGCACCTCCGACGTCGCCCCGGCACAGCTCCGCGCGCGGGTCATCCTGAAGATCAGAGGCGCCTCTCCGCCAACGAGCTGAGACCTCTCATGTGTTGACATTTGCGACGCGAGTGTGTCTATATACGGACAATGCGTGGCCAAGAGGAGGTGATTCACTGATGCCAGCGAAGAAGAAGGCTGCAAAGAAGTCCAAGAAGTCCTCGAAGAAGAAGTAAGTTTTGAGAGCGACGAGAGATCGTCGCACTTGTTAATTCCGATCTGGCACCTTTCGCGAACCCACCGATCCGCGTAGGCCTCGCGGATCGGTTTCTTTTTGCGAGGACATCCGTCGTACAGTCGCGCCATCGATCAGCGACGCGCGATGCCCTCGCTCCGCTGGCCCGCGATCCTTGCGGGTGTCGCGCTCGCGGTCGCAGTCACCCTCGTCACTGTCGCGGTGCTGCCCCCGATCCCGGCAGCGGTCGCGGCCTATTTCGGTCTCGTGCTTTCGGGCCTTTTGGCCGGAAAAGTGGCCCTTGGAGCGCGCACGTACCACGGTGCGCTGGTCGGCGCCGGCTACGTCATCTGCGAGGCGCTGGGCATCGTGCCGAGTGGCGGCTACTCCGCGGATCCGCTGTCGGACACGGTCGCCGTCATCGCGACAGACGCGCTGGCGATCGCCGCTGCGGCACTGGGCGGCTGGTCCGCGCGGCTGTGGTCTTCTTCGGATACGGGCACAGGTCGATGACCGGACAGATCGGGCACTTCGGCGTCGGCGTGCAGATGCGACGGCCGTGCAGCACCAGGTTCCACGTCGCCTTCACCCAGTCCTTCCTCGGATAGAGCGCCTTCAGTCCTTCCTCGATGCCGTCGGGCTGGCGGGGTCGGGTGAGACGGAGTCGGGTGGCGACCCGGAGCACGTGACGGTCGACGGCGATCGCCGGAACGCCGAAGGCGTTCCCGAGCACGATCGATGCGGTCTTGCGACCGACGCCGCGCAGCCGGACGAGCGAGTCCATGTCGCCCGGGACCTCGCCGCCGAACTCCGCCAGCAGCTGCTCCGATGAACCGCGGATCGCCTTCGCCTTCATCCGGAAGAAACCCGTGGCGTGCACGTCTCGCTCGAGCTCGGCGACCGGCACCTTCAGGTAGTCCGCGGGCCCGCGATATTTTGCGAACAGCTCGCGCGTGACCTGATTCACGCGCTCGTCCTGCGCCTGCGCGGCGAGGATGGTCGCGACGAGCAGCTCGAATGGACTCGAGAACTCGAGCGTGGGCCCCCAGTCGGGATAGGCCTTCGCCAGCCGGGTGAGGATCGCGCGCGCCCGGCGGCGGCGCGCCGCGAGATCTTCGCGGCCGGTCGGGACGCTACGTGCGCGGGACACAGCGGCACCAGTCCGGTCGCCACCCGCCGGGCACGACGCGGCCGATCGGACCGGCATGTTCCGGGCGGAAATACAGCCACTCATCGCCGTCGTCGACCTGGACGAGGAGCACCCCGCCGTCGGGCGACCAGGTGAAGTCGAGGAAGTGTTTCGGGGAGTCGTACAGCTCGCGGCGCTGACCGCCCGCGGGCTCGATGACGCTGAGCCAGTGGTGATGCGGCTGCGCGTTGATGATCGAGTACGCGAGCACCGGCGCCGTCGGCGACCAGCGCAGGTCGGCGACGTGGTGGATCGCGCCGGTCTTTCCGATCACCCACAGCTTCGGTGGCGCGCCCGCAACGGGCTCCTGCGTGTACACGATCTGCTCGGCCTCGAGGATCGGACCCTTCTCGATCGCGGCGTAGGCCATGAGCTTCCCATCGGCGGAGAACTGCGGGCCGCCGATCAGACCCATGCCCTTCGGTGCGATCGCCGTCGAGTATCGCGTGAGGTCGGTCAGCGTCACGAGCATCTGCGTCGGGAACTCCGCCGGTGTCCCCGACGCGAGCACGCGCAGGTCGGCGAGCGCGATGGCGCCGGTCACGTGCGCGTAGCCGAGGCGCGTGCCATCGGGCGTGAACGCCGGATGCGTGCCGGGCCCGATGACCATGTCGGTCGCCGTCGTGACGTCATAGAGGTGAACGTCGCCGACGGCGCCCGCCAGCGATCCGCCCGCCGCCGCGGTCCCGCCCGAGATCACCTCGCCGTAGGTCAGGTAACGACCGTCCGGCGACCAGGCGTAACCGTCAAGGAAAGTGTCCCGCTTGGTGAGCCGTACCGGTGCGGATCCGGTACGAATGAGGAACAGGGAGCTTCCGCCCTCCCCCGGCACGGCGCGCTCCGCGGCGATGAGCGTGCCGTCGGGTGACCAGCGACCGCCGACATAGCCCCCGCTCGACGCGCCGTCATTGGTGATCGCCGTGCGCCCGCTCCCGTCGGGAGCGGCGCTCCACAGGTCGACGCCGCCCTTACTGAAGAGGACCTTTCCCGACGGAAGGCCCGCCGGTGCGCGGTCCGGCGGCGTCGTCGACAGCGGCGTCGGGCGCGAGATCTGCGGCGCCTGTCCGGAGCACGCCGATGCGATGAAAAGGAGTGCGACGAGCCCGGCGGCGCGACGCGGCGGCATCCGCCGAGCGTACCCTCACCGCCTTCGTTGACGCACGGGGCGCCCGACCCCAGACTTGCGCGATCACGCGGCTGTCGGCGCAAGGGAGGCGGCCCGCCAGGGTCGAGCCATATCCGATTAGACCGCTAGGGAGGGTTCGAATGCAGAGACGATGGACAGCGGCCGCCGCGGCCATCACCGCTCTCGCGCTCGTCATGGGCGCATGTGGTGGTGGCACCGGTGGCACCACAGGTGCCTCGGTGGCCAAGACGGTCAAGATCTTCTCCAGCCTGCCGATGACAGGATCGTCGCGCACGCAGACCGTCGAGATCGTGAACTCGATCAAGATGGCGGTCGACGAGACCAAGATCCCGAACGTGACCGTGAGCTACGAGGCGCTCGACGACGCCACCGCGGCGAAGGGCTCGTGGGACGCGGCGCAGGAGGCGGAGAACGCCCGCAAGGCCATCAACGACAAGCAGGTCGTGGCCTACATCGGGACGTACAACTCAGGCGCGGCGAAGGTCTCGATCCCGCTCCTCAATCAGGCGGGTCTCGTCATGGTCTCGCCGGCCAACACGTACCCGGGTCTGACGAAGGGCCCTGAGAAGGGCGCCGAGGCGGACGAGCCGGGCAAGTACTACCCGAACGGCAAGCGGAACTACTTCCGCGTCGTTCCCGCCGACGACATCCAGGGCGCGGTCGGCGCGACCTGGGCACAGGAGCTCGGCGCGAAGAAGGTCTACATCGTCCACGACACCGAGCTGTACGGGAAGGGCATCGCCGACGTCTTCCGTACGAAGGCAAAGGCGCTCGGCCTGGCCGAGGCCGGCTACGAAGGCGCGCAGAAGGCCGACAACTACCGCGCGCTCGCGAACAAGATCAAGGACAGCGGTGCCGACCTCCTCTACTACGGCGGCATCGTCGACAACAACCCCGCGGTCCTCGTCAAGGACCTCAAGGCCGTCGCGCCGACGGTGAAGTTCATGGGACCGGACGGCATCAACTGCTCCGAGTTCCTGAAGCAGGCCGGCCCGGCCGGTGAGGGTGTGTACTCCACGTTCGGTGGGGTGCCGGCCGAGAAGTACACCGGCAAGGCCGCCGAGTGGCTGAAGAACTACGACGCCAAGTTCAACAACAAGAGCCCGAACCCTTACGCGATCTACGGCTACGAGGCGGCAAAGGTCGTCCTCGCGGCGATCGCGAAGGCCGGCGACAAGGCCGACGACCGCCAGACGGTCTGGGACAACGTCAAGAACACAAAGGACTACGACGGCGTCCTCGGCAAGTGGTCGTTCGACGCAGGTGGCGACACCACTCTGACGCAGTTCTCCGGTTCGATCGGCAAGAGCGGCGCCTGGTCGTTCGTCAAGGAGCTTGCGGCGAAGTAAGCATTCACACGTAGTGCAGAATCGGGGCGGGAAGCCGGATGGGTCCGGTCTCCCGCCCCGTTTTCGCTCTGGGAGGGTGGCGAGATAGACCTCTTCCTGGCGGCCGTGATGATCGGCATTACCAATGGCGCGTTCATCGCGCTCATCGCCCTCGGCTACACCCTGGTCTACGGGATCATCGAGCTCATCAACTTCGCGCACGGCGACCTCTTCATGCTCGGCACGTTCGTCTGCCTGAGCACGCTCACGCTCCTCGGCTTCAGCACCGAGGTCGGTACGACCGGGACGCCGTGGCTCGCCCTGCTGCTCGCGATGATCGCCGCGATGATCTTCTGCGGCGTGCTCAACGTTCTCGCTGAACGGATCGCGTACCGCCCGCTGCGTCGCGCGCCGCGACTCGCGCCGCTCATCTCCGCCATCGGCGTCTCGTTCGTCTTCGTGAACATCGGCCTCTTCTGGCAGGGCCCGACGCCGCAGCGCTTCCCTGATCTCCTCCCGCAGTACGACTTCATCAGCCAGATGCTCGGCTTCACCTCGCTCATCCGGTTCACGTTCAAAGACCTCTTCGTCCTCGCCCTCGCGATCCCGCTCATGCTCGGCCTCGCCTGGGTCATCCGGAACACGCGGATCGGCAAGGCGATGCGCGCCGTCGCGCAGGACACCGAGATGGCGCAGCAGATGGGCATCGACGTGAACCGCGTCATTGCGTTCACCTTCCTGCTCGGCGGCATCCTCGCGGGGGCGGCATCGCTGATGTACGGCCTCTACAACAACAACACAGTCTTCACGCTAGGCTTCACCGCCGGGCTGAAGGCGTTCACCGCGGCGGTGCTCGGCGGCATCGGTAACGTGAACGGAGCGGCGCTCGGCGGGTTCGTCCTCGGACTCTTATCGGCCCTCACGGTGACGTACTTCGGCGGCCAGTGGGAGAACGTCGGCGTGTTCTCGCTGCTCGTGATCATCCTGGTGTTCAAGCCGACGGGCCTCCTGGGTCAGGAGACCGGGGAGAAGGCGTGAAGACAACGCCTCCCGTCCCCAAGCCACCGACGCGAGCGCGCTCGACTCTCGGCTGGTGGTACACCGCGACCGGCAAGGCGCGCGAGCGGAAGATGCTGGGAACCATCATCGGCATTGGCGCGGCGCTCCTGTTTCCCGTCGTCAACAATGTGCTCGGCTTGGGATGGGAGGCCAAGGCCATCCCGATCACGCTCTTCATCGTCCTCGCGCTGGGCCTCAATGTCGTCGTCGGCTTCGCCGGACTCCTCGACCTGGGGTACGCGGCGTTCTTCGCGATCGGCGCGTACACCATGGCCTTCCTGACCTCGACGGTGAGCCCGATCGGATTCGTCCGCGAGGGCAACCACGTGAACTTCTTCCTCGCGATGTTCATCAGCGCCGCCGTCGCGGCGGTCTTCGGTGTGCTTCTGGGCGCTCCGACGCTGCGCCTGCGCGGTGACTATCTCGCGATCGTGACGCTCGGCTTCGGCGAGATCGTGCCGCTCGTCATCAAGAACACGCCGGAGATCACCAAGGGTACCCAGGGGATGAACCCCATCGGCTACCCCGAGATCCCGGGCCTGCAGTTCGCGGTCGACCCGATCCCCTGGTACTACCTCATCGTCGCGGTCCTGATGCTCTCCGTGCTCATCACCGGGCGCCTGCGGACATCGCGGGTCGGCCGCGCCTGGGCCGCCATGCGCGAGGATGAGGTCGCCGCGGCCTCGATGGGCGTCAATCTGGTCACGACGAAGCTGTTCGCCTTCGCGCTCGGAGCAAGCTTCTCCGGCTTCGCGGGCACGCTTTGGGCCAGCTACCTGCAGGTCATCGCGCCCGAGCAATTCGGCTTCGACGTCTCGATCTTCGTGCTCTCCATGATCATCCTGGGTGGGCTCGGCAACATCGGTGGAGTCATCGCCGGCGGCCTCATGCTCGGCTTCCTTGACCGCATCCTCTTCGATTGGATCAACGGTTTCGTCCACAGCCTCGGTGGCGCGATCGGCAATGATGACCTGCGGCTGATGGACGTGAGCCGCTCGCGCCAGCTCATCTTCGGTATCACCCTGGTCGTGATGATGCTCGTGCGACCCGAGGGCCTGTTCCCCAGCGCGCGCGTGCGCGCGGAGCTGCACGCCGCCGAAGAGGACGAGGGTGCGGTCGCGCAGGAGCGCGCGATCCTGGTGGACGTAGAGAGATGAGCGGGAATGTCCTCGAGGCGCGCGCGGTGACGAAGCAATTCGGCGGTCTCGTGGCGGTCGCCAACATCGATTTCGTCATCCCCGAGGGTTCGATCGTGAGCCTGATCGGGCCGAACGGCGCCGGCAAGACCACATTCTTCAACGTGATCGCCGGTCTCTACCGGCCCACGAGCGGGACGATCACGTTCGGCGGCCACAACATCTCGGGTCGGCCGCCACACCAGATCACGCGACTCGGCATCGCCCGCACCTTCCAGAACATCCGCCTCTTCCACAACATGAGCGCGATCGAGAACGTCATGGTCGGCCACCATTCACGTATGCGCGCCACGCCGTTCGAAGCGATCCTGCGGCTGCCGCGCGAGCGGCGTGAGGAGCGCGAGACGCGCGAGCTCTGCCGCGACCTCCTCAAGTACGTCGGCCTCGAGGGCCGCGACGACGTGACCGCCAAGAACCTGCCGTACGGCGACCAGCGCAGGCTCGAGATGGCGCGCGCGCTCGCGACGGAGCCGAAGCTTCTGCTGCTCGACGAGCCGACGGCCGGCATGGACCCGAACGAGACGGGCCGGATGACGCACTTCATCCGTCGCCTCCGCGACGAGCGCAAGATCACGATCCTGCTGATCGAGCACGACATGAAAGTCGTCATGGGCATCTCCGACCGCGTGACCGTGCTCGACCACGGCACGAAGATCGCCGAGGGGGTGCCCGAGGCGGTGCAGCGCGATCCGCGCGTCATCGAGGCGTATCTGGGAAAAGCGAAGGTCGCATAGTGGACGAGGTCGTCTGATGCCCATCCTCGAGGTGCAGCAGGTCCACACGTATTACGGGAACATCCAGGCGCTGAAAGGCATCTCGCTGACGGTGGAGAAGGGCGAGATCGTCACGCTCATCGGCAGCACTGGCGCCGGGAAAACGACGACGCTCCGGACGATCTCCGGGGTGCTCCGCCCGCGGAAGGGCACCGTCCGCATGGGCGACCGCGACATCACGAAGGTCCCGGCGAACGAGATCGTGCGCCTGGGGATCGCCCACTCGCCCGAGGGGCGGCGCATCTTCTCGCGCATGTCGGTGAGAGAGAACCTCGAGATGGGCGCCTACGCGCGCACCGATCCGCCCGCGGAGATCGCGAAGGACTTCGAGCGCGTCTACGAGCTCTTTCCCCGTCTCAAGGAGCGTCTGCACCAGCGTGCCGGCACGCTTTCGGGGGGCGAGCAGCAGATGCTCGCGATCGGACGCGCGCTCATGGCGCGGCCGGCGGTGCTCCTGCTCGACGAGCCGTCGATGGGACTCGCGCCCGTGCTGGTCGAGCTGGTCTTCAAGACGATCCAGGACATCAACGCGCAGGGCATGACCGTGCTGCTCGT
>DASYUY010000130.1:0-11256 GCA_036000705.1 Candidatus Limnocylindria bacterium | reverse complement strand
GCCGGAGGCAGCCCGCCCGCGATGACGGAGCGCGGCAGCTTGGCCGGGTCGATGAGAAGGATGCGCTGATCCGTGATCCCCACCATTCGCTTGCCGTCGGGGGACACGATCACCCGCCGTACGGTCCCCGACTGGAACGCGAGTGGGACGTATCCGTCGGCGGCGACGTACACGCCACCGGGGACCCCGACGACGGCCCGGCCGTCGGCGAGCATCCCGAAGAGCCGCAGGTTGTCGTGGGCCTCGCGGATCTCGCGGCGCAGATCCTCGCCGTCGATCGTCGCGCTCCACACCCAGCCGCTCCCGACGGGCTGCGCAACGACATCGCCGACCACGGACTGGCCACCGACGAAATAGACGCGCCCGTCACGTCCGATCTGCGGCGAGGTGACCGGCATGCCGGTGATCGGGCGCAGGGCCTTTGAGGCGACGTCGAGCACGAGCGTCGCGCCGCTCGCCTCCTCGATGAAGAGATGCGTCGGCGAGATCCACTTGCCGGCGAACGCGTCCCCGAGCAGCGTCAGGCGCTCCCACACCGCGGCTGGGCGCGCGCTCACGAGATGGACATCGCTCGTGTTGGAGAGGCCATTCGCCGCGCGGAAGGTGGCGGCGATGCGCGACGCGTCCGGCGACCACTCGTACGAGACGATGCGCCAGCGCTGCGTCCGAAGGTCGCCCGGGATGTCGAGATACGCGGTCGACCCGTCGAGCCGTGAGATCGCGAGCGTCTGACCCGCGACCACATACGCGAGCGCGTTGCCGTCGGGCGACCAGCGTGTCAGCGCGATGTCGGAGCCCGACCCCGCGGTCGCGATCGTCCACCGCCGCCCGCCGTCGAGATCGCTCACCCACAGCTCGAGCTGGCCGCCCTGCGCGGTGCGCCAGTACGCCATGCGTCCGCTCTCGGAGAGCGTCGCGCGCGAGCCGAGCGGGGTCGGCTCGGCGGTCGGCGGCGCCACGGACGGACCGAGGAGGGGCCCGCGGACCGTCGACCCGAGCGCGATGGCACTCGCCACGAGGACGGCGACCGAGGCGAGCGCGTAGGGAAGCAGGCCCTGCAGATGCCTCATGGGACTAATACGTCCGTCCCGGTAGCCCGGTTCGCACCGACCGCGAGGCTACCGCGCCGCCATCGTCGCGCATACGATGCGGCCGTTGCCGACCCCGTTACATGTGCTGGAAGCGGGGATCATCACGGAGCAGCGCTACCTCGGCATGGCCGAGGCTCCCGCGGCGATCGCGGGCGAGGTCGCGTCGCTCGCGCGACCGGAGAAGCGCGTCCGGGTGCCGTTCCTGCCGCGCGACCGGTATCTGACCGCGGCGCGCGAATCCTGCCGCACGCTCGCCGACGCGGTGACCGCGTCGCTCCAGGACGGCGCTCGCTGCCTCATCGTCGGAGGTGAGTGCACCATCGTCGCCGGCGCGGTCCCCGGAGCGCTCGCCGTCGAGCCGGATCTGATGCTCGTGTATTTCGATGCGCACGGCGACTTCAACACGCTGGCGACGACGCCGTCCCACTACGTCGGCGGCATGTGCCTCGCGCACGTGTGCGGCCGCTCGGTCGCGCCACTGCTGTGGCCGGGCTCGCGCAAGATCGCCGAGGATCGCGTCGCGCTCGTGGGCGGTCGTGCGCTCGACCCCGGCGAGCATACCAACCTCGACCGCTCGAAGGTCACGCGCATCCGCTTCGACTCCCAGCAGGCGGACACCGCGGGCATCATCGCGTTCGCGCGCAAGCGGAGGGTCTGGCTGCACGTCGACATCGACGTCGTCGATCCAGCCGAGGTCGGCGCGGTCGTGTTCCCCGCCGCCGGTGGCGTGTCGCTCGCGCTGCTCGGCGAGGCCATCAGCACACTCGCGTTGGTCTCCGACGTCCGCGGCTTCGAGCTCTGCGGCTACGATCCAACGCAAGACGCCAAGCGCAAGCTCCCGCCGGTGCTCGCGGAGCTGTTCTCGGCATTCGGCGCGAAGGTGCTCGCCTAACATCCCCGCGTGCCCCAGCGGATCGTCGATCTGACGTTGACCCTCAAAGACGGCCTACGCACGTGGGACATCAAGCCGCCGTTCACGATGCTCCCCTACATGAACGCGGCGACCTTCAAGCTCGGCTTCTCGACCAAGCTGCTCGTTATGGAGGACCACACCGGCACGCACGTCGACGCGTCGCTGCATTTCTACGACGGCGTCCGACGCACGCCGCGTGGCAGGTCCATCGCGGAGCTGCCGCTCGACAAGCTCTACGGCGAGGCCGTGTGCATCGACGTCAGCGCGAAGCGCGCGGACGAGCCCGTGACGGCCGAGATGCTTGCCGCGGCCGTCGACAAGCAGCACGTCGAGATCCGCAAGGACGACATCGTGCTCGTGCGTGTCTGGTCCGGCACCTGGGGCGGCGACGCATTCCTCGGCGCGCGCGGCCTCGCGAAGGATGCGTGCGAGTGGCTCCTCGAGCGCGACGTGAAATGTGTCGGCGTCGATCACCCCAATCTCGAGGGGCGCGTCGGCGACGATCTCGGCAACGCCGATTGCCCGGGTCACGTGCTGTTCCTCCATCCGGATCGCGAGATCCCGATCATCGAGAACCTCGTTGGACTCAAGGGTCTCCGCGGCAAGCGCTTCCGCTTCTTCGGACTACCGCTGAAGATGGACGGCGCGACCGGCTCGCCGATCCGCGCGATCGCGCTGGTGGACGACTAACCCTTACGCCGCGGCCAGTTCTCGAAATGGCTGCGGTACGACTCCATGAGGCTGTCGGGACCTTGGCTCAGCTTTTCGCCACGGTCGCGCCTGACGAGCACCACGACGACCGGACCGAAGATGATCGCGAGCAGCAACACGACCCAAAGCCATTCCATCAAGTGAATAGTGAGCTATCGCGCCGGTCGCTCAAAAGACGAGGCCGCCCCTCGCGGGACGGCCTCTGCACCTGCGGGAGAAGTCGTTAATGACTATTCGCCGTCGTGCGTGCTCACGACGGTCAGGTCTCGCATCCACTCCTCGAGGGCCCGACCGACGCCGTCGCGCTGCGGCGGGACCGTCTTCGACACGCGGCTGTGCCGCGGCGGCTCTGGTAGAGCGACGGGTGCCCAGTGCTTCCCGCTCCCTGCCTCACGCCACTGCGTCACTGCCGTCATGTCGCCCTCCTTCTAGACGTCGCTGTACAGATAGAACTCGTACGGGTGTGGCCGCAGGGCCACCTGCTTCGCACTTGCACGTTTGAAGCCGAGCCACTCCTCGATGAGGTCCTCGGTGAAGACGCCGCCGCGCATGAGGAAATCGCGGTCCGCGTCGAGCGCGTCGAGCACTTCCTCGAGCGAGCCGGGCGTCTGCTTCACCGAGCGGTGCTCGCCTTCATAGAGGTCCTCATCGATGGGCGTCGGCGGCTCGGTCCTGTTGATGACACCGTCCAGGCCGGCCATGAGGCACGCGGAGAACGACAGGTACGGGTTGCAGGACGGGTCCGGCGCGCGGAACTCAAGGCGCCGCGCCTCGGGCTTATCGAAATACGTCGGGATCCGCACGCACGCGGAGCGGTTGCGCTGCGAGTACACGAGGTTGATCGGTGCCTCGTAGCCGGGAACGAGCCGGCGGTACGAGTTCGTCGTCGGCGCGGCGAACGCGAGGATCGCGGGCGCGTGCTTCAGCAGCCCGCCGATGTAATGCCGCGCCGTCTCCGAGAGGAGCGCGTAGCCGTTCTTGTCGTAGAAGAGGTTGCGACCGTCCTTCCACAGGCTCTGATGGGTGTGCATGCCAGAGCCGTTGTCACCGTACATCGGCTTCGGCATGAACGTGACGACGTAACCGTTCTTCGCGGCGACGTTCTTGGTGATGTATTTGTACTTCAGGACCTTGTCCGCGGTCTCCACCATCGTGCCGAAGCGGATGTCGATCTCGGTCTGGCCCGCGGTCCCGACCTCGTGGTGATGGACCTCGACCGCGATGCCGGACGCGATCATCGCGCGGACCATCTTCGAGCGGAGGTCCTGGAGCTTGTCGGCCGGCGGCACCGGGAAGTAGCCCTCCTTGAACCGCGGGCGATGCGCGAGGTTCGGCGTGCCGTTGCTGCCGGAGTTCCAGATGCCTTCGTCTGAGTCGATGTAGTAGAAGCCGAAGTTCGCGCTCTGGTCGAAGCGGAGCGAGTTGAAGATGTAGAACTCGATCTCCGGTCCCCAGTACGCGATGTCCGCGATGCCGGTGGTCGGCAGGAACTCCTCGGCCTTCTTCGCGACGTACCGCGGGTCCCGCGAGTACGGCTTGCGCGTGATGGGGTCGATGACATCGCAGATGATGTCCATCGTCTTGACCTCGAGGACCGGGTCGATGAAGGTCGAGGTCGCATCCGGCATCAGCAGCATGTCGCTCTCGTGGATGTGTTGGAAGCCGCGGATCGACGAGCCGTCGAAGCCGATGCCGTCGACGAACAGACCCTCAGCGAGCTCCTCGACCGGGATCGAGAAGTGCTGCCACGTCCCGGGCAGGTCGACGAAGCGGAGGTCCACGATCTGGACGCCTTCCTTCTTCGCCATGGCGAGCACATCCTTGGGTGAGGTCTTGGGAGCGGGCGGCGCAGCGGTCGCGGGGCGCTCGCGCGCGATGGTCAGCGTCATCGGTCAACTCCCCACAGGTGTTGTCGACCGAAAGCATCCGGCCGTGGCCCCACTCCGGTGAACGGCCCCAGGGTTTCGCTTGGGTTGTGGAACGGTGCTGAGAACAGGCCTGGACGATCTGGGCAATCCGTAACTTGACACTTACGTAAGTACGTGCTCACATAAGCCCGTGGAAGCCGCGATCCGCGCCATCGCCGAGCCGCGCCGGCGGGAGATCCTCCGTCTGGTATGGACGTCCGAGCTTGCGGCGGGCGAGATCGCCCGCCATTTCGACGTGACCCGGCCGGCGATCTCGCAGCACCTGCGCGTGCTGAAGGAGGCCGGCCTCGTGAGCGAAAGACGGAGCGGCACCCGGCGCCTGTACCGGGCACGGCCCGAGAGCATCGCCGAGCTGCGCACCTACCTTGAGTCCTATTGGGACGAGAACCTGCGCCTGCTGAAGCAGGCCGCGGAGCAGGAAGAACAACAAAGGGGGAGCCGTCGTGACCGTAGACACAAAGGCAATTGAGAAGGTCATCACCATCGCGGCGCGACCGGAGACCGTCTTCCGGCTACTGACCGACCCCAGCGAGTACGTCCGTTGGAAGGGGAAGCTGGCCCAGCTCGAGGCGCGCCCGGGCGGAATGTTCCATGTCGACTTCGAGGACGACAAAGGGACGGTCGACGGACGGTTCGTCGAGGTGATCCCGTCGCGCCGCGTGGTCTTCACCTGGGGCTGGAAAGACAGCCCCGTGGTGCCACCGGGCTCGAGCACGGTGGAGATCGACCTCGAGCCCGACGGCCAGGGCACCCGCCTTCGGCTGGTGCATCGCGGCCTGCCGGAGGGCGCGCTCACATCGCACATCGAGGGCTGGGACTACTTCCTGCCGCGCCTCACGAACGTGGCCGAGGGGCGCGACGCGAGCTCCGACTAAGAGCATCACACCACCGCGAGGACGCAGCGCGAAGAAAAGGGGAGACCAACATGGCATATCCCGTCACGCACTTCGAGGTCATCGGGAAAGACAACAAGAGGCTCCGCGACTTCTACAGCAAGGCCTTCGAATGGAAGCTCACCGAGGCACCGGAGGACTACGCGATGGTCGACACCGGCGCCAACGGTCACGGCATCGGCGGCGGCATCGGTCCGTCGCGCGACGGCCGGAGCAGCGTGACCTTCTACATCGAGACCGAGGACCTGAAGGGCACGCTCGCCAAGGTCGAGAAGCTGGGCGGCAAGACCGTCATGCCGCCGACGAAGGCCGGCCCGGTCGAGCTCGCGATGTTCGCGGACCCCGAGGGCAACGTCATCGGGCTCGCCAAGGGGATGTGATCTCGACCTAGTTCCCGCGCCGCGCAAAGGTCCGTGACGCCCACGGGCCCTGCGCGGCGCCACAACCGAACCGAAACCGTCGGACCCCCGATGCGCTACTGACCATGGCCAGCCGGCTGCGCAGTCTACCGGCATGGAAAACATCAACGCTGGCGACACCGCCTGGCTTCTCGCGTCCGCCGCGCTGGTCATGCTCATGACACCCGCGCTCGGCTTCTTCTACGGCGGGCTGGTCCGCCGCAAGAACGTCCTCGCGACGATCATGCACAGCTTCTTCATCCTGTGCCTGATCAGCGTGCAGTGGGTGCTGTGGGGGTACTCGCTGGCGTTCGGTCCCGATCACGGTGGGCTCATCGGGGGGTTCGATTGGCTATCGCTGCGTGGCGTCGGACAGACACCGAACCCCGACTACGCGCCCACGGTGCCCCACCTCGGCTTCATGGTCTTCCAGATGATGTTCGCGGTGATCACGCCCGCGCTCATCACCGGAGCGTTCGCCGAGCGCAAGCGCTTCAAGGCCTTCGTCGTCTTCACGCTGCTCTGGGCGACGTTCGTCTACGACCCCGTCGCCCACTGGGTCTGGGGCGTCGGCGGCTGGCTCCGCGTCCTTGGCACGCTCGACTTCGCGGGCGGCACCGTCGTGCACATCACGAGCGGTGTGTCCGCGCTCGTCGCGGCGCTCGTGCTCGGCCGGCGCAAGGGCCTCGGCTCGATCCCGATCGAGCCGCACGACGCGACCATGACCGTCCTCGGCGCCTCGCTGCTCTGGTTCGGCTGGTTCGGCTTCAACGCCGGCAGCGCGATCAACGCGGGCGGCCTCGCCGCGAACGCCTTCGTCGTCACGAACACCGCGGCGGCGATGGCCGCGCTCACCTGGATGACGGTCTCGTGGCTGCACAAGGGAGCGCCGAGCGTGCTGGGTGCCGCCGCCGGCGCGGTCGCCGGTCTCGTCGCGATCACGCCGGCGTCTGGGTACGTCGACGTCTCCGCCGCGATCCTCATCGGCCTCGGAGCGGGAACGTTCTGCTACGTCGGGATCCAGCTCACCAAGCGGCTCAAGGTCGACGACGCCCTGGACGTGTTCGGGGTGCACGGCATCGGCGGCATGTGGGGCGCGCTCGCCACGGGCGTCTTTGCCACCGTCGCGGTGAACTCCGCCGCGGCCGACGGTCTCGCGTTCGGCAATCCCGGGCAGCTCGGCGTCCAGGCCATCGCCGTCCTCGCGTCGGTCACGTATTCCGCGGTCATGACTTTCGTGATCCTGAAGCTCATCGATGTCTTCGTCGGACTGCGCGTGCCGGAGGACGAGGAAGTCCTCGGACTCGACGCGTCGCAGCACCGCGAAGCCGCGTACACGATCTAAGGGAGGTCGAGATGGAGCTCGCAGCCTTCGCGTCGTTCGCGGTCCTGGTGGTCGCGTGGCTCATCGCCCCCACCAAGGCCGAGGTCGTCCACATCGAGTCGGTCACGAAGGCCGCCCAGGCCGAGGCCGCCTAACACCCAACGGTCGCATCGCGGGCGCGCGGCGTCGTCGTCGCGCGTCCGCGTTCGCGTGTCCGGCTGTACGCGGTACACTCGACACGACAACTGAATACGACGGGGGAGCGCCCACGGGGCGCTGAGAGTGCGGTAGGCCGCAGACCCCAGAACCTGATCTGAGTAATGTCAGCGTAGGGAGTCGGAACGCGTGAGACCTCGCTGCGGCGCTCGGATGCGCCGCTTTTGTTTTCTCAATCTCTGGCCTCAGGGGCAGGGGCCCCTGTTAGCGAGCGGTAGCGAGCGTCCCAGGAGAAACGCTCAAGGCCGGCGGTTTCGCTCGTCGCGGCGAAGCCGGTCCTCGCTTAGCCTCTTCAGTTGAGGGCCGTCGTGATGGCACACGGCGACGTCGACCCGCGCGACCGGACGCAGCTGCAAGGCGCGGACCTCATCGTCGCCGCGGACGGCGGGACGCTGACCCTCGAGCGGTGGGGCGTCAGTCCCCACGCGATCGTGGGCGATCTCGATTCGCTCGGGATGGAGCGTGCGCTGGAGTACGGTGCGCAGGGCGTGGTCGTCGTCCCGTATTCGCCCGAGAAGGACGAATCGGATCTCGAGCTGGCGATCGCGTATGCGATCGAGGCCAAAGCCGATGACATCGTGCTCCTGGGGCTCTTCGGCGGCGCGCGTTTCGATCACGAGCTCGCGAACGCCCTCATCCTGGCCGCCGACGCGTACCGCGGGCGACGGATGCGGGCCGTGCACGGCGATGTGACCGTGCGCGCCCTACACGGCGGGGAGCAGCTCGACCTTGTGGGAACATCCGGCGACCTCGTGACGCTGCTCGCGGTGGGCGGCGACGCCGAAGGCGTCCGGACCCTAGGTCTTCGCTACCCATTGGCCGGCGAGACGCTGCCCTTCGGCGCGGCGCGCGGCCTCTCGAACATCGTGATGTCTCAGCCCGCGTCGGTCGCATGCGACCGCGGCGTGCTGCTCGTCATCGAAACACGCAGTGGAGGTGTCTCGTGAGTCCGTCCTGGAGCTGGCGAACGGTCGACATCGTGGTCACCGCGGCGATCGCGGTCGCATTCGGCGTGGTGTTCTGGGCATGGAACGCGCTCTGGGCCGCGGCGAGTCCGGCGTTCACGGCGGTCCCTCCGGCGCAGAACATCCTGTACGGGACCTGGCTCGCCGCGGGCGTCGTCGCCGGGCTCGTTGTGCAGAAGCCCGGCGCAGCGCTCTTCGCGGAGCTGGTGGCGGCGAGCGTGTCGCTCATCCTCGGATCGCAGTGGGGCCTTGACGCCGCGCTTTCGGGTCTGTTCCAGGGCGCGGGAGCGGAGCTCGCGTTCGCGGCGTTCCGCTACCGGCGCTTCGACCTGATCACGGCGATGCTCGCCGCGGCGCTCGCGGCGGTCGGTGCGTGGATCCATGACATGCCGCTGTACTACGCCGAGCTGTCGCTCACCGACCAACTCGTGATCGGCGTGTTCATGCTGATCTCGGCCGTCATCATCGCGGGCGTCGGCTCCGCCTGGCTGGTCCGCGCGCTCGTGCAGACCGGCGTCCTCGCGCAGTTCCCGTCGGGCAGGACACAACAGCGCATCTAGAGTCCTGGGCATGAGCCGCAGCGACGGCGCGGCGATCGAGGCACGCGGCTGGGGCTGGCGCCACGCCGGGCGGCAGGCGTGGGCCGTGCGCGGCCTCGACCTGCGTGTCGCGGCCGGTGAGCGCGTCCTCCTGCTCGGCGCATCGGGCGCGGGGAAGAGCACGCTTCTCGGCGCGCTCGCCGGACTGCTGGATCCGACGGGCGGTGGCGAGTCCGAGGGCGTGCTGCGCGTCGATGGACGGCCACCCCACGACGCGCGCGACGCCATCGGCATCGTGTTCCAGGATCCCGAGACGCAGCTGGTCATGGCGCGGGCCGGCGACGACGTCGCGTTCGGGCTCGAGAACCACTGCGTCCCCACCGCGGCGATCTGGCCGCGCGTGCACCGCGCGCTCGCGCAGGTGCAGTTCCCATATCCGGAGGATCGCTCGACCGCGGCGCTTTCGGGCGGCGAGAAGCAGCGCCTCGCGATCGCCGGCGCGCTGGCGCTGCGGCCGCGCCTGCTGCTGCTCGACGAGCCGACGGCGAATATCGATCCGATCGGCGCCGCCACGGTGCGCGAAACAGTGGCCGAGCTGAGCGGGATGACGCTCGTCCTCGTCGAGCACAAGGTGGCCGAGGCTCTGCCGCTCGTCGATCGCGTCGTGGTGATCGAGGCCGGCGGCGGTGTCGTGGCCGACGGCGCTCCGCACGAGGTCTTCGCCCGCCACGGACAAAGGCTCGCCGAGCTCGGTGTGTGGGTGCCCGGTCCGCCGCCGTCGGCGCCGACGCGGCGCAGCACGTTCGGGCCGGAGGTCGCGCGTGCCGACGACGTCGCGTTCCGCTATCCGGGCGCGGATGTCTGGGCACTGGACGGTGTCGACGCGTCGGTGCGCGCGGGCGAGGCGCTTGCCATCACCGGACCGAACGGCTCGGGAAAGTCGACGCTCGCACTGCTGGTCGCGGGTCTGTTGCGACCGGCGCGCGGACGAGTGGCGCTCGAGGACGCGGAGCCGTGGTCGCTGCCGGCCCGACGTCTCGTGACGCGCGTCGGCACCGTCTTCCAGGACCCGGAGCACCAGTTCGTCGCCGGTCGCGTCGACGACGAGCTCATGATCGGTCCGCTGCGTGCCGGACGCTATCCAACCGATGCGCGGCGGATCGCGCTCGATCTGCTCGAGCGTCTGCGTCTCTCCCACCTCGCCGCCGCGAATCCGTTCACGCTCTCGGGCGGTGAGCAGCGGCGGCTGTCGGTCGCGACCGCGCTCGCCACGGCGCCGCCGGTGCTGGTGCTGGACGAGCCGACATTCGGTCAGGACCGCCGCACCTACGCCGAGCTCGTGGCCCTCCTCGCCACGCACTGCGACGGCGGCGGCGCGACGCTCTTCGCGACGCACGACGCGGACCTCGTCAGCTCGCTCGCGGACCGGACGCTGCGTCTCGCTGGCGGCCGCGCGGCATGAAGCTGCTCGAGCCGCTCGTCCCGGACCCGAGCGCGCCGCTCGCGCGTCCGCATCCCATCGCGAAGATCGTCGCCGCGCTCGTGCTCATGCTCGCGCTGTTCGTCACGGTCGATCTCGTCACGTCGGGCCTCATCGTCGCCGCCCTCCTGGTCGTCGCGCGCTACAGCGGACTGCCGCCGCGCGCGCTCGCGGCCCGCGCGACGCCGCTCCTCATCGGCGCGGCCAGCCTTGGCGTGTTCAACGCGGTCCTGTCGCAGAACCCGGTGGCTGGCGCCGCGATCGCGCTGCGCATCATCGGCATCTCGCTCGCGGGCATGCTCGCCGTCGCGACGATCGATCCCACCGATCTCGCGGACGCGCTCGTCGAGCATGCGCACGCGCCCTCGCGCTTCGTCGTGGGAGCGCTGGCCGCGTTCCGGCTCTTTCCGCTGTTCTCGCGCGAATGGGACGTCCTCGGTCTCGCGCGGCGCGCGCGGGGTATCGAGTCCGACCGCACGATCATCGACCGCGCGCGCGCCTTCCCCGGTCGCGCGCTGGGCCTGCTCGTCGCCGCGATCCGGCGCGCGACACGACTCGCGCTCGCGATGGATGCGCGCGGCTTCGGCTCGCGCGACTGCCGCACGCTCGCTCGCCCGCGCCCCCTCACGCCGCCGGATGGCGCGCTCGTCGCCGGCGCGCTGACCCTCGCGGTCGGCGCCACCTCGCTCAGCATCGCGCTCGGGACGTGGCGTCCGCTCATCGCGTTCTGAGGGATCGCGCCGTCCGCCCCGCGAGACCGGGAGCTCCGCGCGGCGCTAGCGTCCCGCGGCCAGCGTC
>DASYUY010000129.1:0-42856 GCA_036000705.1 Candidatus Limnocylindria bacterium | reverse complement strand
TCGATCAGTGGCAGCGCGGTGAGCGAGCCGCCGCCGTTCTCCGTGTTGAGCCGCGCGGCACGCTCCAGCAGGCGCGAGTGCAGGTAGAACACGTCCCCGGGGTAGGCCTCGCGGCCGGGCGGGCGTCGTGTGAGGAGGGAGACCTGCCGGTACGCCCACGCGTGCTTCGACAGGTCGTCGTACACCACCAGTGCGTCCTGGCCCTTGTCGCGGAAGTACTCCCCCATCGCGCACCCGGCGAACGGCGCCAGGTACTGGAGCGTGGCCGGGTCGGACGCCCCGGCGATCACGACGATCGAGTGATCCATCGCACCATGCTCTTCGAGCGTCGCCACGATCTTCGCGACCGACGAGTCCTTCTGCCCGATCGCGACGTAGATGCAAATGAGGTCCTGGCCCTTCTGGTTGATGATCGTGTCGATCGCCACCGCGGTCTTGCCGGTCTGGCGGTCGCCGATGATGAGCTCCCGCTGACCGCGGCCGATCGGCGTGATCGCATCGATGACCTTGACGCCGGTCTGGACCGGCGTATCGACGTTCTGGCGCATCATCACTCCGGGCGCGACCACGTCGACCGGGCGGAATTCCTTCGTATCGATGGGGCCCTTGCCGTCGAGCGGGCGCGCGAGCGGATCCACGACCCGGCCGACAAGCTGCGGCCCGACCGCGGTCTGCACGATGCGGCCGGTGGTGCGGACCTCGCCGCCCTCCTCGATCCCGGTGTAATCGCCAAGGATGATCGCGCTCACGGTGTCCTCTTCGAGGTTGAACGCGAGACCGAAGACGTCGTTCCCGAAGTCGAGAAGCTCCGAGGCCATGCACGCGGCGAGCCCGTGGATGCGTGCGATACCGTCGCCGATCTCGACCACGGTGCCGACGTCTACCGACTCGGACCGTCCTTCGAACTTCTGGATCTGCGCCTTGATGATGTCGGTGATCTCTGACGTCGTCGCCACGGTGTTCTCCCTCTAGCTCGCGAGCTCGCGCCGGAGCTCGTCCAACTGTGCTTTCAGCGATGAATCGATGAGCCGGTCGCCGACCTGGACCCGCGCGCCGCCGATGAGCGACGCGTCGACGGCGAACGTGGCGCGGATCCTCTTGCCGCTCGATCGCTCCAGGCGGCGCACGAGCTCCTCGCGATCGTTCGCGCTGAGCTGCGTCGCCGTCGTGATACGGCCCTTGACGATGCCGGCTCGCCGCTCCACGAGATCGATGTACGCCGCCGCGATCTGCGGGAACAGCGCGACGCGCTCGCGCTCCAACAGGAGATCGAACAGCGAACGGATCGCCTTCGGCTCGCCGGCGGTCGCGGCGTCGATCGCCGCGCGCCGTGCGCGAAGCGCGATGCCGGGATTGCGCAGCGCGCGCAGGACCTCACCGCTGAGCGCCTGCTGAAGACGCTCGAGGGACGAGCCGAACTCATCGACGGCCTTCTCGCTGATCGCGATCTGGTAGAGCGCCTCGGCGTAGCGCCGCGCGGCCGAACCGGAGAGTGCCATCAGTTCTGCTTCAGCTCCCCGCCGGCTTCGTCGAGGGATCGTTCGATCAGCGCGCGGTGCTGCTCGGCATCGATCTCGCGACCCAGGATGCGGCTCGCCGCGAGAACGACCATAGAGGCGACCTCGCTGCGGAGCTGCGCGAGCGCCTGGTCGTGGAGCTGCTGCGCGTCGACGCGGCCCTTCTCGCGGATGCGATCGGCCTCCGCCTTGGACTGCGCGCGGATCTCCGCTGCGGCGGCCTCCGCCGCCTTCGTCGCGCGCTCGGCGATCGCGGCCGCGTCGCGACGCGCCTGGGCCAGGACCTTCTCGACCTCCTGTTTCAGCTGCTCGCGCTCACGTCGCGCGGATTCGGTGAGCTCGAGCCCCTCGCGGATCGTCGCGGCGCGCCGGTCGAGAGTCGCCATGATCGGGCCCCACATGAAACGGCGGAGCAGATAGAGGAGCACCAGGAAGTTGACGATCGAGACGAGCACCCAGAAGGGGTGGACGACCAGCGCGGCCGGCGATTCCTCCGCGAACAGTGGAGCGAAGAGCATCCCCTAGAGCGCCTTGCCCTGCAGAAGGAACGCGATGACGAACGAGAAGATGCCGAGGGACTCCGCGAAGACGACGATGATGATGCCGTTCGTGCGGATCGCGTTCGCGGCATCGGGGTTCCGACCAGTCGCCTCCGCGACCTTCGATCCGGCGATGCCGATGCCGAGTCCGGCCCCCAGGGCCCCGAAACCGATCGCGATGCCAGCGCCAAGCCATGCCAAGCTCATTGGGTTTCCTCCTCGCGAATTAGGCCGCGTGTGCCGCGTCGAGTTGTGCCGTGGGTGAAGGTTCGGGATGTGCCGCGTGCTCCTCGCCGCCATGCGACTCGAGCGCCAGGATGATGTAGAGGAGCACCAGGAACGCGAACACGAACGCCTGGATGAAGCCGATGAAGAGCTCGAGGAACACGAACGGGAGCACGAAGCTCGGTATGAACAACAAGGCGGAGAGCACGGACAGCACGATCTCGCCGCCCCAGATGTTGCCCCAGAGACGGAGGGTGAGCGTGAGGATGCGGAACAGCTCGCTGAAGAATTCGATCGGGCCGACGAAGACGAGCATCACCACGCCAACGAGCGGTCCCTCCTTGAAGGCCGGAAAGTTGACCCAGCGGGTGAAGTAGCCAAGACCGTTCTGCCGGATACCCGCGGCCTGGTACCAGACGAAGCCGGTGAGCGCGAGACCGAGGTTGGTGTGGTAGTCGGCCGTCGGCGTGTGCAGGAGCTCGATCTGACCGACGAGGGGGATGATCCCGAGCCAGTTGGAGACGAGAGCGAAGAGGAACAGCGAGCCGAAGAGTGGCAGGAAGCGCACGACCGCCGGACCACCGGCGTCCTTCATGAAGTCCACCAGTCCCTGGACGACGACCTCGACGAAACCCTGGAGGCGTCCGGGGACCTCGCTCACGGCGCGCGAGGCGACGATCCCGAGCACCACGAGGAACGCCATCACGAGCCACGCGGTGAAGATCGAGTTGGAGATGGAGATGTCGTTCCAGATCGTGATCACGCCGCCGGCGGAAGGGACCTCTTCACCACCGAGGTGGATCAGCGGTGTACCGGCCTGTTCGGCGACATGGATGTCGGCCTGCGCGGGCGGCCAGTTCGGCAGGTTGCCGGTCAGCGCCGCCCCGACGACGGCGACGGCGTTCAGGAGCAGCACGATGCCGATGACCTGCCTCACTCGCTCTCCTCGCCCGATTCTTTCTTCTGCTCTCGCTCTTGGATCTCGCGCTCCCAGCGCTTGCCCGCCTCGCGCGCCGCGTCGCTCGTCGGCGGCGTTGGATTGCGCGCGATGTAGCGCTTGATGATCAGGAACATCCCCAGGCCCGCGACCGCCAGACCCACCAGGATCGTCACGAGCCCGAGGTTCGGGGCGGTCCCGAACAGCTCGTCCAGCTTCTGCCCCACGTACGCGGCGATGAGCAGCGGCCCTCCCACGACTACCGCCACCTGAAAGCCCATGGAAAGAAGGTCGCCGCCGTAGCTGCCGGAGTCCCGCTGGGGCAATGCAGGGAACAGGTTAGCGGCTAAAGCCACCCCTTGCGTCGGAAGTACAGGGCGGTCCCAACGGCCACGAGCAGCATGAAGATGAGCGAGGCGAAGAACAACGGTTCGCTGTCGTACGGGATGAATTTCCAGTTCTGACCGAAGAAACCGGTGACGACGGTCAGCACGAGCAACACCGTCGCCATGCTCGTGAGCACCTTCACGACCTCGTTGAGCCGGTTGGATACCGACGCCAGATGCGCATCGATGACGTTCGACGTGAGCTCACGGAAGGTATCGATCTCGTCGGTCACGCGCGAGATGTGGTCGTACACGTCCTGGAAGTAGACCCGGCGGCCCGTCTCGCGCAACTCGCGGATGTCCCCGCGCACGAGGACGGTGAGGACATCACGCTCCGGTGCGATGAGGTGGCGGATCCGCACCAGGTCGCGCTTCAGCACGAAGAGCTCGCGGATGGAGGTGTCGTAGTCGGGCTGCTCGCCGCCAACGACCATCGACTCGAGGAGCTCGACACGATCGCCGAGGGCGTCGACGATCTTGAAGTATTGGTCGACGATCGTGTCAAGGAGCGCGTGGAGGAGGAGGCCGGTGGTCTGCAGCTTCCCCTCGCGAAAGCGCTTCTCGACGGCGGCGCGCGCGGTGAAGTCGCCGTCGTGCACGGTGACGATCGCGTTCTGCAACATGAAGATACTGATCTCCACCTCGCGCACCACGCCTGGTGAGGGCTCCTCGAGCGCGTAGAACACGATGAAGTAGTGGTCGTCGTACTGGTCGATCTTCGGGCGCTCGTGCCGCTGCTGCGAATCCTCGACGGCGAGCGGATGCAGTTTCAGCTCTTGCGCCGCGAGCGCGAAGTCCTTGCTCTGTGGATCGCTGATGTCGAGCCAGCACGGACGGTCGCGAAGCTCGGAGAGCTCCTCGGGCGGCCGCTCGGTCGTCTGCGTGGGCTCTTTGACGAGCAGACGTGCAGGCACGACCTGAGGCTAACGGGTGTAGCTAAACGGCGAAGCGCCGGACCACCTTCAGGAGCTCGCGAGCGTCGAACGGCTTGCGCAGGAACGCTTCGGCGTTGCAGCGGTCGGCCTCGTGCTTGGGATCGCTGGCCGCGGTCAGGATCACGAGCGGCACGTGGCGCAGCGCCACGCGAAGCTCGCGGGCGAACTCCGGCCCATCGACCCCCGGCATCTGGATGTCGAGGACGACCATCGCGGGTGGATCGCTGCGGATCGCGCGCATCGCCTCCGCGCCGTCGCGCGCCTCGATCACGCGGAACCCGCCGTCGGACAGCACCGCCCGTTCGGCCGCGCGGGTCGCTTCGTCGTCGTCGACGACGAGCACCGGGCGCGCGAAACGCTGACCCATCACAGCCGGTCCGATAGCACAACGCGTACCCGCTCGTTCTGTCTTCTTAGACTCGCGACATGGCCCCGCCCCACGGCCTCCGCGCCGTCGAAGAGGTCGTTCCCAAACTGGGCGCGAGGGCGGGTTTCCCGGCGCTGCGTATCGGTACGGTCGCGAAGTACGACCGGCCCCTCGAGCATCTGTGCGGACAGCTCGACGTCGCGCCGCTGACGCTGCCGCTTCGCGCGCGGGACGGACGCTACGGGCTCGTTCTCTGCTTCTCGCTCGAAGACGTCGATGCCCCGAAGCTGGCGCGCGAGCTCGTACGCGTCGCGCACCCCGACGGAGCGATCTGGGTCGTGGTGTGGAAGAAAGACCACCTGCCGGCCGGCGCGCCGTCCTGGGACGAGGCGCAGCGGGTGATGCTCGCGACGCCGTGGGTCGACAACAAGATCCTGTCGCTCGGCGACCAGGTGTACGCGACCCGTTACGTGCGCCGGCGCAGGCCCGCGAAGGCCTAGCACGGAACCACAGCTCCTCGGCGGCGTTACACGTTCGTGCGGTTGGCGCTGGTCGCTCTCGCGTTGACGCTCGCCGCGTGCGGCGGAGCGCTCGCGTCGCCGAGCCCGTCACCGACCGCGCCACCGCAGCTGCTCACGGTGCCCCAGCTCAAGTACCGCGTGATCGACGACCTCGGCCGCCCGTGGTTCTGCGATCCCGACGTCTTCCCAGTCGGGCGCGGCGACGAAGGCCAGCGCGCGCAGGAGAAGCTACCGGAGATCCAGAAGGACGCCGACACCTTCACCGCGATCGTCGCGCACCTGAAGCTGCCGACGACACCGCCGTACACCGCCGATCAGCAGCTCGCGATCTACCGCGAGTGGAAGGCGCTGAGCTTCCTCCAACTGCAGCAGGTCAACAACGTGTGGGGCTTCGCCTACCTGGCCATGCGGGATGCCGGCGGAGGCGAGCGGGTCGACGGCCGCGTGAGCGCGGACGGACGCGTCACGGTGCTGAATCGCCAGATCTCCGGGCCACCGAATTGTCCGATCTGTCTCGCGCTCGGCACGCGCATCGCGACGCCCGACGGCGAGCGTGACGTTCAAGATCTGCGTGTCGGCGACAGCGTCTGGACGGTCGATGCGGCGGGCGCGCGGATAGCGGCGCCGCTCATCGCCGTCGGCAGCACGCCCGTACCGTCGACGCATCAGGTCGTCCACCTGGTGCTCGACGACGGGCGGCGTGTCGTCGTGTCGCCCGGTCACCCGACCGCCGACGGACGCTACGTCGTCGAGCTCGCGGCAGGTGAGAGGCTGGACGGCGCGCGCATCGCGAGCGTCGAACGCGTCGCCTACGCCGGCGGTGCGACCTACGACATCCTTCCGGCCGGCGCGATGGGCGCGTACTGGGCGAATGGCGTCCTACTCGGAAGCACGCTCCGCGGTCAGTAGCCTGGCACCGCCACCGCGCCGGCGATGACGTTGTGTGGCTCCGCGTACACGATCCCCGAGCGGACGTGGAGCACGAGCTCGTCGAGAAACCATATTCCGGGACCGCGCGTCGGTCGGCCACTCAGGTCGTACGCGGTGCCGTGACAAACATCCATGAAGGCGAACGTTCCAACGTCGCTGCTGCCTCCGGTCTTGTCCTCGAGCTCGCAGCCGGTGCGTGGATCGACACCCAAGAAGGCGCGGACGCCATCGTCCTTCGCCAGGACGAGATAGACGGGCATTCCGGCCGGACGTGACCGCGGACCCCAGAGGGTCATATGCACGCGCTCGCGCTCCGCGTTCGCGACACGGTCGAGACCGGAGAGCTCCTTCACCACGAGGCGCACGACTCCATTCGGCCGAAGAGCATCAACGCGAATGAGCCCGATCTCGTTCGATTCGCTCGGCTGTGGGCTTGGGCCGAGCGCGAAGACCGCCGCCAAGGCGATGACGCCTGCGGCGGCGGCCGCGGATACCGCGAAGAAGGAGCGCGTCAGGCGTCGGCTCACGCGAGCAGCTCCTTCGTGAGGAAGTCGACGATCCGGCCATAGGCGTCCTCGGCGTTCGCGCGCTTGGTGAAACCGTGGCCCTCGCCGGGGTAGACGACGTACTCGACACGGCGGCCGAGGGCACGGAGACGGTCGACGACCTGATCCGATTCCTCTTTCGGCACACGCGGATCGTTCTCGCCCTGGAGGATCAGCATCGGGCAGCGCACGTTCTCGATATGCGTGATCGGTGAGCGCAGCGTCAGCTTGTCGCGGTCGCGCTCGACGTCGCCGATCCAGCGCGCGAGGAAGCGGCGCCAGTTCGGCTGCGCGTTCTCGATCATGGTGATGAGGTTCGCGACCCCGAAGACGTCGACGGCGCAGCGCCACAGGTCGGGGATGCGCGTGACGCAGGTGAGCGTCGCGAAGCCGCCGTACGAGCCACCGTAGACGGCGAGTCGCGTCTGATCGAAGTCGGGCTGCTTGGTCATCCAGTTCGACACCGCGCGGAGATCCCGGAGATCGATCCCGCCCCAGTCCTTGTGGATCGCCACCTGCCAGGCGCGGCCGTACCCGGTCGAGCCGTGGATGTTCGGAACGACGAGCGCCATACCGCGATGCACGATCGCCGCGAGATGCGTGAGGTGCGCGGCGAACGCGGGCCGCGACTGGCCCTCGGGACCGCCGTGCGGATACAGCACCGCCGGTATCTGTCCGCGGGCGCCGCGCGGCCGGTAGACGAAGCACGGGATATCGCCCTCGGCCGACGGGATGCGGATGAGCTCCGGCTCCGCGAGCTCGCCGCCCGGCACACCGAAGGTCGAGGTGAGCGCCACGCGCGCGTCGCCGGTCGCGATGTCGAGGGTCCACACCTGCCATGGCTCGGTCGCGGAGATGCGCGCGAACGCCGCGCGCGTTCCGTCGGCGCTCAACACGAGGTCGTCGCAGACGCCCCGCAGGTCGCGCTCTCGAACCGGACCGCCCTCGCGCCGCCAGCGCAGACGCGAATAGCCATCCTCGTTCACCGACCAGATCTGCACCCGCCCAGCGGCCGAGGAGGCGGCAAGCTCGACGTCCCATGTCGGATGGTCCACGGCTTCGCGACGGCCGCTCGATGGATCGAGAGCGGCCAGCCAGAGATGATCGCTGTCGAGATCGGTGATCTCGAGAACGCGTCCGTCACCGAGCCACCCCGCGGGGATGTGCTGCACGTTCTCCTCGTGTCGTGTGATGTCGCGCGACTCACCCGTTCGCGGATCGACGATCAGCAGCTCCTGGTTCGTGTTGTCGAGCACGCGCATCACGAGAAGATGGGCGCCGTCGGGCGACCATCCGCCGGCGACGTGCCAGGCCGCGCCGGTGACGAGCTGGCGCTCCGATCCGGTGTCGAGGTCCGCGATGACGATGTCCATGTCGGTGGCGGCACGCGCGTTGCTCGAGAACGCGACGCGCCGTCCATCAGGCGAGGCCGCGTTCCACGAGAGCAGGCGCTGAACCTTTCCGGAGGGATCGACGGACACGGGCGCGACCGGCCCGTCGGGATGGCGCACGTAGAGCTGATGGAGCTCGGTGCCGCCGCGATCGGCGGCGGCGAGCAGCTCGCCGCTGGCGCTCCAGCACAGGCTGCGCACCGCGTGCTCGGGCACGGTCACGGCGCGCTGGACGACCCCGCCCGTGGCTGGGAGCGTCCAGGCCTCATACGTGCCGGCGCCCTGATCGGACACGACCGCGAGGGTCCGCGCGTCCGGGGATAGGGCGAGCGCGGAGCGGCAGGCGAACCGGCGGGTCGTGTGCGGCACGCTCGCGAGCCGTTCGCGGGGATGGAAGTCCGACAGTGGCCGGTTGGGCACCGCCCGCTACGGTACCGCGGTCATCCGCTTGGCGCTCCGCGCGTGCCCCGAACTTCTAGCGCTCGCTCTAGCGACGCGGCGTCGGCGGTGGAGTCTCTCCCAGGGTCCACTCGTCGGTGCGTTCGATGGTCCAACGGTCGCCGCTGCGCGCGAGGTCCATCCGCACCGCGAGCTCGCCTCGGGTCGGAAGGCCCTGCTGGTATTCCCAGGTGAACAGGCCGTGCACAAATGCCGCGGCCGCCGTGTCCTTGACGTACACACGAACGGGCTCGTAGCTCTCGATATCGACACGGACCTCGCGCACGGCGAGCGCACGAGTGCGCTCCACCATCCAGGTCTCGATGTTGATGCCACGCTCGCGCTGCTGGCCCGTCGCGAGGCCGGGATGGCGCGCGAGCAGCGCGCTCGCGTCACCGGTCACTTGCGCGCGATCGAGGAGCGCGTAGTACTCCTCGACGACACCCATCACGGTCGCCCGTTCGTCTCCGGTCGCAGGACGATATCCGGGGAGCGGATCGGATGAGCCGCACGCGGCGATGATCGCGAGCAGAACGGCGGCACTTCGCGTCACGTGCGTCTCTTCGCCGCAAGCAGCTCGGACAGCTCGCGCGCGTTGTTCACGGCCTTGTCGCCGTAACAGTTGTTCATGAGCAGATGGATCTCCTCGGACGCTTCCTCCATCCGCTTGATCTTCGGTAGCCACTCCTCGAGCTCGCTGGTCTTATAGGAGTAGTCGAAGCGCTCGGCGGCGGTGAGGCCGGGCTTCTTCCAGTTCTCGGCGTTGCGGCCGTGGAATCGGACGAGGGCGAGCGGCGCGGTCACCGCGTCCACCGGGGGGATGCTCGACGGGAAGCCCTGAGGCTCGTCGACGGCGACGTAGCTGAGCCCGTTGTCACGCAGGAAGGCGAGCGTCTCGTCGCGGTTGCGCTCCTCCATCCACAGCCGGTTGCGGAACTCGACCGCGAGCCGGTCGTCGGGCAGGAGCTCACGCGCGCGGATGATCTCGCTTTTGTTCTTTCCTGTGATGGTGAACCAGTCCGGGTACTGCAGCAGGATCGCACCGAGCTTTCCCGCCTTGCGCAGCGGCTCCAGCGCGACCCAGAACCGCGCATGGATCTCGTCGATGATCTCCTTCGGCAGGTCCTTCGGGTACACGCGCTTCTTCTCGCGGATCTCCTCGGGCAAGGACTCGCGCAGCTCCTTCGGCAGGCGCTTCGGATCGGTCGGATGGGTGGTGATCGTGGCGAAGGCCTTGAAATTCATGGTGAAGTCGTCGGGCGTTCGCTCGACCCAGAGCGTCGCCTGCTTCTGGTCGGGCAACGCGTAGTACGACGCATCGTTCTCGACGAGTGGGAATCGCTCCGCGTAGTAACGGAGGCGCTCGTCGGCCTTCTTCGCGACCTTCTCGGGATACCAGCCGGACTCCAGCAGAGTTGGATCCGTCCACGAGCACGTGCCGATGAGAACCTTCTTGACCATCATGAAAGTGTGCGCGCTGGGAGCGTACGCAGCGGATGGATCGCATCAGACGATGGCGGAGGAGGGCACTCCTAGAGCGAGCGTCTGCGCCCAGCCGGCCAGAACGGCGCGCGCTCCGTGAATAGCGCGGGCCGGCGTAGCCAGCGCGAGTGAGAGGAGTGCCCTCCCCGCAATCCTCATATGCCCCGCGCCAGCAAGCCGCGCACGGGAGAGCGAGCGACGCTAGAAGCGGTCGGCCTCCTCGGCATAGAGGCCCGGATCCAGCTCTTTGGCTTTCGGTGCCCGCTGCGCCAGCGCGACGACGGTGACCCCGAAGAGGACGACGAGCCCGACGAACGAGATCACCTGCGTGCGGCCGCTCGTGACGAACGCGAGCACGCCGAGGACGATCGTCAGCCCGTAGATGAGGAGCACCGCCTGCGCGTGCGAGAGACCGACGTCGAGCAGGCGGTGATGGAAGTGGCCGCGATCCGGGGCGAACGGCGGCTGCCCCTGCGCGAGCCGGCGCACGATCACATAGAAGGTATCGATGATCGGCACGCCGAGGACGAGCAGTGCTGCCGCGACTTTCGCCGTGCCGAAGATCGAGAGCACGGCGAGCATCGTTCCGACGAACGTGACGCCCGTGGTGCCGAGGAAGAGGCGAGCCGGATGGAAGTTGAACAAGAGGAAGCCACCCGTCGCGCCGGCGAGCGCGAACGCCATCCACGCGACGAACGGTTCGTTCACCTGCGGCAGTAGCGCCAGCGCACCGAGAGTGAGCGCTGCGATCGCGGCGACACCTGCCGCGAGGCCATCCAGCCCGTCGATGAAGTTGAGGGCGACGTTCATCCCGACGATCCAAAAGACCGTGAACGCGATGGCGACGACGCCGGCGATCTCGATGAGCCCGTCACCGAACGGATCGTTCACGAAGTCGATGCGCAGGCCCGCGGCCACGATCACCGCGGCGACCACGAGAAGACCGAGGAACTGCCATCGCGCGCGGAGCTCGAACACGTCGTCGATGATCCCCAGGGTCATGCCGAGCAGCGCGGCGAAGGCGGTGAGCGTGAACCGCGACGAGCGGACCTCCTCCGGGATGAGGAACGGATGTCCTGCGACGCGGTCGATGACCCAGAAGGCGAGGATCGTGAGACCGAACGCGATCGCGATCGCGAGCCCGCCCGGCCGCGGGATCGGTCGCGGATGGTTGCGACGGCCGCCCGGTACGTCGAGCAATCCACGTCTCTCCGCGAGCCGGCCGACGAGCGGGGTGATCGCAGCGGAAAGAAGGAATGCGACTAGAGCAGAGCTGACGAGGAGGAGGCCGGTCACGGTGCGCACGATAGCCGCAGACGGCGTACCAAGTTGTCAGGCATCGTGGCGGCGCAGCCAGTCCCCGACTTTCGGCCAGAGATCCTGCTTCGCGCTGCGGCCGACGACGATGCCAACATGACCGCCCTTCACGAGGAGCTCTTCGCGATCCACGCTGCCGATCTTCGCGAGTACCGCGGACGTCGTTGGCCGCGGCGCGATCGTGTCAGCGGTCGCCGCGACATTGAGCGCGGGCACCTGGATCGCGCCGAGTCGCACCGGTCGTCCATCCATGACGAGACGACCCCGCACCAGCTTGTTGTCCTGATAGAACTCGGTGATCCACTGGTAGTAGGCCGCGCTCGGGAAGGGCGTCCCCTCGTTGACCCAGCGATACATCGATTGCCATGCCCGCGGATCGAACCCCGGCTCGCGCATGCGCTCGGAGAGCTGGAGATACGTCCCCAGGTACGACGACGCCGGGTTGAGCAGGTTCGCGCCGAGACCGACGAGCTCGCCCGGCACCGTATCGAACGTGTCGCGCATCTTTTCGATCGGGAACACTCCACGCGCCGTCCACTTACCGAATTTGCCCGCGTCCGCGAAATCGATCGGCGCGGTGAAGAGAACGAGATTCTTCACCGGATCCTCAGGATGCAGCGCGAGGTAGCACACCGCCAGTGCGCCGCCGATGCAGTAGCCGAGCAGCGTCACCGGCGCGCCCGCATCGCGCGCCGCCTCGCGCAGTGCGCGCGGGATGTAGCGCGTGACCAGATCGCTGAGGTCGATGGCACGGTCCTCCGGCCCCCACGTGCCCCAGTCGAGCAGGAACACGTCGTGGCCTTGCGCCAGGAGATACTCGACGAAGCTCGCACCGGGGCGGAGGTCGAGGATGTACGCGCGGTTGATGAGCGGCAAGCACAGGAAGACCGGCGTGCGCCGCGTCGCCGGCGTTGCCCGCGTGTAGCGGTAAAGGCGCGCCTTGTTCTTGCGCCACACCAGCGTCTTCGGCGTCAGACCGACCGGCGCTTCGCGCGCGGTCGCGATGGTATGGGCGAGGTCGAGCATCAGCGCGCGCGCCGCGGGCTGGACTTCTTCGGCGTCGCGCGCGGGCGCGGCGGGGGCGGCGGGGCCGGCGGTCGACGCTCGCCCGCGCCCAGGCGATCGGCGAGCTGATCGACCTTCTCCTCGAGCCCGAGGATGAGCTCGCCAAGGCGCGCGATGTCGTCGCGGGTCGGGATGTTCGCGGCCTGCAGCTGGGCGGTCGCGCTGTCCTTCCAGGTCTTCTGGAACGCCAGGAACGTCTCGAGCATGCGACCCTGCCACTGCGCGAAGGCCGGGCTCTCCATGAACTCCCCGGTCGCCTGACTCCAGACCTTCTCATTCGCGTCGTACAACTGTCGCCAGAGCGCGTAGAGATCCTTCTGCTCGGTCGACTCAGGTCCCTCGCTCATTGGTCCCGCTCCTTCCTGGTCGGCGCATTCGGCCGGTAGCGGCCGAAGAACGCATCGATCGCGGTCCGATAGCCCTCGAGCATCGCCGCGCCGCTCTGCAGCCACGCGCGCCCCGGTCCCGTGAGGGTGTACACGCGCCGCGCCGGACCGCCCGGACCCGCTTCCCACGCGGATGTCACGAGGCCCTGTGCCTCGAGCTGTCGAAGGGTGCGGTAGATGCGGCTCATCTCCACCTGCGCAAGCCCGAGGCCGCGGAGATATTGCTCGATGTAGTACCCGTGCGCCCTCTCGGCCGAGATCGCCAGCAGCACGTAAGGCACCAGGAGATCCCGCGGGCTCCAGCCGGCCTCGGAGCCTCCGCTCGTCGACTCGCGGTTCGGAGCCTTCGGGCGGGCAGCGCCTCGCGCCGGCCGGTCGGCGGTCACACTCTTCCTTGGCTCATTGGGCGTCTTCGGTCTTTTGGGCGTCGCGGTCCTCCGTGTCTTTTTAACGTTTGACATCATTGCATCTATATGCATAATGCAGATAGCGGCGACGTGCAAGCCGCAACGAACAGGAGATGACAGCCATGACCGCCGATGCCAAGAAGGACACCCTCGGGACCGACAGAGCGGAGACCGCACGCGAGATGATCGAGAAGGGCTCGGCCGCCGGCCGCCAGTACGTTGCCGCCGTGAACGCGGCGACCGTCGCCGGACTCCGCGGCGCGTTCGAGATCCAGAACAGCTTCATCGCCGCAGGTCGCAGTGTGGCAGACGCCAGCGTCGCCGCGAGCGCGAAGCTCGCCGACAGGGTCGTCGAGACGATCACGTCGGGCCAGGTCGAGGCGACCAAGCTCGCCGAGGCCGGCGCGAAGCTCGCGACCGACGCGCTCGACATCCGCAGCTAACACCCCCTGCTGGAGGTGGCCGGCCCCCGAGGCCGGCCCGCCTCCCGCCTAGACACCGCCACTGGGGACAGCGTATCGTCTCTGCCTGAGACATGAAACAGGTTTCAGGTTCGGCCGCCGCGACCGCGAGACGACGGCGCGCAACGATCATCGCGCTCCCCGCCACCGCTCGTGGGCAGCGCACCAGACAAAGACTCATCGACGCGGCGGAGCACGTGTTCGGGGAGCTCGGGTTCCACAACGCCGGCATCGTCGAGATCACCCAGCGGGCGGAGGTCGCGCTCGGCACGTTCTACCTGTACTTCCCGGACAAGAAGGCGATCTTCGACGATCTGGTGCGCACCCTCAATGCGCGTCTGCGCCGGACGATCAGCGAGCGCGTCCGAGACATCGACGATCGTCTGGAACAGGAGGTCGTCGGCTTCGAGACCTTTTTCGAGTTCGTGCGGAAGCACCGCAACCTGTACCGCGTCATCCTCCAAGCCGAGACCGTCGACGAGAAGATCTATCGCTGGCATTACCAGACGCTGGCCGACGGGTACGTTCGCGGCCTGAAGCGCGCGCAAGCCGCGGGCCAGGTCCGCACCGATCTCGACCCGGAGACGCTCGCGTACTCGCTCATGGGGATGGCCGAGTCGCTCGGCTCGCGCTACGTGCTGTGGGACGGGAGGCTCCCACCGCTCGCGGCGCGGCGCACGATCCGTCGATTCCTCGAAGGCGGCCTCCGCTCCCAACGGAAGTCGCGGCGATGAGCGTCGTCGGGATCGTGGACGTGAACGCGTACTCCCCTGTCCGCTTCCAGTCGGCCGATGAGATCGCGGAGCTCGCCGGCATCCCGGCGACGGTGATCCGCGAGAAGTTCGGGCTCGACGGCAAGCACATCGCCGCGGCGGACGAGCACGCGTCGCACCTCGCGGCAAAGGCCGCGGCTCCGATCCTCGCCCGACAGGGCGGCCGATGCGTCGACGCGCTCGTGTACATGGGAAGCCCGTACCGCGACTTCCCGGTATGGAGCGCCGCGCCGAAGGTCCAGCAGCTCCTCGGCGTCGCGGCCGCGGGCTCGCTCGCTTTCGACCTGCAGGGCGTGAGCGCGGGCACACCGATCGCGATGCTGGTCGCGAAGGGCCTGATCCTCGGGAGCGACCACATCGATCAGGTGTTGCTCGCGGGTGGATCGCGCGAGCACGACCTCATCGATTACGCCAACGAACGGTCACGCTTCATGTTCAACTTCGGCGCCGGCGGCGCCGCGGCGCTCCTGCGACGCGATCACCCCGAGAACCACGTCCTCGAGACGGTCGGGATCACCGACGGCAGCTTCGCCGACGACGTGATGGTGCCGGCGGGCGGCTCGATCGAGCCGGCCTCCGAGCGCACGCTGGTGGATCGACGGCACTCGCTCGACGTCCGCGATCCCGCGGAGATGAAGGCGAAGCTCGACCCGATCTCGGCCGACCGATTCGTGACGGTCGCCACCGAAGCCGTCGAGCGCAGCGGTCATCGCACCCGTGACATCCGGCTCCTGTGCCCGATCCACACCAAGCGTTCGATCTTCACCGAGGTGCGCGAACGTCTGGGCGTGCCCGAGGAACGTGCGATGTACCTCACCGACCACGGGCACATGTCGGCGATCGACCCGCTCGTCGGTCTGCACCGCGCGCGGGAGCGCGGACTGCTGCGGGACGGCGACCTCGTCGTGCTCCTCGCCGCGGGCACCGGCTACTCGTGGGCCGCGACCGCGATCCGGTGGGGCCGGGCATGAGCCAACTGCCCGGTGGTATCCGCACGGCACTGACGACACCCGAACATGGCGCTTCGGCGTGGCTCTTCCACCGGGCCGAGCTGACGCCTGATGTCGAGGCCATCGTCGACGGAAGCCGGCGTCTGAGCTACGCGCAGCTGGCGGAGCACGCGCGCCGGGCCGCCGCTCTCCTTCACGAGCTCGGGGTCGGACGGCACGACCGTGTCGCGACGCTGACGTCGAACTGCGTCGAGTTCATGGAGCTCTTCTATGCGACCGCGGAGCTCGGGGCCATCCTCGTTCCGCTGAATTTCCGGTTGGCCGCACGCGAGCTCGATTACCAGATACGTGACGCCGGCGTGGAGCTGCTGTTCGTCGGACCCGAGCAGGCGCCGCTGGCCGATCGGCTCGCGAACGATCTGCCGATCCGCGCGCGCATCGGCCTCGCTGATGAGTATCCGCGGCGCCGCGACGCTGCCGCGCCACGCGCTGCCGAGTCCGGGCGGGCGGCCTTCTCCGATCCCCACCTCATCCTCTACACAGCGGGGACCACCGGCCATCCGAAGGGCGCCGTCCTCACGCACGCCAACACGTACTGGAACGTCGCGAACATGTCGATCGCGGTCGGGCTCACCGAGCGCGACACGACGGCAACGATCCTGCCGATGTTCCACAGCGGCGGCATCGGGCTTTTCACCGTCCCGACTCTCACCGTCGGCGGGCGCGTGATCGTGCAGCGCAAGTTCGATCCCGACGATCTGCTCGACATCCTGCCACGCGAGCGCGTGTCGGTGTGCCTGGGCGTTCCGTCGATCTGGCTCGAGATGCTGAAGAGACCGGGATTCAGCGCGGCGGAACTGCCGGACCTGCGCTACCTGGCGAGCGGCGGGGCACCCTGCCCCAGATCCGTGCTCGACGAGATCGCCGCGCGCGGGTTCGTCCTGCTCCAGGGCTACGGCCTGACCGAGACCTCCCCTGGTGGGACGCTGATGCCGGTCCCCGATTGGCGACGCAAGGCCGGGAGCGTCGGCAAGCCGATGGCCTTCGTCGAGCTGCGCGTCGTCCGGGACGACGGCACCCCTTCTGACGTGCGCGAGATCGGTGAAGTGCACTTCCGCGGGCCCAATGTGTTCGCGGGGTACTGGAACGCCCCGGACGCGACCGCCGAGGCCTTCACGGCCGACGGATGGTTCCGCACCGGCGACCTCGGTTTCCTCGACGACGATGGTTTCGTGACGTTGGTCGATCGCAAGAAGGACATGGTCATCACCGGCGGCGAGAACGTGTACTCGGCGGAGGTCGAGGACGTCCTCTTCGCGCACCTGGCGGTCGCCGAGGCGGCTGTCATCGGCGTCCCGGACGCGCGCTGGGGGGAAGCGGTCTGCGCGGTCGTCGCCCTGCGACCGAACGCGAAGGCGAGCGCCGACGAGATCATCGCGCACTGCCGCGCGCGGCTCGCGAAGTACAAGACGCCGAGGTACGTGGTCTTCATCGACAGCCTCCCGCGCAATGCGGCGGGCAAGGTGCTGAAACGACAACTGCGCGAGGAGGTCGGGATACGAGAAAAGATCAGCTCATGAACCGGCACAGCGAACAAGAAAGAAAGAGGATCAGGGGAATGCGCACACATCGCATCGTGACCGCCCTCGTGGGACTCGGCCTGTTGGCCGCGGCCTGCGGTGGCACAACTCCCGCGACGCCGAGCGCCGCAGCGAGCGCGACGGCGAGCGCCGCGGCGAAGCCGCCGATAAAGCTCGGCGCACTGCTGCCGCTCACCGGCCCATCGGGCGCGACGGGCCAGGACATGAAGGACGGGTACGAGCTCGCCGTCGAGCAGATCAACGCAGCGGGCGGCATCAACGGCGCGAAGGTCCAGGTCATCTACGAAGACGACAAGAACGACCCCGCCACCGCCGTCGCGTCGTGGGAGAAGCTCGTCAACAGCGACAAGGTCGAGGTGATGATGGGCGGTCTCGCCAGCACGATCAGCCTCGCCCTCGTCGAGCCCGCCAAGAAGGCAGCCATCCCGATGGCCTGGACCGGCGCGGCCGCGACCGCGTTCGAGACGGGCATGGCCGGTCAGGACTGGTTCTTCCACTACCACCCGTGGGAGTACCAGAACGCGACCAGCGCGCTCGCGTTCCTGAAGTCGACGCCGATCAAGAAGTGGGCCGTCGTGTACGAGGACGGCGCGTTCGGCACCGGCGCGTTCACAGGGTTCAAGACCACGCTTCCGGCGCAGGGCCAGGAGCTCGTGGCCGGTGAGGCCTACAAGACAGGATCCACCGATTTCACCGCGCTGCTCAACCGCGTGAAGAACTCGGGCGCCGAGGGCCTCATCCTCGTCCCCTTCGCCGGCGACGTGATCCCGTTCCTGACGCAGATGCGTGAGGTGAACTACAAGCCGAAGCTCACCTACGCCTCACCGCCGTCGTTCCCGCCGGACTTCGGCAAGTCGCCCGTCGCGGAAGGGGTCGCCGGCCTCACGCTGTGGACCGCCGACATCCCCGCGCCCGCGTCGAAGAAGTTCGTCGCGGACTTCACCAAGAAGTACAACCACGCGCCGGTCAGCTACTGGTCGGCGCTCGCCTACACGAATATCGCCACGGTCGCCAACGCGCTGGTGAAGTCCGGGACCGGCAACAAGGCCGCCTGGATCACGGCGATGGAGGCAACTAGCTACGACTCGCCGCTCGGTCCGACGCTGAAGTTCGCGGCGAGCACGACCATCAAGCACCAGGGGTTCACGAGCCTCGTGTCCTTCCAATGGCAGGCCGGGAAGCAGGAGATCGTCTTCCCCGAGAACCTATCCACCGCGAAGCTCAAGTAGCCGAAGGCTAGGAAGAGGGCGTGGAGGCGCTGCCGCAGACCCTGTTGTTCGGGGTCCTGCGTTCCGGCCTCTACGCCCTCACGGCTCTCGGTCTCGCGATCTCGCTCGGCGTCATCGGCGTCGTGAACTTCGCCCACGGCGAGTTCGTGATGGTCGGCGCCTACATCGGCTTCTGGCTCTACATGCTCCTTTCGGGACCGCTGGGTCTTGGCCCCGCCGTGAGCCCGCTCGTCATCGTCATCGGCATCCCGCTCTCCGCCGTCGCGCTCTATGTCGTCGCGACCGGGATCTATCGCCTGACGCTCAGACCGGTCCTCCGCCAAGTGGAGCTGAATCAGATGCTGCTCACCTTCGGCCTTTCGATCCTGCTCGTGAACGGAACGAGCATCACACTCGGCCCACAGGCGAAGGACGCCAACCTCGATTGGCGCTTCGATGTCTTCGATCTCGGTTTCGCGAGCGTCACGTACGCGCGGCTGGCGGTCTTCGTGGTGTGTATCGCGCTCGTACTCGCGAGCTATGTCTTGCTCCAGCGCAGCCGCCTCGGCAAGCAGATGCGCGCGGTGGCACAGAACCGCCTCGGCGCGCAGATCGTGGGTATCCACGTGGATCGCGTGTACGAGATCGCATTCGGCATGTCGGCCGCGCTCGCCGCCGCCGCGGGCGTGATGCTCGTGTTCCAGACGCAGGTGAGCCCGTACCTCGGTCTCGGCACGCTGCTCAAGGCCTTCTCCATCGTCGTCCTCGCCGGTCTCGGCAATCTCACCGGCGTGCTGTGGGCCAGCCTGCTCCTCGGGCTCGCGGAACAGGTCGTGTCCCAGTACGTGCCTGGCGGATCGGCGCTACGCGACGGCCTCTTCTTCGTCATCATCTTCGCGGTCCTGCTCGCGCGACCGGGCGGGCTGCGACGTTGAGGATCGGCACCACGTGAAGCGCGACCTCGTGGGCTGGGCCATCTTCCTTGGTCTCGTCGCCGCGCTGCCGTGGCTCGGCCTCGGCGGCGATCGGTACTTGATGCTGCTCGCGAACGTGATGCTCATGTTCATGACGCTCGCGCTCTCGTGGGACGTCGTCGCGCGGACCGGACAGCTCTCGCTCGCGCACGGCGCGTTCTTCGGCCTCGGCGCGTACAGCGTCGCGATCGCGTTCAAGCTCTGGGCTCTACCGCCGCTCTTGGGCCTGGTCTTCGCGGCTCTCGTCGGCGGCGCCATCGCCTTCGCGCTCGGCGTCGTGACGCTGCGCCTGCGTGGCATCTACTTCGCGATCGCGACGCTCGCGTTCGCCGAGGTCTGGCGGACGGTCGCGCTGCAGGTCCCCGACCTCAGTGGCGGGACGGTCGGCATCGCCATGCCGCCCCTGTTCGACGGTGACCGCATCGCCTCCTACTACGTCATCGGCGCGATCTTCGTGCTCGCACTTGCGCTCTCGCTCGCCGTCCGCTGGTCACGCTGGCAGTACGCGGTGACCGCGGTGCGGGCGAACGAGACGGTCGCGCGCGTGATGGGTCTCGACGTCGTGCGCGTGAAGGTGGGGCTCTTCACCGCGTCGGCGGTGCTCGCCACGCTCGCGGGCGCGTTCTACATGCCCTTCATCACGCACACCGATCCGTTCGACGCGTTCGACATCGGGCGCTCCGTCTCGGCCCTGGTGTTCCCGATCTTCGGTGGGCTGTACACGTCGGCGGGCCCGGTGATCGGGACGATCGTCATGCGCTCACTCGAGGAATACCTGCGCGTGACGCCGCCCTGGAAGGACGGCTATCAGGTCGTGTACGGATTGGTCATCGTCATCGCGGTCCTCTTCATGCCCCGGGGACTCCTGGGCCTGGCGCAGCGCTACGCCGGGAGGTGGCCGTGGCGCTTCTCGAGGTGACCGGCCTCGTGCGGAGGTTCCGCGGGCTCGCGGCGGTCGACGACCTGTCGTTCACAGTGGACGAGGGCAAGACGCTCGCGATCATCGGCCCGAATGGCGCGGGAAAGTCCACGACCTTCAACCTCATCTCCGGTCTCCTGCCCACCCACGGCGGCGCGATCCGGCTGCGCGGCGCGGACGTGACGCGCGCGCCGGCGCACACCCGTACGCGCGCCGGTCTTGGCCGAACGTTCCAGGTCGTGCAGCCGTTCCTCGACCTCGACGTGCAGGGCAACGTGATCGTCGGCGCGCTGTTCGGCTCCGACCACCACGGGGATCTGGCGGCCGCGCGCGCCGAGGCCACACGACTTTGTGCTTTCGTCGGTCTGGGTGAGCATCTCCATCGTCCGGTCGCGTCGCTGACGCTCGCAGACCGCAAGCGGCTCGAGCTGGCCCGCGCGCTCGCGACACGACCCGCGCTCCTCCTCCTGGACGAGGTGATGGAGGGACTCACGCCCGCCGAGGAACGCGAGGCCATCGCGCTCCTCGGACGGATCCGCGCGGAGGGCGTCACCCTCCTGCTCATCGAGCACGTCATGAGCACGGTGCGCGATCTCTCCGATCGCGTGATCGTGATGGATTACGGAAAGAAGCTGGCCGAGGGCGCGTACGCGGAGATCTCGCGCGACCCGAAGGTCATCGAGGCTTACCTCGGCACGGAGGCGGAGGGGTGAGGCTGCTCGACGTCGAGGGCCTCTCGGCGGGATACGGCCCGGTCCAGGTGCTGCGTGAGATCACGCTGCACGTCGACGACGGCGAGGCCGTTGCGCTCGTCGGCGCGAACGCGGCCGGAAAGACGACGCTCCTGCGGACGATCAACGGGATCATCCGAGCGACGGCCGGTAGGGTCCATCTTGCCGGACGGGACGTGACCGGACTGCCGCCTCACGACATCACCCGCACCGGGATCGCACAGGTCGCCGAGGGCCGGCAGCTCTTCCCCGAGATGAGCGTGCGCGAGAACCTCGAGCTCGGCGCCATGGCGACGCCCCAGTCGTGGGCGGGTCGCGGCGAGATGCTGGAGCGTGTCGTCACGCTGTTCCCACGCGTCGGCGAACGGCTGGAGCAGCGCGCCGGAACGATGAGCGGGGGCGAACAGCAGCAGGTCGCGATCGGTCGCGCGCTCATGGCCCGACCGCGTCTGCTTCTCGTCGACGAGCCATCAGCGGGACTTTCGCCGGTGCTCGTGCAGCAGGTCTTCCGCGCGCTTCGTGAGATCCATGCCGCGGGCACGACGATCCTGCTCGTCGAGCAGAACGTTCCGCTGTCGCTCAGACTCGCGCAGCGCGCCTACGTCATCGAGCTCGGCCGCGTCACGCTCGAAGGCACCGGAGCCGAGCTTCTCGCGGATCCACACGTACGGGAGGCATACCTCGCATGACGAGGCTCGACGGCCGAGTGGCCGTGATCACCGGCGCGGCTCGGGGCATCGGCGCCGAGACCGCGCGCGTCTTCCGCGACGCGGGAGCAAAGGTCGTGACCTGGGACGTCGCGGATGGCGTCGACCGCCGCGTCGACGTGACCGATGCGTCCGCCGTCGACGAGGCCGTGGCCGCAACGGTCGCCGCGCACGGCGGCATCGACATCCTCGTCAACAACGCCGGCATCCTGCGCGACGCGCAGCTGGTGAAGGTGAAGGACGGCGAGGTCGTCGGGCGCATGGAGGAGGCGCAGTTCGACGCGGTGATCTCCGTGAACCTGAGGGGCGTGTTCCTCTGCGGTCGCGCCGTCGCACCCGTGATGATCACGAATGGCTGGGGGCGCATCCTCAACGCCTCCTCGGTCGTCGGGCTGTACGGGAACTTCGGGCAGTCGAACTACGTCGCGACGAAGGCCGGCGTGATCGGCCTCACCAAGGTGTGGGCGCGCGAGCTGGGGCCGAAGGGCATCACCGTGAACGCGGTCGCGCCCGGCTTCATCGCGACCGAGATGGTGAAGCAGATGCCCGAGCACATCCTGAGGCAGATGGTCGAGCGGACGCCGGTCCGTCGCATGGGCGAGCCGCGCGATGTCGCGAACGCCTACCTCTTTCTCGCCTCGGACGAGGCGAGCTTCATCAACGGCACCGTGCTCAGCGTGGACGGCGGCGTGGTGATCGGCACCTGATGCCGAGCGTTCACGCGGGTGATCTGGACGTCAACTACATCGAAGCGGGAGCTGGGACCCCGCTGCTGCTCGTCCACGGCAATTGGGCGACGAGCTCGTGGTGGGAGCCGACTCTGGCGCGCCTGCCGCCGGGACGGCGCGCCGTCGCGTACGACATGCGCGGGCGGGGCGCGACGCGCGGGCCCGACAGCGCGTACTCGATCCCGTCGCTCGCGGCGGATCTGCGCGCGCTGAGCGACGCCCTCGGCCTCGCTCGCTTCGACCTCGTCGGACATTCGCTGGGCAGCTGCGTCGCGATGGAGTTCGCGCTCGCGCACCCCGACCGCCTCCGGTCGCTCGTCGTGGTGTCGCCGGGGTGGATCGACGGCATGCCCGGCGCGTACGCGATGCCGGAGCGCCAGCAGCAGCTCAAGGACGATCCCGTCTTCCTCGAGACGGCCCTGCGGGCGATCGTCCCGGGCGCGCCGAACGACGACTACTGGCGACGCCTGGTGCGCGAGGGCGGCCAGCAATCTCTCGCCGCGGCGCTGGCGCTGCTTCCCTCGCTCACGGACTGGAGGCCCGGCGACGCGGTCGGCCACATCGACGTCCCCCGCGTGGTGATCAGCGGCGCCCTGGACATGTTCACCGGAGGACCGAACGCGACGCGGGTCGCGAGCGCGCTCGGCTGCGAGCTCATCACCATGGCGAGCGTCGGGCACGGCCCGATGATCGAGGCACCCGACGAGTTCGCGGCGATCCTTTGGGGTCGGCTTGCGCCGCCCTGACGCCGTCGACAGCCGGTCGCTGCCTACACTGCGTCGGGGACCGAATCCGACAGATGGGAGTAAGCACATGCCGCTCTTCATGGACATGCACAGGAAGGCACCCGAGGGTACAAAGGCGAAGGACGTCGCCGCCGCGCACATGGCCGACGTGAAGACGCAGGAGAAGTATGGCGTCAAGTACATCAGCTACTGGTTCGACGAAAAGGACGGCAAGATCTTCTGCCTGGTCGACGCGCCGAACGCCGAAACCGCGGAGCGGGTCCACAAGGAAGCGCACGGGCTCACCGCCGACGAGATCTACCCCGTCGTCGAGGGGCGCTAGCGCGTCCCGAACTGGCGATCTCCCGCGTCGCCGAGGCCCGGGACGATGTAGCCCTTCTCGTTCAGTCGCTCGTCCAGCGCGGCGACGTGGATGGGGACGTCGGCGTGGGCGCTCGTAAGAGCGCCCACCCCCTCCGGTGCTGCTATGAGCCCGACGTACTTGACGCGCTTCGCGCCCCATTTCTTGAGAATGTCGATCGTCGCGACCGCGGAGCCGCCGGTCGCGAGCATCGGGTCGAGCACGAGGCACACCGCGACCGTCGCCTCGGATGGAAGCTTGTTGTAGTACTCGATCGGCCTCAGCGTGCGCTCGTCGCGGAAGAGCCCGATGTGCCACACCTGCGCCTCGGGCATGAGCTCGAGCGCGGCCTCGACCATGCCGATCCCGGCGCGCAGCACCGGCACGAGGCCCACCGGCTCGGCGAGCCGCGCACCCTTCGCCGTCGCGAGCGGCGTCTTCACCTCCGCGTCCTCGACCGGGAGATCTGCCGTCGCCTCGTACAGAAGCAGCGTCGCGAGCTCGCCGACGAGCGCGCGGAACTGCTGCGGCTTGGTCCGTTCGTCGCGTAGACGCGTGACCTTCTCCCGCACGAGCGGGTGGGTCGAGACGTGCAGCTGCGCCGTCAGGCTCGCACGCGCTCCGGGGTGATGCCCGGCACGGGGAAGCGCCGCGTGAGATCGAGCACCTCGGCCGCGATCTCCTGCGCGACCGTGTCGTCCCCCTTCGTGCCCAACGCACGCGCGATGAGCGCGCCGATGCGCTCCATCTCGGCCTCGTGCATCCCGCGGGTCGTCACCGCGGGCGTGCCGACGCGGATCCCCGACGCGATCGCGGGCTTCTCGGGGTCGTAGGGGATGGTGTTCTTGTTCACCGTGATGCCGACGGCGTCGAGCGCCTTCTCGGCCTTCTTGCCGGTGAGCCCGAGTGGCCGCACGTCGACCAGCATGAGGTGGTTGTCCGTGCCGCCCGAGACGATGCGCAGCCCCGCCTTCGCGAGCGACGCGGCGAGCGTCGTCGCGTTCCTCCGGATCTGCTTCGCGTACTCCTTGAACTCGGGCGTCGCGGCCTCCTTCAGCATCACCGCCTTACCGGCGATGACGTGCATGAGCGGGCCGCCCTGGATGTTCGGGAAGACCGCGCTGTTGATCGGCTTCTCGAACTCGGCGTCGCTCAGGATCATCCCGCCGCGCGGACCGCGCAGGGTCTTGTGCGTCGTCGTCGTGACGATCTGCGCGTGTCCCACCGGCGTCGGATGTTCTCCCGCCGCGACGAGACCCGCGAAATGCGCCATGTCCACGATGAGGAGAGCGCCGACCTCGTCCGCGATCTTGCGCAGGCGCGGGAAGTCGAAGAAGCGCGGATACGCGGTCGCGCCCGCGACGATGACCCTGGGCTTGTTCTCCTTGGCGAGCCGCTCGATCTCGTCGTAGTCGATCAGCTCGTCCTCGCGGCGCACGTGGTACGGGATGACCTTGTAAAGCTTCGCGGAGAAGTTCACCGGCGAGCCGTGCGTCAGGTGCCCGCCTTGGTCGAGCGCGAGACCGAGCATCGTGTCGCCCGGCTGCATCACCGCCGCATACGCGGCCATGTTCGCCTGCGCGCCGGCATGCGGCTGCACGTTTGCCGCGGCTGCACCGAAGAGCGTCTTGGCGCGCTCGATGGCGAGCGTTTCGGCGACGTCGACCCATTCGCAGCCGCCGTAGTACCGACGGCCGGGATAGCCCTCGGCGTACTTGTTCGTGAGCACGCTGCCGACGGCCTCCATCACCGCGGGACTGGTGTAGTTCTCGGAGGCGATGAGCTCGATCTTCTCGACCTGACGGCGACGCTCGCCCTCGATCGCGGCGTAGATCTCCGGGTCGGTCTGCTCGATGTGGCTCATACACCCCTCCTGGTTAGGACTCGCTCCTCGCAGTCACGCTCGCTTCGCTCGCTGAACGGGGGCCGCTGCCCCCGCTCCTCGTCGCTCGTTCCAGATCTGAGATCTGCTTCCGTCTGCGCTCGTGGCGTCCGCCTTGGACCGTCGCGCCGAGATAGGCATCCAGGATGCTCTTCGCCATCTCGTCGCCGATCACGCGCTCGCCCATGGTGAGCAGATTCACATCGACGTGCTCGACGGCGTCACGCGCCGACCACTCGTTGTCCACGACGATCGCGCGGATGCCGGGGATCTTGTTCGCAGCGACGGCCGGTCCGATGCCCGAGCCGCAGGTGAAGATGCCGCGTTCGACCTCGCCGCGCGCGATGGCGTCGGCGAGAACTCGGACGATGATCGGGTAGTCGTCGTCCGGGTCCGGCGGCGGACCGTACTGCTTCACCTCGTGGCCCTTCTCCCGCAGGTGCTCCACGAGCGTCGCCTTGAGCGCCTGTCCGGCATGGTCGGCCGCGATCCCGATCTTCAAGCGACCGTCGCCGACGCGAGCGCGCTTCGGATCTCTTCGGTCGAGATGGCGCCCTCGCGCAACACCTTCACGTCCTGCGTCGTGCAGTCGACGATCGTCGACGACAGACCGCCGGTCGTCGCACCGCCGTCGAGGACCAGCGCGATCCGCCCGTCGAGCTGCGCGATGACCTCCTGCGCGGTGCGCGCATCGGGCTGGCCCGAGCGATTCGCGCTCGTCACCGGCAGCCCGCCGCCACTCGCCGAGATGAGACGCCGCGCGACGGGATGATCGGGAACGCGGAACGCCAGCGTTCCGCGGCGCGGCGCGACGAGGACGATCGTGAGTGGACCCGGCCAGAAGCGCTCGGCGAGGACGCGTGCCGCCGGTGTGACCTGCGCGCTCGCCTCGAGATTGGAGGCATCGGAGAGGAGCACCGGGATCCGCTTCTCCTTCGGCCGGTCTTTCGCGCTGTAGAGCTTGCGCACGTGGTCGTGGCCGGCGGCGAGACCGTACACGGTGTCGGTCGGAAAGGCGACGAGCTCACCACGGGAGAGAGCGGCCGCCGCCTCCTCCACTGCCCCCGGCGCATCCGCCGCGAGGAGGCGCGTCTTCATTGAGAGGATGATAGGTCGGTGACATCGCCGCTGGCCGGTGTTGCGCTCTTCAGGGAGCTTCCCGAGCCGGGCCTCCAGACGCTCGCCGAACGCGGACGTCCGCGGCGCTTCGCCACCGGCAACGTGATCATGCGACAGGGCGACGCGAGCGACGTGCTGCATGTGATCACGCGTGGACGCGTTCGCGTCGAACGTGGCCAGGCTGGCGAGACACCGCTCGTTCTGGCCGAGCTCGGCGCCGGCGACGTGATCGGCGAGATGGGACTTCTCGACCACGCGCCACGCTCGGCAACGGTGACGGCGCTCGAGGACACGGAGACGATCGAGATCCACGCCACCGTCATAGCGCTCGTCGTCATGGAGTACCCGCAGGTCGCGTCGGCTCTGCTTCGCATCCTGAGTCGCCGCCTGCGCAGCGCCGACGAGCTCGCCGACGCTCTCGCGCGCCGCCCGCCTCGCTGACCCATCATCCGGCGTAGCCGATCACGATGCGCTGACGACCGGTGAGGTCGCGCCGCACTTCTCCGCGCATGCCGGATGATCCGAGCAGGCGTTGGACCGCTTCGATCTGTGGCGGATCGCATTCGAAGAGCGCCGCGGCTCCTCGCGCCATGATGCGCGGTAGGTCGGCGACGCAGCGGCGGATCACATCCAGGCCATCCGTCCCAGCGACGACCGCGTCGCGCGGCTCGAAAGCGAGCGACGTCCGCTCCCCCACCCATTCGCTCACCGTGTCGTCTCGCAGGTAGGGCAGGTTCGCGCAGACGATGTCGACGCGTTCCGCGATCGGAGCGAGCAGGTCTCCGCGGCGCAGCTCCACGCGGTCGGCGACGCCGTTCGCCAGCGCGTTCGCCTCGGCGACAGCGAGCGCGTCGCGCGAGGAGTCGGTCGCGATGACGCGCACGCTGTGCTCGTGCGCGGCGATCGCGACCGCGATCGCACCGGATCCGGTGCCGACGTCGACGACCACGAGCACGCGCCCGGCGATCAGCTCTCTCGCAGCGTCGACGAGCACCTCGGTCTCCGGGCGCGGGATCAGCACGCGCGGATCGACGTGGAAGCGCAGGCCGTAGAACTCCTTGAAGCCGCGCAGGTACGCAACGGGCTCGCCGGCAGCGCGGCGCTCGACGAGCTCGCGGAAACGCTTCTGCTGCGCGAGGGACAGCCGGCGTTCGGGATGAGCGAACAGCGCCTCCCGGCCGACCCCGAGCAGGTGCGCGAGGAGCACGTCGGCGTCGAGCGTCGCCGTGTTCGGGTCCACCGCGGAGCGCAGGCGCGCGCTCGCGGTGGTCCGCGCTTCGCCCCACGTCGGCATGCGCGAAGTATCGTCGCCGCGTGCAGCGTGCTCCCACGACGGGCGAGATCCGTTCCGCACGCGCCGTCGTCGACCGGTATCTGCCGCGCGCGCCGCTCGAGCATTCACCGCTCCTGTCACAGGAATTCGGCGCGGACATCTACCTGAAGATCGAGTCCTTCAAGCCGACGCGCGCGTTCAAGGCGCGTGGCGCGCTGGTGAAGATCGCATCGCTCGACGACGCCGCGCGGCACCGCGGCGTGGTGGCGGCGTCGGCGGGCAGCCACGCGCAGGGCGTCGCGTTCGCCGCGCACGTCCTCGGCGCGCCCGCGGCGGTGGTGATGCCACGCACCGTGTCCGACACGATCGTCGGAGTCTGTCGCGCGTACGGCGCCGAAGTCCTGCTGGAGGGTGAGATGTTCGAAGAGGCGCGTGAGGTCGCGCATCGCATCGAGCGTGAGCGGCAGCGGACGTTCATCCACCCCTATGCGGATCCGCTCATCGTTGCCGGTCAGGGCACGATCGGTCTCGAGCTGCTCGAGGAGCTGCCCGATGTCGAGCTCATCGTCGTAGCCGTCGGGGGCGGCGGTCTCTCCGGCGGGATCGCGCTGGCGGTGAAGAGCGCGCGGCCGCAGGCCCGCGTGATCGGTGTCGAGCCGGAGGGGGCGGACGCGGTCCAGCGCTCGGTACGTGCCGGGGCACCCGTCGTGCTGGAGCACCCGCACAGCGTGGCCGACAAGCTGGTCGCCAAGACGACCGAGCCGATCTCGATCGAGATCGGTCGTCGTTACATCGACGACTACGTCACCGTAACGGAGCGCGGCCTGGAGGACGCGACGTACGACTACCTCGAGCGCCTCTCCCTGCTCGTCGAGCCATCGGGCGCAGCGCCGCTCGCGGCGCTGCGGGAAGGAAAGGTCGACGCGCACGGCAGGCGAACGGTCCTCATCGTGAGTGGCGGCAACGTCGACCCTGCGCAGCTGGTGCGGATCGTGTCCGAACGGATGATCGCGCGGTGAGCGTCCACCACGAGAAGCTCTCGGTAAGCACCGACAAGAGCGAGATGACTATCGACGTGACATCGCGAGTGCGCGCCGCGGTCACCAGATCGAAGGTGCGCGAGGGTATATGCGTGGTACATGTCGCGCACACCACCGCCGCCGTCTTTGTGAACGAGAACGCCGACCCCGATGTGCAGCGTGATCTGTTGCATCAGCTCGCGGGTCTCGTACCGAAGGACGGCGACTACCGGCATGCGGAAGGCAACGCTGCGGCGCACATCAAAGCGGTGTTCGTAGGTAACGGTGTGACGCTTTCTGTACACGAAGGCCAGCTCGTGCTCGGCACATGGCAGGGTGTGTACTTCGCGGAATTCGATGGACCGCGTCAACGCAGCGCGACCGTAACTGTCATCGGCGACTGAGCGTCGTACCATCTCCATTCGCCGTCACCGACGGCTAGGGGAGAGGGCGATCACCACACTCACCGTCGCGCGTGCGCCGGTCACGACCGTCCGCGATGTCGAGCGCGCGCTACGCACGGCGCTGTCGCGCGGTGGCGACTGGGCCGAGCTCTTCTGGGAACGTCACGAGACGTTGCAGCTCGTCCTTGACGACCAACGTATCGAGGACGCGATCACCGGGGTCGACCAAGGAGCGGGCGTCCGCGTCGTGCACGGCGAACAGACCGTGTACGCGAACGGCAACGTGACCGACGTCGACGATGTCATGGCCATCGCCGGCCGCGCCGCGCGCAGCGTCGCCGACGGTTCGGGCCTCCACGAGGCCGCCCGCCTCGCGCCGGACGAGCTGCCGCGACCACATTCGGTCGCGATCGACCCTCGGAGCGTGCCCGTCGAGCGCAAAGTGGCGCTGCTGCGCCTCGCGAACCAGGTCGCCCGGGCCCACGATCCGCGCGTCTCACAGGCCACGGTGTCCTACGCGGAGAGCGTGCAGGAGATCCTCGTCGCGAACAGCGACGGCGTCCACCGCACCGACACCCGCGTGCGCGTGAACTTCGCCGTCCACGTCGTGGCGAGGGACGGCGAAGTTCTCGAGTCGGGCTTCGAGGCCGTCCGCGGCACGCTGGGCTTCGAGATGCTCACCGACGACGCGGTGCGTGACGCCGCGGAGACGGCCGCGCGGCGCGCCGTGCTCAACGTCGGCGCGCAGCCGGCGCCCGCGGGCACCTACACCGTCGTGCTCTCGAGCGAGGCCGGCGGCACGCTCATCCACGAGTCGGTCGGTCACGGGCTCGAAGCCGACCTCAACCTCAAGGGCCTGTCGGTCTACGCGGGCCGGATCGGACAGAAGGTCGCGAGCGAGCTCATCACGGTCGTCGACGATGGGCGCGACCCCGGCCGGCGCGGCACCGCGGCGATGGACGACGAGGGGACGCCGACGCAGCGGACCGTCCTCATCGAGAGGGGAGTCCTCAGGACGTATCTGTCCGACCGCAGGCACGCCGAGAAGCTCGGCATCCCTCGCAGCGGCAACGCGCGCCGCGAGAGCTTCCGGCATCTGCCGATCTGCCGGATGACGAACACGATGATCGCCTCCGGCGAGTCCGACCCCGACGAGATCGTGCGCTCGGTCAAGGATGGGATCTTCGTGAAGAAGATGGGCGGCGGGCAGGTTGACGTCGTCAGCGGGAACTTCGCCTTCGAGGTCACGGAGTGCTACCGCATCCGCGACGGGAAGCTCGCCGAGCCGCTGCGTGGCGCGACGCTCGTCGGCCAGGGGCCGAAGCTCATGAGCGAGATCGACATGGTCGGCTGGGATCTCGGGTACTCGACCGGCACGTGCGGGAAGGACGGCCAGGGCGCGCCGGTCGCCGACGCTCAGCCGACGCTGCGTATCCCGGCGGTCGTCATCGGCGGCAAGATCGGGTGACCACACGACAGTCGAACGACGAGGTCGTGGATCGCGCGCTCGACGTGCTGCGCGCCGGCCGCGTCGCGACCGCGGAGGTCTTCGTTCGCGACGCGCTGTCGGGATCGGTCGAAACGAAGGACGGTACGCTCGAGGTCGTGACCGCGCGTGGTGAGCGCGGGCTCGGCGTGCGGGTCCTGGACGGGCAGCGCATCGGCTTCGCTCACACGAGCGACCTCGCGCCGGCGGGCATCGAGGCCTGCGTCGACCAGGCGCGGCGGATGGCGACGATCACCGATCCCGACGAGGACCTCCGGATCGCGAGCGCGCCGCTGGACGGCGTCGATCTCGACATCTACCAGCCCGGACTCGAGGACCGGCCGCTCGCGGACCGCGGCGCCATCGCGCTCGCGGTCGAGCGCGCGGCGAGAGCCGTCGACCCGCGCATCACCCACTTCCGGAAGACGAGTTACAGCGACGCCGAAGTGACGACGGTGATCGCCACCACGCGTGGCGTCCGTGCGTCGTACCGCGAGAGCTTCTGCGGAGCGATGACGAGCGCGGTCGCGACGCAGGATGGCGAGCGGCAGATCGGCTACCACGGCGAGGGCGCGCGGCGCATGGCCGAGCTCGACCCCGAAAGCGTCGGGGCGCGTGCCGCGCAGCGCGCGCTCGAGAAGCTCGGCGCGAAGCCGTTCCCGACGCAGAAGCTGCCCGTCGTCCTGGATCCGTGGATGGCGATGTCGCTCCTCGGCGCGATCGCGCCGCTGCTCTCCGCCGATAACGTCCTCAAAGGACGGTCGCTCTTCGCCGGCAAGGCGGGCGAGCGCGTCGCGAACGAACGCGTGACGATCGTCGACGACGCGCGCCGGAAGGGTGGGCTCCGCAGTGCGCCCTTCGACGGCGAGGGCGTCGCCACCACGACGCGCATCCTCGTCGAGCGCGGCGTGCTGCGCGGCTATCTCACCAACCTGAAGACCGCGCGGAAGATGCAGAGCGCGCCGAACGGGAACGCGCGCCGCGGGTCCTACGCGTCGCCCAGCCGCATCGGTCCGTCGAACTTCTACATCGAGGCCGGCGCGGACGATCCCGCGGCCCTCCTGCGCGGGCTCGACCGCGCCCTCGCCATCACCTCGCTGCTCAATCTCCACACCATCGATCCGGTCTCGGGCGAGTTCTCGCTCGGCGCGAGCGCGACGTACCTCGAGAGGGGCGGCCCGGTGTATCCGGTGCAGGGCATCACGATCGCCGGCAACCTGACGCACCTGCTGTCGTCGATCAGCGGCGTGGGCACCGATCTCACGTTCGGCGCGAGCGGGGTCGGCAGCCCCACGCTGGTGATCGCGGAGCTCTCGGTAGGCGGCACGTGATGTCCTGGCAGTCGCTCCTGCACGACGACCCGGTGCCCTGGCTCCTCGAGAAGGGCGACCCGGCGGTCCGCGCTCTCACGTTGCGTCAGGTGCTCGACCGCGGTCCGCGTGACGCCGAGCTCCGCGAGGCGCAGCAGCGCGCGATGTCGAGCCCGCCGATCTCGACGATCCTGAAACGGCAGAAGGCCGACGGCAGCTGGCCCGGGCCGCACATGTACGGCGCCAAATACCAGTCGACGTACTGGTCGAACCTGCTTCTCGTCGAGTACGGCGTCGACGCGGGAGATCCAAGGGTGCGCCGCGCAGCGCGCCGAGTTCTCGAGGACCTGGATGAGCCCGATCAGGGCGGCCTCAAGTGGGTGTTCGATCGGGACCACGGTGCCTCGTGCCTGGTCGGCAACCTGGTGCGCTACGTGTCGCTCGCGGGCTTTGGAATGGACCCGCGCCTCGAGCCGCTGGTGCAGCGCCTGGTCCGCGACTCCAAGAAGTTCGACGCTGCCTGCTATATCAACAACGACCAGCCCTGCGCCTGGGGCTACGCTCGTCTGATCTGGGGGCTCGCGGCGCTGCCCGAGTCCGCACGCACTCGCGAGGTCGAGCGCACGCTGCGGCGCGGGGTCGAGTTCCTGCTCTCCTACCGCATGACGCGCGGCGCGTACCCGACCGGCACGGAGCCGAGCTACCTCTGGCGTCAGATCTCCTTCCCGCTCTTCTATCAGGCGGACATCCTGTTCGTGCTGCGCGCGATCGACGCCGCAGGCGCGATCGACGATCCGCGTGCGCAGATCGCGATCGCCTGGCTCCTGTCGCGTCAGGATTCACACGGGCGCTGGGCCGCGCGGTCGCCGTACGCCGACCGCATGGCGTCGAAGGTCGACGCCAGCAAGTGGGCGACGCTCCATGCGCTCACCGTCCTCAAGCACGCATTCCCGGAGAACGGCGCCTGAACACTGCCATACGTGATCCTTCCCGCTGACGCGTGAGCGTGGCCACACGCAAGCGCATCCTCAAGGACGTCCCGACCCTTCGCTTCGGTGAGGGCCGCGACTGCACGCTTCCGGCGTGCGTCGCGGTCGCGACGGGCCAGGAGTACGACTGGGTGATGGGCGCGTCTGGCGCGGCCTTTACCACGACCATCGATGTCGATGGCTGGGACCCGCTCGCGGCCGCGCCGCTGGACGATGAGACGCTCGCTCGCGCGGCCCGCGCGACAGGCACGCGTCCCGATGCGCTGACGCCGCCGTACGACGCGGAGATGAAGGACCTCGTGATCGACCGGATCCTGGAGTCGCTCGAGTCGAAGGTGCCACCGCTCGCGCGCGGGCTGGTCGGGCCCGCGGAGTACGGGCTGCTTGTCGGCTGCGACGACGAGGGACCGACCTTCTACGCGAGGACGTACTTCGACAAGACCGAACAGCCGACGAAGCTCGACTGGAAGGCGATCGATGCCGCCGCCGAGCTCGTCTTCCTGGACCGTGGAGCCGCCCCCGACCGCGCCAAGGTCGCGCGCGACGCCGTCGAGGGCGCGGTCGCGACCGCTGAGACGAGCGACCGCGCGTTCGAGGCCTGGATCGTCGCGCTACGCGACGACACCCGCTGGACCGACAGCAGACACACCGGCGCGGCGGCTTTCGGCGATCACGCCATGCGCACGCTCCTCGCGGACAAGCGACGCGCCGCGGCGAGCTTCCTCCGCACGACACGCGCGCTGTTCCCGGGCTCGCCCGGTGCCGACCTGCTTCGCTCGGCCGAGTCGTATGGCTACGTCGCCGACGCGGCGAAGAAGGTCGGCATCGGACCCTTCGACGCATCGGTCGCGATGCGTTTCCTCGACGCGGGGCACCGGCGCGCGTGGGCCAAGCAGCTCGAGGCGGCGCTCGGACACGAGCGGGATGCGCACGACGCGCTCCGGGCGGCGCGCGCGGGAATGCGTTGAACGATCTGGCCGCCGCCGCTCTGCTCGGGGTCGTGCAGGGCCTCACGGAATTCCTGCCCGTGAGCTCGACCGCCCACCTCGCGCTCATCAGTCAGGCGCTCGACCTGGATCCGGACCGGTTCGGCCTCACCTTCGATGTCGCGCTCCACCTGGGGACTGCGCTGGCGGTGCTGCTCTATTTCGCGCGCACGTGGCTAGAGCTCGCCGGCGACGTCCTGCATCTGCGGCTCCGCATGCCGCTCCTCGTCGTCACCGGCACGCTGCCCGCCGCGCTCGCGGGCGTCGCGTTCCAATCGCAGGTGGAGGGTGCCTTCCGGGCACCGGTCTACATCGCGGTGTTCCTGATCATCGGGTCGCTGATCTTCATCGCCGCGGAGCGCTTCACCATCGCGCGCCGGCCGCTCGTGTCGGTCGGCTTCATCGATGCGCTCGTGATGGGCGTGGCGCAGGCCATCGCGCTGCTCCCCGGCATCAGCCGCTCGGGCATCACGATCTCGGCCGGTCTGTATCAGGGGATCCGACGCGCGGACGCCACCCGCTTCAGCTTCCTCCTCGCGACGCCCGTCATCGTCGGCGCCGGCGCGAAGACGCTGCTCGACGCGCGCAAGGCGGAGGCGCTCTTCGCGGCCCCGGACGTCCTCGCCGTCGGCTTCGGCCTGTCGTTCCTGTTCGGCTTGCTCGCGGTCGCCTTCATGGTGCGGTTCCTTCGCGCGCATTCGCTGATCTGGTTCGTTCCCTACCGTCTCATCGTCGCGGCATTCGCGATCGCCCTCGCGCTGTCGGGGCGATAGACAGGGGTCGCTACCTGCTGTTGGCCTGGTCCGGATCGCCCTAGCAGGTGCGCGGGCCCAGCCAGCGGAAGATCGCGAGCACGTCGCCCGCGTAGCACGCGCTCCAAAACGCGAGAAGCGGCGTCGACAGGACGAACAGCAGGCCGAATCCGAGCGCGGCACCGATCGCGCGGGTTGCGCTCCGTTCGGTCGCGACGCTCACGAGGACGGCGGTGGCGACGCCGATGCCGAGCGTCGCCGCGCCGCGCACGTCGACGTCGTTCATGTAGCGAAGCCACGCCTCGGGCGTCACCCCCAGTGGCCGGTCCCGTACCGCGACGGCCAGGACCGACACGAGCGCGGTGATGAATGCAACGAAGCCCACTGCGCCGGCGAGCATCGAACGAATGCGCGCCCCCACGTACGGCGGACGCCAGCGCGTGACGACCATGTACCCCGCGACCGCTGCCGAGAGCGAAGCGCCTGAAACGAACAGCAGCGGAACCGTCGACAGCGACAGCAGCGCGACCATCAGCGTAAGCCAGATGACGAGTGCGACGAATGCGCTCCTCGGCCAGTCCCGACGCGAGACGGCGCCGGATGCGACCGCTCCGGACGCACCACCCAGCGCACCCAGAAGTAGGCCCCACATGAGCTCGGCCGCCGCTCCGCTTCCGCCCGCCGCCGCCAGCGGCGACCTCGCCACGAGAATGACGACCGGCCAGGCCGCCAAGCTCGCGGCAGCCGCGACGCCGGCTCCGACGAGCGGCGCGGTCGCGCTCCTCACAGTGGCACTCTATGCGCGTGGATCTCGGCTTACAGGGCAAGGTCGCGCTCGTCGCGGCCGCGTCGAAAGGACTCGGCCGCGCGATCGCCGAGGAATTCGCGCGCGAGGGCGCGAAGGTCGCGATCTGCAGTCGCGAGGAGTCCGCGATCGACGGCGCGGCACACGAGATCGAGCGCAAGACCGGCAACAAGACGATCCTGCCCATCGCCGCGGATCTCTCGACGCGCGAGGGCTGCGAGGTCTTCGTGCAGAACGCGCTCGGCGCGTTCCACGCGCTCGACATTCTCATCGTGAACGCCGGCGGTCCACCGCCCGGACGGTTCGACGACCTGGACGACGCCGCCTGGCACAAGGCCGTGGACCTCACGCTCTTCTCGGCGGTGCGTCTGACGCGTCTCGCGCTCCCGCAGATGCGCAAGCAGAAGAGCGGCTCGATCGTGTACTCGACGTCGACGTCGGTGCGGCAGCCGACGATGTACCTCAACCTCATCCTCTCGAACGCGATCCGCGCCTCCGTGCACGGCATGCTCAAGACCCTGTCGGCCGACCTCGCGAAGGACGGCATCCGCGTGAACGCCGTCCAACCGGGTCGCATCGCCACCGATCGGCTCATCCAGCTGGACACCGACACCGCGAGGCGGCAGAACACGACGCCCGAAGCGGTGCGGAAACGCTACGAGGAGTCGGTCATCCCGATGGGCCGCTATGGTGATCCGGCCGAGTACGCGGCCGCGGTCGTGTTCATCGCGTCGCCGAAGGCGTCGTACATCACCGGCGTCTCACTCCAGGTCGATGGCGGCATGCTCATGAGCATGTTCTAAGGAAGTGATCGTCGGCGATCGCTTGCGGCCCGCGGTGTTCCGGCTCCCGATCGAGAAGATCCGCGCCGGCTACAAGAGCGACATCTACTTCGCGCGCACCAAGCTCATCCTCGAGCGAGACAAGCGGCACGACCGTGTGACGATGCAGGTCTTCCAGAAGCACCCCGATACGGTGATCGTCGGCACCGACCAGGTCCTGGCGCTCCTGCACGTCGGGGCCGGCCGCTATCGCGACCGCGCGCGCGCCGAGAAGCTGTTCACGCGGTACCTCGATGCCGAACGCCGGCTCTACGGGCGCTGGCTCGCGCTCCCGCGGCAGACGTGGAAGGACTACGAGCCGATCGCGCGCGAGGTCTTCGAGCTCTCGCACGAGCTCGCCACGCTGTGGGAGCCGCAGTGGCAGGACCTGCACGTACGGTCCCTGTACGACGGCGAGCTGGCGCAGCCGATCGAGCCGGTGATGCACATCGAGGGCGAGTACGCGTCGTTCGCGCATCTGGAGACCCTCTACCTCGGCGCGCTGGCGGAGGGCTCACGCGTCGCGACCAACACACGTGACGTCGTCGCGGCCGCGAACGGCAAGCCGGTGATCATGTTCGGCGCGCGGCACGAAGGCCACGAGGCGCAGGCCGGCTCGGGATACGCGGCCTACATCGGCGGCGCGGTCGCGGTGTCGACCGACGAGCAGGGCGAGTGGTGGGGATCGAAGGGACTCGGGACCGTGCCGCACGCGCTCATTGCCGTCTACGGCGGCGACACGACGGTCGCGACCCTGAAGTTCGACGAGCACGTCAACCGGGCAGCGGAAGGCGTCGGCCACCTCACGGCGCAGGGGACGCCCGAGGGGCATGTCAACGTGACCGCGCTCGTGGACTTCCGCAACGACGTCGTGAACACGTCGCTGGGTGTCGCCCACGCGCTCGGCCAGCGACTGTGGGGAGTGCGCGTCGACACGAGCGAATCGCTCGTCGACCTCTCGATCGTTCGCGAGCTGCAGGAGAAGGAAGGTGTCGCAGGCGGGAGCGACGTGCGCGGCGTCACGCCACGCCTGGTGGAGCTCCTGCGCACGGCCCTCGACGACGCGGGCTATCGACACGTGCGGATCGTCGCCTCCGGTGGATTCGATGCGGAGAAGATCAGGCGCTTCGAGGCGCTCGGGGTGCCGGTCGACGTCTACGGCGTCGGTTCCGCCCTCGTCCATGGCGGCGGCTTCGATCACACCGCGGACATCGTGCGCGTGAACGGCAAGGACCTCGCGAAGACCGGTCGGCACTACACCCCGTCGGATCGGCTTCATCCCGTCGACTGGAAAGCGCTGGTGGAAGAAGCCGATTGGGTCTCACAGAGCTCCTGATCCTGGTCGCCGGCCTGGGCGTGGCCGGCCTGGCCAAAGGTGTCAGCGGGATGGGTCTGCCGCTCATCGCGACGCCGATCCTCGCCGGCGTCTTCGGTCCCCGCGCCGCGGTCACGATCGTGACGATCCCGATCTTCGCCTCGAACTCGCTGCTGCTGATCCAGGGCCTTCGCCGGCGCGAGCTCCTGCGCGGGATCGTGCCGCTCTTCATCGCGTCCGCGATCGGCACCGCGCTCGGGACGCTGCTCCTCGCGAACCTCGATCAGCGCACGTTCGCGATCCTCATCACGCTGATGGTCGTCATCTTCCTCGCGCGCGGTGACCGGCTGCTCGGCGACGACCCGGCGGCGCTCCGTGCGCGGATCCTCGGTCCGGTCATCTGCTTCGTCGGCGGCGTGCTGCAGGGAACGACCTCGATCGCGAGCCCGCTCGTCGGCTCGTACTTCCACGCGCAGCGCCTCGCGGCGGCAGATTTCGTGTTCGTACTCGCCGCGATCTTCGAGCTGAATGCCGTTGTGCAGCTCATCGGGTACGGGCTTCAAGGCCTCTACACACCGGACGTGCTCACGATCGGTCTTCTCGGCCTCGTCCCGACACTGCTCGCGCTCGCGGGCGGCATCGCGCTGCGAGGGCACCTCGATCCGGGACGATTCCGTCAGCTCATCGTCGCGCTGCTCGTCCTCTCCGTCGCGAACCTGCTGTGGAGGACGTTCAGCGCTTAACGCGCGAGCGCGTCCGCCGCGATCTTGAGCGCGAACGTGACGAGGATGGTGCTGCTGAGCAGCGCGCTGCCCAGCTCGATGCGCGGCCCCAGGCGCGTGTGCAGCGCGGCGCCGATCGCTGCGAGGAGCGTCTGCCACGACAGGGACGAGAGCGAGGCGCCGACCGCGAACGCAAGGCGCGCGCCGGCGTCGTGAGCGATCTCGGGCAGGCCGACGGCGAGCGTCACGAAGTAGGCGACGGTCGCCGGATTCAGGAACGTGAGCCCGATGAAGAGGAGATACGTGCGCGCGGCCGAGCGGCCATCACCCGCGTCGAGAGATGGATCGGTGTGACGGAGCCGCAGCAGACCACGCAGGCCGAGGTATGCGAGCGCGGCGGCCGCGGCCAGACGCATCGGAAGGAGCACGGCCGCGAACAAGCTCGTGACCGCGCCGCCCACGAGCACCGCCACCAGGGCGTAGATGAGATCGACCGTGGCGGTCCCCGCGCCCGCGGCCGCGGCGACACGGAAGCCGCGACGCAGTCCGGTGCGCACGATGAGAACGGCGATCGGGCCGACCGGTATCGCGATGGCGTAGCCCGCGGCGGCACCGATGAGGAAAACTCCGAGCAAGTCGGCCGACCATAGCGAGGGGCGGCCTAGCATTCAAGCAATGGAAGTTGCCGCCGACGTTCACGCCGTTCGTCTCATCGGCGTGAACGCGTTCCTGATCTTCGGCGACGAGCTGATGCTCATCGACGCCGGCCACCGTGGCTCGGGTGTGATGCTGCGGCGGCAGCTTGCTGCGCTCGGCCATCAGGTGAACGAGATCCGCAGGATCGTCTGCACGCACGGCCACCCCGATCACATCGGCGGGGTGCAGGAGATCGCGCGGGCATCGGGTGCGGAGGTCCTCATGCACCCCGCCGACATGGAGCGGCTGCGCATCCGCTTCCGCGAAGTCATCCGCGGACGGCCCGCGCCCGGCGCGATCATCGCCTACCTCACCCAGGCGCCGACCGATGTGACCGCCGCGCAGGACGGGGACGAGCTGCCGGCGCTGGACGGGCTCCGCGTGCTGCACACGCCCGGTCACACGCCGGGGAGCATCTGTTTGTATTCGGCGACACGTCGGCTGCTCATCGTGGGTGATCTGCTGCAGCGCATGCGCGGACAGGTGACGCTCCCGAACTACTTCTTCACCGACGACATGGGCCTCGCGCGCCGCTCGATCGCGCGGCTCGCGGAGCTGGACGTCGAGACGATCCTGTTCTCGCACTATCCGGCGGTACGGCAGGGGGGACGCGAGGCGTTGCGCGCGCTCGCGAGCTGAGGAGAGGGACATGGAGACGCTGAACGACATCCTCGAGGAATCGGCCCGGAAGTTCGGCACCAAGGACGCGCTCACGATCCGGCCCGGCTTCCGCACGCGTGCGTGGACCTACCGCGATCTGAACGATGTCGTGCCGCGCGTCGCGCGCTATCTGAAAGACAGCGGCATGAAGCGAGGCGACCGCATCCTGATCTGGGGCGTGAATCGTCCCGAGTACGGGATCGCCTTCCTCGCCGCGCTGCGGGTCGGCGCGATCCTCGTGCCGCTCGAGGCGAACTACGCGGCCGAATTCGCGCAGAAGATCGCCGAGCGCACGCGAGCAGGCGGCGCGATCGTGTCGACGCAAACGCTCGCACGCGCGCAGACGCTCGGCCTGCCGCTGTACGAGATGGAGCGCCTGCCCGACCTCGCGCGCGAGTGCGCCCCGCTCGAGAAGGCGCCGCTGGGCGGTGACGACCTCGCCGAGGTCGTCTTCACGTCGGGGACGACCGCCGACCCGAAGGGCGCGATGCTGACCCATCGCAACATCCTGTCGAACGCGACCGCCGCGGCGCAGATCTTCCCCATCGGGCCGAAGATGCGCCTCTTGTCGTTCCTCCCACTGTCGCACATGTTCGAGCAGCTGGGCGGATTCTTCTGCGTGCTGCTCTCCGGCGCCTCGGTCATCTATCCGACGAGCCGCCAGCCCGCGGTCGTCAGACGCACCTTCAAGGAGCGCAAGGTCTCGATGGTGCTCATCACGCCCGCGGTCGTGAAGTCGCTGATGCTCGCGATCGAGCGCAGCGCGGAGGCACAGGGAAAGAAGGAGCTCTTCCAGAAGCTGCGCCGCGTCGCGCGCCGGCTGCCCATGGCGCTGCGCCGCCTGGTCTTCTTCAGCGTCCACCGCCAGTTCGGCGGCCGCTTCCGCTACATCGTGTCCGGCGGCGCGGCCCTCGATCCCGCGCTGGGCGAATCGTGGCGCGAGCTCGGGATCGACGTCATCCAGGGCTACGGTACGACCGAATGCTCGCCCGGGCTGACCTTCAATCGTCTTGGGATGAACCGCCTCGGGTCGGTCGGGATCCCGCTGCCGGGCGTCGAGGTGAAGGTCGCGTCCGATGGCGAGGTCCTCGCGCGCGGGCCCAATGTCTTCAAGGGCTACTGGGAGAACGAGGAGGCGACGCGCGCGGTCCTCGACGCGGACGGCTGGTATCACACCGGGGACCTCGGCGAGTTCGACAAGGATGGCTTCCTGTGGCTGCGTGGCCGGAAGAAGGACATGATCGTTCTCGCCGACGGGACGAACGTCTATCCCGAGGACATCGAGAACGCGCTCGCGGCCGACCCGCGCATCGAGGCGATCGCGACGCCGCTGCGCCCCGCCGTCGCGACGGTCGTTGGCCTGCAGCGTCCCGGCGAGGAGATCCAGGTGCACGCGGTCTTCCTGGTGAAGGACAAGGAGCAGGTCGCGTCGATCGTGCGCGACACGAACGTCAAGCTGTCCGGGAACCAGCAGATCCGCGGCTGGACCATCTGGCCCGACGACGATTTCCCGACGACGCCGACGCAGAAGGTGAAGAAGCGCTTCGTCGTCGACCGCCTCCTCACGATGGGCCGCGTCGAGCAGGCGCGGGCCGCGACGGGCGATCAGCCCGCCACGCGCGCGCTCACCGACGTCGAGCGCGTCATCTCACAGGTCGCCAACCTCCCGCCCGGGGCGGTGCATCCCGGCGCGACGCTCTCGGCCGATCTCGGTCTCGACTCACTGGGGCGCGTGGATCTCCTCGGAGCCATCGAGGAGGAGCTCGGCGCCTACATCGACGACGCCACACTCGAGCCCAACGCAACCGTCGGCGAGCTCGAGAAGATGGTCGCCGCCGCCCGCGACGTCAAACGTGACACCGGGATCTACGGCTGGCCGCTCAGTCCGCTGGTGCGCTCGTTCGGCCTGCTGCTGCAGCAGACGTTCATCTATCCGCTGGTGCACATCTTCTACAAGGTCAAGGTGACCGGTCAGGAGAAGCTCGAGGGCCTGCGCGGCCCGGTCATGTTCGCGCCGAACCACTGCCTGCACTGGGACAATGGGATCATCCTCATGGCGATCCCGATGTCCTGGCGCTGGAAGCTCGCCGTCGCGGCGGCGGCCGACGACGTCTTCGGCAACAAGCTGAACGGCTTCGCCTCCTCGATCCTCGCGAACGCGTTCCCGCTCGCGCGCGAGGGCGCGATCCGCCGAAGCCTCGAGCTCCTCGGCGCGCGGCTCGATCGGCAGTTCTCGGTCCTGATCTACCCGGAAGGAAAGCTCACCATCGGCGGGCCGATGCAGCCCTTCAAGTCCGGCACGGGCCTCATCGCCGTCGAGGGCGCGACGCCGGTCGTTCCGATGAGACTCAAGATCACGAGCGTCTCGATCCTCGATCACCGGGATCGCCGCTGGGAGCGCGACCGCTCCAACGGCTGGCGCGGGAACGTCGAGGTCGTCTTCGGCGAGCCACTGTATTTCCCCGCGGGCACGTCCGCGACCGACGCGACGGCGAAGCTCGAGGCGGCGGTCGCCGCGCTCTAGCGTCGCACCAGCGTGCGCGGCGTCGCGACCGGATCCTTCATCGCGGTGGACATGAACGCGTACTGACGGCCCTCGCGGTTCGTCGCGGAGGCATGCGTCCCGTCCGCAGCCAGAACGACGATGTTGAACGCGCCCTCGTCGAGTGCGTTGGCGTCGGCGATCGCGGCGCGCGCGACGGCCGCCGCGTCCATACCCGAGGCGAGCCGGTCCACGGCGGTCTTCGCCGTCACGTTCCGCATCGCCAGCTCGCCGAATCCGGTGCAGGCGGCCCCGCCGTAGCGCGTGTCGCAGTAGTTGCCCGCGCCGACGATCGGAGAGTCGCCAACGCGGCCCGGATACGTGTAGGCCCAGCCGCTCGTCGTCACGGCCGATGCGACGTTCCCCCGCCTGTCGATCGCGATGAAGTTCACGGTGCCGCCGCGCTCCTCGGGCACGGTCTTCCGCACCACCGGCGCGAGCGCTCGTCGACGGCGCACGCTCGAGGGCGTCTCGCCCGCCTTCGCCAGGCGCTCGACCCACAGCTTCCGCGTCGACGCGGTGAGGTTCCGCGCGCGCTGGGCGCCGATC
>DASYUY010000128.1:0-10192 GCA_036000705.1 Candidatus Limnocylindria bacterium | reverse complement strand
CACATCGCTGAGGAACCTGCGTGGAGCGCTGAGCGGGGACGTGCTCGGGGCGCTGCGCAATCCCGGCGTCCCGGTGCGTGCGCGTCGTGCGGCGATCGACGCGGCGACCGCGGGTGAGCCGAAGGCGATCCGCTCGCTTCTGGATCTCCTGCTCGAGCGCGAGCGCATCGCGCTCTTCCCGCAGATCGCCGAGGCGTACGCGGACCTCGTCGAGCGCCGCGCGGGGATCGTCAAGGGACGGATCACGACCGCGACCGAGCTCGGCACGGGCGAGCGCGAAGCGCTCATCCGGCGCCTGGAGCGCGCCAGCGGCATGAAGGTCCGGGCGACGTTCGACGTCGACCCGAGCCTCATCGGCGGCGCGAAGGTCCAGGTCGGCGACCGCCTCATCGACACATCGCTCAAAGCACAGTTGGCCGAGCTCGGGCGCGAGCTCGCGAGCTAGAGGGAGAACACCGTGGCGACGACGTCAGAGATCACGGACATCATCAAGGCGCAGATCCAGAAGTTCGAAGGACGCGCGGAGTCGGTCGACGTCGGCACCGTGGTCGAGATCGGCGACGGCATCGCCCGCATCCACGGGCTCGCCGCCTGCATGGCATCGGAGCTGCTCGACTTCGGCAAAGGCGTCCGCGGTCTCGCGTTCAACCTCGAAGAGGACACCGTGAGCGCGATCATCCTCGGCGACTACACCGGCATCGAGGAGGGTGGGGAGGTCCGCACCACCGGCCGCATCGTCGAGACCGCGGTCGGCCCCCAGCTCGTGGGGCGCGTCGTCGACCCGCTCGCGAACCCGCTCGATGGGAAAGGTCCGATCGACACGAAGGAGTTCCGGCCGGTGGACGTTGTCGCGCCCGGTGTCATCACCCGGCAGAACGTCGACACCCCGGTGCAGACCGGCATCAAGGTCATCGACGCGATCACCCCGATCGGCCGCGGCCAGCGCGAGCTGATCATCGGCGACCGGCAGACCGGCAAAACCGCGGTCGCGATCGACACGATCATCAACCAGAAGGGCCAGAACCTGATCTGCATCTACGTCGCGATCGGGCAGAAGGAGTCCTCCGTCGCCAAGCTCGTCGCCACGCTCGAGGAGCACGGCGCGATGGACCACACGATCGTCGTCGTTGCCGGGGCGTCGGACCCCGCGACGGTCCAGTACATCGCGCCATTCGCCGGTTGCGCCATGGGCGAGTACTTCCGCGACAACGGCCAGGACGCGCTCGTCGTCTACGACGACCTCACGAAGCACGCCTGGGCGTACCGGCAGGTCTCGCTCCTCACGCGGCGCCCTCCCGGCCGGGAGGCGTATCCGGGCGACGTCTTCTACCTGCACTCGCGCCTGCTCGAGCGCGCGGCGCGCCTCAATAAGGAGAAGGGCGGAGGATCGCTCACCGCACTCCCGCTCATCGAGACGCAGGCGAACGACATCTCCGCCTACATCCCCACGAACGTGATCTCGATCACCGACGGCCAGATCTACCTCGAGACGGACCTGTTCAATCAGGGCATCCGGCCCGCGATGAACAGCGGCCTCTCGGTCTCCCGCGTCGGCGGCGACGCGCAGACCAAGGCGATGAAGTCCGTGGTGAAAAGCCTCAAGGCCGACCTCGCCCAGTACCGTGAGCTCGCCGCGTTCGCGCAGTTCGGCTCCGACCTCGACAAGGCGACACAGCAGCAGCTCCGCCGCGGCGAGCGGATCACCGAGATCATGAAGCAGCCGCAGTACCAGCCGCTCTCGCTGGTGCAGGAGGTCGTGATCATCTTCGCCGCGTCGAACGGCTACGTCGACGACGTGCCCGCCGCACGCGTGAAGGACTTCGAGCGCGACCTCTACCGCTTCATGGAGACGCAGTACACGCCGCTCGCCGACAGGATCGCGAAGGAAAAGAAGTTCGACGCGGAGATCGAAAAGGAGCTCCGCGCGATGATCGAGGAATTCAAGAAGACGATCTCATACGATGAGGCCAAGGCTGCCCCGGCTGGCCCCCCGCAACGCGAGACGAAGCAGGCCGAGACCAAGAAGCCAGTGGCGACGAAGACCTAAGTGCCGAGCGAACGGGACCTGCGGAGGCGCGTCCGCTCGGTCAAGAACATCCAGCAGCTCACGCGCGCGATGCAGCTCGTCGCCGCCTCTAAGATGCGGCGCGCCCAGGAGGCGGTGCTCGCGTCGCGGCCTTTCGAGCAGAAGCTGCGGTCGGTGCTGAACGAGCTCGCGCCCTACGCCGATCCGGAGCTGAGCCCGCTCCTCCATCGACGGACGCCGGTGCGCAAGGTCGCGATCGTGCTCATCACCACCGACCGCGGTCTGGTCGGCCCGATGAACGTGAACCTGCTGCGGACCGCGCTCCGCTTCGCGCAGACGCACCCCGACGCCGCCTACGTCGCCGTCGGTCGCAAGGGCATCGGCTCCCTGCGACGGATGCGCGCACCCGTCATTGCCGAGTTCCCGGGCATCCCGGACCGGCCGACGACGAACGACACCAACGTCATCGCGCGCGTCGCGGTCGACGAGTTCACCAGCGGGAACGTGGACGAAGTTCATCTCGGGTTCACGCGTTTCATCAACACGCTGCGGCAGGAGCCGACGCTCCGGCGGATCCTTCCGCTGGTGCCGGAGGAGGAAGACCTCGACGAGATGCCGCCGCTCCAGTACCTGTTCGAGCCGGATCCGCAGACCGTCATGGATGCCATCCTCCCGCGATTCCTCGAAATGTCGGTGTTCCAGGCGATCCTCGAGTCGAAGGCGTCGCAGTGGTCGGCGCAGATGGTCGCGATGCGCAACGCGACCGACGCGGCGGATGACCTGATCAGCGACCTGATCCTCGCGGCGAACAAGGCACGTCAGACGCGCATCACCAAAGAGATGCTGGAGATCGCTTCGGGCGCCGAAGCGCTGAAGGGGTAGCGAGATGGCGGTGAAGACGAAGGACGCGACCGGGACCGGTGAGATCGTCCAGATCATCGGACCCGTGCTGGACGTGCATTTCGAGGAGGGCGAGCTGCCCGAGATCTACCACGCCGTCACCGTGAAACGTGACAAGACGGACGAGCTCGTTACCGCCGAGGTGCAGCAGCACCTCGGGAACAACTGGGTGCGCGCGGTCGCGATGCAGAGCACCGACGGTCTTCGGCGCGGGATGAAGGTGACGAACACCGGCGGTCCGATCACCGTGCCCGTCGGAAAGGACACGCTCGGTCGCCTCTTCAACGTGGTCGGCGAGCCGATCGACGGCAAGGGGCCGGTGAAGGGCGTGCGCCGCGATCCGATCCACCGCCAGCCGCCGTCCTTCGCCGACCAGGCGACGGCGGCCGAGATCTTCGAAACAGGAATGAAGGTCATCGACCTCATCTGCCCGTTCTTCAAGGGTGGTAAGTCCGCGATCTTCGGCGGCGCGGGCACGGGGAAGACGATCGTCATTCAGGAGCTCATCCGCAACGTCGCCTCCGAGCACGGTGGCTACTCGGTCTTCTGCGGCGTCGGCGAACGCTCCCGCGAAGGTACGCAGCTCCTCGGTGAGATGAAGGAGTCGGGCGTCATCGACAAGATGTCGATGGTCTTCGGCCAGATGAACGAGCCACCGGGCGCGCGCCTGCGCGTCGGCCTCACCGGCCTCACGATCGCGGAGTACTTCCGCGACGAGGAGGGACGCGACCTGTTGATCTTCATCGACAACATCTTCCGCTTCACGCAGGCGGGCTCGGAGGTCTCCGCGCTTCTCGGCCGAATGCCGAGTGCCGTGGGCTACCAGCCGACGCTGGCCACCGAGATGGGTGAGCTGCAGGAGCGCATCACCTCGACGAAGAAGGGCTCGATCACGTCACTCCAGGCGGTCTTCGTGCCGGCGGACGACTACACCGACCCGGCGCCGGCAACGACGTTCGCCCACCTCGACGCGTCGATCCGCCTCGAGCGGTATCTCACCGAGCTGTCGCTCTACCCGGCCGTCGATCCGCTGACGTCGACCAGCCGCGCACTCGATCCGCTCATCGTCGGGCAGGAGCACTACGACGTCGCCCGCGAGACGCAGCGCGTGCTGCAGCGGTACAAGGACCTGCAGGACATCATCGCGATCCTCGGTGTCGACGAGCTCTCCGACGACGACAAGCTGCTCGTCGCGCGCGCCCGCAAGATCCAGCGCTTCCTCGCGCAGCCGTTGTTCGTCGCGAAGCAGTTCACCGGCCTCGATGGCGTCTACGTGAAGGTCACGGACACAGTCCGCAGCTTCCGCGAGGTGCTCGAGGGCAAGCACGACGACCTGCCCGAGCAGGCGTTCTTCAACGTCGGAACGATCGAGCAGGCCCGCGAGAAGGGCGAGCGACTCGCGAAGGAGAACGCATAGCCGTGCCGATCCGGCTCGAGATCGTCACGCCGGAGAAAGCCGTGTACGCGGACGACGTGGACATGGTCATTGCCCCGGCGACCGAGGGATACGTCGGGATCCTTCCTCATCACGCGCCGCTGCTGACGACGCTCGGACCGGGCGAGTTCCGCGTGAAGAAGGGCGGGATCGAAGAGGTGCTTGCCGTATTCGGCGGCTTCATGGACGTGCGGGGCGACCGCGTCATCGTCCTGACCGAGGCCGCCGAGCCGGCTGAGGAGATCGACACGCAGCGTGCCCAGGAGGCCCGGGACCGCGCACAGCAAGCTCTCCAGGCCGGGCCGATGTCCGCAGCCGAGGAGGCACGCGCCCGGGCAAGCCTCCAGCGCTCGATTGTTCGCATCCGGGTCAGCGAGCGGAGACGGCGCCGCCGCTAGAACGAGCAAGGCTGAACGGTCGCCGTACGGGATGGGCTGGGTGGCGTTCGCTTTCCGGTGCGGATACGCTTGCGCCCACGCGGCTCAGCCCGCGGCGCGGAGGTCGGGTGAGGGGTCTCGCGGTCCTGGCGATCGGCGCGGTGTTGCTCGCGTCATGCGTCGGCGCATCGGTCGCCCCCACGTCGACCGAATCCGATGCGACCGATGTCGTCGTCGCGGCGTCCGCCCTACCTGCGTCTACGCCGCCGCCGGCGGCGAAGCCCACCGTCGATCCACGCCTCTACGCGAAGCTCCGGGTGTTCGTCGCGTCGGAAAGCACCGACCAGGTGTGGGTCCTCGATGGCGCGCCGGACACGCAGTTCGCGCTCGTGGGCAAGATCCCCGTCGGACGCATGCCTCATCAGCTGTCGGTCTCACCCGATGGCAGGTTCGTCGCGGTCAACAACCGCATGGCCAACACGACGTCGGTGATCGATCCGATCGCGATGAAGGAGATCGTCCGGCTTCCGGTCGGCAAGCAGCCTCACGGCATCATCTGGTCCCCGGATGCGAAGACCTTGTACGTGGCGCACGAGAAGGACAGCTACATCTCACGGTTCGAGGCCGGCACCTGGAAGTCCCTCGCTCCGCTCATGGTCGGCGTTCCGCAGCATGTGCTCGCGATGAGCGCGGCGCGACCCAACGAGCTCTGGTACACGGTGACCAACTCCAATGAGAACGACCACCTGCGCCTCTATGACCTCGACACCAAGCAGATCACCAAGGTCAAGGTGAACGACGTCCATGACGCGTACTTCACGCCGGACGGCAGCGAGATGTGGTCGAGCTCGTCGGGGTTCCTGGACAAGCCGTCGGACCGCATGGTCATTTACGACCCCATCGCGCGGACGGTGAAGCAGGAGATCCACTTCAAAGGCCGCTACCCGTTCCACACTTTGAAGCTCTTCCAGGACGGCGTGTACTACCCGTACAACACCAGCGTGATGGTCCTCTCGGATCACGTCGGCCCGTCGCTGCTCTGGGTCGACTGGCGCGAGCGGACGATCCTCGGCGAGACCAAGCTCGGCCAGCAGCCGTTCCATTCGACATACGACCCCGAGGGCGACCGGATGCTCGTCACGACGAACGTCGACGGCATGGTGAACGTCATCGACATGAAGACGCGGCACGTCGTGCAGAAGCTGCCCGTGACCAAAGCGCACGGCATCGCGTCGGTGGGGATCGCCGCGCCCTGACGCCCGCGGCTAGGCTTTCCACGCGATGCTCGTGCGACTCCTCGCCGCCGTCTTCAACGCGCTCCCCGTGCGCTGGCAGCGCCGCTTCATGTCGGCCGCGAACGACCGCTTCCTCGTCGGCGTCACCGGCCTCGGCATCGACGCGTACGGCAGGGTGCTCCTCGCGCGCCACCGCTTCGGCGCGCCGCAGTGGCGGTTCCTCGGAGGCTTCCTGCATCCGCGCGAACGCGTGGAGGACGCGCTCGCCCGCGAGATCCGCGAGGAGACCGGCCTCGCCATCGAGGTCGGACCGGTGCTGGAGGTCGTGACAGGCTATCGCTGGGAGCGCGTCGAGGTCGTCTTCGCCTACCGTGTGACCGCCGGCACGGCGGCCCTCACCAGCGAGATCGATGAGCTACGCAGCTTCGCGCCAGACGCGCTCCCCGAGGTCCGTGCCGACCAGCGAGGCCTCATCGAACGGCACGCCGCCGCCGCGATCGCGTGGGCCAGGCATCCATGAGGGTCCAGCGCATCGATCACGTCGTGCTAACGGTCGCCGATCTCGACCGCACGATCGACTTCTATCAGCGGGCTCTCGGCATGACCGCGGTGTCGTTCGGCGCGGGTCGCCGTGCCCTGGCGTTCGGCGATCAGAAGCTGAACCTCCACCAGGCCGGCCGGGAGTTCGAGCCGAAGGCGCGCCAGCCCACGCCGGGGGCGATCGATCTGTGCTTCACGACGGATGTGCCGCTCGACGAGGTCGCGGCGCACCTGCACAGTTGCTCGGTCGAGATCGAGCTCGGTCCGGTCGAGAAGATCGGCGCGCGCCGACCGCTCCGCTCGCTGTACTTCCGCGATCCCGATGGCAACCTCATCGAGGTGTCGAACGAGGTCGGCGCTTAAGTGAGAGCCGCGATGATCTCTCTGATGTGCTGGTAATGCTCGAACTCGTGCTCGAGCAGCCGGCGCATCACGCGTTTGGTGGTCCAGCGTCGGCCGATGATGGTGTGATCGCGCCAATCGTCGGGCTCCATCACGCTGAAGCGTTGGATGATGATGCGGTGCACCGCTTGATAGGAGCTCAGTGGATCGACGGGCCACTTTTCCAGCCGCGAGAGCAGGGCGATGTCCGTGGTCATCATGTGCTCGAGCGCCTGTCGCACGCTCCAGATCGTGTCGTTCGGCGCCGTCTCGAGCTGTTCGGGTGACAGCTTCGTCACGAGGGCGATGACCGCGGCGCGCGACGCCTCGTATTGATGGAGGAAGTCGCGGATCTCGTGCTCCTCGAAGGGACGGTCCTCGCCGGGCACCAGCGGCGGACTCTCCAGCTCGCCGACGGGAAGCTCGTCGGGTTCGATGTCCTTCCAGTGATCGATGGCGACGCCGTGGGCCTCGAGCAGCGCCCGGTATTCGCCGAACGCGCGTCGCGCCTTGGCGATCGCGTCGTCGCGTGTCTTGCCGGACGCGATGCAGCCGGGTAGCACCGGGATCGTGGCGAGGAAGTATTCCTCGCTGGGATTCGTCACGTAGATCTTCGCCTCGGTCATACGGCGAGCCAGACCTTCTGTCCGCAGTCGGGCCGCAGCGAGCGGACGGTGCCGTCGACGCTCACGCGGAGGAGTCCCGGTCGCCGCTCGATCATCTCGAGCACGACGCCGGGACGCACCCCCTGCGTATCGAGGTACTCGAGGAACCCCGGCTCGTGCTCAAACTGATCGGGGATCCGCTCGACGGGTGCGCGCTCGCCGGTCGCGAGTCGCTCGAGCGGTCGGGTGGGACGCGGCGTCGTGCCGGGCATCGGGTTACCGTGCGGACAGGTCTGCGGATCGCCGAGAACGCGCACGAGGCGCTCCTCCATCTCCGGCGACATTGCGTGCTCGATGCGCTCGGCCTCCTCGTGCGTCTTCCACCACTCGTAACCGAGGAGGTCGACGAGCATGCGTTCGGCCAGCCGATGGCGCCGGATGATCGAGCTCGCCGCGGTCATGCCGCGCTCGGTGAGGCGGACCTCCTTTCTGCCGTCGAGCTGGAGCAGCCCGTCCCGCTCCATGCGATGGACCATCTCCGAGACCGCCGCGGGCGATATCCGAAGGAATTCCGCCAGACGCGCGCCGATGACCTGGCCGCCCTCGTCGGCGAGGGTATAGACGGCCTGGAGGTACTCCTCGGTCGCCGGGGAGGTTTGCGTCGTCATTCTTGACCTGCTTGCTCGGAAATTGTTAGGCTCGCCTTAGGCGCGTTAGGCGGTCCTAAATGAGGGTCCGCCAGCGCCGAGTATCGCACCGGGGAGATGGAAGTGAGCGCCGGCGACGTCAGCGCCCTGGTCCTCAGTCTTCGCGAGGGAGTCGAGATGGCCCTCGTCGTTGGCATCGTGCTCGCGTATCTCGGTCAGGTCGGTGCCCAGGGGGCGCGCAAGTGGGTCTGGGCCGGCGCCGTCGCCGCGGCCGCCGTGAGCCTTCTGGCGCTGGGGATCCTCAACGCGCTCAACGCCGAGTTCGAAGGCACGACGGAGCAGATCTTCGAAGGGACCACGATGCTCCTTGCGACGGTCTTCCTCACCTGGATGGTCTTCTGGATGCTCCGCAACTCACGCTATCTGAAGTCGGAGCTCCAACGCGGAGTCCAGGGCGTGCTCGAGCGAGGCGGCGTGGCCTGGGGCCTCTTCTTTCTCGTCTTCTTTGCCGTGGTTCGGGAGGGAGTTGAGCTCGCGCTGCTCCTGTTCGCCGCACCCGGCGAGGGCAAGCTGGTGGGATCGGTGATCGGTCTGGGGCTCGCCGTCGCTGTCGGGGTCCTCATCTACGCGTTCGGGCGTCGGATCGATCTGCGGACGTTCTTCAAGGTCACGACCGTGATCCTCATCCTGTTCGCGGCTGGCCTGTTCGCGCATTCGGCGCATGAGTTCGCGGAGGCCGGCCCGCTCGCGGCTGTCGAAGGGCCGAAGCTCTGGAGCACGGCCGCCGTCCTGCCCGACGACTCGGGACTGGGTGCGGTGCTCCGTGCGTTCCTCGGTTATCAGGACGAGCCGACCGTCCTGGAGCTCGTTGCGTATCTCGGGTACTTCGTCGTCGTGTGGCTGCTGTCGAAGACCAACCTCACGCGCCAGCCGATCCGCGTACCGACGGAGGTCACACGCACGGCCTGATCGGCCCACGCGACCACAACACGCGCACCGCACCGACGTTCTAGATTGAGCCCAGATGTTCACGAAGCAGATCGGCATCGACCTCGGCACGGCCAACGTCATCGTGTACGTGCGCGGCAAAGGCATCGTCCTCACCGAACCATCGGTGGTCGCGCTCGCGCACGACGACGGCTCGCCACGCCCGCGCATCGTCGCGGTCGGCGAGGAGGCGCGTCTCATGCTCGGCCGGACGCCGGGGAACATCACCGCGCAGAAGCCGATGCGCGACGGCGTCATCGCCGACTACGTCATCACCGAGCTCCTCCTGCGCCACTTCATCAACAAGGTCGCGGGGCGCGTGCGTCTGTTCCAGCCCGAGCTCGTCATCTGCATGCCGGCCGGCGTCACCAGCGTGGAGCGACGGGCCGTCCACGACGCGGCGATCCGCGCGGGGGCGCGCTCCGCGTACCTCATCGAAGAGCCTCTGGCCGCCGCTCTCGGCGCGAACATCCCCATCGACGGCCCGAGCGGGAACCTCATCATCGACATTGGTGGCGGGACCGCGGAGATCGCGGTCATCTCGCTCAGCGACATCGTCGTGTCGCGGAGCGTGCGCTTTGCGGGCAACAAGCTCGACGAAGCGATCGCCTCGTTCATCCGCCGCCGCTACAACCTGATGATCGGCGAGCGGACCTCCGAGGACGTGAAGATCCAGATCGGATCGGCGATGCCTATGGATCAGGAGCTCACGATGGAGGTCCGCGGGCGCGATCTCATCGCGGGTCTACCGCGGACGATCACGATCGGGAGCAATGAGATCACCGAGGCGATGGACCCGGTGCTGCAGCAGATCATCACGTCCGTGAAGGCGGTGCTCGAGGAGACGCCACCGGAGCTCGCGTCGGACGTCATCGACAAGGGGATGGTCCTTTCCGGCGGCGGCGCACTCCTTCGGAACATGGACAAGCTGCTGACGCAGGTCACCGGAGTCGCCTGCTACGTCGCCGAGAATCCGCTCTACTGCGTCGCGAAGGGCACCGGACTGGCGCTCGAGCACATCGACTTCTTCCGCAGAAGCCTCGTCGCCGTCCACTAACG
>DASYUY010000127.1:0-13258 GCA_036000705.1 Candidatus Limnocylindria bacterium | reverse complement strand
GGCGACACGGCCACGATCGGCATCACGCACTTCGCGCAGGAGCAGCTGGGCGACGTCGTCTTCGTCGAGCTGCCCGAGAAGAACGCCAGCGTCCGCCAGTTCGCCAGCCTGGGCGTCGTCGAGTCGGTGAAGGCCGCGTCGGACATCTACAGCCCCATCTCGGGTGAGGTCGTCGAGCGCAACGTGAAAGTCATGGAGAAACCGGAGCTCGTGAATACCTCGCCGTACGAGCAGGGCTGGATGGTCAAGGTGAAGCTCGCCGACAAGGGCGAGCTGAGCAAGCTCCTCTCCGCGCATGACTACCGCGTGCACATCGGCGAGACAGCCGGCGCCGGCGGAGATTGAGTGGGGAACAACCCCTACTCGCCGCACACCGAGGCCGACCGCACAGCCATGCTCGCGCGCATCGGCGTGCGCGACATCGACGAGCTGCTCGGCGCGATCCCGAAGGACGCGCGCCACCCCAAGCTCGATGTGGCTCCGGGCATGTCCGAGATGGAGGTGCAGGCGCATCTCGAGCAGCTGGCCGCGCTCAACAAGACCGCGGGCTCGGGACCCTTCTTCATCGGCGGAGCGATCCAGCGGCGCTACATCCCCGCGGCCGTCCCCGTGCTCGCGCTCCGCGGCGAGTTCCTCACGGCGTACACGCCATACCAGCCGGAGGTCAGCCAGGGAACGCTCCAAGCGGTGTGGGAGTACCAGTCGCTGATGGCCGAGCTGCTCGCGATGGATGTCGTCAACTCCTCGATGTACGACGGGGGCTCGGCCGTCGCGGAGGCGGCGTTCATGGCCGTGCGCATCACCGGACGCAAGCGCGTCGTCGTCGCGACGGAGGTCGACTTCACCTACCGCCGCACGCTGCGTACGTACGCGCGCGGCCCGGAGCTCGAGATCGTCGAGGTGCCCACCGCGAAGCTCGCGTCATCGGCCGAGGGCGCGGCCTGCCTCGTCGTCCAGCATCCCGACGCCTTCGGGACGCTGGTCGACATCCGCCAGATCGCCGACGCGGCGCATGCCGCGGGCGCGCTCTGTGTTCAGGTCACCGAGCCGCACGCCTGCGCGCTGCTCGAGCCGCCAGGAGCGCTCGGCGCCGACATCGTCGTCGGCGAGGGCCAGCCGCTCGGCATCACGATGTCGTACGGCGGCCCACACCTCGGGATCTTCGCCTGCCGCGAGTCGCTGGTCCGGCAGATGCCCGGACGCATCGCGGGCCAGACGCTCGACGCGAATGGCACGCGTGGGTTCGTCAACACGCTGCAGACGCGCGAGCAGCACATCCGCCGCGAGAAGGCGACGAGCAACATCTGCACGAACGAGGCGCTCGCCGCGATCACGGCGGCGGTCTACCTCTCGCTGCTCGGTCCGGAAGGCCTGCGCGCCGCGGCGCGCGCCGGCGTCGCGCGCGCTCATGCGCTCGCAAAGCGCCTCGCCGCCCTGCCGGGCTGCGCGATCGCCAACGACGGACCGTTCTTCGATCGCTTCACGCTGCGCAGCGAGATCGGCGGGTGGGATCTCCGGAACGCGCTGCTCGCGCGCGGGATCCAGGTCGAGGCGACGGCCTCGCACTACGCCGATGGCCGCCGCGTGGGCCGCGACGACGTGATCATCCAGTGCACCGAGCTCACGTCCGACGCGGACGCGGACGCGCTCGTCGACGCCGTCGCGCAGCTCGCGCACTCGGGCGAAACGGTGGCCGCGCGATGACGATCCGAACGCAGGTGATCCCCGACGTCGGCGCGAAGACGCCGGTCCCCGCGCTCGAGCCGCTCCTCTTCGAGCTGGCTCGTCCCGGGCGGAGCGGTCGGCACGTGCGGTCGAGCGACGCGGCGGAGATACCGGAGGCGTTCCGGCGCACGACGCCGCTGCGGCTGCCCGAGCTGACCGAGCCGCAGGTCGTGCGCCACTACACACATCTCGCGCAGCTGAACTATTCGGTCGATACCGGTATGTATCCGCTCGGCTCGTGCACGATGAAGTACAACCCGAAGGTGAACGATCGCGTGGCGGCGCTCTTCGCCGACGTGCATCCGCGCCAGTCGTACCGCACGACGCAGGGCGTTCTCGCGCTCGCGTACGAGCTCGAGCAGATGCTCGCGAAGATCACCGGCATGGACTTCGTGTCGCTGCAGCCGCAGGCAGGCGCGCAGTCGGAGTTCACCGCGCTGCTCGTCTTCAAGGCGTATCACGCCAAGCGCGGCGAGGCCGCGACGCGGACCCGGATCATCGTGCCTGACTCTGCGCACGGCACGAACCCCGCATCGGCGGCGATGTGCGGCTACCACGTGACCACGGTGAAGAGCGATTCGCGCGGCAACGTCGATCTCGACGCGCTCAAGGCCGCGCTCGGTCCGGACGTCGCGGGCTTCATGCTCACGAACCCGAACACGCTCGGTCTCTTCGAGGAGCGCGTGCGCGAGGTCTGCGACGCGGTGCACGACGCCGGGGCTCTGGTGTACGGCGATGGCGCGAACATGAACGCGCTGCTCGGCGTCGCGCGGCCGGGCGATCTGGGCTTCGACTGCGTGCACATCAACGTCCACAAGACGTTCTCGACGCCGCATGGCGCGGGCGGTCCGGGCGCGGGGCCGCTCTGCGTCAAGGCGCATCTGCGCCCGTTCCTACCGAAGCCGTGGATCGTGCGCGAGGCCGACGGCTCGTACCACTACGACACGGCGCGCGAGGACCGCGAGCCCGCGGGGATGGGCGACTCGATCGGGACGATCAAGCAGCGCCTCGGGAACTTCGGCGTGCTGGCGCGCGCCTACACCTATATGAGGACGCTCGGAGAGGAAGGCGTGGTCGAGACCGGTCGCGACGCGATCCTCGCGGCGAACTACCTGCTCGCGCTGCTCCGACCGGCATACGACCTCGCGTACGACCGTCCGCCGATGCACGAGTTCGTCCTCAGCGCCGCGAAGCAGAAGAAGCAGGGCGCGTCGGCGCTCGACATCTCGAAGGCGCTCCTCGACGAGGGGTTCCATTCGCCGACGGTGTATTTCCCGCTCATCGTTCCCGAGGCGATGATGATCGAGCCGACCGAGACCGAGCCGAAGGAGACGCTCGACGCCTTCGCGGCCGCGATGCTGCGCATCGCCGAGCGCGCGAAGACCGATCCCGCCGCCGTGCGTGAGGCGCCGACGAAGGCGCCCCTGCGCCGGCTCGACGAAGTGACGGCCGCGCGAAAGCCAGTCTTGCGGTACCGCGCATGACCATCGCCGCGCCGCGTCTCGCCGTGGCGATGGTGCGCCCGCCGCAGGCGCTGGTGAACCGCGGGTTCACCGATCTGCGCGCGGAGCCCGAGGAGGACTGCGAGCGCGTCGATCAGGCCCATTACGGCGAGCGCCTCACGCTGCTCGCGCGGGACGGCGACTGGTTCTACGCGCAGGGCCCCGATCACTATTTCGGCTGGGTGCAGGCCGATCACCTCGATGAGATCGGTGCGCCGGAGCGCCGGATCGTCGGCGTCGTCGTGGCGGACGTGCGCTCGGCGCCGACCGACGCGGCGCCGATCATCGACCGGCTGCCGGTGGCCGCGCCGCTCGCGATCCAGGAGCGGCAGGGGGAGTGGCTGCGCGTCAGCTATGACGGCTGGGTCGCTTTTCGCGACACGGTCGACATCGCACAGCTCGCGTCGCGCTTTCCGACGCCAGCCGACCTGTTGCGCACGGCGGAGTGCTTCCTCGGCGTTCCCTATCTCTGGGGTGGCACGACCGCGGATGGGATCGATTGTTCCGGATTCACACAGCTCGTGTACCGTTTGAATGGGGTGGGCCTCGATCGTGATGCCGATCAGCAGGCGGTGGAGGGCCGAGCCGTGACCGCAGCGCGCCCGGGTGACCTGTTCTTCTTCGGGGACGAGCGCATCACGCACACCGCGATCGCGACCGGCGAGCGCGAGTTCCTCCACGCACCGCAGGCAGACAGCGTCGTCGAACGCGCCACATTGACAGCGGCTCGCAGCGTGCGGGCGATGCGTCGGTACCTCCCGGACGAGACGTGAGCGAGCACGCCGCGAAACGCCCGGCACAGGACGACGACCGGCGCACCGATCGCGAGCTCGTCTACGCCGCGCGCGAGGGTGACATGCGCGCGTTCGACGCCTTGTTCTACCGCTACCGCGACGGGATCTTCCGCCTCGGTCTCGCGATCACCAAGGATCCCTCCGCGGCCGAGGAGATCGCGGTCGACACGTTCACGCGCGCGCACCGCGCGCTCGCCCGGTTGGAGCCGGAGGGATCGCTCCGGCCGTGGCTGTACCGCGTGGCAGTCAACCTGTCGTACAACCGACGTCCGCGCAAGAACGTCATCGTCGGCCCGCTCGAGGAGTCCGTGAACGACACCCTCCAGAGCGAGGAGCGCTCGCCGTCGATGCTCGCGGAACAGGCCGAGGTGCGGCGCATCGTGCTCGCGGCGGTCGACACGCTCGGTCCCAAGCACCGCATCGTCGTCGTCCTCCACTACATGAACGGCCTGAACCTCGCCGAGATCGCTCAGGTGGTGGATTGCCCCATCGGTACGGTGAAGTCGCGCCTCCACTACGCCCTTCGCCGGCTGCGAGCGCATCTTTCGGCACACCCGGAGTTCGGCATCGAACCAACGGCTGTCCTCGCGCCTACTTCAAGACGGACGGTCGCCCCGGTCGTCGAGCCGCTCCCAGGCGAACCGCAATGAGGTCGTATTCCGTGGCATGTCGCGCGGCCGAACAGAAGATGGCGGAGCTGTTCACCGGCGAGCTCCACGCCCGCGAGCGCCTCGAGCTCGAGGCGCATGCCGATGGCTGTCCGCGCTGCGACACCGCGCTCCGCGACCTGAGTACGATCTCCGTCGCGCTCGACCGCGCGTACGCACCCCTGCGGCAGCGCGGCACCCAGCTCTCAGCGGCACGGGTGCGCCTCGCGACACGCATCGAGCCGCAGCCGTCCCCGCCGTGGTGGCGGATCGGATTCGTCGGGCGGTTGTCCGAGGCGACGCTGGCTCTGGGCTTCGCGGCGCTCGTCATCGGCGGATCGCTCGACGTCCCGGTGAAACCGGATGCACCCCTGTCGCCCGCGTCGGCGTCGGCACCGTCGATCATCAAGGACTACATGCGGACGCAGCCGCCCTACGAGGAGACCACATATCTTCGTTGGCTGCGCCTACAGCCGCGCCTGATCGTCAGCATTTCGGTGCCTGTCGTGCGCTATCCGGCCGGCGGTCGGTTCGACCTCGAGCCGCTCACGACCGTAGACGACTGGCTCAGACCCGGGACGGCCCGCTAACCGGAGCCGTCCGCCACGGCGTCCCGCCTCGCCGTCCTCTTTTCGATCCTGGCCGCGCTGACGCCGCTCATCGCCGCGTGCGCGCCCACCGCTCCGGCGCGCCGCGACGTTGTCATCGGTATCGCGGGCGAGCCGCGTGCGATCCTCAGCGACGAGCCGAGCGCGCAGATGCTGCAGGGGGTCGTGACGGAGTCGCTCGTACGCCGGGACCCCGACGGCGGCTTCGTCGCGCGCCTCGCGACGCAGGTCCCGACGATCGCGAACGGTGACGCGCGCATCGTGACCGATGCCGCGACGCCCGAGGGACGCCTGGTCGCGACGTTCGTGCTGCGTGACGACGCGCGCTGGCAGGACGGCGAGCCGATCACCGCGGACGACGTGCGCCTCGCCTTCGACGACGATCGCGCCGCGCCGCTCGCCACGGCGCGTCGCTGGATGGCCGATCGAGTCGCGCGTGTCGACCGCATCGACGACCGCACGATCCGTTTCACCTACCGCGCCGGTGAGCGCTGGGAGCTCTATCCTCTCGTCGCCCGCGTGCTCCCGGCGCACGTCCTGGAGAACGCGTCGGCCGAGAAACGGACGCAATACCAGCGCGAGCCGATGCATGCCGGGCCTTTCGCCGTCGCCGCCTGGATCCCGGGATTCGGCATGACGCTGAGCGCGTTCCCGCGCTACGTCGGCGGGGCGCCCGCGCTCGGACGGATCGAAGTCCGCTTCTACAGCGACCGTGGTGCCGTCGTCGACGCGCTGCGACGCGGCGAGGTCGACGTCGCCGGAGCTCCGGCCGTCGAGGCCGACCTCGCGCGCACGCTCGACCGTTTCGCCGATGGGCCCCGCCTTCAAGCCCTGTACAAGGCCGCGAACGCGATCGAGATGCTGCGCTTCGGGACCAAAGGGACGCCGTTCACGGACCTCCGCGTACGGCAGGCCGTCGAGCTCGCTCTCGATCGCCGCGGTCTGGTCGACGCGATATTCGCCGGCCGCGCGCGGGTGCCGCGCTCGTATCTCGTCCCGCCGCTGTGGGCCGCGACGGAGCCGCTCGATGCGCCACGGCTCGATCGCGAGGGCGCGCGCGCACTGCTCGCGGCCGCGGGATTCCGCCCCGGACGGCTCGGCATCCTCGAGCGCGGCGCCGAGCGCATGACCGTGACGCTCCAGGTCGCGACCGGCTCGCAGGCGCGCATCGACGCGGGTCGGCGCCTGTCCGGCGATCTCGCCGCCGTCGGCATCGCGGCCAGCGTTCTCGAGCGTGCACCCGCGGACGTTCTCGACGCCGTGGCACGCGGCGACTTCGATCTCGCCCTGGTGCCCGAGCGCACCGACGATCCGCAGCTCGCGTCGGACCGTTACAGGGGCGTCGCAGGTTCCTGGTTCGATGTGCTCCTGGCTGCCGCGGCGTCGGCGCCGGAGCGCGCGGACAAGCGCACGCTGTACGCCGAGCTCCAGCGGTCATGGGCGGAGTCGCTGCCCGGCGTGCCGCTCTATCAGGAGCTGCTCGTGGATGTCGCGCCGCGCAACCTCGACGGCATTCAGCCGTCTCCGAATGGCGACCCGCTGACGTGGAACGTTCGAGATTGGCGCTTCGTGTCCGCCGCGAACTGAACCGCGCCGCATCCCGCGCGGTAGTGGCGCTAGATGGGGTCCTTATGTCCGGATGCGCGCCGTTTGTTGTTTGACGCGCTGAGGGAGCGGGTCCCAGAATGGCCATGTCTGCTCGCATGTTCGGCCGCCAGGTCTGCGTGCGGGTACCCATGGCACAACAGGAGGAGGAGCGCATGACCACACGCCGCAGCGGTATCTGGCCCGTTCTCGCGTTGCTCGCGATCGCGTCGCTGGTCGTCGGCGCGTGCTCGCAAGCACCGACGGGACAAGCCACAACTGGCGGCACCGCCCAGGGTCAAGCCGACCCGAATGCCACGCTGACCCTGAACATGGGCAGCGAGCCGGACACGATCGACCCGCAGAAGTCGTCGTTCGTGAACGAGATCGCGCAGGCCTCGTTCGTCTTCGAAGGCCTCATGACCTTCGACACCAAGACGAGCAAGCCGGTCCCCGCGGCAGCCGCGGCGGCACCGAAAGTGTCGTCTGACGGTCTGAAGTACACCTACACACTGAAGGACGGTCTCAAGTACTCCGACGGTCAGGCGCTGACCGCGAAGAACTTCGAGTACGCCTTCCTGCGCGGCTGCGACCCGGCGGCCGCAGGCGACTACGCCTTCGTCTTCTACATCATCGTGGGCTGCGAGGCCTACAACGGTATGGACACGAAGAAGGCGACGCCGGCGGAGCTGTCCGCTGCGCGTGCGAAGGTCGGAGTCAAGGCGACGAGCGACAAGGACATCGAGTTCACGCTCACCGACCCGGCTCCGTACTTCGTCCCGATCACCGCCCTGTGGCAGGGCTGGCCGGTCCGCGAGTCGGACGTCACCAAGGGTGGCGACAAGTGGACCGAGCCCGCGACCTACATCGGCAACGGTCCCTACAAGCTCAGCGAGTGGAAGCACAACGAGAAGATGGTCTACGAGCGGAACGACAACTACCGCAAGAAGATGCAGATCAAGACCATCAACAAGGTCATGATCAGTGAGTCCGCCGTTGCGTTCGCGGCGTACCGCAACAACGAGCTGGACATCACGGGCGTCGGCCCGACCGACCTCCGCACCGTTGAGGGCGACGCCGAGCTCAAGGCTCAGGTCCTCGACGTCGGCGGATCGTGCACCTTCTACTACGGCTTCAACGTCCGTCGTCCGCCGTTCGACGATGTCAACGTGCGCATGGCGTTCTCCAAGTCGTTCGACCGTGCGGCGTTCGTGAAGGACGTCCAGCAGGGCATCGGCAAGGCCGCCGACGGCGGCTTCATCCCGCCCGGATTCCCCGGCTACGACAACTCGGACAGCGAGCAGAAGTACGACGTCGCTGCGGCGAAGGCGCTCCTTGACAAGGCGAGCCCGGCCTCGAAGGCGGGCCTTACCGGCCTCAAGTACACCTTCTCATCCACCGCGACCAACAAGGCTCGCGCCGAGTGGGCGCAGGGCCAGTGGAAGACGAACCTCGGCGTGACGGTCGAGCTCGACCCGGTGCAGAGCACGGCATACACCGCGCTCTTCAAGAAGGGCCAGGACTCACCGCAGCTGTTCTTCCTCGGCTGGTGCGCGGACTTCCCGGACCAGCAGAACTGGCACTCGACCGTGTGGGCCACCGGCGGCGTTAGCGCCGCGCGGACCGGCTACTCCAGCACGGCGTTCGACACCCTGACCAAGGCTGGCGACAAGGAAGCCGACGCTGCCAAGCGCGACACGACCTACAACAACGCTGGGAAGCAGCTCAGCAAGGACGCTCCCGCGGCGTGGATCTTCTATGACCAGAGCAAGTACCTGATCAAGCCGTGGCTGAAGGGCATCACCGCGAACCCGATCGACTACGGCATCCCAGGATTCTTCTCGTTCGAGCAGATCTTCATCGCGAAGCACTAGGCCTCGCCAACGAGCGAACGAAGAGGGCCGGCCGCAAGGCCGGCTCTCTTGTCGTCCGGGTTCACCTTGAGACGTGATCGCGCGCCGCGGGTCCTGCCGCGGCTCGGGCTTCTCGCTCGCTCGAAACGCCGCCGCGCTGCGTCGTGGCCACGCGGTGTCGATTCGGGCGGCCGCGACTCTCGCTCGCGAGAACCCGGCTCGCCGCGTCACCCGCGGCGCTCAGCATCGGGACGCTCCGGCAGCGTGCGAAGTCATTAAAGGATGAACGTCGGACGACTGTGTCGCGGTATACACTTCGAAACGGTGCTGAAGTACACGATCCGGCGCCTCCTTTTGATGATCCCGACGCTGTTTTTCGTCGCGCTCATCACGTTCGCGCTGGCAAAAGCGGCCCCCGGATCACCGTTCGACAAGAATCCCGACAAGCCTCCGAAGCAGGAGATCGTCGATCGCTGGAACAAGTTCTACGGGCTCGATAAGCCCGTGCACGAGCAGTTCGTCATGTGGCTCGGCAACGTCGCTCATCTGGATTTCGGGACCAGCATTCGGCGGCAGCGGCCCGTCTCCGAGATCCTGAGCCAGGGTTTCCCGGTCACGGCTCAGCTCGGTGTCCAGGCGCTGCTTCTCGCGCTCGCCGTCGCCCTGCCGCTCGGTGTCATCAGTGCCCTGAGACAGAACACCCTGGTCGATTACGGAAGTCTGTTCTTCGCGACGGTCGGGACGACGATCCCATCGTTCGTCATGGCGATCTTCTTCATCTACATATTCGCGCTCGGCCTGCACCTTTTCCCGATCACGGGCTGGGGCACTCCCCTGCACATGGTGATGCCGACCGTCATCCTCGCGCTGGGCGCCGCCGCATTCCTCGCGCGCATCACGCGCGCATCGATGCTCGAGGCGATCCGCCAGGACTATGTGCGGACGGCGCGGAGCAAGGGCCTGCGTGAGCAGGTCGTCATCGTCGGTCACGTGCTCAAGAACGCGATGATCCCGGTCGCGACCGTGGTCGGCCCCGCCGCCGCCGGCCTCATCACCGGATCGTTCATCATCGAGACCTTCTTCTCGGTCCCAGGGATCGGCCGCGAATACGTCGCGAGCATCCTCGCGCTCGACTACCCGGTCATCATGGCCACCACGCTCCTGTACGCGTTCTTCATCGTGGTCGCGAACCTCTCGGTCGACCTCGTGTACGGAATGCTCGATCCGCGCATCAAGGTGGCGAAGTAGGAATGACGACTCGTTCCACTCGCCGTCATTCATACCTGCACCTCCTGACGGAGGTGCTGTAAGTGGCGACCGCGAGCACCACCCAGGAGCGAGCGGCCGAGCTGAACGTCCTGGCGCGCAAGCAGCGCTCGCTGTGGCGCGACGCGTTCTACCGGCTCTTCCGGAACAAGGCGGCGGTCGCGGGCCTCATCGTCATCGGCTCGGCGTTCCTCGTCGCGATCTTCGCGCCGGTCCTCGCGCCATACAACCCCATCGAGATCCCCAAGAACCCGGCCAGCCAGATGGAGCCGCTCTGGACGGGCTCGAAGTACACCGACCCGCGCTACCTGCTGGGCACGGACTTCCTCGGCCGCGACATCGTGAGCCGTCTCATCTTCGCGTCACGGATCAGCATGGTCGTGGGCTTCATCCCGACCGCGATCGTCTTCGGTCTCGGCGTCTCTGTGGGCATGACCGCCGGCTTCTTCGGTGGCTGGCTCGATCAGCTCCTGATGCGCTTCACCGACATCGTCTACGCGTTCCCGGACTTCCTGTTCCTGCTGATCATCGTCGCCTCGTTCCGCGCCAGCCCGTTCGGCAAGATCCTGGATGGCCTGATGCTGATCTTCGTGGCGATCGCGATCGTGGGGTGGGTCGGGGTCGCGCGACTGACGCGCGGTCAGGTGCTCGCGCTCAAGGAGCGCGAGTTCGTCGAGGCGGCTCGCTCCGTGGGCGCGACGCCGGGCAGGATCATGGCGAAGCACCTACTGCCAAACGCGCTCGCGCCACTCATCGTGACCGCGGCCTTTGCCGTCCCGACGGCCATCCTCGGCGAGGCGACCCTGTCGTTCCTCGGCGTGGGGATCATCCCGCCGACGCCGTCATGGGGACAGATGATCAACGAGGGCTTCCCGCTCTTTTCGGCAAACCCGTGGGCCGTGCTTCTGCCGGCGATCTGCATCTCCGTCGTGATGCTCTCGTTCACGTTCGTGGGTGACGGCCTGCGCGACGCGCTCGACCCACGGATGAAGACCTAGGCTAGACTCCGCCGACGTTGGCCGACCTTCTCGAGGTCACTGACCTCCACACCCAGTTCTTCACGCGTGATGGCGTCGTTCGCGCGGTCGACGGCGTCACCTTCCAGGTCGCCGCCGGAGAGACGCTCGGCATCGTGGGCGAGTCCGGATGCGGAAAGTCAGTGACCGCACTGTCGCTAATGCGCCTCATCCCGCAGCCGCCGGGCAAGATCGTCAAGGGCTCGATCATGTTCGACGGCCAGGACATCCTGAAGATGGACGACGATGACGTCCGGGCAGTTCGTGGGCACAACATCGCGATGATCTTCCAGGACCCGATGACGAGCCTGAACCCGGTGCTCACCATCAGCCGTCAGATCTCCGAGGCGCTCGAGCTGCATCTCAAGATGGACAAGAGCGAGGCCCGCAAGCGGACGATCGAGCTGCTCGAGCTGGTGCAGATCCCGAGCGCGAAGAAGCGCGTCGACGACTACCCGCACCAGTTCTCGGGCGGTATGCGCCAGCGCGTGATGATCGCGATGGCCCTGTCGTGCAATCCGAAGCTGATCCTCGCGGACGAGCCGACGACCGCTCTCGACGTGACCATTCAGGCGCAGATCCTCGACCTGCTGAAGAACCTCGCTCGTGAGTTCCGCACCGCTTTCATCCTCATCACGCACGACCTCGGCGTCGTGGCGGGCATGACGCAGCGCATCAACGTCATGTACGCGGGCCGCATCGTCGAGAAGGCCGACACCGGCGAGCTCTTCGCGAACCCCAAGATGCCGTACACCTGGGGCCTGCTGCGCTCGATCCCGCGTCTGGACGAGTCGCGCAAAGCGAAGCTCGTGCCGATCGAGGGTCTCCCGCCGGACCTCATCGCTCCGCCTCCGGGTTGCAAGTTCGAGCCGCGCTGCCAGTACCGCCATGACGTCTGCAGCGAGAAGGAGCCCGAGCTGGTGCACATCCCGAATTCGAAGTCCGATCATGAGGCGCGGTGCTGGGGCACGCAGGAGGGCGGATGGCTCGTCAACACCGACTGGCGCCGCGAGATCGGCGACACGCGCGTCATCGAGGAGATCAAGCAGGAGACCGCGTCCATCACGACGACGGACAAGCCGGGAGAGTGACGAGATGGCCGTGACGACGAATACCGCGCCGCCGAAGGACGACTTCATCCAGCGCAGCCGTTCGACTGCGACGGTGGACAGCGGGAAGAACCTGCTCAACGTCGCGGCGCTCAAGATGCACTTCCCGCTGACGCAAGGGATCATCTTCCAGCGCCAGGTCGGCGCGGTGCGCGCGGTCGACGGGATCGACTTCTTCGTCGAGAAGGGCGAGACCCTCGGCCTCGTGGGCGAGTCCGGTTGCGGTAAGTCGACGACCGGGCGCGCGATCCTGCAGCTGTACAAGCCGACGGCGGGATCGGTCAAATTCGACGGCACCGAGCTCACGACACTCGGCGGCGAACAGATGCGCAAGATGCGCCGCCGGATGCAGATGATCTTCCAGGACCCGTACGCGTCGCTCAATCCGCGTATGACCGTGGGAAATATCATCGGCGAGCCGCTTGAGGTGCATAACCTCGCGAAGGGCCGCGCGAAGACCGAACGCGTACAGGAGCTCCTGAAGGTCGTTGGCCTGAATCCCTACTTCACGAACCGCTACCCGCACGAGTTCTCGGGTGGCCAGCGGCAGCGCATCGGTGTCGCCCGCGCCCTCGCGGTCGAGCCCGACTTCATCGTCGCCGACGAGCCGATATCCGCCCTCGACGTGTCCATCCAGGCGCAGATCATCAACCTGCTCGAAGAGCTACAGGACCGCTTCAAGCTGACGTATCTCTTCATCGCCCACGACCTTTCGGTCGTGCGTCACATCAGCGACCGCGTCGCGGTCATGTACCTCGGGAAGATCGTCGAGCTCGCCGACCGCATCGACCTGTACGAGCATCCGCTGCACCCGTACAGCCAGGCGCTGCTCTCGGCCGTCCCGATCCCCGACCCCTCGGTCGAGCAGAAACGGAAGCGGATCATCCTCACCGGTGACGTGCCCTCGCCGGTGAACCCGCCGTCAGGCTGCCGCTTCCACACCCGCTGTTGGAAGGCGCAGGCGATCTGCTCCGAGGTCGACCCGGAGTTCATCGAGCACGCGCCCCGGCACTGGGCGGCGTGCCACTTCCCCGGTGCGTAGCGGGTTGCGACCGGAGGAACCACTGACCGCAGGCTCGACTCTCGCTCTCGAGGCGCCGCTGTCTTCAAAGGTCGTCCTGTCCTTTCCGCCTTCGGACATTGGCACGTCACCT
>DASYUY010000126.1:0-9100 GCA_036000705.1 Candidatus Limnocylindria bacterium | reverse complement strand
CCGTCGTGCGCGGTCAGCGCGCGCAGGAAGCGCAGGTTGGTGCGCACGCCGAGCACCTCTATCTGCGCGAGCCCCTCGCACAGCTTCGCGAGCGCGAGCTTGCGGTGCGGCCCGTGCGCGATGAGCTTGGCGATCAGCGGGTCGTAGTGGTGCGTGACCGTCGAGCCCTCTTCGTACCCGGCGTCGACGCGGATCCCCTCCGGCCAGCGGATGTGCGCGATGCGACCGGTCGCTGGCAGGAACCCGCCCTCGACGTCCTCGGCGTACAGGCGCACCTCGATCGCGTGCCCGCGCGGCGCGGGCTCGCCGAGCGAGAGGCGATCACCGAGCGCGACGCGCAGCTGCTGCTCCACCAGGTCGATGTCCCACACCAGCTCGGTCACCGGGTGCTCGACCTGCAGGCGCGCATTCACCTCGAGGAACGCGAAGCTTCCTCTCGCGTCGACGATGAACTCCGCCGTCCCGGCGCTGGTGTACTTCGCCTCGCGCGCGATCGCGACCGCGGCCTCCGCCAGCGCCTTGCGCTGCTCGTCCTCGAGCGACGGCGCGGGCGTCTCCTCGAGGATCTTCTGGTGCCGCCGCTGCGTGGAGCAGTCACGCTCGCCGAGCGCGAAGATCTGGCCGTGCGTGTCGGCGAGGATCTGCACCTCGATGTGCCGCGGCCGATCGACGAGCTTCTCGAGCATCAGCCGCTCGTCACCGAACGACGCGGACGCGATGCGCCGCGACTTCGCGAGCGCCTCCTGCAGCTTGGCTGGCTCGCGCACACGCTGCATCCCGATGCCGCCGCCGCCCGCGACCGGTTTGATCATGACCGGGTAGCCGATCCGCATCGCCGCCGCGATGAAGGCCTCGTCGCGCTGGTCTTCTTCCATGTAGCCCGGGAGCACCGGCACGCGCGCGCGCTGCGCGAGCGCCTTCGCCTGCGCCTTGTCGCCGAGCGACGCGAGGACCTCGGCCGTCGGGCCGACGAAGCGCATCCCCGCGTCGCGCACTGCCTTCGCGAAGGGTGGCGACTCCGCGAGGAAGCCGTATCCGGGATGCACGAGATCCGCGCCCGCCTCGCGGGCCGCGTCGATCACGCGAGCGATGTCGAGGTACGACTCCGCCGCGGGTGGCGGACCGATGCGCATCGCGACGTCCGCCTCGCGCACGAATGGCTCATTCGCGTCGGCATCGGAGTACACCGCGACGGTCCGCATGTTCATGCCCCGCGCCGTGCGGAAGATGCGGCGCGCGATCTCGCCCCGGTTCGCGACGAGGAGCGTCGTCACCACTTCGGCTTCCGCCGCTCGAGGAACGACCGCATGCCCTCTTGCCCTTCTTCGCTCACACGGATGCCGGCGATGCGCTCGATGGTCTTCTCCCGTACGTCGGTGACCGGGCGGCCCTCGACCTCACGGACCAGACGCTTCGCGGCGTTCACGGCGTGCGGACCGCCGGCGACGATCGCGTCGAGAAAGAACTCGATCTTGCCATCGAGCTTCGCGGGCTCCTCGACGGCCTCGACCAGCCCGACTTCGTGCGCGCGCCGCGCGTCGAAGCGGATGCCCGTCGTGAAGAGGGCGGTCGCGTGGGCGAAGCCGATCTTCCGCACGACGTATGGCGACACGACCGCCGGCAGGATGCCGAGACGCACCTCGGTGAACGCGAAAACGGCTTCCGTCGAGGCGACCGCGATGTCCGCGACCGCGACCAGGCCGCATCCGCCTCCGATCGCCGCGCCCTGCACGCGCGCGAGGAGCGGCATCGGCAGCTCGTCGAGCGCGCGGAACATCTGGGCGAGCGCGCGCGAGTCCGCGACGTTCTCGGCGAGGCTGAAATCGGCCATTCCGCGCATCCAATTGAGGTCCGCGCCGGCGCAGAAGGCGTCGCCCTCACTGCGGAGGACGACGGCGCGCGAGGTGGGGTCGATGCGCCCGAGGATCCCGGTCAGCTGCGCGATGAGATCGGCGTCGAACGCGTTGCGCACGTCGGGACGTGCGAGCGTGATCCAGGTGATCCCACGGTCGTCGAGGGCGAACCGGACAACGTCCGTCACGGTCGGGACGATAGCGAGGACGGGCGCGGCGCGAGTTCTAGCGGGCCGGTGCGGGGCGCTTGGACTGCGCCGGCGCGTATGGCGAGCGGCGGTTCTCTTCGAGCTGCACGTGCGTGTAGCCGTGGACCGTCACTTCGTGCTGCGTGCGGAGCGCGCTCGCGGCTAGCAGGGCCGGCATCGAGGTCTGATCGGAAACGGTGAAGCATTCGTCGCAGCCGCCGAAACGGCATGGAAAGCCGCCTGACCTCATGGAGGATTCGCCTTTCCGGCCGCTCTCTCGGCCCGTGGGGACTCGCGAAGCATATCAGTGATCTAACGCACGACGCCACATTGCCATCACGAGCCGCGACCACCGCTCGGTTGAGGATAGGAATAGCGTTTGCGCGAGCATGACCCAGGTCGCCTGCGCCCACATCCCCAAGACGACCGCAGCGCCGCGCGCTCAGGTCTGCGAGGAGTGCGGTGCCCTCTCGAGTCTTCGCCTCTGTACCGAGTGCGGCCACGTCGGATGCTGCGAGTCGCAGCAGTCCCATGGTCGCAGCCACGCTCTCGGCGAGGGCCATTCCGTGATCAAGTCGTTGCCGCTCGCGAAGAGCTCGTTCACGTGGTGCTACACCTGCGACAAGTACGTCTAAGAGCAGGCGCCGCTCAGCCGCGGTGCCCGCGCCTCGCGGCGAGCGCGATCACGCGCTCGGCACCTTCGACCATCGCGCGATCGACGAATTGCCCGCTCGGGAGCACGGCAACACTGGTGCTCGGCCGCACTGGCGCTGGAGAAGCCAGCCGCGTCCCTTGGTTGTCGTTACTGAGGGCGCAGGGATCTGTGTCGAGGTGACGTCGGCTCGATCCCCCGACCTGTCGCAGCGTTCTGTGCTCGGGGCGCTTCGTGTTCGGCCAGCCACGCCAAGCATGTGCGCTGCGTCACAACAGCCGGTGCAGTCAGGCCGAGAATGTGAGCATCACCGGTCGAACCTGCGCTGCGATCGTCGCGATGGCCTTGCTGGCGGATGCCTGCGCGACCGCCGCGGCGCCGCCCGCGACGACCCCGGACGCGAAACAGACCACCGGAATGCCGACTGCCACCGCGAGTGCGACCGCGACCGCGTCGCCCATCAGGATCGAGAGCGTCATCGGTTCCGACGACATCACCCTTGTCGTCAGCAGCCCGGTCTCGCGTGGGCAGGCGGCGCGTGCGACCGTGACGACGAATCCGAACGCGTTCTGCTCGATCGCGGTCAGTTACGCGCCGCGGCCGGCCGCAGCGGACGGCCTGGCGCCGAAGGACGCCGATGGTGGGGGCATGGTCTCGTGGTCGTGGATGGTCGAGCCGAATGTGCCGCCGGGCTCATGGCCGGTGGAGGTCACCTGCGCAACGGTGAGTGGACTGCGTGCGGTCGGCCGCCAGCTGATCGAGATCCGATGACGTCGACGATCGCTACGTGTGAGTGCGTCTACGCCGCCGCGCGGGATGCGAGCTTGCCGCCCAACTCCGCAGCTACCTCGCTGATGATCTCGTTGTAGCTCGGGTAGGCGTGGATCGTGCGCTGGAGCTCGCGCACCGTCCCGCGGTTGCGCACGAGCACCGCGATCTCGTGGATCACCGCGTCGGAATTCGGTCCCCACATCGATGCGCCGAGCAGACGGCCGGAGCGGCGGTCGGCGACGAGCGCGAAAAGACCGTCGCTCCAACCTTCGATGAGCGCGCGGCCCATGCCTTCGAGCGACGCGCGCGCGACGATCGGCTCGAGCCCGCGTCGTCGTGCCTCCGCCTCACCGATGCCGACGCCCGCGAGCGGCGGGTCGGTGAAGGTGATGCGTGGGATGCCGTCGAGATCGACCGCGACCGGCTGCGCAGCGAAGGCGTTGTGTCCGGCAAGGCTGCCTTCGTACGCCGCGACGTGCGTGTACTGGAAGTGGCCCGCGACGTCACCCGCCGCCCAGATCCGTTCGTGCGTCGTGCGCAGGAACTCGTCGACGACGATCCCTTCCCGCCTTGTTCTCACGCCGGTGCGCTCGAGCCGGAGTGCGCCGACGCGCGGGCGCCGGCCCGTGGCGGCCAACACGCAGCAGTCGACTCGCCTGTGACTGCCGTCACTCAGCCTGACCTCGAAATCACCGTCGCGCCCGGTCACCTCGACTAGTTCGGTCGCCATGCGAATGTCTACGCCCGAGCGCGCGAGATACGCGCGTAGGCCGCTGGTCACCTCCGCGTCTTCGCTGTCGACAAGATGATCGCCGCGGTCGATCAGCATGACCTCGCTGTCGATATCGCGGAAGAGCTGGGCGAACTCCACACCGACGACACCGCCGCCGAGCACGAGAGGGCGACAAGGCGCCTCGTCCATCTGGACGATCTCATCGCTCGTACGCGCGGCCAGCCGTAGGCCGGGTACGCTCGGGACGATCGGCTCCGAGCCGGTGGCGATGATGACGCGCTCTGCGCGCAGCGTGCGTCCGTCCGCCTCGAGACGTAGCTCGTCGATGAAGTGAGCGTCGCCGCGCACGAGGTCGATGCCGGCGTCCGCGTAGAGGCGCTCGTCGTGCTCGGCGATCTGCGCGACGATCTCGTTCTTGCGCCGCATCGCCGTGCTCCAGTCGAACTCCACGCTCGCGCGCACGCCGAATCGCGCGCTCTCGCGAGCGATACGGAACCGGCTCGCGCTGAACAGGAGCGCCTTCGTCGGAACGCAGGCGTAGTTCGGACAGTCGCCGCCGATCTTGTCGCGCTCCACGACCGCGACGCGCTTCGCGCCGGCCCGTCGCGCAGAGAGTGCCGCGCCGGTTCCGGCGGATCCCGAGCCGAGGACGACGAGGTCGAACGCCGAGCGGGCCATATGGAGACGTGGGAGCACTCCCCGTGCCGCGTGCTGACCGGTGTGCGAAATGCCACAACCGACCAGCGCCGAGCGGTGCGCCTACGCAGCGGCGAGAGCGATCGTGCGCCCCAGCCGTCGAGCGCTCCAGGCGAGGCTGCCAAGAAGTAGCAGTGCAACGGCCGGGACGACGAACGGGATCACGGAGAGCACCGCCCCAGCCGCCCCGCCGCCGAGCAAGAGCAGCACGGTCGGTGCGCAGCACGAGAAGCTTGCGAGGAAGCTCGGGAGTATCGCCGCGACCCACCAGGGAGACCCGCCGCTGGCGCATGTGGCTCGGCGCGCGGTCGCTTCGACGGCCATCGCGCCGTTCACCCCAACGAGCGCACCGAGCACGAGCACCGTCAGGATCGCCGGCAGGCTCGGCGCGAGAACGATGGCGTCGGTCAGGTAAAGGACGAACGCCGGCGCGAGCCAGTCGGTGAGGTCGTATGGGGATAGTGGCGACAGAGCGAGGCTCGGAAGCGGGCCGAAGCGCGAGAACTGCGCTGTCGGATCGAGGACCAGGGCCTTCGCACTGAGGAGGTAGAGCACGCCGTACGTGACGAGCAGCCCCACCGTGACCGCCCACGCGCGCCGCGAGGCGAACGTCCAGCGCAGCGCTCTCAGCGCAGCACCTCGGTCTTCGGGTTGAAGGCGTACCACGCGAACCACATGACGTTGTACGCGCTGACCGCTTCGAGCGTCCGCCGATCGAGGACGCGCACAGCGTCGAGCTCGACGTCGTACCGCGCGACCAGCTCGCGCCCTCCGACATCGATGCTCGCCTCTCGCCGCTGCGCGAATTCGTCCTTCGGGATCGCGAGAGCGGCGCCGTTCACCCGGATCCCCACGACGATCTTCTTCCGGTGGAAGCGGTCGTCGGTCGCCCGAACCGGGAACATCACCGTGCTGGACGTGTCGTAGTCGCCGTACGGCCACGTGCCGTACGCGCGTGCGTGTCCCGTTTCCTTCGAGAGCACCACGCCGTCCGGGAACTTCGCCTTCCATCGACCGAAGGTCGTCGTCACCGCGCCGCCGATCTCGGCGAGGCGCTCGCCCTTGCGGTCGCCGCGGACCGCGACCCCCAGCAGCTGCGGCCACATGCTCTTGGTGGCGCGGTCGTACATGACGAGGTTGCTGTTGGAGAGCATGCCACTGGTGCCGAACGTGGTGGTTCGGCCGTCGGCGAGCTGCCCCGAGAACACGAGGGTCGACCCGGTGAGCGGGCAGTACGTGATCGCGATCGGCCTCCCGTCGGCGCTCTCGTTGACGATCTCGTGCCAGACCGTGATGAACCGCGGGTACGCGCGCGCCTGCCCGTCGATCGTCACTGTGTCCATCAACGCGTCGTCGCGCCACTGCTTCGACGCCTCGGCAATCGACACGTAGGTGGGCCTGTCGACCGGCGGGATGCCGTCGGGCGGCGGACCGCCGGATTGGATGGCCCGCGAGATCTCGTCGAGCTCATCGGAGTCCGACGGAGCCGCTGCGGACCCGGGCAGGTCCACGCGCGGCGCGCACGCCGCCGCGAGCGCCGCGCCGGACACAAGGAGCAGGCGTCGTCGACCGAGTTTCATCGATCCCTCGCCCTATCAGAACACGGCATCGCGCGGCCGGAGTCCTGGTGCTGTGCGGTACGTCACACCGCTAAGGTCGGTTGACCGGTCGCGAGGGTTACTGTGACGGCGGTCACATGAACAAGCTCTGGTTCCTTCGCCACCTGGACATGTTCGAGGGGATGAGCGACGCGGAGATGGAGCGCCTCGGAGCGCTCCTCCAGATGCGCACCTGTCGCACCGGTCAGGACGTCGTGGTCCGGCCCTCAGGCGATCGGGTCTATCTCCTCAAGCACGGTCGCGTGCGCGTCACGAACGGTGTGGTCAACGTCGCGGTGCTCGGTCCCGGCCAGCTGTTCGGGACTTCCTCGCTCTTCGGCGCGGCGACAACCAGCCAACGCGTCATCGCGCTCGACGATGTCGTGATCTGCGAGGCGCCGGCGGGACAATTCCTCGGCGCGATGGCGACGCACCCGCGCCTCGCGGCGAAGGTGGCAATGCTGCTCGCGCGACAGCTCTTCGATCTCGAGCAGGCGGTCGAGAGGACCGCGACCGAGCCGATCGGAGCGCGTCTGGCGGATCTGCTGCTGCGCCTCGCCGACCGCGGGACGACGCCGTCGCATGTCCGTGGGCTCGCCCAATCCGACATGGCGCGCATGATCGGCGCATCGCGTGAGAGCGTGTCACGCCAGCTTGCGAGCTGGGAGCGCGCAGGTCTGGTCCGCAACGGCCAGCGCGCGGTCGATCTACTGGACGAAGTTGCTCTGCGCGACCGCGCGCGCGCCGGTTAGCGACGCGCGCGACGGCGTCCGCGACCTAGTGGCCCTGCTCCTTCTTCTTCTCCTGCCCTGGCGCGGTCTTCTCTGACGGCTGTTGGGCGTGCTCACGCTGCATGTGACCGTGGAGCTCTTCCTTCGACTTGAATTTGGCTGCGCAGGCTTCGCAACTGTACGTTTCCGTCGCTTCATCCTCCTTCGTGTGCGCGCGTGTTTGTGCAGGTTCGCTGCCAGGGGTGGTGATGTGAGTAAGCGCACAGCGGCCCGTCGCATGACGCATGCGCCATAGACTCCGATCGTGCCGACGCTTCGCTTCGTACGCCCCGAGGACCTCAATGCGGAGGAGCGAGCGGTATTGGAGGGCCTCGCCAAACGCCGCGGCACGACGATCGACGAGCTGAGCGCGATCTGGAAGGCGCAGGCGCACTGGCCCGCGCTCATCGAGGCGAATCTGAACGAGTCCGTCCAGGCGTTCATGCAGATCGCCCGCCTTCCGATGCTGACGAAGCAGGCGATGCACGTGGCGGTCTCGATGTCCAACGCGTGTGACTTCTGACTCAGCAGTCATGTGGTCGCCGTGCTGCGACTTGGACTCGACGAGCGGGGGATCACCGAGATCATGGCGATCGCCGAGCACATCGTGTCAGTGATCGCCGCGGGGGAGGGGCTGCGCCTTCGCCCTGACGTGCCGGACCTGCCGACCGGACCCGCGACGGAGCTCGTCGATCTGTCAAGCGAGGCTCCCGACGGCGCGTCAAGGACGCTCGGCGAGATCGCGACCTCGGCGAGGGCCGCGCTCGGGATCGACCACGTGCCGGCGTTCTGGCGCGCGCTGTCGCACCGCCCGCGCCTGCTCGACGCGGTGTGGGCGAAGCACCAGCTGGTGCTGGGCGCGGGACGGCTGGATGCGACCGCGAAGCTTGCCGTCGCGCTCTCGGTAGCGATGAACAAGGGCAGTCCGTACTGGACGTCGTACCTCGCGCAGCAGGGCCGCTGCGCCGGCGTCTTCGACGATGACGTCGTCCTCGAGATCGCGGGCGCCACGCTCCACTACGCGGCGTTCAACACGATCTCGCACGGCATGATGCTCGACGCGCCGCACCATGACGTCACCGCCGCTGAGTGGCAGCCGAAGGCCGAGTAGCTGTCGCGACCAAGTCTGCGCTCCGCGCAACGTATGCAGCCCTACTCGGCGCAGCAGCTCATCTTCGAGACATCCTTGAAGAAGGAGAGGGCGACGATCTTCAGCGCCTCGGCCATCGTCGGGTAGACGTGAACCATGTCGATGAAGTCGTGGACCGTCGCGCCGAAGCGCATCGCCATCGCCGCTTCGTGGATGACCTCGCCGGCGTCGCGCCCGACCATGGACACGCCGAGCACCCGATCTGAACCCTGCTCGCGGACCATCTTGACGATCCCGCGCTCGTCGCGAGCGACCCCCGCTCGCGGCACGAGGTGCATCGGGATCGTGTTGCACACACAGCGGTGGCCGCGGGCGTTCGCTTCGGCGTCGGTGAGGCCCACGACCGCCACCTGCGGGTCGGTGAAGATCGTCCGCGGGATCACCGCGTGATCCACGATGCGGACTTCAGCGCCGAGCGCGTTGCCCGCGGCGATGTTGCCGTCGTGCGCACCCACCGGCGTTGCCTGCTGGCTTTCGGTGTGCGTTCCGACCACATCGCCCGCGGCCCAGATGTGTGGCACGTTCGTGCGCAGGCGCTCGTCGACCGCGACGAAGCCGCGATCGTCGAGGGCGATGCCCGAGGCAACCGCGCCGATGCGATCGGTATTTGGCACGCGCCCGGTCGCGACGAGCAGCCGTTCCGCGCGCACCTCGCCGTCCCCGAGCGCAACCGCGACGCCACCTGACTC
>DASYUY010000125.1:0-65641 GCA_036000705.1 Candidatus Limnocylindria bacterium | reverse complement strand
GCCTCGAGCGGCTCGGCTTCCCGCGCGACCGTACCGCGGCGTACGTCTGTGTCGGCACGACCTGCTCCGCTCCGCTGTCGGACGAGGGCTCGCTCCGCCGTGAGCTCGAGCGGGCACGGGGTCGTCTCGAGAAGGTCTAGGCGTCCAGGCACGCCCCGTGCGGTCGAGCCTGGCATGGCGCGCATCGAGGGCACCGACGACGTCGTCGACACCCGTACCCTCGCGACCGGAGTCACGGTCGTCGGCGTCTTCACCAGCGGCGCCGCGGCGCAGGAGGCCGCGCGCAGGCTCGAGCGCACCGGCTTCCCACCCGATCGCATCGGCATCGTCGTCGGCAACGTGCGCCAAGCTCGCGAGGTCGCGGGCTCGTACAGCCCGCAGGGCGCGCTGGCCGGCGCGATGCTCGGCGCGCTCCTTACCGTCGCTTTCGTGATCTTCGGCGGTGAGACCGTCCGCCAGAACCCGTTCTCGATCGTGCTCGGTGGGATCGTGCTCGTCGTCGCCTTGGCGGCGATCGGCTTCCTTGCCGGCCGCGCCCGCGTCCTCAAAGCGGACGAATACGGCGAGTACGAGGCGCACGTGGAAGCCGGTGAGACTTTGGTCTCGGTCGTCTGCGACACGGACGACGGCGCCGAGCGGGCGCGCGAGTTGCTCGAGCGCGGCGGGGCGGCGGAGATCCGGACCGAGCATTCGAGCGAGGCGGTCTAAGGAGCGACCGGCACCCCGCGGACCCAGACCGCTTTGGGCTGTTGCAGCACGTCGAGGTCATCCAGTGGATCGCCGTCGACGAAGAGCAGGTCGGCCCACGCGCCCGCTTCGATGCGGCCCGCCTTCGGCGTGCCGACGACATCCGCGGCGAGACTCGTTGCCGCCACCAGCGCTTCGGTCAGCGAGAGCCCCGCCTCGGTGAGGTAGACGAGCTCGAGCGCGAAGCGCTCGTGCGTGTTGAAGGGCGTGCCCGCGTCGGTGCCTGCGGCGATCCGCACGCCCGCCTTGTGCGCCGCGCGGACACCCTCCTGATGCTTCGTCGCCACGAGTCGCGCGCGCTCCATCACGCGTGCCGACAGCGCCTTGCCGTTGTCGATGATGCGCCGCAGCGCCGAGAACGTCGGCACGAGCGCGACGTTCTTCCCCTTGATCACGCGGATCGTCTGCTGATCGAGCAGCGTCGCGTGCTCGATCGAGTCGATGCCGGCCTCGGATGCGATGCGCATCCCCTCCGCGCCGTGCGCGTGCGTGGTGATCCGTACGCCGGCACGGTGCGCTTCCTCGACGGCGGCGCGCGTCTCCTCGGGCGTGTACGCCGAGAGCTCCGGTCCGGCGCCCTCGCCCAGCACGCCACCGGTGGAGAACAGCTTGATCACGCTCGCGCCGACCGCGACCTGCTCGCGCGTCGCCGCGCGGACCGCGTCCGCGCCGTCGGCGACGCGTCCGACCTCCGTGCCGTGGCCGCCGGTGATCGTGATCCCGCGCGCCGACGCGATGATGCGCGGCCCTTCGAGCGCACCGCGCTCGATCTGCCGGGCGAGCTCGACGACCATCCCGCCGTTCGCGCCGAGGTCGCGCACCGTGGTCACACCGCTCCGCAGAGTGAGGCGCGCGTTGCGGAACGCCTTGAGCGTCGCTTCGGCCTCGCTCTGCCGCGACTCGGCGTCGAAGTCCGCGGTGCCATCGAATGTGAGATGGGCGTGGCAGTTGATCAGCCCGGGCACCGCGAAACGCCCACCGGCCTGGAGCGATCGCGATCGCTCGCCCTTCGGCGTCTTGGGCACGCGCGACCGCTTCCCGACCCAGGTGATCTCACCGTCCTCGATGACGACGGCCGCATCCGACATCGCGCTCGTGCCGTCGAAGAGACCGTCGATCTCCAGGACCGTGCGCATCGCGAGGCAGTATCGTCCCCCGATGCCACACCCGCTCGTCGAGCGTCTTCGCGCGCGCGGTTTCGTGATGCCCGACTACGAAGGGGGCGGTCTCCTGAACGTGCCCGCGACGGTGCTCGACATCCTCGGCGCGCGGGAGACCGGCGACGCGGCGCCGCTGTCGGGGCTGGACCCTGCGCTGCGCGAGGGCGTTCGGCAGGTCGTCGTCGTCCTCGCGGACGGCCTCGGCCTGTGGCAGCTCGACATGTTCTGCGATCGTGGCGACACGCCGTTCCTCGCGCAGCTGCGCGAGCGCGCGCGGCGCGGCGACCACGCGCAGCTCCTCGAAGCGACGACGGTCTTCCCGTCCACAACCGCCGCGGCGATCACGACCATGAACACGGGGCGGACGCCGCTGGAGCACGGCAACATCGCGTACTTTCTTTGGCTCGAGGAGTTTGCGCAGGTGACCGCGATGCTGCGATGGGGACCCGCGATCACGCGGCGCGGATCGTACTTCGACGATCCGGCCGTCGACCCACTGCGGTTCGTCAAGGTACCGTCGATCCACGCGCGCCTGCGCGAGCGCGGCATCCCCTCATACGTCATCGAGCCGGAGATGTTCCGCGCGGAGGCCATGACCCGCATGCACGCCGCGCAGGCGAACTTCGTCGGATATGTCGTTCCGTCGACGATGGGCGTGCGCCTGCACACCGGGCTCGTGGATGCGCCGCGTCCCTCGTACGTCTACGCGTACTGGTCCGGCATCGACACGGTCTCGCATCTGTACGGTCCGCGCAGCGAAGAAGCCGCGATCGAGGCCGCCATCTTCGACGTCGCCCTACGGCACGCGCTCGCGGGTCGTGCGGTCGGAGACACGCTCGTCCTTCTCACCGCCGATCACGGGCACGCGACGACCGATCCGGACAAGATGCTGGACGTCGTCGGGGACGAGGAGCTGCGGGGACTCCTCCGCAATCCGCCCGCGGGAGAGCCACGTCTGGTGTTCCTGCACACCGACCGGGCCGAGAAGGTGCGCGAGCTCATCGAGCGGAGATGGCCGGGCCTCGTCACGGTCCTCGACCGCGATGAGCTCATCGAGGCTGGACTCTTCGGACGCGGAGACCCGACGATGGCGCGGCGCCGCATCGGCGAGGTCGTCATGCTCCTCGACCGCGATCTCGCCGCATCCATCGTGAAGGTCGACGGGCAGACGCTCCGACATCGTGGCTCGCACGGTGGGATGACCGCGGACGAGATGCGCATCCCGATCCTCGCGTGGCGAGCCTGAGCACCCTCACCTAGCATTCGCGGATGGCGACGACGTCGTATCTCGAGGCGGTGTCCGGCGGAATGGTGGCCGCGGCCGCGTTCAGCGACGACGACGCGGCGGTCCAGGCGGTGACGCTGCTACGTGAGTCGGGAGTGCGCGAGCAGGACATCTGCGTGCTCGCGAGCGACTCGCAGCGCGCAGCGCTTGTCGCCGGTGGACGCGCGTGGCTGCCCGGGAAGGGCTGGGGTGGTCTTCGCTACCGGCTGCGGAAGCTCCTGCCCGGCGGCATCATCCCGCGCGACGTCCGCAAGCGCTACGCGAACGCGCTGAACGAAGGGAAGATCGTCGTCCTGGCCGCCGCCGACGGTCAGCCGCCCGACACGATCGCGGCGCTGCTCGAGCAGGCGCGCGGCGAGGCGGTCGAGCAGTGGTGGCAGCAGCCGACCTATCTCTTCGCGCCGCCGGAGCTCGCGGGCCCGTTCTAGTGCGCGCGATTGCTCAGGCCGACAGTTGACGGAACGTCGCTACACCGCGCTGGGCTTGATCCGTCGAGAGAAACCGCCAACACGCGGTTCTGGGGTCGGCCATCTCTTTCCGTTCTCGCAGCCAAGACCGCTCACTTGTACGCATTTCCCGGGCAATTGGCTCGACATCCCCGACCAGACTCAACAGAACTGCGAGATCGATCCGTTGGTTGTCGGGCACGTCATCGACCTTCACAGCGCGCGCCTTCAGGAGGATGGCACCCAGCAGGCTAGGAACCGGTATGGCTCCACGCCGACGCCCGATCCTGACGTCTTCGACGCGCGTCCGGTGAAGCGCCTGCGTTCCGCCCGGCACTTGGACGGTATGGAGTTTGCCGACGGTCAAACGTGAACTCACCCTGTTGAGGCCATCAGGGGGCCAGCACATCGATCGAAACGTCGTCTCGCACGAACCTATGAGCCAGCCCAAGGGTGCTCGTCTCCCTGAGCTCGAAGCCGTGCTTAACCAGGGCGGCGGCGAGTTTTGTTGTAGCTCCGGGCATCGCTCGGACATCGGCTAGCGCATCGGCGTCGAGGCTCAGACGCGGCACTTCTCGACCAGCGGACATCGCATGAAGTTGAACCATTCGTGCGCCGATCAGGGTCCATGGAGCGCGGAACCAATCGGTGATGTCCATGATGGTCTCCCATACCGCACGGTCCTGATCGTTTGTTGTCACGAGTTCGATCACTTCTGTCGGTGCCTGCGTCGAACCTTTTTTAGCATCGCACTTCCCGCCCGTCGGCTGCGCTGATCGGATGAGTCGATGAGATCAACGGCCACGACCGCCGCCGGAGCCACGCGCTCAGACTCGAATGGCCAAAGGTCAACGACGGACCTAACGATGAGGTTTGCTGAGTCTTCCGAGACAACGCGCAGCGCGTGCTCGTAGGACAACTTCGCTAGTCGATCCTTCGGTAGGTAGCCCTCCACGACGCCCGGAGCGCTAAGGTCAACATGATGGTCGTCGGCGGCACTGACGCCGGATCGGACGAATCGGTCGTCGGCGACGATCTTGCGAAGCGCGCGCTCGTCCGCGCGAAGGTATTTGACGCTCGCCCGTCGTCGGAAACGCGACGCGAATGGAAACTTTGGCGACTTGAGGCGGGCCTTGAGCCTCGACCGACCTACCGGCGAGAGCCACTCCGCCGGTCTACCCGAAACCAAGAACAGAAGGCCCCAGGCGTTTGCGGGACTGAACGGGCGACCCGCTACGCGGGCGGCCACCGCTGAGCTCTGGAGTGCTTGCCGCGGCACCAGCCATCGATTTGCGACCTTCCGCCCAGGCAGCGCTCCGCGCTTGATCAGCGCGCGTACGCGTGCTTCATTCACGCGGAGGCGCTTGGCGACATCCGCGGCGCTGATCCAGTCGTTGCCATAGTCGTCCATTGCGTAAACTATATCGATATCGCTATAGTTGTTGCAAGTAGAGGGCCTATTCGTACCTCAGCGCGCTGAGCGCCGACATACGCATCGCTCGTCGGGAGGGTAGGAATCCGGCGACGATGCTCACAAGGAGCGCCAGCCCCATCGCGCCGAGCGCGAGCGGTACATCCACGACGAAGATCGGCGCGGGGTTCGACTGTGGATTGAGGCCACGGATCACGAGCTCGATCACGCGGCCGCCAAAGATCCCGAGCGCAAGACCGATGACGCCGCCGAACGCGCCGACGAGTGCCGCCTCCGCGAGGAAGATCGAGCGGATGTCCCGCGGTGACGCGCCGACGGCCTTCATGATCCCGATCTCGCGAGTGCGCTCGAGCACGGCCATGATCATCGTGTTCGCGATGCCGATCGCGGCGACGAGCAGCGCGACGCCGCCGATGCCGGCGAGGATGCCGCGGAACACGCCGAAGCCCTTGTCGATCTGATCGATGACCTGCTTCAGCGAGAACGCGCTGAAGCCAAGCTCCTGAACGGACTTCACCACCTCGGCGACGTACTGCGAATCCTCGGACTCGATCGCAACGCCGCTGTACCCCGTCGTCGTGCGGACGGCATCCGGAGTGAGCCCGCGGTTCTCGGCGCCTGCGAGCAACGCGTCGTCGAGCGGGATCCGCACTGAGGTCTGCGACGCCTGCTCGTCGAACACGCCCACGACCGTCACGACGTAGTCCCGCGGTGTGCCACTTCCACTGATGCGCGTACTGCCGAGCTTCACCGCCCCGCCGAGGCGGAGCGTGACCTTCCGTCCGACGGCCGCGTTGGGCGTCGCGGCGACGAGACGCGCGAGATTGCCGGGGATCACCGCGACCCCGTGCTCGTTCGGCGCCAGATGACGGCCGGCGAGAAGATCACCGCGATCGACCGGCGCGCCGGCCTCGATCCCCTGGGGGCGGATCGCCGCGTCCTCTCCGCCTTCGAGCAGCGTCCCGAGCGGCGCGTCGTACTGGCGGAACACGGACTCTGCGTGCGGGATCGCCTTGAACTTCGCGACGTGGTCATCGCCGATCGTGCGCGGCACCGCGGATAGGCCTGTGGCCCCCGGTTGGAACGGCTGCACGGTGACGAGCCGCAAGTCGCCGATGGAGAAGATAGACCGCTTGACGTTGTCCTCCGCGCCCGTCGCGAGCGCGATGAGGAGCACCACGAGCGCGGTGCCGATCGCGACGCCGAGCGTCGTGAGCGTCGAGCGCAGGCGTGACCGCGAGTAGTTGCCGAACGCGAGCGCGAACAGGTCGGACGTTCTCAATTCACGAGCCGTCCATCGCGCATGCGCACGATGCGCTGGGCGCGCGAGGCGATTCCCGCGTCATGCGTGACGAGGACGACCGTTTGCCCGCGGGCGTGCAGCTCGCTGATGAGCCCGAGGAGCGCGTCGCCGTTCGCTGAGTCGAGGTTGCCGGTCGGCTCGTCGGCGAGGAGGAGGGCCGGCTCCGTCACGAGCGCGCGCGCGATCGCGGTTCGCTGCATCTCGCCGCCCGAGAGCTGGCTCGGGCGGTGATCCGCGCGCGGCCCCATACCGAGACGGTCGAGGACCGCGCGTGCGCGCGCGAGCCGCCGGTCGGGCGGGATCCCGGCGAAGAGGAGTGGCAGCGCGACGTTCTCTACAACGCGATAGCGCGGAAGCAGGTTGAAGGCTTGGAAGATCATGCCGACCTTCTCGCGGCGGTAGGTCGCGAGCTCGACCTCGTCCATCGCGGAGAGGTCCGCGCCGTCGACGACGACCGCGCCGCGCGTCGGTCGTTCGAGACCGGCCAGGATATTCAGCAGCGTCGACTTGCCCGACCCCGATGGCCCCATCACCGCCAGGAACTCGCCGCGGGGCACCTCCAGCGTCACGCCGTCGAGCGCGGCCACCGCGGTCGCGCCGGTCGGATACACACGCGCGACGTCCGTCGCGCTGACGATCACTCCGTCCGTCGGAGCCATGCGCGCACCGCGGTCTCGAAGGCGCTCGGCGCCTCGAGGTTCGAGAGATGCCCGGCGCCTGGAATGACGCTGAGGGTGGCGCCGGGGATCGCGTCGCTCATCGTCCGCGCCATATCGAGCGGCGTGATCGTGTCCTCATCGCCAACGACCACCGCAGTCGGGACGTCGATCGTCGGCAGGTCCGGTCGGCTGTCCGCGCGGTGCGCCATCGCGATGCTTCCCTGCGCGAGGGCTTCGGCGGTCTGGCCGCGGACCATCTTCAGCAGCTCATCCCAATGCGGCGAGTCCTCGCGGAGCCACTGCGGCGGCGTCTTCAGCAGCGCCACCGTCCCGTGCTCGCGGATCAGAGCGGCGAGGCGTAGGCGTCGGTCGCGGGCGTCTTCGACGTCGGCCTCGGCCCGCGTGTCGGCGAGGAAGAGGCCTTTGATGCGACCGCGATGCCGACGCCACAGCGCGAACGCGACGTAACCGCCCATCGACAGGCCGCCGACCGCGGCGCTGTCGATCGCCGCCGCGTCCATGGCCGCCACGACGCTGTCCGCGTAGTCGTCGATCGTGGGATCACCACGCGGCACGGCGGTCCCGCCGAAACCGGGGAGCGACGGCGCGATGATCGGATCCGCGGCGTCGCGTAACGCGCGGCGCTCGTGCTCCCACATCGCGCCGCTGAGGGGATATGCGTGAATCAAGACGAGCGCGGTCACCGTGGTCCAGTTTGAGCCAGAATCGTGGCGTGCGGGTGATCCGCGTCACCAGGGCGGGCCGCGAGCGGTCCGACAATCCCATCTTCGTCGGTGAGGTCGACTATCAGACCGCCGTGGGCGAAGAGAGCCGCGACCTGCGCCTCTCGGAGGTGCATTTCCGGCGCGGCGCGGTGAACAAGCCGCACGTCCACTCGACCGATCAGATCCTGGTGATCACCGAGGGCGAGGGCCTCGTCGCCACCGACGAGGAGCACCACGATGTCTCGGCGGGCGATGTCGCCTTCATCCCGGCGAACACGAAGCACTGGCACGGTGCCCGGGCCGGCAGGGACATGACGCACTGGTCGATCCTCGGGAACGCGAAGACCACGATCGTCGAGGGATGAGTCGGCAGCGCTTCATCATCGCCGCCAGTCTGATCGGCCTGGGTGTTCTCACTGTCGTGCTTTTCTTCAGCAGCCTCGCGACCGTCCACACGGCCAGCATCGCGAGCTTTCAGCGCACAGGTGATCCGCGCAAGATCGTAGTCAACATCACGATCGGGCTCGGCGTGGAGGTCGCGGAGCGGAGCGTGCGCGAAGACGCCAAGAGCGTGACGGTCACGGTCGCCGTCCGACAGGATCCGGGCACGTATCCCGCGTTCAACTTCGTCGTGCCGGTGCTCGTGTCACTCAAAGACGCGCTCGGGGATCGCGCCGTTCTCGACGCGACCGGGCAGACGGTGCGCGACGCCGGCGAGGTCTACCGCCCGCCGGGATTGACTCCCCGACCCTAGAACTGCGCCGGCAGCTCCGCGCCCGCCATCTTCTCGAGCCGCGCGATCCGGTCCTCGATCGGTGGGTGCGTCGAGAAGAGTCCGGTGAGGCCCCCGGGCAGCAGCGGCTGCACGATGAACAGGGGCGCGACCGACGGGTTCACCGGCAGCGGGATCTTCTTGCTGTATGTCTCGAGCTTGCGGAGAGCCGACGCGAGTGCCAACGGGTCGTGCGTCAGCTCAGCGCCCTGATCGTCGGCGCCGTACTCACGCGAGCGACTGACGGCGAGCTGTACGAGCATCGCGGCGAGTGGCAGGAGGATGATGCCGAGAAGCATGCCGATCATGCCGAGCGATCCAGAATCCCGGCGGTCGCGATCGCCGCCACCAAACCACATCGACCACTGCGCCATCTGCGCCATGTAGCTGATCGCGCCTGCGACCGATGCGACGACGGCCATCACGAATGTATCGCGATTGCGGACGTGACCAAGCTCGTGAGCGAGGACGCCCGTCAGCTCGCGTTCGGTGACGATGTCGAGGATCCCACGCGTGACCGCGACGACCGCGTGCTGCGGATCACGGCCGGTGGCGAAGGCATTCGGAGCGGGCTGGTCGATGACGAAGATACGGGGCTGCGGCAGACCCGCGGTCTCGGCGACGCGGCCGACGATACGGTAGAGCTCGGGCGCCTCGGCCGCGGTCACCGGCTTCGCGCCGGCGAATGAGAGCGCGATCCGATCGCTGAACCACCACGCGCCGAAGTTCATGACGAGCGAGATGAGCAGCGCGGGCAATACCGCTGATGGGCCAAAGAACAGTCGCGCCGCGGCGATGAGGATCAGCGTGAGAAGCGTGAGGAGCCCGACGACCTTGATCGTGTTCACCATTCCAAAGTCTAGTGCCGCAGAAAGCGCGACCGGCTACGCGCCGGGCGCTCGGTACCCGACTTGCTTGGCCTTGCGCAGAGCATCCATCGTTTCATCGACGGTCAACAGCACCGTCGTTTCCAATGAGCTCAGCGCGCCGCCGCCAGCGATCGCCAGTACGACCGCGGCCATGGACACGTTGTCGGGGGCCTCCCACAGGTTGTAGCCGTCGTGCGTGCCGAACGCGTACCAGAACCCATGGAGCTTTCCACCGACCGACTCGATGTACGTCTGAGCGGCTTTTCGGCGGTCTTCCGGGTTCTTGATCAGCCTGGCCCAAGTCTCCGGGGTGTAGCTGAATTTCGTTAGGTAGAGCGGCATCGTCCCTCCCCTTGTTGCGCGATGTTGTGTCGTTGGGACGTTCGCCCAGTTGCCGGGAATAGTCAAGACGATGTTCAGCGCGCGCGACTTAGTCTTACGACGGCCAGTCGACGTCGAGTGCGTTTCTGGTAGCCGTGGAAGAACCGATAGCGGGAGGCCACCAAATTCCACAGGCGCTCTCGCTCTGCTCCCTCGGGGAAGTCGGCACGGACCGCGAAGGTCCGACCGGCGAGTTGGACCGCTGCCTCCGGACGCGTCCGCAGGTTCGCGGTCCAGGCGGGAGCGGCATCAAGGCCGCCGTTCGAACCGATGACGACGAGATCGTCGCCGTCGCTCATGTGTCCGAGCGCCACCGTCCGAGACCGTCCGCTGTGCCGGCCGGTCGTTGTCAGCAACAGCACCGGCATGAAACCAGACGATGCCCGATCGACGATCCGCCCGTGCAGCGCGCGATAGAGGAACACATGCACCGGCGTGGATCGCGTAAGGATCGCGGCGACGACCCGGTCGTATAGCCCCGCCACGACACGAAGTATCGCTGTCAATAGACTCGCGTGACATGGCCGCGACCACGGTGCCGTCGACCGTGTTGCTCGTCGGTGGCGACAGCGGTACCGGGAAGTCGACGGTCGCGGCCGGTCTCGCGCGCGACCTACACCTCGCGCACGTGAGGCTCGATGACCTGTGGGTGATCGCTCGAAGTCTTGTCGACCGCGATGCTCTCCCCGCCATCCACTCCTTCACCGACCCGCACGTGTCGCTCGCACGACCGACCGACGATGCGCTCCAGGCATTCGTCGACGTCATGGGCGCGCTCGAGCCGGCGATCGCTACGACGGTTCGGATCCACATCGCTCGCGGCGAGCCGTGCGTGATCGAGGGGATCTGCCTCTCGCCCGCCCTTGCCGCGCGCCTGCGTGACGCGCGCTGCCGAGCGGTGTTCCTTGTTGAAGACGATCCCGGGACCATCTGGCGCACGATGACGCTGCGAAGCGATCACGATTGGCTCGGCCTCTCTGGTAAGGAACGGAGCGCGGCCGTCGCCCTCGGGCAGCGCCTGGATCGCTGGCTGCGCGACGAATGCGTCCGGTACGACCTTCCTACGGTGCCCGCTCGCCCATGGAGCGACGCTCGCCAGCGCGTACTCGCGGCATGGTCGATCACAGCTCTTTCCGCGTGAAGCTCCACACCGCGAACGCGAGCACCGCGGTGATCCAGATCATCGTCCACGCGACGTACGCCGCCGGCGGTGGATCGGCCGCGAAGAAGGGATTCGCCGCGGCCGCCGCGCCGGCCCCGCGCATCGCCACGGTGAGCGACGCGGGCTCGAGGCTCCACACCGCGCCGCGCCACAGGCCGTCGGTCGGGAGGATCAGCTTCGATGCGGTCCCGACGTGCGTGAGCGTCGCGTTGTCGAATGCCAGCCCGATGCCGCCGACGATGCCGCCCATCCACGCCAGTCCCCACAGGATGAGTCCGGTCACGCCGCCGACCATGCCGGCGAAGCGCGTCGAGAGGAGCAGCGACAGCGTGAGGACGACCACCGCTTCGCCGATCACGAATGCGAGGAATTCGATCGGGTGCGGCGGCGAGTAGCCGACGACCATCTGCACCAGCACCATCTGCACCGCAGCCGCGGGGATCGCGTACGCGAGCACCGTCGCGACGAGGCCAAGCCACTTGCCCATGACGTATTCGAGCCGTGTGATCGGTCGCGCGAGCAGCGCGAGGGTGATGCCCGACTCCACTTCGCCGGAGATGGCGGGCGCGGCGGCGAACACGGCCGAGAACGCGAGCACGAAGCTGAACATGAACATCACGAGGATGAGCAGCTGCGACGCGATGGCCGCGATCTCCGTCGGCGTGATCGGGGTCGGTCGATTGGCGCCAAGTGTGGGGATGCGCGAGAAGCCCCATGTCGTGAGCGCGATGACGACGATCGTGAGGAGCAGGAGCACGAGGAAGAGGCGCCGCCGCAATAGCTCCTGCAGCTGAAGACGGGCGACGGTGAGCGCGAGCATCAGTTCGGCTGTCCGAGAAGGCCGAGGAAGCGGTCCTCGAGCGACTCATGGCGGGGCTCGACGGCGTAGACCCGGCCGCCCAGCTGCACGATGTCGCCGACCAGCTCCGGCACGCGCTCGGTATCGATCCCGCGTATGACCAGCCAGTCGCCATCACCGTCGACCTGACCGAAGCGCGACAGGCGCGTCATTGCTGCCCGATCGAGCCCCGTCGCGCGTATCCGAACGGTGTCACCGCCCAGGAGCTCGTCGAGAGTGCCCTCGGCGACGACTCGGCCGCGATCGACGATCGCGACGCGGCGACAGACCTGCTCCACCTCGCTGAGCAGGTGCGAATTGAGAAAAACGGTCGTGCCACGATCGCCGAGCGCGCGGATGATCTCGCGGACGTCGTGCCGGCCGACCGGATCGAGCGCGCTCGTCGGCTCGTCGAGGACGACGAGATCGGGCGTCCCCAGGAGCGCGACGCCGAGGCCGAGCCGCTGCTGCATCCCCTTCGAGAACGTGCCGACACGGCTCGATCCACGATCCGAGAGGCCGACGATCGCGAGCGCGTCCTCGATCTCGCGCTGCCACGCGGCGCGATCGACGCCCGCGAGCTCACAGTGGAGCGCGAGGACCTCGCGCGCGCTGAGCCAGGTCTGATAACGGAACAGCTCGGGGAGATATCCGACGCGGCGGAGCGCGTCGCGATCGCCGATGGCGGCGCCGAGGACCTCCGCGTCGCCCGATGTCGGAGGCGTGAGCCCGAGCAAGAGCTTCACCGCGGTCGTCTTGCCCGCGCCGTTCGGTCCTAGGAAGCCGAAGACGTCGCCACGCGGGATGTTCATCGTCAGACCCGCGAGCGCGGTGATGCTCCCGTATCGCTTCGCCAGCTCGTGCGTGCGTATGGCGGGCGCGTCGATCAATGGAGCGAGTTTGCCACCGCCAGGACCTGCTGCTCCGTGAGCGCTCCCGCGACGCCGTACACGATGCCGTCCTTTTGCCAGATCACCGCGCTCCCGAGGCCGGTCGAATCACCGACGAAGATGCCGTCGACGCCTTGCACGGTCACCTTCTTCGAGGTCGCCATGTCCACCGGGATCGGGACCGGCAGGGTGCTCGACGGGTCCTTGATCGCGCGGATCTGCGCCGCGAGCTGCGGCGAGATGCCGGGCTGCTGCAGCAGGTAGCTCTGCAGCTGATCGACGGTCACGCCGTCGGACTGCACGATCGGCGGCTTGCCCTGCGCGACGATCAGCTTGGGCATCCCCGAGAAGGGGCTCGCGCCAGTCGCACCCGTGGCGCCGGTCGCACCAGCGCTGCCATCGTCATAGAACGCGACGACCGCCGGACCGCCGGTGATGAACAGCCTGCTGCCGTCGATGTTCGCCGGCATCGGCGGCGGCGTGCGCTTCTGCGACGCGGCGGCCTGACGCGTCTTCTCCGCGCTGAACGTGAACGTCGCGGTCGTCTTCGCCATCACGCCGTAGCGAGGTGCGCCGACGCCGGCCGGAAGATTTGCCGGGATCAGCACGGTCATGCCGCTGTCGCGCGCCGCCGTGCGCACGTCGGGAACGTCGTAGGGTCTCGGTTGCTCCGTCCACGTCAACGTGCCGTAGGTCGCGAAGCTCGATGTGCCACTCAGGTCGTTGACCGTGATCGGCACGGCGACGAGCTGCTTCGGCTCGAAGATCGTCAGGATCGTCTCGGCGAGCCCGCTCACGGTGAGGACCGTCGCGACGAGCGCGACGGTCGCGGCGGCCGCGAGCCCCTTCAGCCACATGTTCACCGCCACGCGACGCGTGCCCGACGCGCTTCGGGTGACCGGCGCGAGCCGCTCGGCCTCCACACGCGCGCGCAGTCGCGCCAGCGCACGTTCCGTATCGACCTTCGCCTCAGGCACCGAAAGCATTTCCTCGATGTCACTCACGTCGTGACCTCCCTTCGGAACGCGTCTTCCGCACGGCGGAGCAGCGTTCCGATACTCGATTGCCGCAGTCCGAGCGCGGCCGCGATCTCCTCGTAGCTGAGTCCGCTGTAGCGAAGGGCGAGGAGCGCCGCGCTTCGGTCCGGGAGACGCGCGAGCGCGGCGCGGACCTCCGATCTGGTCTCTGCCGTCTCGGCGGCCAGAGCCGGATCGGGCACCGCCGTATCGCGGCGGACGGCCTCGACCGCGTCGCGCTTCCCGCGCCGCTCCCGCGAGCGCAGAGCGTTCAGTGCGGTATGCGCCGCCGCGGCGTGCAGCCACGGTGCGGCGTAGTGCGCGTCGGCGGGGTGCTTGCGGTAGAAGGAGACGAACACGTCCTGTGCGACGTCCTCGGCCTCGTCGGCGTCGGCGACGACGCGGTGCGCGATCGCGACCACCCTGGGGTACTCCCTCCGGAAGAGGTCCTCGAAGGCCGGCGGCATGCCCGGCCCCGGGGCCGTGCCCAAACGCAGGCGCTCAGCCACTTCCATCTCTTCCTTCAAAGCACCGCCGAGCCGCCGAATGTGACGGCCATGCGCCGATTGTCACCCACCGGTCTGGCGCCGCGCTAGGCTGTCGCTCGCCGTGGAGATCTTCATCGGCATCGTCGTTGCCCTCGTCGTGATCGCCCTCGCGATCGCGCTCGTCGGAAGATCGCTACCGATCGGCCACATCGCCAGCCGCACGGCGGTATTTCGCAGGCCTCCCGAGGACGTCTGGGACGCGATCAACGACCCCGCGCTGATGTCGTCACGTGGCGTCGGCGAAGTGAAGTTCGAGACGCTCGAGTCCGTGCCCCCGAAGCTGCTGGTCCGTCGCGTCGCGGGGGAGACGGATTTCGGCGGCACCTGGACGTGCGAGATCGCCGCGTCGCCCGGCGGGAGCACGCTGACGATCACCGAGAACGGTGAGATCTACAACGCGTTCTTCCGCGTCGTCTCGCGTTACATCGTGGGTCACCACCGCACCATCGACGGCACGATCGCGGCGCTGCGGAAGAGACTCGGAGAGGCTTAGCGGACGATCATGACCGCTTGCGCCTTGCCCTGAACCGGATAGGACATCGCGACCGGGCCGTCGAACCACACCTCGACCCGCACACCTGGTAGGAGATCGCGGAACGTCGCGGCGACCTCGCCGCTCCCGGACCGCCGGGTGACGCGCGTGTTGCTCGTCACCGCGACGGACGCCTTGTCGCCGGTCGAGGGCGTCGACGGGTCAGACTCGACGAGCACAGTCACGCCGTCCGTGCGCCCGCTCACGTTGGTCACGATGCCGCTGATGTCGGCCGCACGGCTCGCCGCACCACCACCGCAGCCGGAGGTGACAAGAAGCGCGAGCGCGAGGAGCGTCGGGCGCATGGCACTAGGACGGGCGGGGTGGCCTCTGGGTTCCATGGCGTGCCACGCTACAGCGGTGCTCATTCGCGAACAGCCCGCCACCGAGCTGACCGTCGCGACGCGGATCCTCGCGCGGGCCGACGCCCTGCCGCCTGACGGTCGCCTCACCCTGCGCCTCCATGACGTCGTGTATGTCGCGGGGCGAGGGGTGTCGAATCACACCATGACGCCGTATGACATCGCGTCGGTGCTGCTCGTCGATGGCGCGCCTCTGGTGGGCACGCCGCCCGACGATCTCGATGACTACATCGCCGCCCATCGCGCGGCGCCGGATGCGGAGAGCGTCGGCCGTGGGACGGACGGCGTCATCGTCGCCGCTCCGTCGCTCCGTGCCTGCGCGATGATGCTGGTGGCGCGGCGTCGTGGCGAGCGCGGGCCGGACGATGCGAGCCTGGAGCGCGTGTGGGAAGAGCTCGTCGCGGACGCGCGCATCTCCGGCGCGCTCATCGGCGCGTTCCCCACGGAGGACGCGACGCCCGGCTGAGGCTCCATCGGGCGGCAGGCGCGGGCGTGCTCGGTCACCGTTCGAGCGAGCACGATGCCGATGGCGTCGGTTGTGCAGGCTGACGTCGCGTGGACTGGATCGGTTCCATCCTCGAGCGCATCCGGACGATGGAGTGCCCGGCCTGCGGCGCGCGACTCGCGAGCTGCGCGGTCCGCGGCATCACGGCCGAGCCGCAGGCGCTGGTGGTGAAGCTCGCCTGTACCGTCTGCGGCGAATCGAGTGTTGCGATCGTCGAGCGCGAGGACGCCAAGACGCCCGCATTCACCAAGGACGACGTCCTCGACGCGCACGACTTCCTGCAACGGTGGAACGGTCCGGTCGGAGAGCTCATCAAGACCGCCTAAGGAGATCGACATGCCACGTATCGAAAGGGACATCATCGTGAACGTCCCGGTCAGCGTCGCGTACGACCAGTGGACGCAGTTCGAGTCTTTTCCAGAGTTCATGGAGGGCGTGAAGGAAGTCGTCCAACTCGACGAGAAGCGGCTTCGCTGGCGCGCCGAGATCGCCGGCAAGGACGAGGAGTGGGAGGCCGAGATCACCGATCAGGTGCCCGACCGACACATCGCGTGGCGCAGCGTGACGGGCGCGATGAATGCCGGGTCGGTGATCTTCCAGCCCGCCGGCGACGGTCAGACGAAAGTCTCCCTGGAGCTCACCTACGAGCCGCGCGATGCGGGCGAGAAGGCCGGAGACGCGCTCGGGTTCCTCGAGCGCCGCGTGAGCGGTGACCTCGAACGCATCAAGCGCTTCATCGAATCTCGCGGAGCGCCGACCGGCGCGTGGCGCGGCGAGATCCACGGAGAACGTGTCGATCACTGAGCCCTGAGCGCGGCGATGGGCGGTCTCGATCCGCCGGCGCACGCGCATGCCCTCGCGATCCGGACGTGAGCGGTCTCGTCGCGCCGCGCCAGAGCGGACAGCCGGAGCACCGGCGCTGTGGCTATCCCCATGCCCCGGGGCCGCTGGTTGCGCAGATGCCGGCGACATAGCCGGCTCCCAGCGGTGCCGTCAGCGCCAGGACGAGCATCCCGACGCGCACCCAGTTCTCGATCAACTCCGGGACCGTCACCCACACCAGCTCGCTTGGCCGCACTGCTATCGTCCGGCCGAGGGTGCTCACAGTTCTGGTGGCCGACGACTCGAACCACATGCGGGAGCTCGTACGTATCACGTTGTCGAGCCAGGGCTGGCGCGTCGTCGAGACGGGCGACCCCGATGCGGTGCCCGAGCTGGTGCGGGCGTCGACACCGGACGTGGTGCTGCTCGACGTGGCGTTCGAAGGGTTCAAGCACGACGGCTTCGACGTGTGCCGCACGCTCAAGGGCGACGCGACGACACGTGACGTGCCGATCGTCATGCTCAGCGCTCACGACAAGGCGGGCGATCTTGCCGAGGGCCGCGCGGCCGGCGCGGCTCAATACCTGCTGAAACCGTTCGGTCCGATCGAGCTCATCAACGCGATCAAGCAGGTGCTCGACCTGAAATGACCGCGTAGGACGGCGCCTGCCGCCGGTGCCATGATGCTGGCGGCCATGGATCAGCGTTTCCTCGAGTCGCTCCGCGAGCAGATCGCCTCGATCCGCGAGAGCGGTCTCTACAAGAAGGAACGCGTGATCAGCTCACCGCAGGGCGCCGAGATCGCCGTCCGTCCCGATCTCGAGGTCATTAACTTCTGCGCGAACAACTACCTCGGTCTCTCCGACGATCCCGCCGTCCTGGTGGCCGCGCATGCCGCGCTCGATCGGTGGGGCTACGGCATGTCGTCGGTCCGGTTCATCTGCGGCACGCAGGACATCCACAAGGAGCTCGAGGACCGACTGACGCGGTTTTTGGGAACGGAGGACACGATCCTGTACGGCTCGTGCTTCGACGCGAACGGCGGGCTCTTCGAGACGCTGCTCGGGGAAGAGGATGCGGTCATCAGCGATGCGCTCAACCACGCGAGCATCATCGACGGCGTCCGTCTTTCGAAGGCGAAGCGCTTCCGGTACGCGAACAACGACATGGTCGACCTCGAGCAGCAGCTGAAAGAGGCGGCGTCATGCCGATTCAAGCTGATCGCGACCGACGGCGTGTTCTCGATGGACGGGATCGTGGCCGACCTCGGCGCGATCTGCGACCTCGCCGAGAAGTACGACGCGCTCGTGATGGTCGACGATTCGCACGCGGTCGGCTTCATGGGCACGCACGGCCGCGGCTCGCATGAAGCGCGCGGTGTCGTCGGTCGCGTCGACATCCTGACCGGGACCCTTGGAAAAGCGCTGGGCGGCGCATCCGGCGGCTACACCAGCGGGCGTAAGGAGATCGTCGAGCTGCTGCGCCAGCGCAGCCGGCCCTATCTGTTCTCGAACACGCTCGCGCCGGTCATCACCGCGACCTCCATCGCCGTGCTCGATCTCATCGAATCGGCCGGCGAGCTCCGCGAACACCTGTTCGCGAACGCCGCGCGCTTTCGCGCGGGTATGACCGCGAATGGCTTTCGCCTCGTCGCCGGCGAGCATCCGATCGTTCCAGTGATGCTCGGCGACGCGAGGCTCGCGACGAGCATGGCCGACCGGCTGCTCGCCGAGGGCGTCTACGTCATCGCGTTCTCGTTCCCCGTGGTGCCGCGCGATCAGGCGCGCATCCGCGTTCAGCTCTCGGCCGCGCACACGTTCGAGCATGTCGATCGCGCGGTCGCGGCGTTCGCAAAGGTCGGGCGCGCGCTCGGAGTGATCTGATGCGCGCGCTCGTCAAGAGCCGCCGCGAGCCGGGCATCTGGCTCGAGGACGTCGAACGTCCGACGATCGGCCCGAACGACCTGCTGGTGCGCGTCCACTACACGTCGATCTGCGGCACCGACCTCCACATCTGGAACTGGGATGCGTGGGCCCAGAAGACGATCCCGGTGCCGCTCGTCATCGGCCACGAGTTCGAGGGATCGGTGGCCGAGGTCGGCAGCGAGGTCAGCGGGTTCTCCGCGGGACAGCGCGTGGCCGTCGAGGGCCACGTCACCTGCGGCCATTGCCGGAACTGCCGGGCCGGCCGCCGTCACCTGTGCCGCAACGCGGTGGGGATCGGCGTGCAGCGGCCGGGCGCGTTCGCGGAGTACATCGCCGTGCCCGCGTCGAACGCCTACGTCCTGGCGCCGGGGATGCCGGACGAGATCGGTGCGTGCCTGGACCCGCTCGGGAACGCGGTGCACAGCGCGCTGTCGTTCGAGCTCGCGGGCGAGGACGTTCTCATCACCGGCGCCGGGCCGATCGGCGTGATGGCCGCCGCGGTGAGCCGGTTCGTCGGCGCGCGCTACGTCGTCGTCACCGACCGCAACCACTACCGCCTCGCGCTCGCGCGCCGCCTGGGCGCGACTCTCGCCGTCGACTACACGACGACGACGCTCGATGCCGTCATGAGGGAGCTCGGCATGCTCGAGGGCTTCGACATCGGGCTCGAGATGTCCGGCAGCCCCGAGGCGCTGCGGTCGATGCTTGCCTTCATGAACCATGGCGGCCGCGTGGCGCTGCTCGGGATCCCGAATCAGGAGATCCCGATCGACTGGGATCAGGTGATCTTCCGCGGCCTGACGCTGAAGGGGATCTACGGGCGCGAGATGTTCGAGACCTGGTACCGCATGGGCTCGATGCTGCAGAGCGGACTCGACATCACCGCGGTCATCACGCACCGCTTCCCGGCCAGGGAATTCGCGGAGGCGTTCGAGGTCGTGCGCTCGGGCCAGTGCGGCAAGGTCGTGCTGGACTGGACCGGCTAGGGCGGCGTCCGCCTAACATCGCGCGGCGATGACACGGGTCGTCCTCCAAGACGCGGCGCTCGCCGATGGCACCTCCGGTTCCCTCCGCACCGGCGTCAGCCTGGCGATCGAACGCGGACAGATCGCGTGGATCCGACCGAACGACTCGGCCGACACGACGGGCGCCGAGGTCGTCGACGCCGGCGGCGCGACGATCGTTCCGGCGATGGTCGACTGCCACAGCCACCTCACGATGCAGGGCGGCAGCCACTGGATCGCGCGCGCGGACGATCCCGCTCCGGTGCTGCGACAGGTCGCGCGCGATAACGCGAGGCGTCTCGCTCACGCCGGCATCCTGTGGGCGCGTGATGTCGGAGCGCCGGTCGAGGCTGGCGCTCCGGTATCGATCGCCGCACGCGATGAGCTGAGGGGCCGGCCCGCCGCGCCGTACATCCGCGTCGCGGGCACGTGGATCGCCGCAAAGGGATACGACTTCATGGACGTGAGCGTCGACGGGGACCAGCTTGTCGCCGCCGCGATGGCACAGCTCGATCTCGGCGCGGATCTCGTGAAGCTGTACATGGATGCGCCGGGCGGTGCGAAGGACGCTCCGTTCGGCGTCGACGACGTACGTGCGATGGTCGAGGCGGTGCACGACCGCGGCGCGCGCGTCGCGGCGCACTCGGGTTACTTCGCCGGCGCGCGCGTCGCGGCGGAGGCCGGCGTCGACTCGATCGAGCACGGCACGGAGCTCGACGACGACATAGCGCGCACGATGAAGCGCAACGGGGTCACCCTGGTGTCGACCCTGTCTGTCTTCGCCTCGTGGGAGACGTTCGCGCGCACGACGACGATCGACCGCTTCACGGCGCTGGAGGGGCGCGAGCGGATCGCGAAGCGCAAAGAGGGCGCGTATGCGTCGGTGGCCGCGGCGAAGCGCGCGGGCGTGACGATCGCGACCGGCTCCGACTTCGGGGGCGGCTCGGTCCGCGCCGGACATCTGGCGTGGGAGGTCGAGCTCCTGGTCGCCGCCGGGCTCGAGCCCTGCGAAGCGCTCGCGGCGGCGACGCGCAACGGGGGAGCGCTCTACGGCGTCGAGCACGCCGGCCACCTCGACGAAGGCCAGCCCGCCGACCTCGTCCTCGTGCACGGAGACCCGCTGTCAGACCCGCGGGCGCTGTGGCGGGTGTGGGCCGTGTACCAGCGCGGGACGCGCGTGGCGTAGCGACGGTCATGAAGGCGGCTGCGACGTGACCGTCGACTCCCGCGTCCAACGCGCGGTCGAGGACCATGCCCTGCGTCGCGGCGCACCCGAAGAGCGGGTCGGGGTCGTCTTCATTCACGGGATCGGCCAGCAGCCGGAGACCGCGACGGTCCGCGAGTTCGGCGGCGCGCTTCTCGACTGGCTCCAGGAGTGGCACAAAGCGAGAGGCCTCGACCTGTGCGTCGCGACATCGGACCTGAGCTACGGCGAGCGCACCGCCGGACCGGCGCGCTTCTCGCTGCAGATCCCCGCGAGCGAAGGTCATCCATCGCAGACCTGGGTCCTCGCGGAGGCGTGGTGGGCCGCGCGCCTGGCGGCGCCGGACTTCGTGACGATGATCAAGTGGAGCGTGCGCGTCACCGCGCGCGTCCTCGTGCGCCTGAGCCGCAACGTCGACGACGGCATGGCCCGCGTCGCGCACGACGAGCGCTCGTTCCTGAAGGGGCTCATCGTCCGCGTCTCCGGCGTCTTTCTGCTGACCGGCTACATGCTCGCGCTGGCCGCGCTGCTGCCGTTCATTGGAGCGCTGTTCGTCCTCGCGCAGCTGCCCGGGCCGTTCGAGCGGCTGGTGCTCGGACTCCGCACGTTCCTCATCGAGCAGATCGGCGACTTCTACACCTTCCTCTATGACGACATCCAGGCGGTGCACATCCGGCGCAGCGTGCCGTTCGCGATCGCCTTCCTGCTGGAAGAGCTCAAATGCGATCGCGTGCTCGTCGCGGCGCACTCGCACGGCACGGTCGTCGCGTACGACGCGCTCAGCTCCGGGATCGTGAAGGACGTCGACCGCGTCAAGACGCTCATCACGTTCGGCGCGGCCCTGAACAACGCCTGGGACCCGCACGTCGCGCCTGCGCGCTCGTGCCGGATCGACGAGCCGCTGCCCGAACACATGCGGTGGCTCAACCTGTGGGCCGCGTACGACCCGGTCGTCGGAGGACCGGTGATCCCGCCCGAGCCGCTGCGTGCGCCCCAGAACATCGAGGTCACCAATCGTATGAACGTACTTCTGGATCACGGCAGCTACATCGCGAACCGTGAGGAATTCCTGTCGCGGCTCGCTCAGGAGGTCGATTCGCCGGCGGACCACACCCGATCGCGTTTCTGGCCAGGCGAGAAGGCGGCGCTCGGCTGGCAACGGCGGCATCGCGACCGCGTGCTCGCGCTCGTCGGTTGGCGGCTCTTCGCCATGGTCGCTTTCGGGGCCGCGATGCTCGCGCGGCTGCGGCCGCTCGACCGCCTGCGCGCCGACGGCGAGCACCTCTGGGCCTGGCTCGCGTCCGTCCCGGTGGTCGGCGGTGCGGTGACGTTCATCGACGAGCATCTCCGGTGGCTCGATCTCGCGGAGCCGTTCGGGGCGCGGATCCTGGGCACCGGCTTCTGGCTCGCGCTCATGTCCGCGTTCTACATCGTCGTCACCTGGCTGGTGTTCGTGCGCTGGCACGACGCCGAGGGCGAGCGCTCGGAGGGCACCGACACGCCCGGACCGACGCAGCGTCCGGCGATCATGGTCGCCTCGGCCATCGTCCTGACCGCGATCACGGTCGCGATCAAGACGGTCGTCGACGCCGGTGTCCTGCCGGGTCCGTCATAGTCGTTCGCACGGGAGGTCGTACATGGCCGGCTATGTGATCGCGATCGTCGAGGTGATCAACGCGGAGGGCTATGCGGAATATTCGCGGCAGGTGCCGGCGACGATCGCGAAATACGGAGGCCGCTATCTCGTGCGCGGCGGCACGATGGAGCTGCGCGAAGGCGAATGGCCGGGCCCGCGTACGGTGATCCTCGAGTTCCCCTCGCTCGCGCGCGCCCGCGAGTGGTACGACTCGCCCGAGTACAAGCCGCTACGGCCGATCCGCCAGGCCAACTCGCACGCCCGGATCGCGTTCTTCGAAGGCGTCGCGAATCCGATGGGCTAGTTTTCCCGGCGTGGTGGCGGGGCGGCGCTCGGCACCCCTTCTCGATGCCCGCCACGAGGGACGGATCGCGCTCGCCGCGGCCTTGACGGCAACGGTCCTGTTCGGCGCGCTGGCCCTGGTGCGGCACTGGACGTTCCACTCGACCGCGTCGGACCTCGCGGTGTTCGACCAGGTGCTCTGGAACACGATCCACGGGCGCTTCATGGAGTCGACGCTCAGCCTCGCGCGCTGCGAGCCGCACTCGTTCTTTGGCGACCACTTCTCGCCGGCCCTGCTGCTGATCGTGCCGCTCTACCTCGTCGTCCCCGGCCCCGAGACGCTCATCGTGGTCCAGACGATCGCGCTCGCGCTCGGCGTGTGGCCGATCTATCTGCTGGCGCGCCATGTCCTGCCGACCAGCGAGCAGCGCCTGGTGTGGGTCGCGGCGTACCTGCTGAGCGCTCCGCTCTCGTTCATCGCCCTCTACGACTTCCACGAGATCACCCTCGCGGTGGCACCGCTCGGCTTCGCCATGTACTTCCTCGTGACGCGGCGGACCCTTCCGATGATCGCGTGCCTCGTTCTCGCCCTGCTCGCGAAGGAGGAAGTCGCGCTCATCGGGCTCGGCTTCGGCGTCGCGCTCGCGTTCCAGCGCCGCTGGGGTGCGAGCGCGGTCGTGGTCGCGGGCAGCATCGTCGCGTTCGCCGTCACCCTGAAGCTGATCATCCCCGCGTTCGCCGCCGGCGCGCCGTACCAGTACCTGGGTCGTTACGCGAGCCTCGGCCGCGACGAGCTCGAGATCGCGCGCACGCTGTTGTTCGATCCACTCCGGGCGCTCGCGGTGCTCCTCAAAGGCGAGGTGGGCTCGAAGGTGGTCTTCATCCTCAGCCTCTTCGGACCCGGTCTGGGCCTCGCGCTGCGGTCGAAGTGGGCCCTCATCCCTTCGCTACCGCCCCTCGGGTACCTGATGCTGTCGGACTACGGCGGCGAGCACACGCTCCACAACCAGTACGGGGCACCGCTCATCCCGCTCGCGCTGGGCGCGTCGATCCTCGGCGTCGCTGCTCTGAGCGATCGCTGGCGCCGGCGCGCGACGCGCGGCGTCGTCGTTGCCACGCTGTTCCTCGCGTTCACGTTCGGCGGCACGCCCCTCTCCATCAACTTCGCCGACGCGTTCCTGCGCGGCGAACCCGACCGAACCCCGTCCGGAGAGCCGATCGTCGCGCGCGAGTCGCGCTACGGGCCATTCCTTGGCGCCGTGCGCGCGATCCCTCCGGATGCCGCCGTGTCGTCGCGCGATTTCTTCACCACGCAGATCCCACAGCGGCGCTTCAACTACAACCTCGTGGGCCTCGACGTCTGCGACGCCCAGTACGTCATCCTCGACTACGCGGCACCGAGCGTGAACCGCGATCTCGCGAAGCACCTCGCCGAGGTCGATGCGATCGAGAAGCTGGGCTTCGACGAGATCGCCAGCGGAAAGGGTCTGTCGTTGCTGCGCCGGCGCGGTTGATCGCGTCCTGCCACCGCGGCGGCCGCGCGTTCGCACAGCATTTCGGCGATGGACCAACACACGCTTGCGATCGCGCTCGGCCTGATGCTGTCGGCCGGCCTCGTGCTCGTCGGCCTGGTCGTGTCCGTGCTCGTGCACGAGCTTGGGCACACCGTCGCCGGCTACGTGGCAGGGCTCCGCATCGCGTGCGTGATGCTCGGTCCGCTCGAGATCCGTGACTACGTTCGCCCGCGTGTGCGGTTCGTACGGTCGCTCCAGGCGGGCGTTGTGCTGATCCCCCGGGAACGCGATGCGCCGGTGGGACCGCTTCGTTGGGGGCTGATCATCAGCACTGCCGCCGGACCTCTCGCGGGGATCGCATTCGGTGCGATCGTGTCCTGGATCATGAGCGGCGGGCGGCCTTCCGTTCCGCAATCCGTCCTCGAGGTCATCGGGCAATGCTCGTTGATCCTCGGAGCGGTCAATCTTCTCCCGGTCCGCGAAGGACAGGTGCTTGCCGACGGAAGGCGGCTGTTCGCGCTGCTCCTTCGCGGTCGCGAGTGCTCCGAGATCCTCGTGGCAACGCTCATGCTCGGAGAGGCGTTCTCCGGCCGGCGGCCGCGCGACTGGGACCGGGCCCTGCTCGACGTGATGGAGCGCTCACCCAACGATCCGTTCGCCCGGCTCTGTCTGTACGAGGCCGCGCTGGATCGCGGTGAGATCGAGGCGGCGGGCCGACACCTCGATGCCGCCCTCACCCTCCGCACGGAGAACTGGACCGCGGCCGACGCGATCCTGTTCAACGAGGCGGCGTACTACGCCGCTCGGCATCGCGGTGACGCGCGCGCCGCGCGAGCATGGCTTGGCCGCGCAGGTGGGTGGAACGTCGTCGACTACTTGCGCGCCCGCGCCGAAGCCGCGGTCCTGTGTGCCGAAGGCCGCACGCTCGAAGGCCGGCAGCGTGCGGTTGCTGGGCTCGCGGCACTCACGCGTGCGCGCCGGCGAGACGCGGACCTCTCTCGCGAGCAGCTCGAGGAGCTCGCTCGCGGCGCCGGCGCCGTGGTGCGGCCACTCCTCACGCACGCTCGTTAGCCGGCCCGCGCGGGCGGCGCGATACGATCGCGCGATCACGACGAGGCAGCCGCTCCTCACCCTCGCCGCGTACGTGACCGTCGCCCTGTGCTGGAGCGGCAGCTGGACCTTCGGGAAGCTTGGCGTCGCCGCCGTCCCGCCCCTCGAGCTCTCGACGATCCGCTTCGCTCTCGCCGGCGCTCTCATGCTCGCGATCGCGCGTGCCACCAACGCCTCGCTGGGTCTGTCCAGGCTTCCCCTGGTCATCCTCGCGGGAGCCTTCGGCGTCTTCGGTTACAACGCGCTCGTCTTCTCCGCGCTCACGTTCACGCCCGCGTCCGACGGCGCCCTGATCGTGCCCACGATCAATCCCGTGCTCACGGTGATCTTCGCCTCGTTCATCGGCGAGCGTCTCACAGCGAACAAGCTCGTGGGTCTCGCGATCGCGACGGTCGGCGCGGTGCTCGTCATCGCCGCCGCGACCGGGCTGACCTTCACCGGCGAGCGGCTCGCCGGCGACCTTCTCATGCTCGGCGGTGCGGCGTGCTGGAGCGTGTACTCGATCCTCGGCGCCATCACGACACGACACGGCTCGCCACTGGGCGTGACCGCGGTCGCCTGCCTGGCGGGTTCGGCGATGTGCGTTCCGCTCGGCTTCCTCGAGAACGGCTACGCCGACGTTCCGTCCTGGCCGCTCGGCGCGTGGCTCGACATCGGGTATCTCGTCGTCTTCGCGACGACGGTCGGGTTCGTGCTGTTCTACTGGGCCGTACGCCGCTTCGGCGCGGGCCTCGCGTCGATGGTGAGCTACCTCGTCCCGATCTTCGCGCTCGTCCAGGCGGTCGCGATCCTCGGTGAGCATCCCGCGCCTCTGGCGATCGTGGGCGGCGCGATCATCCTGGTCGGCGTACGCGTCGCGACGCTGCGCTTCAAACCGGAGACGCCGCTCGAGGAGGCGGCGCCCGCGTAGCCGTTCCGGACGCCCTAGATTTGGCGACGATGACCCCTCGGGACGACCAGCGGCCCACTCCCGTGCTCTTCTACGCCGATGGCTACAGATTCCCGGACGTCTATCACGTGACCCGCTTCCTCGCCCCCGATCCGATCATCGCGCTCGAGGAGAACGGCGACGTCGTCATCGTCGCCAGGCCGCTCGAGCAGGGTCGCGCGCGCAAGGAATCGCGAGCGCGTGAGGTCCTCAGCATCGACGACTTCGGCGCGAAGGAGATCGGGAGGACGGCGACGACGCGCGAGGAGCTGGACGCCGAGGTGATCAAGCGGTTCCTCGCGTCGCGCGGAGTGCGGCGCGTCGCCGTCGGGCCGTACTTCCCGCTCGGCATGGCCGAGTGGCTGCGTGCCGCCGACACCGAGATCGTCGTCGACCGTGACCTCAGCGAGCGCCGTCGCGCGAAGCGTCCGGACGAGATCGTCGCGCTCGAGGCGACGCAGCGCGCGACAGAGGACGCCTGGGCGCGCGGCGTCGACGCGCTGAAACGCTCGACCGTGCGGAAGGACGGCACGCTCGAGCTCGATGCCGAGCCGTTCACAGCGGAGCGTCTGCGCGCGATCGTTGAGTCCCGGCTGCTCGAGCTGGGCTGCGGCTCGGAGGGCGCGATCATCGCTCCCGGGAAACAGGCCGCCGACCCGCACATGATCGGCGCGGGCCCCCTCCGCGCTCGCGAGGCGATCGTCATGGACATCTTCCCGCAGCACAAGGCCACCCGGTATTTCGCCGATATGACGCGCACGGTCTCCAAGGGTGAGCCACCGGCAGAGATCGCGAAGCTCTACGAGATCACCAAGCGCGCGCAGGATGCCGGCATCGCCGCGCTGCGGCCCGGCGTGACCGGCCGCGAGGTGCACGAGCTGGTCGAGGACATCATCTTCGAGGCGGGCTACGACACGCTCCGCCCCGGCCAGCAGCGCTCCAAGAACGGCGGGCCGCCGCGCGGCTTCATCCACGGCACCGGTCACGGCGTGGGCCTGGAGATCCACGAGATGCCGACGGTCGGACCGACGGGCACCGCCGAGCTCGTGCTCGGCGATGTCGTGACGATCGAGCCGGGGATCTACCTGCCGGAGCTCGGTGGCGTGCGTCTGGAGGACATGCTCGTCATCACCGAGACCGGCTCGCGGAATCTCACGCGCGCCCCGCGCCAGCTCGTGGTCTAGGCGCGGTCTTCGCGGCGATCGACCGATAGAAGCTCTTCTCTACGGCGTCGGCGCGGCCGTCGCGTTCGGCTTCGGCGACTACGCGGCCGCGATGGCGACACGTCGCGTCGGCGTGGTGCTCACGTCTATCGGCATGCAGAGCGTCGGGCTCGCGGCGTACGCGGTCACGCTCGCGGGGCTCGGTCGATGGCCGACGTTCGAATGGGAGCAAGTGCCGTACGCGCTCGCGCTCTCGGTGATCGGCATCGTCTCTCTCGCGGCGCTCTATCGCGCGTTCGCCATCGGACCCATCGCGGTCGTGAGCCCGGTCGTCGCCAGCTACGCCGCGCTCACCGTCGTGCTCATCGTCATCTTCCTCGGCGAACGCCTCACCGGAGGTCAGGCCGTCGCGATCGGAGTCACCTTCGTCGGCGTCGCGGTCGCGTCGACGGACATCCGCGCGCTCCGGCAGACGCTCGGTCGTCCTGGCGAGGGCGTGCGCATCGGGTTCTTCGCGACGCTCGGCTTCGCGGTGTGGAGCGCGATCTTCGCCGCCGGCATCCGCGCGACCGATGGGCTGGCGCTCATCGTCGTGCAGCGCGCGTTCAGCGTCGTGCTGCTCGCGCTCTTCGTGATCGCGCGCGGCATCTCGCTGCGGCCGCTCGCGGAGCGGCGCGCCCTCGCCCTCGTCGCGGCGACCGGCGTGCTGGACACCGGGGCGAACGTGCTCCTCGCGCTCGGGATCGCGGCCGGCTTCGCGTCGTTCGTCATGACCGGGAGCGGCGCCTACCCGCTCATCCCGGCGCTGCTCGCGATCTCGGTCTTGCGTGAGCGGCTCGCGCCGAATCAATACGTCGGCGTCGTGGTGCTCGTCGGCGGACTCGTCGCGCTCGGACTGCAGAGCTAGACGTGGCCCCGCAAGAAGGTGATCGCGGCCAGAAGCTGCTGGTCCGCGGGGTCGGTGACGATCCGGTCGGGCACGACGCCCTTGCCCGGGCCGTTCAGATCCGCGCCCGTCTTCGCGTCCTGCATCTTCGTCAGCGTCACGAGGAGGAGGCCGCCGTCGGGGAGCTCGCGTGGCTGTCCGGTACCCACACAGCCAGCCGTCTGGGCCCCCATGACCGTGCCGGCGCCGTTGGCGCGGATGCCGGCGGCGATGATCTCGGAGCCTGAGGCCGAGTTCTTGTTGACCAGGACGACCAGTGGTTTGTTCAGGCCGAGGTACTTGCTGGGGTTGGCGTCCACGGCTGTGCGCTGGCCGTCTCGTCCGATCTGGTACACCAGCGTGCCGCGCTGGATGAAGAGGCTCGCGACGTTGACCGCGACCGTGAGCTCGCCGCCCGGATCGTCACGCAGGTCGAGGATCCACGCGGTCGCGCCCTGCGCCGAAAGGCTTCGCGCCGCAGCCGCCATGTCTTCGGCGACCGACGAGATGAGCTGCTTCGCGGAGAGGTACCCGATGGAATCGCTTTCCATGCGCGAGACGACGAGCGGGCTCTGGAACCGAGCGCGCGTGATCGTGAACTCGACCTCCTGCGAGCCGCGGAGGAAGGTCACCGTCACCTGCGAGCCTTCGGGACCGCGCACGCGGTTCGCGACCTCGTCGGTCGTGAGCTTGGCGACATCCTCGCCGTTGACGCGGATGATCTTGTCGCCCTTCTTCACACCCGCGCGTTCCGCGGGCGTGTTCTCGATGACGTCGATGACCTCGATCGGCTGATTCGGATCGGGCTGAAAGATCTGCACACCGATCCCGGTCGTCGGAGCGGGCCGCTGATTGAAGCCCTTCGCGCGATTCGGGTCGAGGTAATAGGTGTGGCACTCGTTCATCGCGCGGGCCATTCCGTCGACCGCGGCGCGCTCCATGAGCGCCTTGTCCGCGGTCGGGTAGCGTTGCGCGACGGCGTCGAGCGAGGCCGTGAACTTCGCGAAGTCGGACCACACGCTGCCGGTCAGGGTCGGCCGGTCGACGTTCGGAACGGCGTCGATTTGGGCGTCTTTCAGGTATTTCGTGACCCCGTCGAGCGCGCCGGGGATCAGCTGCTGCGGTGTGGGTTTGTCGATGTGACGCTCGACGAGGACGGAATACGCCGCCTCAGCCGTCTTGTACTGGGTCTGCGACGGAAGCAGCTCGTGCTGCAGATCCGCGGGCAGCAGACCGCAGGCGGAGGCGACGAACGCCACGACGAGGAGCAGGGGAAGCGCGCGGATGCGCATGTATTGAGTCTATGACCGCCGACGGCGCCGAGTTTCAGGCGCTCAGGCGACCTCGGTCGTCATGAGCTTGCGGAGACGGCCAAGCGCGCGGAACTGCAGCGCTCGGATCGCGCCCTCGTTCTTGCCAAGCATGTTCGCGACTTGCCGGCTCGACATGTTCTCGACGAAGCGGAGCACGAGCACTTCCTGCTGTTCGGTCGTCAGATGCTTCACCGCGCCGCGAAGCGCGTCGACTTCCTCACCACGGACAGCGTGCTCGTGCGCGGTCGGGCCGTCCTCGGCGATGCCGAACGCGTTGTCGAGGTCGACGGTCGGACGCTGACGGCGACGGCGATCCGTCACCGCGTTGCGAGCGATCGTGTAGAGCCACGCGAGGAACGACTTGCCCTGCCAGCGATAGCGGTGGATGTTCGCGAACGCGCGTGTGAACACGTCGCTCGTGAGATCTTCGGCGTCGCTGGGCTCGCGCACGCGGTACAGGATGTAGCGGTACACCGCATCGACGTGCGTGTCGTAGAGATCCGCGAATGCGGACCGGTCACCGCTGCGAGCCCGCTCGATGACGTCCGGCACCGGACCCATCTGCTCGAAGGGAGGAAGCGAGTCGACCCTTGCTGCTGTGGCAACTGTCACGACGTGATGGCCCCCCAATCCCGTCCTCTGTGATCTGTGGGCAGACCATATCGACCGGAGGGCAGTCCGCCAACCCTTTTCTAGTACCAAAACCGTCACAGCGAAACCCGATTCGGGCGCGAGCCGTACGAACCGGACCTCGGTACTGGTACCTCTGGGTCACTCACGCGGTCAACGAGCGTGCCCTCGTCTGAGTCGGAACGAGGTCAGATCTTCTGCTTGAGGATCTCGATCGCTTTGGTGATCGCCGTCGCGTCGTCTGCCTGGACGTCCGGCGGAACGCCGTTGTTGTTGTACTTCGTGCCCGTCTGAGCGCCCTCGTGCTCGGTGCTGACGACCGCCATGAGGCCGCCGTCACTGAAGTTCGTGATCGACGTCGAGCCCACGCAGCCAGTGCTCTTCGACCCGACGATCGTGGCGCGCTTGCTCTCGCGGAGGTTCGCCGCGAAGAACTCCGGCCCGGACCCACCGCGGTCATTGAGGATGATGGCGATCGGCTTCTGGTACTGGTCCGGTAGCCGCCACTCCTTTCGGGCATAGATGGTGGCGGGGCTCCCATCCCGGTAGATCGCCTTGAGCATCGGCTCGCCGTTCAAGAAGTAGCTGGAGATCGTGTCCGCATCGAACCCGCCCACGTTGCCGCGCATGTCGAAGATCCAGGCCCGAGCGCCGCCGGCAAGCGCCTTGTCCATCATCTTCCGGACCTCGTCGAAGAACTTGTAGTTGGCCGTGACGCGGAACTCGTGCCAGGTCATGTACGCCATGCCATCTGGCAGGAGACGCCCGGTGAGACCTGATTCGTCAGGCCCGCCGAGCGAGGTCCCCGTCGTTGGCACGGCCGCGACGGTCCCGTTCGCTGGAGCGGGACGGGAGCGGTGGACGGTGCCGCTCTTGTCGACGTAGTAGGTGTGGCAGTCGGGTGAGACGCTCATCATCCCCTCGACGGCCACATCGGCGAACCGCTCCGCGGTGATCTGGGCGTTCAACGCCTTCACCTGCGCGGCGGCCTCCGCGAACTTCTTGAAGTCGGCGTTCACCGGCTCCGTCGCGTCCTGGAAGGCGATCGCGGCGATCTCGCCTTTGCCGCCGGTCTTCCTGATCTCCGCGTTGATGGCCGCGATCGCGCCCTCGAGGATGCTCTTGCTCGACGCCTTGTGTACGTCGGTCTGAGCCATGGAGGAGTAGGCGATATCGAGCTTGGTGCGCCGGATGTCAACGGACGCGGTCGGTGTCGGCGAGGTCGCCGCGGGCGGGGGACCGGCGCAGGCGACGACGGACAACGCGAGGACGGCCAGAAGTCTCAGACCACGCACCGGTCCAAGCATATCGGGGCGCTACTCGGCCGGGGTGCTCACTCTCACTGCGTGCTGTGCCTGCCACTCGGAGGGTGAGGCGCAGAAACCCTCGTAGTCGATGTACTCGGTGATCGTCGGGCTGTCGCCACAGACCGGGCACTTCGGGTCGCGGCGCAGCCGTACCTCGCGGAATGAACCCTCGAGGGCATCGAACAGTAGATAGCGTCCGATCAGCGGCTCACCGATCCCGAGCAGGAGCTTGATGACCTCGTTCGCCTGGATCGTGCCGATGACGCCGGGCAGCACGCCGAGGACGCCAGCCTCCGCGCAGGACGGCGCGAGCTCTGGCGGCGGCGGGGTCGGGAAGAGGCAGCGGTAGCACGGACCTTCATGTGGCTTGAAGACGGTGACCTGGCCCTCGAAGCGGTAGATGCTCCCGTGCACGACCGGCTTGTCGTGCTTCACCGACGCGTCGTTCAAGAGGTAGCGGGTCGGGAAGTTGTCGGCACCGTCGACGACGACGTCGTACTCGGTGAGGATCCGATCGATGTTGGCGCTGGTCAGACGCTCCTGGTAGCCGACGATCTTCACGTCGGGGTTGAGCGCCTCGAGGGTCTGGCGCGCGGACTCCGTCTTCGGCTCGCCGATGCGCTCGGTGGAGTGAAGGATCTGGCGCTGGAGGTTGGTCGCGTCGACGACGTCGGAGTCGACGATGCCGAGCGTGCCGACCCCCGCTGCGGCCAGATACAGCGCCGCGGGCGAGCCGAGGCCACCCGCGCCGATGAGGAGCACCTTGCTGCGGAGAAGCCGCTGCTGGCCGGCCTCGCCGACCTCGGGGATGAGCAGGTGGCGGCTGTAACGCTGTGCCTGCTCCGGCGTGAGCCCGGCGTCAGGCTTCTTCCAGGGGAGTCCGGAGTCCTTCCAGCGGTTGAACCCGCCAGACATCGAGATGACGTGACCGTAGCCGAGCTGCGCGAGGGTGTCGGCGGCCATCGCCGACCGCACGCCTCCGGCGCAGTAGAGGATGGTGGTCTTGTCCTTGTCGGGGATACGGTCCTCCGCCCACTGCTCGAGGTAGCTCTTCGGGAGGTGGACCGCGCCGGGGAGATGACCCTCCTCCCACTCGCTCCTCTCGCGGACGTCCGCGAGCTGGATGTCGCCGGCGCGCAGGAGCTCGGCGACCTGCTGCGGCGTCGCTTCCTTGACGCGCTTTTTGATCTCGGCGAAGTAGTCGCGATACGTGGGCATTCCGTCTCCCTTTGTCGCGATTCTAAACCGACCGTGCGGGTCGGAAATTCCTCCTGTTCATGATGCACGCATGGAGACCGTCTATTTCGACACGCTCCAGTTCCTCTACCACCTCGCGCTCGCGATCCTGGTCGGAGGCGCGCTGGCGCTCGGGGCGGCGGCGGCGCCGGCGATCTTCGCGTCGGTGCGCTCGCGCGGCGAAGCCGGCGCGATCTTCGGTGCGGTCCTCGGGCGCTACGACGGACTGGCGATCCTGTGCGTCGTCCTCATCGTCGTGACGAGCGTCCTCAAAGCGACCGCCTTCGAGGTGACCGGCGTGCCGGAGACGCGCCTCGTCGTGCGCTGGATCGCGCTCCTCGTCCTGTGCGGCGCGACGCTCTATTCGAGCGCGTGGGCAAGCCCGGTGGCGCGTTCGATCCGCGCGCAGACGCCGGGCTGGGACGATCTCGGTGATGGTGCGCCGATGCGCCGTGAATTCCAGTCGCTGCATCGGAGCTCGCGTCGCGCGATGACCGTCGCGATCGTGGCCGGCGTCGTCGCGATGTTCCTCAGCTAGCGACCGCGACCGCGCCGCCGACCTCGGCCGAGCGGTACGCCGCGTCCATGACCTCCTGCACGCGGAGACCGTCGGCGAACGTCGGGTGCGGCGCGTCGGCGTTCCCGGTGGGCCCGCTCTCGATGTGCGCGCGTACGCGACGCGCGAGCTCGGCGAACGCGCCGTCGCCCGCCGTCGCGGGAAGGATCTCCTCGAGCGCGCCCGAGCCGCGCGCGAGCATCACGCGTCCATCGCCACCGAGCACGAGCGTCCCGCCGCTGCCGTACAGGATCACGCGGCGCGACGGGTGATGGACCGCGCTCGAGAGCTGGATCGTCGCGATGGTGCCGCTGCGCATCCGGAGCAGCAGCTGCGCCGTGTCGTCCGCGGTGACCTGCACCGTGGCGCCGTCGGTCGTCGGCCGTGTCGGCGAGGAGATCGCGAGCTCCGCGGAGACGCGCGCGACATCGCCCAGCCACCACACGAGCGAATCGATCCAGTGCGAGCCGAGCGCGCCGAGAAGCCCGCCCCGACGGTCACGGCGCAGCCACCACTCCTGCCGTGGGCGCGCCGGGTCGACGAGCGCACCGGTCATCTCCATGACGAGGGCGAGGCGCGGCGTGCCGATGGCACCGCCCCCGACGAGCTCTTTCACCTTCGAGCGGCCCGGGGTGTAGCGGAACTCGTGATCGATCGCGTGCACGACACCGGCGCGCTCGGCCGCGGCGAGCATCTCGCTCGCCTCGCGCGCGTCGTTCGCGAACGGCTTCTCGCAGAGGACGTGCTTGCCGGCCGCGAGCGCGGTCATGACGTGATCGCGGTGGACGTGCGGCGGGGAGGCGACCGAGACCACGTCGACGTCGTCGCGGGCGCAGAGCGCGGCAACATCGGCGACCGCGGCGGCGATGCCGTGCTCCTTCGCGACGGCGTTCGCGCGCTCGGGGTGCGACGCGCAGACCGCGGTGACCTCCCAGCCTGCCGCACGGAAGCCCGGTATCTGGCGCGCGCCGAATCCGAGACCGACGATCCCCACCCTCAGCGCCACTCGGGCAGAGTAGTTCACAGATGGCAGCGACGCGTGCGTTCCGCCAGGCCCCGCGGACCAAGGAAACCCGGCTCGAGGACGCGCTGGAGGCCCACCGCGAGCGCGTCAAGGGGGACCACCGCGTCCGCAACGCCGACCAGCTCGTCGGGATGGTGGACGCCTTCGGGTTCTGCTTCGCTTTCACCCTCCGGAGCGGCGAGGCGCCCATCCCGGCGTGCTTCGACCACCTCTCGACGAACAGTGAGGACCGCAAGTGGGGCTGGATGTGGGGTTGGAAGGATGAGCTGCCCGAGGAGAAGCGTCTCTATTACGGGAAGCTGCTGATCCGCAAGCCGACTTTCGTGTCGATGAAGATGCTGCCCACCTTCTACGCCACGTTCGGACGGGCGGGCGAGGCAGATGACCATCTGGACGACGTGCGCGCCGGCCGGCTGTCAGAGATCGCGCGCCGCGTCATCGACTACCTCGCGCAGCGCGGTGAGACGCAGACCAAGCGCATGCGCGCGGACCTCGGCATCACCTCGCAGGAGGGCAAGTCGGACTACGCGAAGGCCGTCGAGCAGCTACAGCGCCTGATGTACATCGCGCGCGTGAAGGCGGTCGGCGAGGGACGCGAGGACTACAACTACACCTACGACCTGTTCGTGCGCCGCTATCCCGAAACGGTGAAGAGCGCGGAGCGCATCTCGTCGAACGACGCGATGACCGCGCTGCTGCGCCGGCTGGTCGAGCTCGCGGGCGGCGTCACGACGAAACAGGTGAAGCGCCTCTTCGACTGGGACGATGAGCAGACCGATCGCGCGATCGCGCGAGTCGAATCGAAGCGCGGTCTCGTGCGCGTTGACGGGATGCTCGTGCTGCCCGAACTTGTACGATAGCCGCGCCCGTCATGGATATTCAGCAGCTTCGTTCGTGGATCTTCGAGCTCTACACACCGCTCGATGACGAGCGCCAGTACATCGTTTTCGACGCTGCGCGCGGCAACCTCCTGATCGACATCCCGCCGTACAGCGAGCGCGCGCTGCGCCTGATCCAGGGCGCCGGACGAGCCTCGCTCCTGCTCGCGACCAACGCCGCGCGCGCGGCGGAGGCGCACCGCTATCGCGAAACGCTCGGCGTCCAGATCGCGGTGCATGAGGACGACGCCGCGGCCGTGACCGGCGGCGCGGATCTCGTCCTGAAACCCGACGACGTCGTGCGGCCCGACACGCGCGTGTTTCGCGTGACCGGCAGGGGCCCGGGCGCGACCGTTGTCCTCGTGCGGAAGTCCGGCGGCGTGCTGTTCAGCGGTGACCTCGATCTCGCGAGCGAGGGCGCGAAGCAGCTCATCCCGCTCGCGTTCTCATCGGTGTTGTCATCGAACCGCCCGCCGATCTGGAACGCGGGCCGCGACGTGCTGTTGCAGCTGCAGCGCGAGCTGCCGAAGCCGCGCAAGCAGTTCGGCATCCTCGTGCCGCCGCCCTGGGATCGTGCCTACAAGGGCCGCCTCGAGGACAAGATGTACCACCACGACATCATCGTCCCCAAGGAGGACACCGCCGCGCGCGAGGCGGCGATGGGCCCCGCGACGCTGGTCGTCGCGAGCGCGACCAGCGAGGCCACGGAAAGGGCGAAACGTCCCGTTACCGCGCGGAGCGCGATATCCGGCGACGGTGCGGGCGCGCCGCCGGCCCAATCGCGCGAGCCGCGTCCGCGACCGAAGCCGTTCGCCGAGGACTGGCGCGCCACGGCGACGGAGCGCCCGCCCACGACGATCGCGAATCCGGAGACCGACATCGTTCCGACCGCCGCGGGGTTCAAGCCGCGATCCATCGGCGAGCGCTTCCGTCGCCTCCCGATCGCGGATCTCGTCGGCTCACCGTACGTCGACTACCTGTGGGGCGGGATCGATCTCTCGCCGGACGGCTCCGAGGTCGCGTTCGCCTGGAATCGCAGCGGGACGTTCGAGATCTACAGCGCGCCCGTGGAGCGCGAGCGGATCTACCAGCTCACGGATGCGGAGGAGCGGTCGGTGTGGCCGCGTTGGTCGCCGGACGCGAAGCAGCTCGCGTTCCTCCGCGATCGTGGCGGCGACGAGCGCTTCGACATCTGGCTCGTCGACCGCGACGGCGAGAGAGAGCGCAACCTCACGAACGAGCCCGACGTCATGCACCGCGACATCGCATGGTCGCCCGATGGGTCGCGCATCGCGTACGTCGCGAACGCCCCCGGCGTGGAGAAGGCGTTCGCAGTCCACGTGGTCGACGTCGCGACCGGAAAGAAGCGAGCGCTCACCGACGGTGAATTCGATGACGAGCTACCGCGCTGGTCGCCCGACGGAAGACGGTTGCTCTTCTCGTCTCGGCGCGAGACCGTACGCACGAACAGCGACCTCTTCGTGATCCCAGCCGACGGCGGAACGCCGACGAAGCTCGCGACGCGCAACGCGGACGGCGAGTCGCGGGAGGGTGACTGGTCGAAGGACGGATCGCGCATCGCCTTCACCACGAGCACGCGACGGCGTTACGAGGTCGCGGTCGCGACGCTCGACGGCGACGACGTGACCAAGGTCGAGCCACTGACGAAGAGCATCTTCGACGAGACCACGCCGGTTTGGCGGCCGGACGGCCGCGCCGTGCTGTACCTGCACAACGAGGACGCGGAGGTGTCGATCCGGCGCGCCTTCGTCGTCTCGAAGGCCGACCACGCCGTCGCGGATCGGCCCGGCGTCCACCAGTTCGTCCGGGTCGGCCCCGACGGCGACCTCGTCGCCTACGTGTTCAGCGGCGCGCGCGAGCCCTGGGACGTGTTCGTGACGCGCGAGCGCATGACGGAGCCGCGCCGCCTCACGCGCTCACTCCCGGCGAGCATCGATCCCGCAACGCTGGTCGAGCCGATCCACGTGCGCTACCCCGGCGCGATGGGCCGCGAGATCCCGGCGCTCCTGTACGTCCCGTACGCCGAGGCCGTCCACGGCGACGGACCGCCGCCGGCGATCGTGCACGTGCACGGCGGGCCGACGAGCCAGCACTACCGCTGGTGGGACCGCGCGAGCCAGCACTTCGCGAACAACGGCTACGTCGTGCTGGCGCCGAACATCCGCGGCTCGACCGGCTATGGCCGGGAGTTCCAGGAGGGGAACCGTCAGGACTGGGGCGGCAAGGACCTCGGGGACGTGGTGACGGGCATCGACTGGCTGGCGAAACAGCGCGTCGCCGACCCGAAGCGCGTCGGCGTCTATGGCGGCAGCTACGGCGGATACATGACGCTCATGGCGCTCGCGACGTACCCCGACCGCTTCGCCGCGGGCGTCTCCGTCGTGGGCGTCGTGTCGTGGAAGACCATGTACGACACGACGCGCGGTGACGTGCGCGAATACCTCGTCAGAGAATTCGGTGACCCCACGCGTGATGCCGAGCGCTATCGCGACCGGTCACCGCTCACCCACGTCTCCAAGATCGAAGCGCCACTGCTCGTGCTGCAGGGCGAGAACGATCCGCGGGTGCCGCTGTCGGAGGCCGAGCAGGTCGTGGCCGCGCTGCGCTCGGCCGGCAAGATGCACGAGTACTACGTGTACAAGGGTGAGGGCCACGGCTTCCGCACCCGCGAGAACCTGATCGACTCGGTCCGGCGCGCGGGCGAGTGGTTCGACCGCTACCTGCTGCGTGCCTGATGCGGTCGTCGTCGGGGCCGGTCCCAACGGCCTCGCCGCGGCCATCCACATCGCGCGCGCCGGCCATTCGGTCGCGGTCCACGAAGCGAACGACGAGATCGGTGGGGGCGCGCGCTCCGCGGAGCTGACGCTTCCCGGTTTCGTGCACGACGTCTGCTCGGCCATCCACCCGCTCGCAGTGATGTCGCCCTTCTTCAACGGACTGCCGCTCGGGAAACACGGTCTCGAGTGGATCCAGCCCGATGCGCCGCTCGCGCACCCGCTCGACGACGGCACCGCCGTGATGCTCGAGCGATCTGTCGACGCGACCGCCGCGCGTCTCGGCGCGGACCGCGATGCCTATCGCGGGCTGCTGTCGACCTTCGTCTCGCACTGGGATCAGCTCGCGACCGAGGTCCTGCGGCCGGTGGCACATCTACCTCGGCACCCGCTGCTCCTCGCGCGCTTCGGCGTGCACGCGCTGCGCTCCGCGCGCGGCCTCGCGTCGTCGTTCCGCGACGACGCGACGCGCGCCCTCGTCGCGGGCTGCGCGGCGCACTCCTTCCTGCCACTGGAGCATCCGTTCACCGCCGCGTTCGCGCTCATGTTCCTCATCAGCGGCAACGCGGTCGGATGGCCCCTCCCGCGCGGTGGATCGCGCCGCATCAGCGCCGCGCTCGCGTCGTACCTGCACACGCTCGGCGGCACGATCACGACCGGCCGCCGGGTGCAGCAGCTGTCCGACCTGCCGACCGCGCGCGCGTATGTCTTCGACACCTCGCCGTGGCATCTCGAGAGCATCGCGGCCGACCGCCTGCCCGCGGGGTACCGGCGCGCGCTGCGCCGTTACCGCCGCGGTCCGGGCGTGTTCAAGATCGACTACGCGCTCGACGGCCCCGTGCCCTGGCGCGCCGCGGACTGCCTGCGCGCCGGAACGGTCCACCTCGGTGGCACGTTCGACGAGATCTCGGCGTCCGAGGCCGCGGTGTGGCGCGGCGAGCATCCCGAGCGGCCGTTCGTCCTCGTGGCGCAGCAGAGCCTCTTCGATCCGACCCGGGCGCCGTCGGGCAAGCACACGCTCTGGGCGTATTGCCACGTACCGAACGGATCGACCATGGATATGTCCGAACGCATCGAAGCACAGCTCGAGCGCTTCGCTCCGGGCTTCCGCGAGCGCGTCCTCGCGCGCAGCGCGATGAACACGCACGACGTCGAGCATCGCAACGCGAACAACGCCGGTGGCGACATCTCCTGTGGATCGCATTCGGGTCTGCAGCTCCTCCTGCGACCGACCATCGCGATCGACCCGTACGCGACTCCCGCGCGGGACATCTATCTCTGCTCGTCGGCGACGCCGCCCGGTGGAGGCGTGCACGGCATGTGCGGGTACAACGCAGCGAGGAGCGTGCTGGCGCGCTCGCTGAGTTAGACACGCTCGACCGCGCTCCCTACTTTGTCCCGGGTGACGGAGCCGTCAGCTCTGACCGCGGTCCGCGGTGCGGCGGTGCTGTTGTGGCTGATCGCCGGCGGATTCGGCCTATTTGCGCTCCCGACCGCCGCGTATCTCCTGGAGCATCGCGAGCTGCCGATGACGATGTTCGGCTTCCGCGCGTTCGGCGGCGGGTGGTTCGAGCGCTTCTCGCCCGAGGCCTTCGCGATCCTCATCGGTGTTTTCGTGGGGGTCTGCGCCGTCGAGGCGTTCGCCGGGTGGCTGCTATGGAGCGGCGCGCGCGCCGGTGGGATCCTCGCGCTCGCCCTGCTACCGCTCGAGGTGGTCTTCTGGAGCGGTTTCGCGGTGCCGATTCCGCCCATCGCGGCGGTCATACGGCTCGGCTTGCTCGCCGCCGGCTGGAGCTCGCTGCGCTAGATCGGCGGCCGTCGCGCGGACGTCTCGCTACACGCGCACGGTCAGGTTCTCCGTCGCCAGGCGCAGGGCGGTCGCGCTCAGCCGCTCGGCGACGGCCTTCGCTTCGTCGCATTGCGCCTGCGCCTGCTCCTCACGCCCTGGCATGTTGCGCAGCGCGCGCGCGAGATCCGCGAGCGCGACGGCGCGTTCGTAGTCGAGCTTGAGTGTCGCGAATGCCTGGACCGCGTCGAACAACAGCTTCGCCGATTTGGTGTGCTCGCCGGCGTTGTACGCGCGGAGCGCTTCCGCGTGCGTGAGGAGTGCTCGGCCGCGTGCATGTCCGGTCCGTTCGACCACCGCAGCGACGCGGTCCTCGAAGGCCTCGTCGGCGATGCGCCACCGCGCGGCCGCGAGGACGAGGAGCGGTCCGAAGAGTGTGAGGTCGACGATCGTCTTGGGCTGCCCCGCGCTGCGCACCGCGTGGTACGCGCTCTCGCTCTCGCGCAGCCCGTAGTACGCCGCGAGGAAGTCCGCGAGAGCGAGCTCGCCGGGCGACGCCTCCTGTTCGATGAGCAGATCGCGGTACGTCTTCTCCTCCGGTGACGCCATCGCGGCCGCCGCGCCGATCGCGACGCCCAGCATCGAGGGCCATTTCGTCGGTGTGGCGAAACGCTCGCGACGCGCCGCTGCGGCCAGCGTTCCGGGGAAGTCGCCGGCCAGGAGGTGCGCGAGCGTCTCGGTGCGGAGGGCATGCGCTCCGAGGCGCGGCTTCTCGGTCTCGATCGCGACCTCGCGCGCGCTCGCGGCGTGCTCCATCGCCTCGGCCATGTCACCGAGAGCGAGCGCGCAGATCGCGACCATCGTGTGCGCGTCGATGAGCTCATCGCTGTCCTGCAGCGACTGCGCGATCGGCAGCCGCCGTTGGTTCGCGAGATACGCCTCGCTGAAATTACCCAGCTCGCGGTACGCGAACCCGACCGCGTCGAGGCAGAGGGAGCGCTCGCGCAGCAGGCCGAGCTCCTCGGCGATCGCGAGCGCCTCCTTCGCGGTCGCGAGCGACGCCTCCCAGTCCTCGTCCGTCGCCTTGGGACCGCGCCGGGGCATGAAGGAGCGGGCGGCGAGGAGCAAGATGCGCTCGCGCGATCGCGCCGTCCCGACGATGGCGAGGCCGCGCGCGATGAGTCCCTCGAGATCCGGATGCTTCGCGTCCCAGCGGGTGCAGAGCTCGGCCATGTGCGCGAGAAGCGTCGCGACCTCTTTGCTCTTCGGGTCGCGTGCTTCCATCAGCACGAGCGCGCGCTCGTAGGCGGCGAGCGCGGCGTCGTTCTCGCCGCGGTAGCGGCGCACCCGCGCGATGAGATAGAGCGCTTCGACCGCCGCATCGATCTTGCCGATCTTCTCGTAGAGCTCGAGCGCCTGCTCGGCGAAGCGCAGCGCTTCGATGTACGCATGGATCGCCGTCGCCCGCTGTGCTGACTTCCACGAGTACTCCGCCGCTTTCTCGGGCACCTCGCCGATGAGGTAGTGGTGCGCGAGGGCGGGATAGAACTCCTTCAGCTCCTCGCCGAGGACCGACTCGTATGCCGCGGCCACGCGCCGATGGAGCTCGATGCGACGGCGCACGAGCAGCGTGTTGTACGCGACCTCCTGCACGACGGCGTGCTTGAACCGGTAGCGGCCCTCGCGGCGTTCGCCCGGCGCGGCCTCGAGCACGAGGTCGGCGGCGATGAGCTGGTCCACCGCATCGGCGATGCGGTCGCCCCCAGCCTCGCGCAGCACGCGGTCACCGAAGCGCTGGCCGATGACGGCCGCAAGCTGGATGCATTCGCGCGCCGTCGGCGGCAGGCGGTCGATGCGCGACGCCACGACCGCGTGAAGCGTGGCCGGCACCTCGAGGGCCGCCGGACGCTCGCGAAGATGCCATTCGCCGCTCGCGTCCTTTTCCGCGGCGCCCGATTCCACCAGCGAGCGCAGCGACTCCTCGATGAAGAACGGATTGCCGCCGGCGCGCGCGACGATCCGGTCGCGCAGCTCGTCAGGGATCCAATCGAGCGTCGCTTCGACGATGCGCGCGGCCTCCTCATCCGAGAGCGGCTCGAGCACGAGCTGCGTGAAGTTCGTGCGCGACGGCTTCGGCTCGGGCGCGCCGGGTCCGAGGCGCTGCCCGAGCAGGAACAGGATCGGCACGCGCGAGGCGCGTGACGCGAGGAACCACAAGAGGTCGAGCGACGCCGCGTCGGCGAAGTGCAGGTCCTCGAGGACGTAGAGCAAAGGATGCTTGCGCGCGAGCGCGGCGATGACGTCGTACACGACGATGTACATCGCGCGCTTCCATTCCTCCGAGTCGCTCGCCGGCTCGCTCACGCCCGGCAGATGCAGGAACTGCGCGAGCGTCGACGCCACCGCCGGCTGCGGGTTCGCGAAGCCCAGCTCCACGAGCTTCTCGCCAACGCGCGCGATGCCGTCCGGGTCCGAGGGCTGCAGGTTCAGCTCGACGAGGATCGGCTCGATGAAACCCGCGTAGCTGCGCTGGTTCACGCGTGAGAACGTCCAGCGCATGACGCGCGGTGCGTCTGCCGCCTTCGCGCCCTCCTCGGCCGCCGTGGCGAGGCCGATGAACTCGGACGCGAGCCGGCTCTTGCCGATGCCGGGCTCGCCCGCGATGAGCACGACCTCGGTACGGCCGAGGCGCGCGGACTGGTAGGCGAGATCGAGGCGGGAGAGCTCCATCCATCGACCGACGAGCGGCGCGGCGATCTCGATGCTTGGCCGAACGTCGGTGCGCTCGCCGATGAGCGCGTACGCGAGGATCGGCTTGTCCTTGCCCTTGAGCTCGATCGGCCCGACCTCGCGGAAGCTGAACTCACGGTTGGCGAGACGGAAGGTGGTCTGCGTGACGTAGATCTCGCCCGGTCCCGCGGCGGACTGCAGTCGCGACGCGATGTTCACGGTATCGCCCATGACGCCGTACTCCGCGACACTGCGGACCGCGCCGGCGACGACCATGCCGGTATGGATGCCGATGCGCAGGCCGAACTCGACGCCACGCTCCTTCTTGACGCGCGCGGCGTGGTCGGCGAACACGCGTTGCATCGCGAGCGCGGTGCGGAGGGCGCGCTGGGGGTCGTCCTCGTGCGCCACCGGCGCGCCGAACACGACGAAGATCGCGTCGCCGATGAACTTCTCGATCGTGCCGTCATGCCGGACGGCCTCTTCGGCGAGGTCCTCGAAGATGCCGGAGACGAGGACCTGCAGCTCCTCCGGATCCATCTGATCGGCGAGCTCGGTGAAGCCCGCGAAGTCGGCGAAGAGCACCGTCACCAGACGGCGCTCCTGCGGCTCCTGCTCTAGCACTTGTGCGACCAGATCGGGATGTCGCGGATCAGAGGAGGTCCTTCCCCCGGCGCCTGGATCGTGCGCTCGACGTAGTGGATATCGAATGTGTCGAGTGGTACCTGGCCCGGTCCGAGATGTCGGTTGCGAGCGCGGCAGTAATAACGCGCGTACTCCAAACGATAGTCGGCGTACGACTGCATTGCGATGCGCTCATGCACCTTGACCCAACGCGAGTAGAGGGGGTCACTGTATCGTTCGCTACGGTCGTCGACGGGGCCCCCGGTCAAAAGGTCGAACGTCGTGCCGTCAGCCAGTCGTGCCGGCTCGAGCAACCACCAATCCCATCGCGCCGGATCCGGCGAGAACATGTCCCAGCGCTGATCGAGCGACAGAAAGCGGAGCAGACTCGCAACGTCGCCACTCGGCCGCACGGGCTCGAGCTGTCGCGGCACCGCGGTCGCGAACGACAGGACCGCGACAACGAGAAGCGCCGCGACGCGCACGCGGCCGCGCCGCTGCGGCGGTTCCATGGGTGCGGAGCTCCGCACCGGATCTCGCATGATGCGGCGGATCCACTCAGCCGGCAGGAACAGAACGAGCGCCGACAGCATGATCACCGGAAAGTTGCCAACGTTCATCAGCGTGAGGATCCCGAGGTGGAGACCGGCCGCCGCAGCGACGGCTACAAGACGCGTGAGGCGCGACGGGAGCATCGCGAGCGGAAGGAACGCGAGCTCCACCGCGAGTGTGCCCCAGGTGCCCAGGTGCGTCAGCGTCGGGTCCAGAGCGATGGGCCGCGCCCACCACCGACCGAACGTGTGCGCGAGCTGCAGCGCGTAGTAGGTTGCCGTGCCGTCGACCCAATAGAGTCCGGCGAGCTTCTCGACGCCGGTCGTCAGGTAGATCCACGCGATCTGGAATTCAAGTAGTCGGATCGGCAGCGCCCAACCGCGACCGCTGCTCGGCGCGCCGCGCAGGAAGGCATCGAGCGAATAGAGATCGCCGGCGCTCGTGAACGACAGCCACAGGGGAACGACTCGGAAGACGAAATCGCTGCCGTCGAGGATCAACGGGTCGCGCCACGAGAAACTGGACACGAGCACGAATGCCAGAAAGCAGGCGAGACGCGTGTGCCAACCCGCCGCGATGCAGAGTGCGATCACGCACGAGACGGCCCATACGATCGCGACCTGCCACCACTCGCCGAACATGTTCAGGAGTGAGAACCGATCGGCATATGTCACCAGCAGCTCGCGTCGCGGCAAGATCCCCTCGTCGGTGAAGAACGCGGTCAGGTTGGGGAGGAGCTGCCAGAACCAGTTGAAAAGCTGGAGGCCGTAGAGGATCCGAAAAAACGCGAGCGGAGCGATGTCGGCGTCGCCTACCCAGAACTCGCGCAGCCGGTGCATCGACGCCTAGATTCGCATGAGCCGTACCGTGGGTGGGAAAGAAGAGGGAGCCCGTTGCCGGGCTCCCTCCGCGCAAGGCAGGCCCCCGAAGGGCCCTGCTTTCAGATTTCGGTCCGTCGCCGCGTTCGTACCAGCAGGAATCCGCCGAGCGCCATGAGGGCCGCGCCCAACATCGCGATCGGGTTGCTGCTTTCCTGCGTGCTCGTCGACGGAAGGGTCTGGACGCCTGCGACCACACCACTCGGCGTGTTTTGGGCGCCCGCCGTTGGTGTCGTCTGCACGCCGGCGACCGCAGCTCCGGCGCCGGGGGTGGTGACGACGGGTATTGAGCCGCTACCGCCGGTCGTGGCGCTCGCACCGGTCGTGGCGCTCGCACCGGTCGTGGCGCTCGCACCGGTCGTGGCGCTCGCACCGGTCGTGGCGCTCGCACCCGACGTGTTGGCCGCGCCGGACGTGTTGGCCGCGCCCGAGGTGTTGGCCGCCCCGGTCGTGGTGCTGGCGCCGGTCGTGGTGCTGGCGCCGGATGTGTTGGCCGCACCGGTCGTGGTGCTGGCGCCGGACGTATTGGCCGCGCCCGACGTGTTGGCCGCGCCCGACGTGTTGGCCGCGCCGGACGTGTTGGCCGCGCCGGACGTGTTGGCCGCGCCCGACGTGTTGGCCGCGCCGGACGTGTTGGCCGCGCCGGACGTGTTGGCCGCGCCGGTCGTAGTGCTTTCACATTCGACCCAGAAGACCTTGTGCTTTTCACCGCCTGGTGCCGGCGGGGTCGTCTGGTCGAAGAACAGCTTGTAGTGGCCGGGCGGAAGGGTGTACGCCTGCGACTTCCACTCGCCGCTGGCGCTGGCCGGACCCCACGTCGTCTGAGGTACCTGGTTGCCACTGCCGGTCGGCTCCCAGCGGTCGATGCGATACCAGCCCATCGCGGCCGCATCGAAGTTGAAACCGTGGATGTGGAACACGCAGACATGCGGTTCGTTCCGCATGATCGGTTCGGCTTCGCCGGGCTCCTCGTGGATCTTTACCGTGCCGTTGAACCCCGGCGGATCGGCCGATGCCGGAGTCACTGCGGTGAACACGAGAAGCGCTAGGCCGGCAAGAAATGACAAAAGACCGGTTGCCTTGCGCACTCTGTTGCCTCCTGTGCCGGATTTCTGTGCCCCGGTGCCGGGACACGGTCATGCGCTCGACGCAGGTGCTGCTCCAGAGAGGCGTGACTCGGTAACACGCCGACAAAGGGCGCTCCGGCGGATCAGTAACGCGACGTCGTCAGATATGCGACAGCAAGCGTGTTGTGTTTTCGTTGCCGTTCTCGCGCGATCGCCCGCGACCGATCTTCGCGTTCGGGCGCTGCGACCGCGAACGTGAACTCCGCTGGAAGGCGGCCGCTAGACACACGCTGCCGGCGGGAGAGTCGTTGCATGATCGCAACGGCGTGCTGCCGTAACGCCTCCGCCAGGGCCTACCGACCGGTAGGTAGAATCATCCGGTGCCGCCACATCGGCGTCAGGCAGCCGGGTCGACGCGTGAGCGCGTCCTACAAGCGGCGGACCGTCTGTGGGGCGAGCGCGGAGTGCGTGGCGCGTCGCTCGACGACATCGCGCGCGAGGCCGCCGTCACGAAGCCGACCGTCTATTACTACTTCACGGACAAGAGCGCGCTCTTCACGGCTGTCGTCTGCAGCGTGCTGGAAGAACACGGCGGCGCGTTGCGCACGGCGGCCAAGCGCGGGAACCGCGCCCGCGATCGGCTCATTTCCGCGCTGGCGTACTTGATCGAAGCGCGCGCCAGCGCACCGCGGTTGCTGCGCGACGGTGGGGTCACGCTCACCGTGGATCAGAACAGCCAGGCGCGCGCCGCTTTCTTCCGCCACTTCTTCGCGCCGCTGCAGCAGATCCTCGACGACGGCGTGCATGCCGGAGAGCTGCGTCAGATGGACACGGCCTTTGCGGCGCAGGCCCTCTTGAATCTCCTCGATCCGTGGACCGGTCGCGATCCGCTTCCCGGTGGGCGCGAGCCGCAGCAGCTGGCGGCCGACATCGTCGGTCTCATCGTCGATGGGATCGGAGTCTGACAGCGCCCGTCTTTGCGCTCCGCGCGCCTACCGACCGGTAGGTAGAGCCGCCGCACGCTGCGAGCGCACCCAGTCTCGGATGCGGTCAACGGCCAGGTTCAGATTCTCGAGCGAGTTCGCGTACGAGAGGCGCAGGTGGCCTTCGCCCACCGGTCCGAATGCGGTCCCCGCGAGCGTGGCGACGCCGGCCTCGTTCAGCACGCGGTTCGCGACGGTCGCGGCGTCGCCGAGGCCGAGCCCGGTGATGTTGGGGAAGACGTAGAACGCGCCGTGCGGCAGGCGGCAGGTGATGCCCTCGATGCGATCAAGCCCCGCCACGATCGTGTCGCGGCGCCTGCGGAACTCCGCGAGCATGGTGTCGACCTCCGCCGGCCGCTGTGAGATCGCGACGACGCCGGCGCGCTGTGTGAACGTCGCGGTGCACGAGACGGAGTTCGTGACGAGCTTCGCGACGGGATCGACGAGCGGCTTCGGGAAGGCGCCGTAGCCGAGTCGCCAGCCGGTCATCGCGAACGTCTTGCTGAAGCCATCGAGCAGGATCGTCCTCTCGGCCATCCCTTCTTCGGCGACGATCGAGCGGTGCCGGCCCTCGTAGATGATCTCGGCGTAGATCTCGTCAGACAGCACCCAGAGGTCGCGCTCGCGTGCGATCTTCGCGATCTCGCGGATCGCTTCCGGAGAGAGCACTCCGCCGGTCGGGTTGTGCGGGCTGTTGAGGATGAGCAGTTTCGTGTGCGGTGTGATGAGCCGGCGCAGCTCGTCGAGGTCAGGGACGTAGTCGTTCTCTTCGCGCAGCGCGAGCGGCACGCCGGTCGCACCCGCGAACGAGATCATCGAGGCGTAGATCGGGAAGCCGGGGTCGGGATAGATGGCCTCGTCGCCCGACTCGAGGAGCGCGAGGATCGCATAGAACATGATCGGCTTCGCGCCTGGCGTGACGATCACCTGCCCAGGCTCGACCGCGAGGCCCCGTGCTCGGTTCAGGTAGTTCGCGACGGCTTCGCGGAGCTCGGGGATGCCCGCGGACGGCGTGTAGTGGGTCTCGCCGCGCTCGAGCGACGCCACGCCCGCGGCGACGACGGACCGCGGCGAGTCGAAGTCGGGCTCGCCGATCTCGAGGTGGATGATGCTGCGCCCTTTGGCCTCGAGCGCGCGCGCACGCGCCAGGACTTCGAACGCTGTCTCGGTGCCGAGCCGCCCCATCCGGCGCGCGAGCGGGCGCATCGCGGCGAGTTTAGACCTTGCCCTCGACGCAGGCGCATCCTTCGTGGCCAACGAGCGCGGCGTGTGGCGTGCCCGCGGGGAGCAACATGCGATCGCCCGGCCGTAGCGTCAGCGTGCGGCCGTCGCCGAGGATGAAGTCGATCGCGCCGCGCGTGCAGTAGAGGAGCTTGTTGTAGGCGTGCACGTGCTGGGCATAGCGGTCGCCCGGCCCGTTCGACCAACCGTAGACGTCGCGCGCTTCGGTGCGGAGCCGGCTCTCTGTCGCGGTCGGGTCGGCCGCTGGAGCGACGCCGCGTTCGAGCTGCACATCCATCCGCGACGCAGACCTTATCTCGGGACGCGGAATCTGAGGCTCGTCCGCGCACCGACTTCCAGCACGCTGATCCGCTCCGGCTGCATGCCAGCGACGCCCTGGTCTTCGAAGAGTCGCAGCCCGGCGCCAAGCAGCACCGGCATAACGTCGACGTGGAGCTCGTCGACCAGACCGGCCAGCAAAAGCTGTCGGACCACGCTCGCGCCGCCGATGACCTGGACCGCCTTGTCACCAGCGGCGGCCTTCGCCTTCGCGACCGCCGACCCCACGCCGTCCGTGACGAATGTGAATGTCAGATGCTCGTCCTGCTTCGGCGCGACCCGGGGTGGTGGCCGATGGGTGAGCACGAAGATCGGCGCCTGGACCGCGCCGGTGCTCTCGATCATCTCCCTCATGTACGCCGTGCCGTGAAGCCATTCCAGATCCGGGTAGAGGCGGTCGACGCTGCCAGTTCCGTCAGCGACGAATCCATCGAGCGATGTCGTCATCCCCGCGATCACCTTTGCCATCCGCTCAGGCCAGCGTCCGGAACTGACGCAGCGCGTCAAGGTGCTCGTCCAACGAGCGGTAGCCGGCACCCATCGTGTTGAGCTCGACGCTCGTCATCCCCATGGCGCGGAAGGCGTCGATCCCGCGTTGCCACTCCTCTGGGCCGCTCTTCGCCGCCGGAAGGCGTCCCTCGACGGGCATCGTCGCCGGATCGCGTTCTTCTTCTTTGAGCAAGCGATGGAAGACTTCCATTCCGGCGCGACCGTCTTCGTTCGCGGGCAGGTGTGTGAACCAGCCGTCGGCGATCCGCGCGATGCGGCGGAGCGCGGGTTCGACGATCGCTCGCTTCTGGCGGTCCCAGCCTCCGCCCATCCAGACCGGGATCGGTCGCTGCACCGGCAGCGGGTTGAGCCCGGCGCGATCGATGCGGTGCCAGCGGCCCTTGAACTCGACGACCTCCCGCGTCCACAGCGCACGCAGGACCGCGATCTGTTCTTCGATGCGCCGGCCCCGGTCCCTGAAGTTCATCCCGAGCGCCTCGTACTCGACCTCGTTCCAGCCGATGCCGACACCGAGGATGAGCCGTCCACGCGACAGGACGTCAACCTCAGCGGCCTGCTTCGCGACGAGCGCCGTTTCTCGCTGCGGCAGCACGATGATGGCGGTCGCGAGGCGGAGGCGGGTCGTGATCGCGGCGAGGTAGCCATAGAGCACGAATGGCTCGTGGAACATCGACCGGTGGTCATAGACGCCGGTCCATCCGCCCGGCCGGTCGCGATCCGCGCCGAGGACGTGATCGAAGACCACCAGGTGGTCGTATCCGAGCTCCTCGACCGTGCGGGCGTACGTTGCGATCGTGTCGGGATCGCTGCCGATCTCGAGCTGCGGGAACACCGCGCCGACCTGCATCGCGTCGGAGTATCGGCGTTCCACAGCGAAGTAGCCTGCAGCGATGTTCCGCATCGTCGCCCATCGCGGCGTGACCGCCGCGGCGCCTGAGAACACGATGGCCGCGTTCGCGCGAGCCGCTCTGCTCGGTGTCGACGCTGTCGAGCTCGACGTCCGCTTGACGAGTGATCGTCGGCTCGCCGTCTACCACTATTACTACCTCGACGGCTTCACGACAGGCGCAGGTCCGATCTTCGCTCACACCGCTGGGGATCTCGAGTCTCTGCGCGTCGTGGATCGCGACCGCGGCGTCGACCATCGCATCCCGATGCTCGAAGAGGTCCTTGACCGCTTCGCCGGTCGTCTCGGTCTCGAGATCGAGCTGAAAGGCCCGGAGCCCGAGGCGGCAGCCAGCGTGGCGAAGCTCCTCTCGTCCGTCCGATCCCACTGGGACCGGATCGAGATCACGTCCTTCGAGCCTGCGCTGCTCACGACCGTGCGCGCCGTGTGCCGCGATCACGACATCGCGCTGCTCTTGCCGCCATCGGAAGCGTGGATGCGCTCCGACGTCGTGGCGCATGCCGCGCTCCAGCGTGCGCGCCTCGCGCAGGCGCAGGCGGTACATCTTCATCCCGTGCAAATTAACGAGGAGGTCGTCGCAACGATCCGCGCGGGCGGCGTCAACGTGCACGCGCATGGCGTGAACGACGAACGATCCCGCGAGCTGGCTGTCGCCCTCGACCTACCGTGGATCTGCACCGATGAGCCCGAAAGCGCCCTCGACTTCCGCCGAAGGGCGGGTGGCGCTAGGGCTTCGTGATGCTGACCGGCACGCCAATACCGCTCACGCGCGCAAGGGCGCCGCCGGCGAGCGGCCGCACGTAGAGGCCGCCGCTCGTCGCGACGTAGAACCACGCGCCGTCGGGCGACCAGCCCGCGAAGCGACCATCGACCTCCGCGAGGACCGCGCCGTTCACGGCGTCGCGGATCGTCGCGACCGGCTTCGGCTCGGTGGGCGTTCCGGGAATGCCCTGGCCACCGGAGGTCAGCGTGTAACCGATGAGCGAGCGTGCCGGCGACCAGACCTCGTCGCCGACGCGATCGGCGAGGATGTACTGCGCCGCAGCACCGTCGGCCGTACGTATCAGCACCAGGAACGGCGTCGCGGTCGTGCCGAGGAACGCGACACGCACCGCGGCGTGGGTTCCGTCCGCCGCGGCGGTCACGTTGCTCACCGACGTGATCCCCTTCGTCGCGGAGGGCGACTGCGCGCGTGGATCGCCGATGATCCGGGCCACCGTCGTGACCGTGCGCTTCTGCGTGCCGGTCCACAGCTCGATGGCCTGCTCGTCACGCGCACGGTCGCTCGCGCGGATCGTGCCGTTCGTCAGCACGAACATGCCCGATCTCGTCCAGGCGACCTCGCGGCCAGGGATGGATTGACCGACCACGCCCTCGACGCTCATGACTCGAACGCTGAGCTCGCTCTGCAGGATCGACGGGTCCTGCGGCGACCCGGGCAACGCCACCGCCGCGATCGACGCACCGTCGGGTGACCACGCGACCGTCGGCGCGACGGACGTGAGCGCCGTGAGCCGCGTGACCTTGCCGGTACGGTCGATCGTGACGGGGATCAGCTGGAGCGCGGACACCGTGCCGAAGGTCTCGACGGTCAGGACGCGGTCGCCCGCCGGGGACCACTGCGGTGGCGGAATGATGAACCGCCGCTGCGTCTGCGAGTTGCTCGCGCCGGCGCGCAGCAGCGAGGGCACGCCGTCGGGTCCCATCGCCCAGACGTTGCCCCCCAGGGCGAACGTGTACCGCACCGCAGGCGCGTCGGCGCGCGGCGTCGGCGCGGCCTTCGCGAGGGCAGCCGTGCGCGGGAACCAGACGTCGCCGCCGTCGATCGAGCCGAGGAGCAGCACCGCGCTCGGCGCCAGGCCCGTCGGCGTGAGGTCGACGCGAACGACCGTCGTGCCGGCGAAGCCCATCGCGAAACGCTTGTCGGGCGACACCGTGATGCGCTCGATGAGTCCCGCGCTCGAAGGCAGGAGGATCGGGATCGAACCGATCACGAGCTGCGCCGGGTTCGTGCTGCGGTGATACAGGTATCCGCCTGGCCAGGTGCCGTCGAGACGCAGGCTGTCCTGATCGGGCGGCATGAGTTCGCGGCGCACGTCGGTGCCGTCCGCGGTCATGCTCCAGACGTTCGCGGCCGCCGCGAACACGAACGTCTCCGTCGCTCCCGCGAAAGGCGTGACGCGTCCGGCGAGGAAATGGATACGGCCGTCACTCCCGATGACCGGTGACGACGCTTGCAGGCCTGTGAGTGGTCGGAACTGATTCGTCCCGCTCGCGCGCACAGCCGAGATCACCCCGCCGGTCGTCTGCACCAGCAGCTCGTCCTCGTCGAGCCAGTCGGCAGCGATCGCGTCCTCGACCGTCGTGATGCGCGTCCACGAGCCGTTCGTCGCGGCGACGTAGACATCGCTCTGGCTGCCTGTCTGACGCTGCACGGTCGCGGCGATGCGCGCGCCGCTCGGCGAGAAGCGGTGATCGACGATCTTGTAGTTGTCGGTCCGCAGCTCGGGTGCGAGCGTGTACGAGCTCGTGCCGCCGTCGAGGCGCACGACGACCAGGCGGATCCCGCTCTCGACGTACGCGATCGCGTTACCGTCGACGGACCATTTCGTCTTCGTGATCGTGTTCGGCGCGTCGGTCTTCGCGACCGACCGGCGCCGGGAGTTGTCGACGTTCGCGAGCCACAGGAGATGATCGCCGTTGGGCTCGGCGCGCCAGTACGCGAGCCGGCCGTTCGCCGAGAGATCCGTGACGGCCTGTCGCGTAGCGCTCGCGGCGCCGGTGGGAGAGGCCGAAGCGCCGGCGTTCGGGCCAGCGGGAGCGGCGCTGGTCGAGACCACGATCGCGACGACCGAGGCGACAACGACCAGCGCGGCGACCAGGGCATACGGCAGAAGCCCGCGCAGTTGCCGCACGTCCTGAATAATCCTCCTAATGCCCGATCCGTTGGAAGCCGCCAAGACCTTCATGGACGCGCTCGAGGCGCGCGACCCTGAGCGTGCCGCGGCCGTCTGTGCAGAAAACGTGCAGATCGAGCTGCCCGGCGGCGACCCGCAGCTGGAGGGCCGTGACGGTGCACGGCGCCTCGTGCGCATCGCGCCCCCGTTCATCCGGCGCGTTCGCGAGCAGCAGATCGATGGGACCACGGTGATCCTGCGCGGGCTGACACGCGCGCCGGGGCATTTCGCGAACTACACGACCTGGACCTTCGAGACCGACGGCCAGCTCATCACGCATGTCACCTTCGCGTGGAAGCCCGCGAACTAGGCCCGGTCATTTCGCCACATATCTGAAACTGCGCGGGGTCTTCGCCAGACCGAAGTCGGCGAGCGGCCGCGCCTTCCGGTACCGGCGCGGCTTGCTGACCGGAAGCGTCCAGCCCTTGGCGGTGCGCCCGGCGCGCTCGCCGAGCACGCACTCGCCGACGACCGCTCCGGTGCCGACGACCGCGAGATAAGCGCGCGCCGGCAGTCGCGTCGGCGGCAGAACGCGATGATCCGCGGTCCGCTTGCCGTCGAGGAGCGCGTCCGCGTTCTCCTGGGATACCGCGAGGACGATGGCGTTCACAGTCTGTGCCTCCCGACCGTTTCGGTCAGGAGCCACATCGGCGACGCCTTGCTCAGCGGCGGGCCGCGGCGTCGGCGACCCGCTCGAGCGCGGCCGTCACGACCGGGGTCTCACGATCCGTCAGATGGTCGGCGAAGTTGCGCGCGATCGAGCGGAAATGCTCGGGGGCGGAACGCCGGAGCACGCGCCGGCCCTGCGCGCTCAGCACGATGAGCTGGCCGCGCGCGTCGGTGGGGCAGGGGCGCCGCGCGATGAGACCCTGCGACTCGAGACGGTCGATGGCGCGAGTGAGGCCGCTCTTCGTCAGGGCCGCCCGCTCCGCGAGGTCTGTCGGTCGGATTCCCTCGGGCGGCCCGCCGTCCAGCGTCGCAAGGATGTGGTGCTCGGAGAAAGGCGGACGCCCGCTGGCCTCGGCGTCGCGGTCCATCGCCCGAAGGCTGTACAGGCCGGCGCGGATGAACGCCAGCCAGGCGCGTAGCTCATCGGGCTTGAGGCGGCGTTTCTGTCGCTGCTTTGGAATAGATTGCGTAGTCAACTAGTTGATTGTAGCATCAACTACCCGGCGCTCGAGGGAGCGTCAAGGAAGAGGCAATACACAGATGATCTGGTACATCGACCCCCATCACACACAGGCGACCTTCTCCGTCAAGCACATGATGGTCAGCACGGTGCGCGGGCGGCTCGGCAAGCTGCGCGGCGAGATTGACATCGACCCGGAGAACCCGCGCCGCGCCAGCTTCGAGATCGGAGCTGACGTGACGGCGATCGACACCGGCGACGCGCGCCGCGACGGACACCTTCGTTCGGCAGACTTCTTCGACGCGGAGACGTACCCGGAGATCGTGTTCAAGAGCTCGGCGGTCTTCCCGAAGGGGGAGAACAAGTTCGCCGTCAGTGGCGACCTGACGATCCGCGGCGTCACGCGCCCGGTCACCTTCGACGTCGAGCTGGAAGGCATCGGCGTCGACGGCAAGGGCGGCCGGCATCTGGGCGCCTCCGCGACGAGCACCATCGACCGGAAGGACTTCGGCCTGGTGTGGAACCAGCCGGTCCCCAGCGGCGTGCTCGTCGGCGACAAGGTGAAGATCGATGTCGGCCTCGAGGCCATCGACGCCGCCAGCGCGAAGGCGATGGGGCTGGCGGCCTAACGCTCCGGGCGACTAGCGGCGCTCGCGCAACTTCGCGCTCATTCGCGAGACCTCGCCGGGACTCATCCCGGCGAGGAATTCGCGTGTCTGCTGCAGGAACCGCCCTTCGTGCTTGGCGCGATCCGCGTCGTCCGGCGCCGGCGCGCTGGGGACGCCTTCGATGCGCCACGACGGACCGAGAACGAGCCGGAACGTCTCGACCGAGCGCTCGAGGTGGAACGGCGACGTGACGATGTAAACCGCCCGCGGCGGGATCGCGCCGAGGTAACGATCGGCGACGTGCACCGCGTTGCCGATCGTGTCACGCGACTCGTCCTCGAGGAAGATCCGTTCGCGGTCGATGCCTGCGCTGACGATGAGATCGGCCATCGAGGCGGCCTCGCTCCGTCGCGGCTTCCGGCCGACACCGTGGCTTCCCGAACAGATGATCGCCGCGCGCGGATGCAGTCGCGCGAGCTCGGCCGCGGTACTGCCGCGTGCCGAGGTCGCCCGTGCGGGCGTTCCATCCGGCTGCATCCCACCGCCGAGAACGACGATGACTTCGGGATATCCCGCGACGGTGTCGCGATCCGTCCCGCTCACGCGCGGACGTCGGCGATCGCGACCGGTCGCCTCGCGTCCGCCGAGCGGTATGCGGCGATCGCGACCTCGAGCGCGCGCAGTCCGTCCCGACCATCGATCGGCACCGGATGGCCGGCGAGGATCGCGTCGACGTAGCCCGCGACCATGCGGGTGGTGAGGTCGTCGCCCCAGCCGACGAGTCGCGCGCGTCCGGTCGTGTCGTCGTAGTGGGTGAGCGCCTGCCGGAAGACGTCGACGTCCACCGTCGCCTTCTCGCCGACGACGTGAAGCGTTACGCCGCCCCACGTCGGAAAGGTCTGCGGCCGTGACCAGCTGCAGTCGATCGACGCGAATGCGCCGCTGGCGAGGTCGCACATGAGCACGCCGCAGTCCTCGACGTCGAGGCCGTAGATGAACGAGCCGAGCTCGGCATGGACGCGCACGAAGTCATCGCCGGTGAGCCAGCGGATCGCGTCGGCCGCGTGGACGGTGTGGTCCATGACCGCACCCCCGCCCGCCCGTTTCCTGTCGCCGAACCACAGGCCAGGGTACTGACCGGGATTGGTCGCGCGGATCGCGCGGACCCGGCCGAGCGTTCCGCTCGCGATCGCATCCTTCAGCGCGCTGACCGCGGTGCTGCTCCGCACCGGGAACGCGACGCCGAGCTGGACGCCGGCGCGACGGCAGGCGTCGATCATCGCGCGCCCGTCCGCCGTCGTGGTCGCGAGTGGCTTCTCGCTGAGCACGTGAACACCCTTTGCCGCGGCTGCCTCGGTGTAGCGGCGGTGGTCGGCGTTCGTTGACGCGACGACGATGGCCTCGCTCGCTTCCAACAGGCCGTCGAGCGTCTCGTGCCAGCGCGCGTCGTGCTCGTGCGCCGCAGCCCTTCCGCGCGCCACGTCGTCGTCGTGGATGCCAGTGAAGTCGACCTGCTCGAGCGTACGCAGGGTGCTCGCGAGTCCTGGCGCGTGCACGTGCGCGAACGAGACCAGACCCACGCGCAGCCGGCGCGTCATGCGGGAGCCTTCCACTCGATGACCGTGCCGCTGTCCGCGGACTCGATCACCGCCAGGCCGAGCGCGAGTGACCGGAGGCCCTCGTGCCCGTCGACGAGCGGACGCTCCTCGCGACGCACGCGCGCGAAGACGTCGCGGAGCTGCCGGCGGTAGGGCGATTCGCCCAGCGTCGGTGTGGCCATCATCGCGGGTCCCGCCGGACCGGCCGGCGACTGCACCGTCAGCGGCGAGGCCGCGCGGCTGTCGTGCACGAGCATGCCGCGGTCGCCGCGCAGCTCGAACCCGGTGCGGAACCCTGAGTGCTCGGCCCAGCTGCCTTCCACGTGCACGATCGGTCGGTCTTCGTAGCGGATCGTCGCGAGCGCGTAGTCGAGCGCCCCGCCGGCCGCCGTCAACCGCTTCGCGTAGATCCGCGACGGCTCGCCAAACCACCACCGAACGGTGTCGAGGTCGTGGAGCATCAGATCGAGGACGACGCCGCCGCTCTTCGCCGCGTCGAGATACCACCCGCGCGCCGATCCGACGGAGAAGTTGCCACGGGTCAGCGTGGCGATCGCCGGACGGCCCAGCGTGCCGTCGTCGAGCATCGCCTTCGCCCGCTGGTACTCGGGGAAATAGCGCACGACGTGGCCGACCGCCAGGCGGACGCCGGCGTCGTCGCAGGCGCGCACCATCGCCTCGGCTTGCTCGCGCGTCCGCGCGATCGGCTTTTCGCAGAACACGTGCTTGCCGGCCTTCGCGGCGGCGATCGCGTACTCGGCGTGGAGGTGCGTTGGGGTCGCGACGACGACGAGGTCGATGTCGTCCGCGACGCAGATCTCCTCGGCGCTCGCCAGTCGCGCGCCGCACTCTGTCGCGAGCGAAGCGGCCTGCTCGAGAGGGACCGCGGCCACGGCGACGACCTTCACCTCATCGAGGCCGAGCGCGCTGTGCGCGTGCATCGCTCCCGCGAAGCCCGCGCCGAGGACGCCGATACGCAGCATCAAAGGGAGGCTAGCGCGAAAGAGAGAGGGCGCTCCTTTCGGAACGCCCTCAGGTCACAAGCGAGAAGGGCTACTTCCCGCCGATCGTCCCTCGGATGAGGAGCGTCATGGCGAAGCTGTCGCCGTCCGGGTTCTTGTAGATGCCGTCGCCATCGGGCGGCCAGCCCGCGACACGCTTCTTGTCGTTGATCGGGTTGTTGCCGAAGCGCTGCCACAGCGGGATGATCGGGAGCAGCTCGTTGAATGCGAGGGCGAGCTCGGTGACGGCGGCCTTCTGCTTGGCCTCGTCCGTGCCGTCGCCGGTGCGGTTGATGAGCTCGTCGAAGTCGATGTCCTTGCCCGTCGAGGGCAGCTTCTGCTTGAGCGGGTACTTCATGCCGCCGCCCGCGGGCGTCGTGTTGTGCGTCCGCAGGTCCTGGATGAAGGAGTACTGCGGGTGCGGGCCGGTGTTCGCGCCCCAGGCGCGCACGAAGAACGCGTGCTTCCCGTCATTGACCTCGGGCTGCTGGGTCGAGTTGACGAGGCCGCGCGGTGTGACCTTGATGCCGAATTTCGTGAGTGACTCGGCGGCGTGCGTCGCCGCGCTCGACCAGTCGGCGAAGTCGCTCGGGAAGACGAGCTCGAGCTCCAGCTTCTTTCCGCCCTTGGCGTAGACGCCGTCCGAGCCCTTCGCGTAGCCGGCGTCCTTCATGAATTGATCGGCCTTCGCAAGACTGAACTCGTACTCCTTGAACTTCGACAGATCGCCGCTGCCGATCCAGTCCGCGATGATGTTGTCGCTGAATCCGGCCATGTACTTCTGTGCCTTGCCGGAGTCGCCGTAGGTGATCGCCGCGCTCTCCTGCTTGTTGATCGCGTGCGCGACGGCGTAGCGCAGCCGCACGTCCTGGAACTCCGGCGCCTTCTCCCAGTGGAAGTAGAGCGCCGGTCCGGTGTACAGCGGCGGACGCGCGACGCGGATGCCCGCGTCCTGCATCGCCTTGTCGACCGCGAGCGTAAAGCCGTGCGTCGCGTAGTCGACGTCGCCGGAAAGCACGAGCGGCGAGATCTGATTCGTCTCGCCCTGGTACACGACGACCTTGTCGAAGTTCACGCGGTCCGCGGCGTAGCCGCCGGGGTTCTTCACGAACGTGACCTGGGACTCGGTGAGTGTCGAGGGGTCCATCTTGTACGGGCCGACCGACAGCGGCGTCGTCGGCTTGAGATTCGCGAGCTCGGTGCGGACGTCCTTCCACTCCTGGTCCGCACCCTTCTTGCCGGCCGCGACGAGAGCGTCGGTCTTCTTGGACAGAGCACCGTAGACCGAGTCCGGACGGGTGGGCTCGCGAAGGAGCAGGCGCTCGGCGAGGCTCGACTGCCGCGAGAAGTGGAAGTTGATCGTCTGGTCGTCGACGATGTTCATCTTGTCGACGTACTGCCAGATGGTGAAGTTCTCGAGACGACCGATGTTGAAGGTTGTGTAGACGTCCTTCGCCGTGAAGGGCGTGCCATCGCTCCACTTGATGCCGGAGCGCAGCTTGAGCTCGTAGTTGTCGCCGCTCTTGGGCCCGGAGGACTCGGCGAGCCAGTACTCGAACTTCTTGTCAGCCCAGAGGTACATGCCCAGCGTCGTCATCCAGAGATGCCGGTAGATGCCCGTGGTGAGGATGCCGTTCGGCGCGTAGCCGTTCCAGTGACCGGCCGGCGGTAGTACATAGGGCCAGCCCCCGTGGAACTCGCCGCCCTTCTTGACCGCGCCGCCGGTCGTTCCGCCGGTCGTGCCTGTCGTGCCCGGCGCGCACGCCGCGGCGATCAGACCGATCGACGCGAGCGTGGAGTCGCGGAGGAAACGACGTCGGTTTGCCGTGTAACGAAGCGTGTCGCTCATCAACCCTCTCCTTCGCCCAGGGGCTCAAGGCATTCGCCGAATTGCCCGGACTGCGACCGTTGTAGCCCGTCAGCCGCTATTTGTCATCTTCTTTGCGCGGCATCCGGGGCGTGGACCAACGCGCGACGAGCCAGGTTGCAGCAATGAACAGAAGAGCCACGATGACCGCTAATACAGTGACAACGAACGCGCCCGACGTACGGTCCTGGAACGGCAGGATCATGAACGCGAGCAGCAGAATGAATAGCGCGAGCGCGAGGTTGCCGCGGAGGAGCGCCGGGTCCACCTACCGCACTCCGAGCAGCTCCGCGGCGGGCGCACGCTCGCGAGCCGCCACGTGGCAGGCGACCTGGCGCCCGTCGGGGATCGCCAACAGCGCGGGAACTTGCACGTCACAGAGCCCCGCCTCGAAGAGCGGGCAGCGCGGATGGAACGTGCAGCCACTCGGCAGCCGCAGCAGGCTCGGCACGTCGGCGCTCCGTAGCTCGACGCGTTCCTTCGATCGCGTCAGCGTCGGATCCGCCTCGGGGATGGCGGCGACGAGCGCGGCGGAGTACGGATGGGCCGGATCGCCGACGACGAGCTCCGACGCGCCGAGCTCGACGACGCGCCCGAGGTACATCACGCCGATCCGGCCGCGTCGTGCGAAATAGCGCGCGACGGCGAGATCGTGCGTGATCAGGACGATGGTGACGCGGAACTCATCGCGTAACGCGAGAAGCAGGTTGAGCAGGCTGATGCGGATCGAGACGTCGACCATCGATACCGCCTCATCCGCGACGATCACGCGCGGATCGACGCTGAGCGCGCGCGCGATGCTCACGCGCTGCCGCTGGCCTCCGGACAGCTGATGCGGATATTTCACGAGGAAGTCCGCCGGCGGCGTGAGACCGACCCGCTCGAGCAGCTCGGTCGCCGCACCGATGGCCGCCCGGCGACCCCGCGCCTTGTTGTGCCGGAACAGCGGAGCCGAGAGCGTCTGGTAGACGGTGCGGATCGGATTGAGCGATGCGTAAGGGTCCTGGTGGACGAGCTGCACCGCGCGCCGGAAGCGCGCGAGCTCCTCGCCTTTCGTTTTCCACACGTCTTTCCCTTCGAAGAGGAGCTCGCCGCTCGTGGGTCGCAGAAGGCCCGCGAGCAGTCTTCCCGTCGTCGTCTTGCCGCAGCCGCTTTCGCCGACCAGGCACATCGCCTCGCTCTGACCGAGCGCGAGCGAAACTCGGTCGACCGCCTTGATCATCCCGCCGGGCGTCTTGAACTCACGCGTGACGCCGACCAGCTCGATGAGTGGCTTGCCCTGGACGGTGATGTCGCCGGAAACGGTCACGTTGCGGCGGCCAGCTTCTCGGCGACGACCGCCTCTTCCTTGCCGACCAGCTCGGCGACGTATTTCCAACGGATGCAGCGCGCGTCGTGCTGCGGCATGTCGACCGCCAGCAGCTCGGGCTCTCGAACCTTGCACTCGTCGATGACGAAGGGACAGCGTGGGTTATAGGTACAGCCCTGCGGAAGATTGATGAGGTCGGGTGGACTGCCGGCGATCGAGACGACGCTCCCCAGGGCGCCGCTCACCCGTGGCACCGCGCGAAGCAAGCCCATCGAGTACGGGTGCCGCGGCCGGTAGAACAGGTCTTTCACGCTGGCGCGCTCCACGACGGTGCCCGCGTACATGGTGAGCACGCGGTCGGCGAGCTCCGCTGCCAGCGACAGGTCGTGCGAGATGAAGATCATCGAGAAGCCCAGTTGCTCGCGCAGCTTGCGAAGCAGATCGATGATCGCCCGCTGGGTGAGGATGTCGAGCGCCGTCGTTGGCTCGTCGAGGATGATGATCGACGGCTTGAGCAGCAGGCTGAGCGCGATCAGCACGCGCTGCTTCATCCCGCCGGAGAGCTCGTGCGGGTACGCCCGCAGCACGCGCTCGGGGTCGAGGTTCACCAGGCCGAGCAGCTCGCCGGATCGCGCGCGGACCTGCTTCGCGTCCGTCATCCCATGCGCGCGGGCCGTGTCGAGGAACTGCTCCCAGATGGAGATCACCGGGTTGAACGAGTTGAGCGCCGCCTGGAACACCATCGCGCATTCGCTCCAGCGGAACTCGCGCAGGTCGCTGTCCTCAAGCGAGGCGACGTCGATCGTGTCGTCGTCCTTGCGGTACAGGATGCGGCCGTTGGTGATCCGGGCCGTGCGCGGCGACAGCCGGATCAGGCTGACCGCGAGCGTCGTCTTGCCGGACCCGCTTTCGCCGATGATCGCGAGCGTCTCGCCGCGTCGCAGATCGAACGAGACGTCGCGCACCGCCTGCACCGGGCCGCGCCGGGTCGCGTACGCGATCGACAGCCCGCGGACGGAGAGGACCTGATCGGCCTCGAGCTGCGGCGCGGCGACCTCGCGCTTGGACGGCACGACTAGCCCGAGCTGCGCAGACGCGGGTTGAAGATGTCCTCGAGCGCGGACACCAGCCAGACCAGAGAGAGCTGGAAGAGCACGATCGCGAAGACCGGGCTCAGGATGTACCAGAGGCTGTCCTTGAAATAGAGCGCCCCGCGCACGTACGCGAAGTTGAGCATCAGGCCCCAGTTCTGCCCCGATAGCGGTATCAGCCCCAGGATCGTGAGCCCAGCGACACCGTAGATCGCCGAGGTCATCGCCAGGATGAAGTGGATGACGATGTAGCTGCGCATGTTGGGCAGGATCTCTTTGAAGATGATGTGGAATAGGCCGAGATCGAGGGAGCGCGCGGCCTCGACGTAGTCGCGCTCCTTCAGTGAGAGGACTTGGGCGCGCACCTGCCGCAGCAGACCGGCCCAGGCGAGCAGCGCCAGGAAGCCCGCGATCACGAAGATGCTGTTGAACTTCAGGATGCTGCCGAGCAGGACGATGATCGGGATGTGGGGGATCGTCAGCCAGAAGTCCGCTGCGCCGGAGATGAGCGCATCGACCTTGCCCCCGACGACGGCCGCGAGCGATCCGAAGGTCACCGCGATCAGCGTCGAGAAGAAGCCCGCGATCAAGCCGACCGTGAGGATGTCGCGGCCTCCGTTGATGATCTGATTCCACACGTCCCGACCGCTCGAGTCCGTTCCCAACGGATGCGTCAGCGACGGCGTCTGGTAGATCGCCGTGACGTCGACGGTGTCCTGATAGGGCACGAAGAACGGCACGATGAACGCGAGGACCACGAAGAAGACGACGCCGACGAAACCGACGAGGCCGAGGGGCTTGCGCGACAGCAGGCGCAGGAAGTCGACGCTCGATGCCAGCGGTCCGGTGATGCGGGCCCGCATCGTGGGTCGCGCGAGCGCTGCGACGCTCATCCGTTCGCTCCGCCGGCGCGGCCGATCCGCGGGTCGAGCTTCGCATACAACAGGTCGGCGACGATGTTGGCGACGATCACCGAGACCGTGAGAAGCAGGACGATGCCCTGCATCACGGTGTAGTCGCGCTGCTCGATGGACTTGAACAGCCGGAGGCCGATGCCTGGATAGACGAGGATCACCTCGATGAAGAAGGCGCCGCCCACGACGAATCCCGCTGTGATCGCCAGCTGGGACACGAGCGGCAGGATGGCGTTGCGGCCGACGTAGGCAGTCGAGATGCGGCCATCGGATAGCCCGCGGGCGCGTGCCGCGGTCACGTAGTCCTCTTCAAGCGTCGCGAGCGTCGCGCTCTTCATGCTCAGCAGCCAGTGGCCGACCGTCGCCAAGAAGTACACCGTGACCGGCAGCACCGCGTGGAAGAGGATGTCGGCGAGGTATTCGAGGTTGAACCCAGGCGTGACACCAGGGCTCGAGGAGCCGCGCATCTCGGCGATCGGGAGCAAACGAAGCTGCGTGCCGAGTATCACGACGAGCACCAGCGCGATGATGTAATTCGGGATCGCGCTGAGGATCGAGCCGAATGTCGACACGATGTGGTCGAAACGCGAATTGCGGCGGTACGCGGCGATCAACCCGAGGAAAGTTCCGACCGTGAAGCTCAGCAACAGGCCGAGACCCACCGTGAGCAGCGTCCACGGCAGATACGCCGCGATGAGCGACGCGACCGGCGTGCCCCGCGAGAGCATCGAGTTGCCGAGGTTGCCGTGCGCGAGATCGCCGAGGAAGCTCAGGTACTGCTCGTGGATCGGCTTCTTCAGATCGAGGCTGAACAGGTTCGAGGCCTGCTGAGCCGCGTCCTCGTAGCTCAGCAGCTGCTCGTTCATGATCTGTGCGATGTAGTTGTCGACCGCATTGCCCGGCATGAGCCGGATGAGCACGAAGTTCAGCGTCGTGACGAGAAAGATCGTGATGGCGGCGCGCACCAGCGCGCGGGTGATCGGCCGGTCCCACAACCAGACCAGCGCGCGGCGGCCGCGCGCATAGGGGGAGTACTCGTACATTTCCGTTGCTAGACGGGCGTCGGCCGGGGTGGTGGCTGCCACGCCTGAGAGACTAATCCCGCGCGAGAAGCGCGAGCAGTTCCTCGAGCGGCGTCTCCGCCAGCGAATTCAACTTTTACGTCGGCCCGCGAGAGGTCTATGCCCGCCGTGAGCGCGTTCGGGACTGCGACGCACAGGAGGCCGGCGGCTTTCGCCGCCGCGATCCCGTTCAGCGAGTCCTCGAACGCGACCGCCTTATGCGGCGCGACGCCGAGCGCTTCCACCGCAGCGAGATACAGGTCCGGCGCCGGTTTCGTTCGCGCTACGTCGTCTCTGGTCCGGACGGCGTCCCACTCGACGTTGAGGCGCAGCCGCTCCAGGTGGCCGAGCACCCAGACGCGCGATGAGCTCGACGCGACGCCGAGGCGGAGCCCGAGGCGCTCGGCGTCGGCGATGTACTCGCGCACGCCGAGCATCAGGTCGAGCGCGGCGATGAGCTCGCTCTTGCGCGCATCGCGCCGCGTCTGCGTCGCGTGTGGCCTTCGGCCACGCCGCAGTAGATCTCGGCGGCGCGGATCACCGGCGCAGCACGAGCTCCACGGCCTCGGAGTCGGCGTCGAGCCCGTTCGGCCTCGGCTTCAGCACGCGTACGCGCGTTTCGCTCACTGCGGGAAAGCGCGCGAGGACGGTGCGTGCGACGTCGAATGTGATGCGCTCGACCAGAGCCCGCGGACGCTCGGCGACGGCCTGGCGCACGACCGTCGCGAGCGAGCTGATGTCGAGGGCCGACGCGAGATCGTCGGCCCGTACGGCATCCGCGAGATCGGTGCGCACCACGACGTCGACGAGATAGTCCTGTTCACGGGCGCGCTCGTCAGCCGTCGTGCCCTGGCGCCCGCGGCAGCGCAGGGCGCGGATCTCGATGGTGCCCTCCATGCTCTACGCCTGATCGGCGTAGCGGCGGAACAGGGCGACGGTCGCGCGCAGCGCCTTCCAGTAATTCGCCAGGAGGATGTTCTCGTTGGGCGCGTGCGCGCCCGAGCCGGGATGGCCCATGCCGAGCGTGACGTTCGCGAGCGAGCGCTTCCCGCAGACCTGCCACATCGGTGACGTGCCGCCCGAGGACGGGATCAGCAGCGCCGGCGTTCCGATCTCCTCCTCGGCGACCGCCTGGGTCGCGCGCACCAGCGGATCGTCGATGCGCCCGCGATACGGCCGCGTGCCTTCCTTCGCGATGAGCTCGACGTCGGTGAAGCCGCGGCGGTCCAGATGCGCGCGGAGGAGCGTGCCGATGCGTGCGGGGTCCTGCTCCGGCACGAGACGGAAGTCGATCTTGACCATCGCCTCGGACGGGACGACCGTCTTCGTTCCCTCGCCGATGAAGCCGGAGACGAGGCCGCAGATGTTGCACGTGGGCTCGTAGACCTGCGCGAGCCGCGCCTCGGTGTCCGTGCGGCCCCACGCGAACGAGTCGATCTCGTAGAGGCGCTTGATGACGCCAGCCTCGAACGGGAGCGAGGCGAGATGGGCCCGCTCGGCTCCCGTCGGAGGCCGCACGTCGTCGTAGAAGCCATCGATGAGGATGCGTCCGCCGCGATCGACGAGCGTGTCGAGCGCGGCGACGAGACGCCACGCCGCGTTGGGAAGATGTGTCGCGGCGCCCGAGTGCGCGTCCCGCGCCATCGAGCGCACCCGCAGCTCGACATAGAAGATGCCTTTGCCACCAAGGAGCAGCTGCGGCCGACCGGCTGCGTCGATCGCGCCGCCCTCTTTCAGCGCGCCGTCGCCGTCGGTCAGCGTCGCGTCGAGGGCAAGGAGACGGGCCAGGTTCGCGCTGCCGCTCTCCTCCTCTCCTTCTATCAGGAAGCGCACCCCGAGCGGGAGCTCACCGTGGATCGCGCGATAGGCCTCGACCGCCTGGATGCGTAGGAGCAGGTGACCCTTGTTGTCGTCGACGCCGCGCGCGACGACGGCGCCATCGCGCACCGCGGGGTCGTACGGCGGGGTGCGCCAGAGGTCCAGCGGCACCGCGGGCTGCACGTCGTAGTGCTGGACGCAGATCAGCGTGCGCTTCCCCGCACCGGTCTCGCCGACGACGAGCGCCGGCGCGCCCTCGAGCCGCAGCTCGCGCGTCTCGGCACCGGCGGACGACAGACGCTGGCCGCACCAGCGGGCCGCAGCGTCGAGCGCTCGCGAGTCGGTCGCTTCGGAGGGGATCGCGCACAGCTCGCGCAGCTCGGACACGAAGCGGTCGCCGTGCTGCTCGAGATAGCGGTCCAGCGTATCGGGCACGCCGGAAGTATTAACCGCCCTTACGCACCACGTGACGCGGATCCAGCGCGTCGCGCAGGCCGTCGCCGATGAAGTTGATCGCGAGCACCGTGGCGGCGATCGCGACCGCCGGTGGCATCCACATCCAGGGCCGGCTCAGAAGGGTGCCGACGTCCATCGCCTCGCTAAGCATCTGGCCCCAGCTCGGTTCGGGCGGCTGGACGCCGAGCCCGAGGAGGCTGAGGCCCGCCTCGGCGATGATCGCCTCGGCGACCCCGAAGCTGGCCAGGACGACCAAGGGGCCGGCGACGTTTGGCAGCAGGTGCCCGGCGACGATCTGGGCGTCACGAACTCCGAGGCAGCGAGCGGCGAGGACGAACTCACGCGCCCGGA
>DASYUY010000124.1:0-12985 GCA_036000705.1 Candidatus Limnocylindria bacterium | reverse complement strand
TCGCGACGTACCACTCGGCCAGCCACAACGTGCTGATGAACCAGGGGTTTCCCGGGACGCTCGCGACGTCCTGCGAGACCTGGAAGTAGTGGTCGTTCTCATAGCGCGCGATCCCCCCGACCGGCGTCCGCACCGTGAGGCGCTGCTCGATGGCCTTCATCGTCGCGACCACGCGCGGATCGGCCGCAGGCAGCATGCCGAAGAGGAAGATGCCGGCGAGCGAGATGTCGATCGTCGCGTCCTTGACGATCATGCCGTCGGGAAGGACCGCGACGGTCCGCACGAAGCGGCCGCGATCCTCGTCCCACAGGTGGGTGAGCGCGGCCTCGCGGATCTCCTGCGCGGCCACGGCGTAGCGTTTCGCGAGCTCGTGCTGGCCGAACGCGACGGCGAAGTTGCGCCCGGCGCTGAGGCCGGCCCACACCGCGGCCGTGGTGAACGCGTGGATGCCGCGCCGCTCCTCCCAGAGGTCGAACGACGGCGCGGGCAGCTTCGTGCGCGCCTCACGGAAGGTGGCCATGAAGTCGGCGCCGGTGCGCACGAGCTTCCGGTAGAGCGGCCGGATGAACTCGATGTCGCGATCGCGCTCGTAGTGCTGCCAGAGCGCCCAGATCGGCAGACCGGTCTCGTCCTCCTGGATCGGCAGCTCGAGCCGCCCTTCCGGCGTGGACCAGGCGTGCCAGGACGAGCCCAGCGAGCCATCGGGGTTGTACTTGTGCAGCAGGTAGCCCTCGCGCGTCATGAGGTCGCCGCACAGGAAGAAGAATCGGCGCGTCACCTCCCCGTAGCCAGCGAGGTCGAGCGCGTCGGCGACGAGCGCGCCGTCACGCGGCCAGAGATAGGAGTAGGTGTCGCGGTTGAAGCGGAGGACGTCCGAGTCGTTCCCCGCGATGATCGCGCCGCGGTTGTCGACCTGCGTGCGGATGATGAGCGTCGACCGCTTGTACAGGCGGCAGATCGGCTCGGGCAGGTGCTCCGCGATGGATTCGTCCTTGTTGGCCCAGAGCCGCCAGTAATCCTTGGTGCGGGCGAGGAACGAGGCCGGCGTGCGCTCGCGCACGAGCTTGTCGAGCTCGCGGACCTCGTCGTACATCTGGCCGGCGCCGATCCAGAAGACACCAGTGGCGCTGCCGTGCGCCGGCACGGGGAACATGATCATGCCGACGCTATCGATCGAGCCTTGCGCCACCGGATTGCGCGAGAGCTCCCCGTCCTCAGCGTCGCGCCAGGTCCCTTCCTTTCCGGGGGCGTCCTTCTGGCCGATCGCGAACGACGCGAGCCCATACGCGACCCCGCCGCTCGATCCGGAGAGCAGGAAATAGCGCCGGCCCTTGTAGTGCACGAGCGCCTGCGAGCGCGGGTCGTAATACGCGGAGTCGCCCGTGTCGTTCCCGTAGAGGTGGGCGTCGAAGTGCTGGAAGAGGCGGACCTGTCGGTCGCGGCCGAGGAGGTCCTCGACGGTGACCTCCTTGAAGTAGATGTTCCGGTCGAAGTCCACGGTGTCGCGGCACCGGAAACGGACGCCCAGCATCTCGTTGTGCAGCTTCGTGTCACCGACGAGGGTCTCGTGCTCGTACTGGATGTGGCATTCCCAGCCGTCGTCGCCGATCCAGCTGAACTTGCCGTCGACCCACACACCGAAACGGCACGGTCCACCCACCGTGTGGTTCTCCTGCCCGACGTGCGGGTAGTAGATGTCGCGCAGCTGATAGCGCGCGTCGAACGTGACGAGGAAGTCGCCGTTGCCGAGCGGGAGGTCGCGCGGCAAATCAGGCCCTGCGGGTCGCCGCGAGGAAGCGCTTCGCGTTCGCCACGACTCCAGCGTGGTCGCCCCGCTCGAGCAGATCGCCGCGGATGAGCGGGCCCCCGATGCCGAAGCCGACCACGCCTGCCTTGAAGTACGCGGGGATCTCGTCGTACTCGACGTTCCCGGTCACGACGAGTGGCAGGTGCGCGAGCGCGCGGCGGACGTTCGTCACGAAATCGGGGCCCCCGATCGTGGCGATGGGATAGACCTTGATGAAGTCAGCGCCGAGCTCGGCGGCTCTGACCATCTCCGTGGGCGTCATCGTCCCGGGCATGGTCATGACGTCACGCGCGCGGCCGACCTCGATCATCTCGGCGATCAGCGCGGGACTGACGAGGAAACGCGCGCCGGCGAGCACAGCGTCCTCTGCTTGGGCACCGGAGAGCACCGTGCCCGCGCCCACGATCGCCCCGTGCTTCGCGAATGCGTCATCGGTCGCGAGCTTCGCGATCAGCTCGTATGCGTCTGGGACCGTGAGTGTGATCTCGACCAGGCGGACACTCGCCTCGGCCATCGCGCGGGCGGCGTGCTCGGCGAGCTCGGGGGTGGCCGTACGGATGACCGCGACCAGCCGGTCCTCACCGAAGATCCGAACGAGGTCGCGGCGCAGTGCGAGGGGCCGCTGCAGAGTCGCCATCTCAGCCAATCGTATCGCCCGGTGCCCGCGCGATGGCGGCCGCGACGCGGCCGGCGAGCTCCTCGGCGGTCGCCAGATCCTCTGGCGCGAAACGGCGCTGCGATTCCGCGTTGGTGAAGGACATCGAGCCGCGCACCTGTCCATCCACGCGCAGCGGGATGCCCATCCATGAGCAGATGCCGCGCTCGAGCAGCTGGCGCAGATGCTCGCTGTTCCGCGCGAGGCGCTGCAGGCGATCGGGATCGACGTCCGCCCAGATGACCGGCCGCGCGTCGCGCAGCACATCCCACACCGGGTGCGTGCCCAGCGGATCGCGGCGATAGCGGCTCGCGACGGCCCAGTTCGCGCGCTCGACATCGACGTCCAGGGCGGCGAGCGCGACGCGTCGCAGCGATCCATCGGCTTCGAGGAGATCGATCGCGCAGAAGTCGGCCAGCTTCGGCACCGCGAGCCGCGCGATCTGCTCGAGTCGCCGCTCCACGGCCGTCTCCTTGTCCAGCGCCTCGCCCGCCTGGAGCAGAAGCCGCATGCGCCCCTCAGCGGCCTCGGCAGCGGTGCGCGCCCGCCGCTCGGCGTCCAGCAATGCCGCCCGGTCGATCGCGCCCGCGACGCGTTCCGCGATGAGACGGAGGAGGCCGAGCTCATCCGCCGTGAAGACGTGCCCCCGCTCGCACGCGAGGTACAGCAGGCCGACGAGCTCGCCCTCCGCGTGCAGGGGCGCGACGACCGATGCTTGGACCGGCGCGCCGGCGAGCGCATCGAGCTCGGAGGCCGACAGATCCAGGATGGCCATCGGCCGGCGCGTTTGGATGGCGCGCTCCGCATCGCCGCCGCGGACGCGCACCGGCGCGCGCGGCAGCTGGTCCAGCCCGACGGCAGCGCGCACGGCGAAGCTGCCCGCCGGATGACCGGGCATGAGCACGAGCCCCGCCCGCGCGTCGAACACCGGCATGATCCGTCGCAGCATCTCGGGCAATTGATCGTCGAGACCGCTGGGGGCCAGCGCCGCATCCGTGATGCGCTGCAGCGCCTCGAGCCGCATCGTTGCGATCTCCGCGTCCGCCCGGGCGCCGCGCTCGCGATCGAGGAGCTCGCGCCGCTCGCGGTCGGCGCGTCGCAGCGCATCCGCGTCGCCCGCCTCGCGGATGAGCGCGACGCGCTCGCGGCGCATGACGCCGACCTCGCGGATCATCGCCGACACGATCAGCGCGGTCAGGCAGTAGAGGACGAGGATGAAAGCGAGATAGGGGATCTGGATCGGGAGACCGAGGGCGTTCTCGCGCCAGATCGCGAGCCCCACGAACTCGAGCGACACGATCAGTGTCGCGGCGCCCGCGCCGAGATCGCCGAGGCGGAACGCCGCGGTGATGATGAACAACACCGCGAACAGCGGGAAGAGCATCCAGTTCGGCTCCGGGGTGATGGCCAGCATGCCGAGGAAGATGACGATGCAGTCGCCCACGAACGCGATCTTCGAGATCGTTTCCCCCTCCACTGCCGTCGTCGCGCGTCCGGAGAGGACGTGCAGCAGCGCCGCCCACACCACCAGGAATCCCGAGAGCGCGAGGACGTAGCCGAACCCGAGATTCGGAAGGAGCGGCGCGATGAGCAGCGCCGCCACCGCGCCGGCCACGCGCGTCCACGTGATCGCGCGCTCGAATCGCCGCGGCGCCTCGCTGATACCGGCGCTGTCGGCGCCGCGTGGCTCAGCGCTCGATGAGGAAGACTCGTGCGGGAGCACCATCACCGCCTTCGAACTTGATCGCGCCGCACGCGATGTCGTAGTCGCCGGGGGGCACTTCCCTCAGGTCGAGACCCTCGATGATCACGATCCTCGCGCCGAGGAGCGTCTTGTGCGTCGGATACCCCTCTTTCTCGGGGCCCTGCGGCTCGATCGAGAGGTAGTCGATGCCGACCAGCTTCATCCGGTGATCGACGCACCAGCGCGCCGCGGTCCGATCGAGCGCCACGAAGTCGCGGTCGAAGGGCCGGGTCGGATCGCGCCAGCGCTCGCTGTTACGCGTCTTGAACAGGATCCGCTCGGTCGTTGCGGACACGCCCGCGCGGTCGAGCCAGGCCGCGCCGATGTGTCCGGGGCCGTCGAAGCCGACCACGCGGCACGGCCCGACGAGCGCGTCGATGGGAAGCTGATCGACCGTGGCCGCGCCCTCGATGAAGTGCACCGGCGGATCCACGTGCGTACCGGTGTGGTTGCCGAACGACACGATGGACACGTTCGCAGAGTCGCCCTTCGCGATGCGTCGGAGCGGCGTCATCGTGGGCCCTTCCTCGCCCGGCCAGGTCGGCATGCCCGCGCGCATCACCAGCGACACGTCGTACACCCTCACGGACGCACCTGCTCAATCTCTCGGCTTCGCCGAGGAGACTCGCTCACGACTGGTCCTATTCGCTCCTCGCGGCACCCTCGCTTCGCTCGCTGACAGGGGCCTCTGCCCCTGACCGCATCGTCGCTCATGCTCGTATCTCCACCACGGTCTTGATCTGTGTCGGATCGTGCGGCAGCGCGCGTGCCGCGTCCGCGAGCGGCACGCGCCGCGTGATCAACGCAGCCAGGAAGCCGGGCCAGCGTTGCTCCGCCTGGGTGAGATCGACGATGCCCTGGCGGAAGTCGTCGGACTTCGCGTTGACCGTGCCCAGGACGAGCACGTTGTCGAGCACGAGCTTCTTGTTGATCACGTCGGCCGGCACCTCGAGCGAGCGCATCGCGCCCGTGACGCTGGTCAGGATCACGGCGCCGTTCGCGCCGGCGAGCCGCAGGCATTCGAACGCGACGGCGGAGTTGCCGGTGGCATCGATGACGACATCGATCCGCTTCGCGCGCTCCGCCACCTTGGTGAGCGGTGTGACGCTCGTGGCGGCGTAGCCGGCGCCGATCCGTGCCAGCAGCGCCTCCTTCTCGGGCTTGTGCTGGCGCTCGACGACGGTGACGTCAAGGCCCTGCAGCCGCAGCTTCAGCGCCGCGAGGATCCCGACCGGTCCACCTCCGGCGACGATCGCGGTGGACGGCTCCCACACCGTCATGCGCCGCTGCGCCACGGTGACGTGGCGCCATCCTTTTTCGGAGACCGTGAGTGGCTCGAGGAGGACCGCGATCTCCGCGATGGCCTCGGGCACGACGAAGAGGTGCTCGCTCCGCTCCGCGAAGCGCTCCGCACAGAAGCCGTGGCTGCCGGTGATGCCGCGCTCGCGGTACCCGCCCCACAGACACATGTCCTGCTCGCCGCTGCGGCAGTTGGGACAGCCATCGGGCCGGCGAACGCTCGCGACGACCGGCGTGCCGGCTCTCAGCGACGCGGTGTCGCGCGCGACGCGCCCGAAGCTCTCATGACCGAGGACGAGAACGTCGGCGCCCTCCGGCGCGCGCCCGTACTCGCCGCGCTCGATCTCGGCATCCGTGCCGCAGAGGCCGACCCGGACGACTTCGACGAGGACCTCGCCATCCATGGGGATCGGGTCGGGCACATCGCGGACCGCGCCGGAGCCGGCGCGTCCCGGCACGACCGTGAGCGCTCGCACCAGGCGGAGCATATGGGCACCGTGGCGGCGATACTGTCGCGCGATGGTCACGCCGCGCGAGGTCGAGCTCATCTTCCGCGAAGCGGGTGCCTTTCGCGAGGGCCACTTCGTGCTCGCGTCGGGGAAGCACTCGTCACGCTACCTCGAGAAGTTCCAGGTACTGCAGTGGCCTGTGCGCACCGCCGCCCTGTGCGCCGACATCGCGGAGTGGGCTCGCTCACTCGCACCGCGCACGGTCGCTGGTCCGACGACCGGCGGGATCATCCTCGCGCATGAGGTCGGGCGGCAGATGGAGCTGCGTGCCGTCTATGCCGAGCGGACCGAGAGCGGTCGTGGTCGGGAGTTCCGCCGCGGGTTCGAGCTCGGGTCCGGCGAGCGGGTCCTCGTCGTCGACGACGTCATGACGACGGGTGGCTCCGTGCAGGAGACGATCGACGCCGTGCGCGGAGCGGGTGCGCAGGTCGTCGGTGCCGCTGTGCTCGTCGACCGCTCGGGCGGCGCGGCGCGCCTCGACGTCCCGCTCCACGCGCTGTGGACCGTCGACATCCCCGCGTACGCGCCCGTCGAGTGTCCGCGGTGCGCGGAGGGCGTGCCGCTGGTGAAGCCTGGCACGACCCCTGCTCCGGTCGCACGTCGTTGAAGGATCTCCTGAAGCTCATACGTACCCTCGCCTGGCTGGCCATCGGAGCCGCGATCTATCAGGAGCTGCGCAAACCGCCCGAGGAGCGCACCTGGACTGGCAAGGTCGCGGGGGTCGTCCCGTACGACTTCCGCGCTCCGACGATCGATCGCCTGCGCGAGGCGTACTGGGCTCCGGAGAAAGACGACATCTTCTCTGAGAACGTGTTCGGCGTCGGCTGGGCGGTGAACATCCCGGTCGCGGCGCGGAGGCTCAGCGAGATCGTCTCGCAGTACGCCGAGTCGAGCGCCGCGCTCCGCCGCCGCGCCCCACGACACGACGAGCCCTGATCTCGAGATACGCGGGAACCCAGCGCTCGAGCTCATCCGCTGAGCCCGGTTCGCCGCCCTCGTAGGTCGGCGAATACTCCCAGAGTCCATCGACGAGGAGTGCGTTCTTCGCGCAGGCGTTGACGAGGTCGCTGGTGCGATGGCCGTACTCGAGCGTGCGCGCCTCGACCTGAACGCGCCCGAACTCCCAGAGCGCGTCGTCGAACGCGATCGCTCCGTCGTCGAAGTAGCCCTGCTTGAACCCCCAGCCCGTGCCGGTCCACGTCTCCTGCATCCGCAGCGCGACCGGGTGCATCGTCGAGAAGACGTACGTCCCGCCGGGCGCGAGGACGCGAGCGACCTCTCCGATGACACGTTTGGCGTCGGGCACGAACACCATCGAATGGTGGTGATTCACGAGGTCGAACTCTCCCTCGGCGAAGACTGAGAGATCGCGCATGTCGCCCTGGACGAAGCGCAGCTTCGTCCCGCGCTCGCGAGCCAGGGCGCGCACCGTCGCGAGCTGGCGCTTCGAGATGTCGAACAGCGTCGTCTTTGCGCCGAGCTCGGCGAAGAGGATCGCGTCCCACCCGCCGCCGCCCGCGAGAGACAGCACGCGCTTGTCGTCGAGATCGATCCCGCGCAGCCGTCCTCGCGTCAGCTGGTCGAGGAAGCGCCGTTTGCCTCGGGCGTCGCGCGGCGGGCGACCGACTGGACGCGTATACGGGATTCCGGCCTCCGCCAACCGTTCCCACATCAGCCGGTTGTGCTCGCCGACCTCGTCGACGGCGACGCGCCGCGTCATGAAACGTCCTCGCAGCATTTGTTCAGATGGGCGTCGAGGAAGTGACGCACGCGCGCGTCGTCGTACGCCGGCAGCTCGTCGATCCAGTTCCAGGCCGTGAGGACGATCGTGCCCGCCGGTATCTTGTCGTACGGGCGTATCACCAGCTTGACCTCGCCGTACTTGTCCTTCGGGTACGTGCCGAGCAGAGCGCGCAGCGCGGCCAGCGAGTCTGGCGGGATGTTGTTGTACGACGCGACAACGCCGCCGTGCTCGAGGTTGTGTATAGCGCGCTCATCGGGCACGACGTCGCTGTGGAAGCCCCATGTCGTCGGAGCCGGCCAGTGCGGACCGGACGTCGGTGGATAAGAGGAGTAAGTGATCGGCGTGCCCTCGGCGAGATGCTCGCCGACGCCACTTCCCGGTCCCTTGTACTGGCCGGCGCTCTCGCCCACGCCGAACGACTGGGCGACGAGTACGCCGATGACGAGGAGGACCGCGCCGCCGCCGACCGCGATCCACGGCACGCGGCGGTGCCAGGGGTAGTTCGTGGTCGATGCGCGAACGCCTGGGCCCGCTGCGCGCGCGCCACGCACGGCGCGCTTCCTCTTGCGTGGCATGGGGAACCCTAGTCCGCGAGCGCCGCGTCGACCGCGTCGCGGATGCGCGCGAGACGGCTTTTCCGGTCCGCGGCGAACCGTTCGATCCCCGCGAGCAGGTGCTGCGGCGAGAGGTGCGCCTCGGCGACGACCTCGTCGACCGTACCGCCGGTGCGCCAGCGGTCGTCCCAGTCGGACGTGAGGGAGTACTCGGCAACGACGGGGTGCTCGATCCAGTCGCGCATGACGCGCCGCGCGCGGTTGCTTATGACCATCGCATCGACGCGGTCGGCGGCGGACGCGATCTCGTCGCGGTAGCTCTGGGGTTGAAGCGCGAAGAGCTGCGGGCTGATCGCGGCGACGATCTTCACGTTCAGGCCGCGCTCGTCGAGCTGCGGCAGGAGCTTCACGAGATTCGCGGTCGTCGAGGTGCCCTGCACGAAGATCGTGCCCATGCGTGGCTGGCCGGCGCGGTAGCGGCGGATGAAGTACGCGCCGCGCGCGGCCGCGAAGTGCGAGTCGATGCCGAGCGCCTTGCGGTCCGGGATGTCGATGTTGGGGCGAGTGAGATGGAGCGCCACGATCGGAGCCTTCTCGCGGAAGGCGGCGCCGAGCACCACGGGCACTTCGTTGTGCTCCCAGGGATGGACATCGATGACCGCTCCGTCGGGGAACAGCTGCGTCACGCCGGTCTCGAAGATGCCGAAGTGCGTCCGTGAGTCCTCCGCCGTTTCGGGTCCGGAGTGCCCGGCCACCCAGAGGACCTTCCCGACGCGGAGCTCGTTGTCCTGCGCGAGCTGGCTGAAGAGGCGCATCTCGCCGTACTTGAGATAGGAGAACGCGCCGTACGTCGAGCACGCGCCCCAGAACCCGTTGAACTCGTTGAACGGATCTTCGGCGAGATTCACCGAGGCGATGCCACAGGCGACGCCGGAGTTCGTGAACTCGGTGATCTGCTGCGGCAGGAGCGAGCCGTGGACGTTCGTGTCGCGCTGGTACCAGCCCCAGCCCTCGACGTCGCCGAATCCCTTCATGAATCCGGCGATGTTCGTCGACTCCGCCAGGTCGGCCGACATCGCGATGAACAATGGGCGGCCGTACTCCGTCCTCGCGAAGCTGTTGACCCACGAGCCCCAGGTCGCGAGCGCCGCGCGGTTCGGCTTCTTGTCACCGGGCTTCGCCCACATCCCTTCCGGGTAGTGCTCGTAGTCGAAGATCCGTTGGTCCGTGAAGATGTCCTTCGCGCGACCGCCGAGGAAGAAGGCCGGCAGCTCGTCCGGGACGGTGCCGGCGATCTCGGCCAGACGTTCGGAGAGGTAATCGCTGACGTCTCCCCGCGAGCGCAGCACCGAGGCGGCGACCGCGAGGTTGCGTCGCGCCTGTGCGCGCACGGCCTCGGCGTCCTTCGGCGCGGGTTGATCCACGCCCTCGTACTCGACGCCGTACTTCTTCTGGAAGTCCTTCCGCAGCTGCCAGAAGAGCTCGTGGTTCATCGTGTGCGCGGTCCCGTGCGAGGCGTAGTCGTATTTCAGGTAGCCGCGTCCTTTTCGGGTACGGAACCAACCGACGCTTGGGACGCGCTCCGGATTCTCGCCGCGTGCGGCCTCGAGGACGACCTTCGTCACGTCGTCCCACTCGCTGCCCTGCTCCGTGCCCACGACACGCCAGCCGTACGGCTCGAACCAGTCGCGCGGCGCGCCGTGCACGACACTCGAGACCGCGTTCACGTCGATGCCGAAGTCGTTCCAGTCGAGAAGGAAGACGAGATTCGAAAGGCCCAGACCCCAGGCCGAGTTGCGCGTCTCGTGGCTCGCGCCCGGTGTCAGCCCGCCCTCGCCCTCGACGGCGAACACCTTGACCTCCTCGGCGCCGGCGATCTTGAGCGCCACGGCCTGGCCCACCGTCGGCGGCATGCCGTGACCCGACGGTCCGGTGTTCCACTTGAGGAAGAGCGTCTTCCCCGCCATCTCCGCGTGGCCGGGAAGGCCCTGATTGCGACGGAGTAGGAGCAGGTCCTCCCAGGTGAGCGCGAACCTCCCATCGAAGGGGAACGCGAAGCGCGGACCGGGCTCGCGCTCGTGCCGCAGGCGCATCGCTTCGTTGAGCGTCGCGAGCGTCGCGTAGATGAGTGGCACGGTGTGGCCGGCCGACAGGATGAAACGGTCACTGAAGCGGCGCCAGGGCCGCAAGAGATCCCAGCGCATCGCGCCGGACAGCATCAGCGCGAGTAGGAGGTGGACTTTCGAGCGCGAGCCGCCGGGATGACCACTCTGCCGGTAGTTCAGCGAGAGGTCGATGAATTCGTCGACGACGTCCTTCGTGACCTCCCAGAGCGGAAAGGCCGGCGCGGACCGTGCGAAGAGGCGCTCGACTTCGGAAGAATCGGCTGGCGCCGTTGTGCGAGCCACAGGCCTTTTTGTAGCACCATTTGCGTCGTGAGCGGCGGCGCGCGTGATACCTGAGACCGTGCGCATCGCCAGTGACGGCGAGACGCTTGTGGGCGATCTATACGGGACGGTTCCCGTGCAGCGCGCCGTGATCCTGGTGCACGGTCAGCAGTGGGACGCCAGCGGCTGGCGCGACATCGCGCCGCGCTTCGTCGGGCGCGGAGTGGCAGCGCTTGGGCTGAACCTGCGCGGATACGACGGCTCGACCGGCACGACGAACGACTTCGTGCCAGCGGCGCGGTGGTCTCCGGTGGCGGACCTGCGCGCGGCCAAGACGCTCTTGCGCGAGCGCGGCGCACAGCAGATCGCGCTCGTCGGCGCATCCATGGGTGGGCACGCCGTCCTCGCCTCGAGCTTCGAGGCCGACATCGAGTGCGTCGTCTCCGTCTCCGCGCCCGTGGTCGCCGTCGACGACGAGCTCTCGCGGCGCATCACCGGGCGGAAGCTCTTCGTGTGCGCTGATCGCGACGCCTCGGGCGCCGCGCCGCACGTGCTGCGCTGCTTCGACGTCGTCGCGACGCCGAAGACGCTGATCATGTTCGGCGGCAGCGAGCACTCGCGGGGGATGTTCGCGGCGCCCTACGGACCTGAAGCGACCCTGGCGATCGTCGATTTCGTGGCGCGCGGGCTCTGATGCCGGCGCGCGTCAATCCCGACGTCCCCGGCGAACCCCTTCTCCTCCGGCGCACCGGCAAGCGTCTACGCGCGCTGCGGCGCAAACGTGGCCTCACGATGGCGCAGCTCGGCGCCGACAAGCGCGGCCGCGTCTACTTCGAGCGGCAGTACGTTTGGAAGATGGAGACCGGCCGTGTCGCGCCATCCCTCGCTGCGCTCGCGCACTTCGCGCGCCGGCTCGACGTCACGCTGAGCGAGCTCCTTCGCGGGATCTGACCTGCGGGAACTTCTCGGTGGTCACGTTGTACGGAGAGTGCAGATGGGGAGCACGGTGCCCGTGGCTGCGGCTCTGTTGCTGACGTTGACGTCGTGCGCCTCCACACCGCTACTCGCCACCGCCGAGTGTCAGCCGACCGTCGCGCACATGACTCCAGCTCCCGAGGCCTTTGACTTCTTCTTCAATCACTCGAGCTCGACTAGACCCGACAAACGGTCGATATTCGAGCAATTGAATTGGTACGGCAACGAGGCGATGTGGGTGATCCTCCCGCCGAACGGCGAGATCGTCGGGAGCCTCGGCGACAAGATCCCACCGTATCGCCTCAAGTACGGGGAGGTTCGGTGGGAGGCTCGTCGACTCGATGGACCTGGCGTTGTCGCCAAGAGCCCGATGGGCCCGGCGGACATCGGGTTCCAAGCGGGAGGCGTCGGTGTTCCGGAGACCGGCTGCTGGGAGTTCACATACACCTTGGACGATCACTACCCGCTGCGCTTCACGCTGCGCGTGCGCTAGTCACGCCGTCCGATCTTCGCAGCGCCGACTCGTACTCTTCGGTGATGGGATCGCTCAGCCGAGCGGAGCTGGACTCCTTCTACGACGCATATCCGCGCATCGAGGCCGAGTTTCAAGCTGCGCTCGACACAAGCCTCCATCCGCGAGGTCCTGAATTCCTCTACGAGCTGGTGCGCGATCTCGGCCTGCCGCGAGGCGCGAACGTCGTCGACGTCGGTTGCGGCGAAGGCGAGCACACGCTTGCGCTGGCCGAACGTTTGGGTCTCGCCGTTCGCGGGATCGACCCCGTGCAGCGGCACATCGATCTCGCGCGCGAGGCACTGTCCGCGGCGGCGAAGCAGAACCCCGAGCTCAGCACACGCGTCCGCTTCGAGATCGGTGCCGCCGAGGCGATACCGCTGGGCGATGCGAGCGTCGATCTGGTGTGGTGTCGCGATGTCTTGGTCCACGTTGAAGCGCTCGACGCGGCATACGCCGAGTTCCGCAGGGTGCTACGCAGCGGAGGACGCGTCCTCGTGTACCAGTGGTTCGGCACCGACCGCCTCGAGCCGCGAGAGGCGGCGTGGCTGTGGCAGACCATGCGTGGCGCCCGGGCCAGCGCGGATCCCCAGCGCACCGAAGCGGCCATCACCGCAGCGGGTCTGCGCATCGAGAAACGCATCGAGTTGGGCAGCGAATGGGGAGAACGCGCCGAAGAAGAGAGGGGCGACGCGAGTCGGCGACTGCTGCGCGCCGCCCGTCTACTGCGCGCGCCGGAGCGCTACATCACGCGGTTCGGACAGGCGGCCTACGACATCATGCTCGGAGACTGTCTCTGG
>DASYUY010000123.1:0-56863 GCA_036000705.1 Candidatus Limnocylindria bacterium | reverse complement strand
CCGTTCCTCCTCGTTAATCCGAACGGCAGCCAGATAACTGGCACAAATTCCTACGCACTCGCTGCCTAGTCAGTGAGCGTCCTCCCGGTCTCCCCTTCGCGGGCCGGGAAGGGCGACGTAAGCGAAGGTGCGGTCCGCCGACCGGCCGGTAGGCGGACTCAAGATTTCCGGCCTGGGGGAGCCAAGAGCGCGTCGGTGCGCGCTGGGCTTCCCGAGAAAAGAAAACGCCGACTACGCTCGTAGAAGCACTCATTTCAACGGCCTTGGACGGGGAGTTCGACCCTCCCCCATCTCCACAGGACGGGCCGGCTATCTATCGTCGCGCCGTGACGACGCTCGCGGTCGCAATTCTCGGAACCGCTCGAACGGGGGACGGCTTGGCGTTGCGCACGCTGCGCTGGCCCGCCACCGGGACGACGCGCGCGCACCTTCTGCTGATCCATGGGATCGCGGAACATGCCGAACGCCATGCCCACGTCGCCGCGCGTTTCGCGCGTGCCGGGATCGAGACGCATGCCTATGACCTGCGTGGCTTCGGCCGGTCGGATGGCCGCCGAGCGTACGTCGAGCGCTGGTCGCTGTACCACGACGACCTCGAGGATCAGCTGGTCGCCATCCGCGCCGTGTGTGGCGGGCTGCCCGCGATCCTGTACGGCCACTCCATGGGTGGCCTCATCGCGCTCGGCTACGTCATGGCCGATCCGCCGCGTTCGCAGCCGGATCTCCTCGTTCTGTCGGCGCCGGCCATCGCGTCGGCGGGGCCCTGGAGACGACCCCTCGCCGCCGTGCTCGGTCGCGCTCTGCCGCGCCTGGAGATCGCCAACCGCCTACCGGCCGGTGGGCTCTCGCGCGACCCGCAGATCGAGGTCGCGTACCGCGCTGACCCGCTCAACGTGCATCGCACGACGACGCGCCTCGGTCTCGAGCTCTTCGACGAGCAGGCCCGTGTCGAGTCTCGTCTCGCACGGATGACCGCGCTCCCGATGCCGACGTACGTGCTGCACGGCTCTGACGATGTGATCGTGCCGCTGTCGGCCAGCGCATCGCTCGATGGAAAGGCGAACGTGACGCGTCGCGTGTACCCGCACCTGCGCCACGAGATGCACAACGAGCCGGAGGCCGACGCGGTCATCGGTGACACGCTCCTGTGGATCGAGAGCGCGATCGCCGGATACGACCAGTGACGACGATCGTCACGCTCCGGACCGAACGGCTCGTGCTTCGACCGTGGCGCGAGAGCGACCGCGGACCGTTTGCGGCGATCAACGCCGACCCGCGCGTGATCGAGCACTTCCCGCGCGTGAAGACACGCGAGGAATCCGACGCGGGCGTCGACGGGATCGTTGCGCGCATGGAGAGGCAGGGCTACGGGCTCTGGGCCGTCGACGTCCCCGGAATCGCCGAGTTCATCGGCTTCATCGGACTGAACCCAGCCGACGCCGTGCTGGGCCGTCCGGTGCTGGAGGTCGGATGGCGGCTCGCCGCCGAGCACTGGGGACGCGGTTACGCGACGGAGGGCGGCCGGGCATCGCTCGCGCACGCCTTCGAGGCCCTGGGACAGGCCGAGGTGGTGTCGTTCGCGACCGCCGGGAACGAGCGCTCACGGCACGTCATGGAGAAGCTCGGGATGACGCGGCGGCCGGAGGACGATTTCGACCATCCAGGCGTCCCGGCGACGTGGCCGGGGCGGCGTCACGTGCTGTATCGGATATCGCGCGCGCGCTGGCGAGGCCCGACGGCCTAGGTCAGCTTCCCCAGAGCCGCGCGGTCGCGCGGCGCGCGCCCTCGGAGAGAGCGCTCAGCTTCGCCCACATGATCGATGGATGCACGCGCCGGTAGAACGCGCCCTGCGCGAAGCCGCAGTCCGCGCCCGCGATGACATTCTCGCGGCCGACCAGGCGCGCGAACGTCTCGATCCGCTGCGCGACGAGCTCGGGATGCTCGACGGCGTTGGTGTTATGCGAGATCACGCCCGGGATGAGGATCCGATCCGGGGGGAGCTTCACCGTGGTCCAGACGGTCCACTCGTGGGCGTGGCGCGCATTCGCCGACTCGATCGATATCGCTCCCGCGTGGACGCGCAGGACCAGATCGACGATGTCCGCGAGCGCGACGTCCGTCGTATGCGGTCCATGCCAGCTGCCCCAGCACAGGTGATAGCGGACGCGGTCCGCGGGGATCCCCGCGAGCGCGCGGTTCAGCGCTTCGATGCGCAGCTCGGCGAAGGCGCGGTACTGGGCGATCGTGGGCGCAGGATCGATGAGGTCGTACTGCACGACCACGCGCGGGTCGTCCACCTGCAGCACGAAGCCCGCGCCGACGATGGCGCGGTACTCGGTGCGCATCGCGTCGGCGATCGCGAAGAGGTACGCCTCCTCGGTCGGGTAATACGCGTTCGTGCGCTGGAGCTCGATCGTGCCCGGTGCCGCCGCGGGAACGAACGCCTCGGTCGCTCCGGCGTCCGCGGTCGCCGCGCGCAGATTGTCGAGGTCCGCTCCGAGCGTCGCCTCGCCGTGATACGCGATCGGCCCGACGCAGACCGCCGTCATGCCGCTGTCGGATTGGCCCTCCGTTGAGTCGTACTCCCGGTAGAAATCCGCGAACGCCTTCCGGTCGCGGCCGCGGTTGAGCATCGCGCTCTGGCCGGGAGGTGGCGGACGCATCTCGAAGCCGGTGAGTCGCTCGCTGAGGTAGGCGGTGAATCCGGTCTTGGAGTACTCGCCGTCGTTCGGGATATCGATGCCCGCTTCGATCTGTCGTCGCACCACGTCACGCACGGCCCGGCCGACGGCCTCGGGCCACGCGTTGTCGTCACCCGCCTGCCGCGCGCGCAGCGCGTCGAGCAGCTCCGGTGGGCGGATGAGACTGCCGACGTGCGTCGTGAGGATCCGCTTGATGCTCCTCCGCACCGGCCGGATCATGACAGGATCCCGCCATACACTTCCCGCCTATCTGCGCAGTCGGAGGACCGCTGATGGCGAAGCTCGTGTCGGCCCTGATCGTCACCGTGCTTGCTGCTGCCTGCGGACCAGCGGCCGGACCCGCGGCGAGCCCATCGACCGCCGCGAGCGCTGTTTCCACCGCTTCGCCGGCTCCGGCCACCATCAAGTTCGGCCAGGTCGGCACGATCTCCGACAGCGCGATCTTCATCGCCGACGCGAAGGGATTCTTCAAGGAGCAGGGCATCACGCTCGAGCTGCAGACCTTTCAGTCGGCAGCGAACATGGTCGCCCCGCTCGGCACGGGTGAGCTCGACGCCGGTGGCGGCGCGCCGAGCGCCGGCCTGTACAACGCCATCGACCGTGGCGTGAAGATGCGCATCGTGGCGGACAAAGGCAGCCTCACGGCGGGGCACGGGTACGAGGCCGTGCTGGTGCGCAAGGCGCTCGCGGAGAAGGTCAAGTCCGCCAGGGACATGAAGGGCCTGAAGGTGTCGATCGCCGCCCGCGACATCGTTCCTGAGTACTCGCTGGACGCGTTCCTCCGGACCGGGGGCCTCACCGTCAAGGACGTCGAAGTGGTGCCCCTCGCCTTCCCGGACATGGCGCCCGCGATGGCGAATGGCTCGATCGACGTCGCCGTCCCGACGGAGCCGACGGCGACGCGCATCCTCGACGCCGGAACGGCGGTTCTCATCACCCGGACCGACGCCATCGTGCCCGGCGAGCAGACCGCCGTGATCCTCTTCTCGGAGAAGCTCGCGCAACAGAAGGACGTGGCGGTGCGCTTCATGAAGGCGTACCTGCAGGGCGCGCGTTTCTACACCGACGCGTTCGAGAAGAAGGACCCCGCGAAGCGCAAGGAGGCCATCGACATCCTCGCGAAGGCGACCAAGCTCGACGCGGCGCTGATCGAGCGCATCGTGCTGCCGTGGATCGACCCGAACGGCGCCGTGAACGCGAAGAGCCTCGACGCGGCGCAGCAGTACTTCGTCGCGAAGGGCACGCAGCAGAAGGCTCTGGACATGTCCACGGTCGTCGACACCTCGTTCGCGGACGAGGCGGTGAGGCAGCTCGGCCAGTACCGGTGACGCGACGGGCGTGACCGGCGAGGCGCGCGTCACCGCGCGGCACCTCGGGATGCGCTTCGCGCTGCGCGGGAAGGACCTCGTCGCGCTCGAGGACGTGAATCTCCAGGTCGCGGACCGGGAGTTCTGCTGCGTCGTCGGTCCCAGCGGCTGCGGCAAGAGCACGTTCCTCCGGATCCTCGCGGGGCTCGAGCGGCAGACGAGCGGGGAGCTCTCCGTGCTCGTGCGCGATCCGGCGAAGCCGCTCACGGCGATGGTGTTCCAGGAGCGAAGCATCTTTCCCTGGATGACCGTCGAGGACAACGTCGGCTACGGCCTGCGCATGCGCGGCGTGCATCAGAGCGTGCGTCGCCGCGTCGTGGGGCACTACCTCGAGAAGGTGGGGCTCTCCGGCTTCGCGCGCGCCTACCCGCACCAGCTGTCCGGCGGCATGAATCAGAGGGCCAGCGTCGCCCGCGCGTTCGCGACCGACCCAGAGATCCTGCTGATGGACGAGCCGTTTGCGAGCGTCGACGAGCAGACCCGCGCACTGCTCCAGGAGGAGCTTTTGCGGGTGTGGGAGAGCGACCGCAAGACGGTCGTCTACATCACGCACAGCATCGACGAGGCGCTCATCCTCGGCGACCGCGTTGTCGTGATGTCCGCGCGGCCCGGCCACATCAAGGCGGAGATCCCGGTCACGCTGCCGCGCCCGCGTTCGGTGTACGAGCTCAAGTCCACGCCCGAGTTCGCCGAGCTCGTCGCGCGGGTCTGGGAGCCGCTCCGACGCGAGGTGCTCGGCAGCTTCGGGGCGCTCGCGTCATGACCGTCAAGGTGCGCTCCGCGCGCGCCGCGGGTGGCGTCCGCGGGAGGCTCGTCGAGGGCGCGACCGCCGAGCGTCTCGTCTCGATCCTGTCGCCGATCCTGCTCCTCGTGCTGTGGGAAGCGCTGGGGCGCGTCGGCGCGCTCGACGCTCGCTTTTTCCCGCCACCGAGCGCGATCGCCGGCGCGTTCCCGCCGCTCCTGCGATCCGGCGAGCTGCTCGATCACACGGCGACAAGCCTCGGCCGCATCGTCATCGGCTTCCTCATCGGCGCGGTCCCCGCGCTCGTCCTGGGCATCGCCATGGGTCTGTCGCGTCTGCTCCGCGCCGCGCTCAACCCGATGATCGGCGCGCTCTATCCGATCCCGAAGACCGCGATCCTTCCGTTGCTGCTGCTCATCTTCGGCACCGGAGAGGCGTCGAAGTACGCCGCGGTCGCGATCGGCGTGTTCTTCCTGGTGCTGCTCAACACCATCGCCGGCGTCCTGAGCATCGAGCCCGTGTACCTCGACGTCGGGCGCAACTTCGGCGCGAGCCGCCTACAGGTGTTCCGCACCGTCGCCCTGCCCGGCGCGCTCCCGCTCATCTTCACCGGTCTTCGCCTCGGTTGGGGCACGGCGCTGATCCTCATCGTCGTCGCGGAGATCTTCAGCTCCCGGACCGGGCTCGGCTCGTTCATCAACACGATGTACCAGACGTTCCAGGTCGAGCAGATGTACGCCGGTCTGATCGTGATATCAGTGATCGGCTACCTCTCGTTCCTCGTTCTCGACGAGCTTCAGCGCTGGCTGATCCCGTGGCGCGGCAGCCGCGCGGTCTGACGACCGCGCCCCGCCGGTGCGAGCGGGATCACCGCACTCCGAGCACCCGTCGCGCGTTCCCTTCATAGATCGCGGCCCGCTGCCCCGCGGTCAGACCCAGCGCCTCGATGTTCGCGATCGTCTCGCGGATGAACTGCGTCCCCTTCTCGGGGTCGAACGGCATGTCGCTGCCGAACAGGATGTGGTCGACGCCGAAGAAGTCGATCGCGCAGCGGAGCGCGTGCTCCGCGCCGAAGAGCGCCGTGTCTCCGTAGAACATCTTGTAGTAGTCATAGGGGCGCTTTCCAAGCGTGCGGCCGACCTTCGTCAGGTCCTCGTCCGGGGTCCGCGCGCCGAGCTGATCGAGGCCCGGGCCGATGCGCCCGGCGAAATGAGGCACCATGCCGCCCCCGTGATGCGTCAGCACACGCAGGGCGGGATGCCGATTGAGGATGCCGGAGAAGATGAGGCGCGACATGAAGATCGCGGTTTCGTAGGGCCAACCGAACACCCACCAGAGCTCGTACTTCGACCGGGCCTCGGTCAGGTAGTCGGGGTGCGCGGATGCGCGTGCCGGATGGACCCAGATCGGACGGTCGAGCTCGGCCATCGTCGCGAACAGCGGTGCGAAGCGCGGGTCGTCCAGCGCCAGGCCGTTGACGTTGGTGAAGATCTGCACACCCAGCGCGCCGAGATCCGTCGTCGCGCGCCGGGCCTCGCGCACCGCGGCGTCCGGATCGTTCATCGCCAGCGACGCGGCGAACCCCATGAAGCGGTCCGGATGCGCGGCGCAGAGCTCCGCGAGCTCGTCGTTCGCGAGGCGGGCGAGCTCCGCGGCGACCGGCGGTGGTCCGAGGGTCTCGATCGGCGGAGACGCGACGGTGAGGATCTGCCGATAGTCGTCGCCGAACCGCTCCATGACCCGCTGCCGCGCGTCGAGGTCGTACAGGACCGGTATCGCGGACACCCGTTTGCGCATGTTCGCGGCCTCGCCCGTCGCCTGCTCGAACATCCTCGCGAAGAACTTCGGCGGGAGGATGTGCGGGAAGGCGTCGATCTTGAGCACGGCGAGAGACTAGCGGCGGCGCCGCGCTCCCGCGCTACGCGGCCCGCGCCGCGCGCAGTCCGACGGGCTGAAGGTATTCGTCGACGCGCGACCGGACCCACCACGCGTGCGACTCGCGCCTCTCGCGCGGCGTCGTGAAGCGGTAGAGGTACAGCGTCGCGCGGACGAAGCGCGGGCGCGCCCCGCCGAACGGATCGCTGCGGAGCAGGCGCAGCGTCGGCGGGTCGGCCTCGAGCAGCTTCACCACCAGCGGGACGAACCATTCGTGGTACATCGGCGAGGACATCGCCGCGAACCACATGAGCCAGTCGAGCCGCAGGTGGTACGGCGCGTACTGCGGCGGCCGGCGCCGCACATCGCCGGGCTTCGCCTTGAACTCGTATTCGCGCCACACAGTGGCCCCCGTGAGGACCGCCTCGTCGGTGCCTTCGATCACGATCTCGTAGCGCTCCTTGGTGATCGAGCCGAATGCTCCGTAGGTGTTGACCAGATGCAGTGGATCGAAGCTCGTGTTCATGAGCTGGTGTCGCGACAGGAGGTTGCGCGCCGGGCGATAGCTCAAGAGGACGATGACGATGGTCACGCCGACGACGAGCCACTCGTGCCAGGCCTCGGCCCCGAGGGGCGGACGCGCGATCGGCAGGACCGAACCGAGGGCGCCGTCATCGAGGCTCGCGATCGCGAGCGTCATGGTGGCGACGTTCAGCCACGAGAAGTTGCCGCTGAGCAGCAACCAGCTCTGCGTGCCGAGGATCACGAGGCCCGCCACCGCCGCGATCGGCTGCGGCAGGAACAGAAAGAACGGGACCACGAGCTGCGCGAAATGGTTGCCGAGGACCTCGGCGCGATGCAGCGGCTTCGGCAGATGGTGGAAGTACCACGACAGCGGGTTGGGCATCGGCTGCGTCTCGTGGTGGTAGTAGAGGCAGGTGAGGTCGCGCCAGCACCGGTCGCCGCGGATCTTGATGAGGCCCGCCCCGAATTCGACGCGGAAGAGCAGCCAGCGGATGAGCCAGATGAGCGTGAGCGGCGGCGCGGTCCACGCGGGGCCGAGGAAGATCGCGAGGAAGCCCGTCTCGAGCAGCAACGTCTCCCAACCGAACGAATAGAAGGTCTGCCCGACGTTCACGATCGACAGGTAGAGCGCCCACAGCATGGCCCAGAGCACCATGGTGAGCGGGATCGGCCACGCGTCGGGGAGCCCGATCAGCGCGGCGACGGCGAGCGCGACGCCGCTCCACGCGACGACGGCGAGAAGACGGTCCGAGTAGCGGAAGTGGAAGAGGCTGGGCGAGCGCCGGAATGGCACGGCGCGTACGTACTCGGGAACCGGCAGCAGACCGCGCTCGCCGAGGAGCGGCGCGAACTGACGCGCCGCGACGAGGAACGCGATCACATAGATCGCTGCGAGCGCGCGCTGGAAGACGATGCGCGCGAGCCAGTAGTCAGGCGCCTCCAGGCCCGTCACCGCGCGACATCATCGCGCGGCGCTAGCTCCGTCGGCGCGCGGCCACCACCTTCTTGCCACCGCGCATCCCGCGCTTGGTCCGAACACTCCTCAGGGATCCGCCGCGCTTGGCGATCTCGTCGTCCTTCGCGACCTCGATGCCATGACGCTTCGCCGCCGCAAGTATCTTGCGACGCGCCTTCTCCTTCGCGTCGACGCTCTCGAACGCAGTCTGGTTGAACCGGGCGATCGCGTTGCGAACGTGCTTCTCGTCGTGGATCGGAAGGTGCTCGCCGCCTTCCTTGTCGATGTACGCGAAGTTCTTCCTCGCGATGTGCTTTCTGCCGGTCTCGGTGAGTGTTGCCATCAGGCGTGCTCCCTTCTCGCGATGTCGTGCCCGCTCGTGATGAGTCGCACGTCGTCCCAGTCGACCGCGCCGATCTGGTCGGCGCCGATCTCGATCTTCTCTTCGACGCCCCCCAGACGCTCGAGCACCCCGACGCGCTTCACGATGACCCCGCGTAGCTCCTCGGTCGATGCATCGACGAGGATGTCGTCGACGACACCGATATCGTCGCCGTTCGCGTCGCGGACGCGCATGCCCTCCTTGATCTTGGGCTCGGGTCGCTCGTCGCGTCGCGGCGGCGGTGCGACGATCGGAGCGCCCTCGGTGTAGCCGACCGGCCAGAGGAAGCCCGCCGAGGGCCAGCCATAGACCTCGGGCGCGAGCCACCCCGCCGGCGCGGGCTCGTAGGCCGCCTCTTCATAGCGTGAGAGCTCGTCGAGCTCCCTCTTCGAGAGCTCGAGGAGGAGCGTGTCGCGATCGCGCCGAGCAGCCTCGAGCATCTCGGGCGAGACGACGACCTCGTGGCCGAGCAGCCCTCCCGTGTCGATGACGTAGCCGATGACCTGATTCGCCCGGGGATCCCAGATCGCCTGCTTGATGTGTCCGGCCCCGTGGCCATCGTTGGTACGGACCTTCGCTCCGAGATCGATGCGCATGGCCGTCCTCCGCGCCTAATCGGCGACCGCCGCTTTTCCCGCATAGCGGGTGCCAGCCCACGGCTGCAGCGCCACGAGGACGGCGACGAGAACGACCACCGCGCCGAGGTAGGACTCGGGCGAGCGCTGCTCCTGCTTGGCGACGGCTCCGAGGATGACGGCGATCACCGGCACAACGACGCCGATCATGCTCGCGTTCGTCACGGGCCAGTGCTGGACCAGCCAGGTGTAGAGGACGTACGCGCCGAGCGACCCGGCAAGCGTGAGGTAGACGATCGGCCACCAGGCGGCGACCGTGCGCGGGAACGCGTGATCCTCGCCGAGCGCGAAGCTCACCGCGGCGCACACGACCGCGCCGGCGGCCGCGCCGACCGCGTTCGCGGCGATCGCCGATGGCTGGGGCGCTTGCTTCAGGAACACGCTCGACAGAGATGCCGCGGTCGCGGCGAGGAAGACCGCGATCAGGCCTTCGATGGGCACGTCGAGCTTGAGCTCCCCGGCAAAGATGATCGCGACGCCGATGATCGCGACGACCGCGGCGAGCACCTTGCGCGGCACGAGGCGCTCGACGCCGAGCGCTGCGGCCATGAGCGCCGTGGAGAGCGGTGCGGTCGCGTAGAGCACTGCCGCGATGCCGCTCGGCACCACCCGCTCGCCCCAGTACAGGAGCGAGAAGTTCACACCCATGTTGAAGATGCCGAAGAGGAGCGCGCCACGCAGCGCGGGGCCGCGCGGAAAACGCTGGCGCGTCGCGAGCACGAGACCCGCGAGCAGCGGCGCGGCGAGCGTCAGGCGCAGCGTCGCCGCCCAGATCGGCGGAACGGCTTCGTTGCCGATCCGGATCGCCAGGAACGTACTGCCCCAGATGAGGCAGCAGCCGATGAAGACGAGGTACGCCACCGCCCGACTCTAGAACGCCGCTCGGCCGTCCGGCGTGAGACGTATCCTCCTTACCTCGCAGGGAGGTCACGATGCAGGAAGCGTTGCGTCGCCTCGACTCGCTCACGCAGCAGCTGATCGAAGCGGACCAATCCGGCGCCGGCATCGAGCCCATTGCCGTCGCGCACGAGCTGGGCCGGATCCGCCAGCTCCTCGCGCAGGCGCCCGCCGTGATCCCGGCTACCGGCGGCCAGCGCCACTTCCGTTGCGAATCGTGCGGCACGATCACGCACGGCGCGGCGGCACCCGCGCGCTGTGCGACGTGTGGCGGCACGACCTTCTTCTCGGCGGACCTCGAGCAGCCCGCCGTGGAGTCCGCCGGAGGTTAGACCGCTTCGTTACCTGGGATACGGTCCGGGCGGTTGACGCGAGGGCCGTCCTCGGAGATACTTCGGTTTCCGAACTATTCAGGAACCGAAGGAACTGTGACAAAAATTACACCCAACGATGACCTCTCCCTGGCTCGTGCTGTGCTCGCGGTGATGCCGCGTTTCGGCCGGGTCGCCTGGCAGGCCGCACAGGAGTGCGGTATGACCTCTCCCGAGCGCGGCCGGCTGCTCTGGGTGATCGGTGACAAATCGGTCCGCGCCGGTCTCGTCGCGCAGCAGCTGAAGCTCAGCGCGGGCGCGGTGACGGAGCTCGTGGAGCGCCTTGTGAACGAAGGCCTGGTGCGGCGCGAAACGGACCCCGACGATCGTCGGGCCGTCGTCCTCGCCCTCACCGCGGAAGGTCGGCGCATCTGCGAGCGCTATGAGGTCGCCGCATCGTCCGCGCTCACGCAGGTGATCGGCAGGCTGACTCCGCCGCAGCGACGTCGGCTCCGCGCCACGTTCGCGGATCTCAACGCCGCCTTCACGGCGACAGACCGCGCCACTGCGACGAAACTCCGCCGCCCGTTCATCGCTTCTTCATCACCTCGGCGCAGCGTGCGCCGCATCACCCACAAGGAGCACTCAGATGCCCGCTGAGATGGACCGCACCGCCCGCATCCTCGCGTCGGTGGGCGTGGGCCTGGCGCTGTTCCTGGCCGCGCTCGACCAGACCATCGTGGGCACCGCGCTCCCCCGCATCGTGGGCGAGCTCAACGGACTCGAATACTTCGCGTGGGTCGCGACCGCGTACATGGTCGCCTCGACCACCACGACCCCGATCGCCGGCAAGCTCGGCGACCTGTTCGGCCGGAAGCCATTCCTGCTCGCGGGCATGATCGGATTTGTTCTCGCGTCCGCGCTGTGCGGACAGGCACAGGACATGGTCGAGCTCGTGGTCTTCCGCGGCATCCAGGGTCTGTTCGGCGGCGTGCTCTTCGCGAGCGTGTTCGCCTCGCTGGCCGACCTCTTTCCGCCGCAGACCCGAGCGCGCATCCAGGGCGTCTTCGGTGGCATCTTCGGCATCGCCTCGGTCGTCGGTCCGACGGTCGGCGGGTACCTCACGGACAACGTCGGCTGGCGCTGGGTCTTCTACGTGAACGTGCCCGTGGGCATCCTGGCCGTCGCGGTCGTGTTCTTCACGATGCCGCGGACCAAGCACGACGCCTCGTGGCGCGACATCGATTTCCTGGGCGCGGGGCTGCTCGCCGCGACGCTCGTCCCGTTGCTGGTCGGCCTCTCGATCACGCGCGACCATGACTTCGGCTCCCCCGAGGTGCTGGGCCTGCTCGGGCTCGGCGCCCTGATGGCCGTCATCTTCTTCATCGTGGAGCAGCGTGTCGCGCACCCGATCGTGCCCTTCCAGCTCTTCAAGAACGTGACGTTCGCGGTGTCCTCGGTCACCGGCTTCTTCATCGCGTTCGGCATGTTCGGCGCGATCCTGTACATCGGCCTCGTCTACCAGGGCGTGCTCGGCAAGGGTGCGACGAACTCGGGCCTCCTCGCGACGCCGCTGATGGTCGGCCTCATCGGAGCCAGCATCGTCACCGGACAGCTGATGATCCGCATCGAGCGGTATCGCTACCTCGGCACGGTCGGTCTCATCGTCATGGTCGCCGGCCTGTACGGTCTCGCGCAGGTGCAGGTCGGCACGCCCGAGCTCGACGTCGTTCGCGATCTGATCCTCGTCGGCATCGGTATGGGCGTCTCGATGCCGCTGTACATCAACGCCACGCAGAGCGCGCTCCCGCGCCAATTCCTTGGAGTCGCATCGAGCCAGATCCAGTTCTGGCGGAACATCGGAGGCACCGTGGGCGTGGCGGTGCTCGGCGCCGTGCTCTCGCACGAGCTTCCGGACAAGATCCGCACGGCCGTCGCGTCGCTCAATCTGCCGCCGCAGCTCTCGGCGTCGCTGCCGAGCAGCGGTAGCGCGCAGGGGCTCTTCGATCCCGCGCGTATCGCGGGCACTCGGGCCGCGCTGCCGCCGCAGGCACAGCCGATCTTCGACCAGGTGCTCGACGCGAACCGCGCGGCACTCGCGGCGTCCCTTCATGACGTGTTCATCTACGCCGCGGTGGTCGTGAGCGTCGCGGTCGTCGTCTCGCTCTTCCTCAAGGAGGTCCCGCTCAAGGGACGCACGGAGCGCCCGAGCGCCGACGAGGTCCGCGAGGGCGCGCCAGCCTTCGGCGACTAGATCCTGCGACGGGTGGCCGCCTGCATCTCGCGGGCGGCCTCCCGTTCCTTGATCACCTGCCGCTTCTCGTAGCGTTTCTTGCCGCGCGCGAGGCCGATCTCGACCTTTGCGCGTCCGCTCTTCGTGTACATGCGTAGCGGTACGAGCGTGTATCCCTTCTGCGACACGGCGCCGGCGAGTTGGCCGATCTCATCCTTGTGCAGGAGGAGCTTTCGCGGACGCAGCGGATCGTGGTTGTCGTGCGCGGCATGGGTCCACGGTGCGATGTGCACGTTCCGAAGCCACGCCTGACCCTTCTCGATCCGGGCATAGCCGTCGCGCAGGTTCACGTGACCCGCCCGCAGCGACTTGATCTCCGTGCCGGTGAGCGCGATACCGGCCTCGACGCGATCCTCGATGGCGTAGTCGAACCGCGCCTTGCGATTGTCGGCGAGCTGCAGGTCGCGCGGCTTCTTCTCCGGCGGGGCGGTCGGTGGTGGTCTGCGGTCAGGCATCTGCGAGAGCGTACAGAGCGAAAAAAGAGACAGCGGCGGCATTTCTGCCGCCGCTGTCACCGGGTCTCCAAAGACCGCGGGTTAGGTCGCGATCACCTCAGTTGGTTTCATTACGAAAGGCCGAAGTGAGCGCCCCTGGGTCTTTGGTTTCCCATTGGCATCGCCCACTCCACATCACCTCCTTTCTTTCGTCATTCATCCTCACACGCGCGCCAAGGCGCCGTCAATGTGAGGTAGGTCGCAAAGGAAATGACCGTCAGTTCAGGGCAGGTAGGGTCGCGGGTTCACGGCCTGGCCGTTCAGGATCGTCATGAAGTGGCAGTGCGGGCCGGTGGTCCAGCCCGTCATCCCCACGTAACCGATGATCGTCCCGGCGGCGACGAACTGGCCGACCCGGACGGGTGGCCAGCGGCTGTCGTCCAGGTGGCCGTACAGCGTCGAGAAGTTGTAGCCGTGCGCGATGATCACGACGACCGCGGTGTCGCCGTACGCGACATAGGGGCGACCGACGGTGACGACCTGACCTGACGACGCGGCCCGTATCGGCGTGTACATCGGCGCCGCGATGTCGATGCCGTTGTGGAAGCCGCCCCAGCGCGCGCCGAACGGCGATGTGATCGGACCGACGAGCGGCCACATCGCGAGCTTCGAGCCGTTGAACGCGCCGAGACCGCTGCGCGCCGCGAGCTGAGACGCCAGCATCGCGTACTGCGCCTCGGCCTGCTCCAGCTTCCGGTTGAGGTCGGCGGTCTCGCGGTTCGCCGCGCCGAGGGCGCCGACAGCCTGTGACTTGTTGTTTGCAGCGTCTGCGCGCGCCGCGTCCGTCTGCTCGATCGCGGCCTGCATCTGCGCGACGAGCTGGTCGTACTTGGCCTTGTCGGCGGCAAGACCTTCGCGCTGCGTCTTGATCTGGTCCTGAAGACCCAGGATCTCCTTCTGCTTGCCCGCGGCGTCCTCGAGCTTCGCCGCAGTGTCCGCGCGAAGGCTGCGAATCTCGTTCGCGAGCTGCTGGTCCTGGCGGTTCACGACGATCATCTGCTGCACGCGGTTCGCGAACTCGGTCAGCGTGTGCGACGACAACAGCATCTCGAGCGGACTGATGAGCGCCTGTCGGTATGTCGTGACGAGGTGCCGGGCGTAGATGTCCTCGCGCTGAATGAGCTGGCGCTGCTCCTCGGCGGCCTGCGCGGTGAGCGACTCCGCGAGCGCCTTCGTCTCTTCGAGCTGGAACGCCACGAGCGCGAGCTGCTCCTCCGCGATCTGGATCTGGTACCCGAGCGACTCGGCCTCGGTCTGCGCCTGCGCCTGCTGGTCGGCGAGCTCGGCGATGCGCGCGTTCGCCGAATCGACGGCGGCTTGGAACTGACCCGCGGCCTGCTTGTAGCGCTCGGCGTTCTGGCGCGACACGGTGACCGCACGCGCCAGCTCTTCCTTGCGCCGGAGCGCGTCCTGGAGCGGGTCGTCGGCGGCGGCGGGCAGTTGCTGACCGACGAACAGGGCGAGGGCAGCCAGCGCGACGACGGTCGCGCGCAGCCCGCTCTTCCTCCACCCACCTCCCCGGACGTTCCGGGGAGCTCCCATAGCGGGGGCATCGTCCCACCGCGGGCGGTCGGTGGTCAAGGCGCGACGCAGTGTCATTTCGCGAGGTGGGCGCGCACGGACAGCGTCGCCCCTCCGGCGCCCACCAGGAGCGCCACGCCCAGCACGCTCGCGGCGAGCTGGAACGCGAACTCGGGTCCGAGCGAGATCGGCAGCGTGACAAGGAAATCGAGCATCGCGCCGGTCACCGGCCCGGAGGCCGCGAACACGACCGAGAGTGCGACCACCGCGCCCAGTGCGCCGACGAGCATCCCCTCGAGGATGAACGGCCAGCGCACGAACCAGTCGGACGCGCCGACGAGCTGCATGATCTCGATCTCGTCGCGGCGGGCGTGGACGGCGATGCGGATCGTGTTGACGATCACGAACAGCGCGACGAACAGCATCATCGCGAGGATCGCGATCCCACCCACCGACAGGACCCGCGTGATCGTCAGCAGCTGGTCGACCACCTGCGGGTTGTCGATGACGTCGGCGACGACGCCGCCGCCGACCTCGGCGCGCAGCTCGTCACCGAAGCGCTTGGCCTGCCGCGCGTCCGAGAGTTTGACCTCGAGCGAGGCCGGCAGCGGATTCCCGTCGATGCTCGCGAGGACGAAGTCCTTGCGCCGGTCGGCGATCTCCTGAAGACGTTTGAGCGCCTGTTCCTTGGTGACGTACTCGACGCGCGCCACCGCCGGATCGACTTCGATGCGCGCCTTCAGCGCGAGGATCTCCGAAACCTTCGCGTTGTCGTCGATGAAGAGGGCGATCTCGACCTTCGACTCGAGCACGCTGACGGCCGCCTGCAGTCCGCGATCGGTCGTCAGGAAGAACGCGAACAGCAGAAGCATGAGCGTCACCGTGAAGGTCGAGGCCAGGCTCATTACCGGATTGCGCCAGAAGCCCTGGCCCGCCGCGCTGACGACGTAACCGACGCGCCTCATGCGGCGTACAGCCCTTCGCGCTCGTCGCGCACGACCATGCCGTGATCGAGATGGACGACGCGGCGGCGGAGCGCGTTCACGATCTCGGCGTTGTGGGTGGCCATCACCAGGGTGGTGCCCAGCTCGTTGACGCGCGTGAGCAGCTTGATGATCTCCCAGCTCGTCACCGGGTCGAGGTTCCCGGTGGGCTCGTCGGCGATGAGGATGCGCGGCCGGTTCACGAGCGCGCGCGCGATCGCGGTGCGCTGCTGCTCCCCGCCGGACAGCTGACTCGGGAAGTGGTCGCGACGCGCTGTGAGTCCGACTAGCGAGAGCACGCGCTCGGTCTCCTCGCGCACGAGGCGGCCCTCATGCCCGGTGACGATGAGAGCGAACGCGACGTTCTCCGCGACGGTCTTGCGCGGCAGGAGCTTGAAGTCCTGGAACACAACGCCGACCTTGCGACGGAGCCGATGCACGCGTGAGCGCGGCATGCGTCCGACGTCCTCGCCGTCCACGACGACGCGGCCGGTCGTTGCGAGCTCCTCGCGGATGAGCAGCCGGATGAGCGTGGACTTGCCCGCGCCCGATGCCCCGACCAGGAAGATGAAGTCGCCGGAATCCACCCGGAGGTCGACATCGCGTAGCGCGAAAGTCCCGTTGGGGTAGCGCTTGCTGACGTCGTCGAGCGCTATCAACCCGCCGCCTTCCCTCTCACGCCGTGTTCCCGTGGCGTCTGTGCGCGGCCCACCGGCCAAGCGACGCCCCTGTCTGTGTCTGCCGGGGAGACCATATCGACCCGCATGCGTCGAAACAACGCCTAAAAGGCCGTCATTGGTACTGCTGCGACCGAATTCGTACGCGCGATTGACAGGTCCTCGCCTTGGCAGCGCGCCTGTTATTTCACCGGGAGCTGCGTCTGCGTCGGCCGCGCCGTCGTGAAGGTCGCGATCGAGGCGATCTTGGCGTCGCCGGTGGTCATGACCTTCACGCCCATCGTGGGCCGCCCGAGGACGCGGATCTGGTCGAGCGGGGTGCGGATCACGACGCCGGTGGTGGAGATGAGGAGGATCTCCTGGCTGCCCTCGTCGACCATCTGCATGGCTGCGACGTCACCGGTCTTGGGACCCAGGGAGGCCAGGATGACGCCCTGCCCGCCTCGGCCCTGAGTCGGGAATTCCTCGACCGCCGTGCGCTTGCCGTAGCCGTTCTCGGTCACCGACAGGACCTGCGTACGCGTGCGCGCGATGCCCATGCCGACGACCTCGTCCCCCTTCTGCAACCGGATACCCGTAACGCCCTGTGTGGGGCGGCCCATCGGCCGCGCGTCGGAGGCCTTGAACGAGATGCCCTTGCCCTTGCGCGTCGCCAGGATCACACGGTCGTCCTTCGCGCAAGCCGCGACCCACGCCAGCTCGTCGCCCTTGCGGAGGGCGATCGCGATCAGCCCGGCGCGCCGGACGGTCGCATACTCGGAGAGCGCGGTCTTCTTCACGAAGCCCTTGCGCGTCGCCATCATGAGGAACTCGGCCGAGGTCGTGTCGCGGAGCGCGACGAGCGCGGACACGCGCTCTCCCGGCTGCATCGCCTCGAGGATGTTCTGGATCGGGGTGCCCTTCGCGGTGCGGCTGGCGTCCGGCAGCTCGTAGACCTTCAGCGCGAAGACGCGGCCGCGGTCGGTGAACACATAGAGCTTGTCGTGGTTCCGCGCGACGACGAGATGGTCAACGTCGTCCTCTTCACGTGTCTGCATGCCGATGACGCCGCGGCCACCGCGATGCTGCGCGCGGTACGTCGAGAGCGGCATGCGCTTGGCGTAGTTGCGGCTCGACAGAGTGATGACGACGTCCTCGTCGGCGACGAGCTGCTCGTCGGTGAACTGACGTGGCAGGTCGTCGGCGATGAGCGTGCGCCGCTCGTCGCCGTACTTCGCGACCAGCCCGTCCAGGTCGGCCTTGATGAGACCGAGGATGCGGCGCGGGCTGGCCAGGATGGCCTCCAGCTCGGCGATGAGCTTGATCGTCTCCCGGTATTCCTCGTCGATCTTCTGCCGCTCGAGACCGGTCAGGCGGCGCAGCTGCATCTCGAGGATCGCCTTCGCCTGCGCCTCGGACAGGCCGAACTTCTCGCGCAGGCTGGTCAGCGCGGTGTCAGGCGACTTGCTGGCCCGGATGGTCTTCACGACCTCGTCGATGTGATCGAGGGCGATCTTGAAGCCCTCGAGGATGTGCGCACGCTCCTTCGCATTGGTGAGGTCGTGCTCGGTGCGCCGGCGAATGACCGTTTTGCGGTAATCGATGTGGTGCTGGAGCACCTCTTTGAGCGACAGCGTGCGGGGCTCCTGGTCGACGAGCGCGAGCATGTTGAGGTTGAACGCGGACTGCATCGCGGTGTGCTTGAAGAGGTTGTTCAGCACGCGCTCCGCGCTGTCGTCGCGCTTGATCTCGACGACGATGCGCATGCCATCGCGGTCGCTCTCGTCGCGGATGTCGCTGATGCCCGCCAGCTTCTTGTCCTGGACCAGATCCGCGATCTTCTCGATGAGCGATGCCTTGTTCACCACGTACGGCAGCTCGCTGACGACGATGGCCTGGCGGCTGCCGCGCATGTCCTCCACGTGCGCCTTCGCGCGCATGAGGATCCGGCCGCGGCCGTTGGCGTAGGCTCGCCGGATCGCGTCGATGCGCTCGGCCTTGCCGGTCTCGACGTTCTTCTCCTCCTCGAAGCGGTAGATGAGACCACCGCCGGGGAAGTCCGGACCCAGGATCGTCTCGCACAGGTCGTCGGTGGTGAGCTCGGGATCCTCGATCAGCCGCTTCGTCGCGAGCGCGATCTCGGTGAGGTTGTGCGGCGGGATGTTCGTGGCCATTCCGACCGCGATGCCCGCGGAGCCGTTCACGAGCAGGTTCGGCAGGCGTGCCGGCATGACGACCGGCTGCATGTGCCTGCTGTCGTAGTTCGGGACCCAGTCGACGGTGTCCTTGTCGATATCGGCGAGCATCTCGTTCGCGATCGCCGCCGGCCGCGCTTCCGTATACCTCATGTGGGCTGGCGGATCGTCGTCGATCGAGTTGTGGACGAAGATCCCCGCCGCGAGCGCGAAGTTCTGCGTGATGTCGACCGTGAGGTCGTACACGTCGGCACGTCCGGCGGGCTCGACCTTCGCCACCTTCTGCGTGAGGCTGGCCGGGATCGGGAACGCGCCGGTTCGGTGGAGCCGCTCGGGGATCGAAGAGCGCGCGAACGGCATGAGCTGGTCTTTCGCTTTCAGCTGCGAGGCTTCGCGGTAGGTGCCGTCGCGGAGCATGAAGCGATGGTCCGGAGTGCAGACGATCTCGGCGCCCGACTCGAGCGTGACCTTCACCACCGGGTCGTTCCGGCGCACCAAGCGCGGCGCGCGCATCGGCTTGATGCGCACGTTGCGGTGGGCGTCGACCGTGAAGACATCGACCCGCGCGCCGCGGTGCGCCATCTCCACGAGCTCCGCGAGCGTTCTCTGCTCGCCGTTGTATAGCTCGACCTTCGTGTCCGCCGCGAAGCACCCGAAGTTCCCCTGCCCTTGCACGAGCGGGTAGCGCGCGGCGAAGTCCTGCGCGAGGCGCACCAGAGCGTCGTAGATCGGTACGTCGCCGTGGGGGTGGTACTTCCCCATCACGTCGCCGACGATCGCCGCGGATTTGCGGAACGGACGATCGCTCCGCAGCCCCATCTCGTGCATCGTGTAGAGGATCCGGCGCTGCACCGGCTTGAGGCCGTCGCGCACGTCGGGCAGGGCGCGCGCGACGATCACGCTCATCGAGTAGTCGAGATACGCCTGCCGCATCTCCTGCTCGAGCTCGATGCCGATCACGCGTTCGTTCTTCGGCTCGTCGATCACGTTCGTCCGTGCTCCAGCGTTTCTTCCTGGGCGACCGCGGCGCGCACGCGCGCGAAGGTCTCGTCGGTGCGTGCGTAGCGCCGCTCGAGCTCACGCCGACGCTCGTCCGGCATCAGGAGGAAGACGGCGTCCGCCTGCGTGAGGATCGCGCCGTCGTTCGCCCGCGAGACCGCGCCGTGCGTCTCGATCGAGCGGCTGCGCTCGCGCACAACTTCGCCGATGATGAGCAGCTCCTCGCCGACCGCCACCGGCTGCCGGAAGGTCACGTTCAGGCGCGCGGTGACGCCCCAGATGCCCTGGTGGAAGATCGCCCAGCCCATCGTCTCATCGAGCAGTGCCGTGACGATCCCGCCGTGCACCGTCCCGTCGTAGCCCTGGTGCCGGCGCTCGGGGACGCAACGCGTCTCCGCGCGGCCGCGGGACACATCGAAGTCGAGGTGCAGTCCGGCGTCGTTCAAACGGCCGCACGCGAAGCACCAGTGATCGAAATCGACGCCCAGCTCCGAGAGCCTCGCCATCAGATGTCGAGCGCCGCCTTCTTCGCGTTCGCCATGATCCACTTCTTGCGGCCCTCGACCTCGCTGCCCATGAGCTCGTCGAACGCGAGGTCCGCCCGCTCGGCGTCCTCGAGTGTGACCTGCTTCAGCGTTCGCGTCGCCGGGTTCAGCGTGGTGTCCCAGAGCTGCTCGCTGTTCATCTCGCCCAGGCCCTTGTAGCGGGCGATCGCGGGCTCGCGGCCACCTTTGCCGTCGTCGGTGCCCTCGTCGCTGGCGACAGGAGCGTCGGCCTCGGCGTCGACGGCGGCCTCCGCGGCGCGGCGTCGCGCGCGCGAGGTCGTCCGGTCGCCGCCCTCCGCGTCGGCCTTGTCGGCCGCGGCCTTCCTGCGGTCGTCACGCTTGGTCTTCACGAACTGCTTCAGCTCCTTGACCAGCTTGTCGCGCTCGTTGTCCGAGTACGCCCAGCGGACCTCCTTGCCGAGCTGGAGCCGGTACAGGGGCGGCTGGCCGATGTAGATGCGACGTTCCTCGATGAGCGGTTTGAAGTGCCGATACAGGAGCGTCAGCAGGAGGGTGCGGATGTGCGAGCCGTCGACGTCCGCGTCGCAGAGCAGGATCGTGCGGCCGTAGCGCAGCTTCTTCATGTCGAAGTAATCGCCGATGCCCGTGCCCAGCGCGGTGATGAGCGCCTTGATCTCCTCGTTGCCGAGCATCTTGTCGGCGCGCGCTTTCTCGACATTGAGGATCTTGCCCTTCAGCGGCAGGATCGCCTGGGTGCGCCGGTCGCGGCCGCCCTTGGCGCTGCCGCCGGCCGATGGGCCCTCGACGATGAACAGCTCGCATTTCTCGGGATCGCGCTCCTGGCAATCCGCGAGCTTGCCGGGTAGCGAGAAGCCGTCGAGCGCGCCCTTGCGGAACACGTCGCGTGCCTTGCGCGCGGCCTCTCGCGCGCGGAACGCGGTGAGGCACTTCTCGACGATGCGCTTCGCGTCCGCCGGGTTCTCCTCGAGGTGCTGGCCGAGCGCGTCGTTCACGGCGGTCGCGACCTGACCCGCGACCTCGGCGTTGCCGAGCCGCGTCTTGGTCTGACCCTCGAACTGCGGTTCCTTGATCTTCACGCTGATGACTGCCGTGAGCCCCTCGCGGACGTCATCCGAGGTCAGGTTGGGATCCGGGTCCTTCAGCTGCCCGTTCTTGCGCGCGTAGGCGTTGATGGTTCGCGTGAGAGCGGTGCGGAAACCGGTGAGATGGGCACCGCCGTCGATGGTGTTGATGTTGTTCGCGAAGGTGTAGACCTTCTCGGCGAAGCTGTCGTTGTACTGAAGCGCCACCTCGACGACGGTGTCGTTGTCAAAGGTCTTCTCGGTGTAGACCGGCTTCGCGTGCAGCGCCTGGTGCGACCGATTCAGGTGGCGGACGAACGACACGACCCCGCCGTCGAAGTAGTAGCTCGCGGCCGTGTCGTCCCGCTCGTCGTGCAGCGACAGGAAAAGCCCCTTGTTGAGGTATGCGGTCTCCCGCAGCCACTGCTCGAGGACCGCCGTGTCCCACTCGATGATCGGGAACACCTCGGGGTCCGGCGTGAACCGTGTGACGGTGCCGGTGACCCGGGACTCCTTCCACTCGATGCTCGGGGGCATCGGGAGCAGCGGCTTCGCGACCGTCTTCACCGGCCCGGTCGGCTTGCCGCGCTGGTATGTCTGCGTCCAGACCTTACCGTCGCGATGCACTTCGACGACGAGCCGCGTCGATAGCGCGTTCACGACGGACACGCCGACGCCGTGAAGGCCGCCCGAGACCTTGTAGCCCGCGCCGCCGAACTTGCCTCCGGCGTGCAGGATCGTGTGCACGACCTCCAGCGCGGACTTGCCCGTCTGCTGCTGCTTGTCCACGGGGATGCCGCGGCCGTTGTCCGCGACGGTGATGTCGTTCGACTTGTGGATCCACACATCGATGCGGTCGCACGTGCCGTTCATCGCCTCGTCGATCGAGTTGTCGAGCACCTCGCGCACGAGGTGATGGAGACCTCGGATGTCGGTCGTGCCGATGTACATGCCCGGGCGGCGACGCACGGCCTCCAAGCCTTCGAGGACCTGGATGTCCTTCGCGCTGTATGAGCCGGGCGGCTTCCCGCCGTTCCCGTCCCGCTTCAGGCGCTGGTCCTCTTTTCTGACCGCCACGTGCTCTCCCTCATGCCCGACCGGCGCGGACCAGGAGCTCATAGAGACGCTCGAAGTCCTCGTCGGAGTAGTAATCGATCGCGATGCGTCCGCCCTTGCGGCGGCGCAGGACCTCCACCTTCGTACCTAACGCGGCGCGCAGCTCGCTCGTGACCTGTGCGAGATCGGGATCGCCGCCCCGGAGCCGCGGACGCGAACGGCCGCGCCGCGGGGGATGGACCATCTTTCGCGCGAGCGCCTCGGCGTCGCGCACCGAGAGCTGTCGCGCGATCACGGTCCCGAGCGCCGTCAGTGCATCCGAAAGAGGTAGCGCCAGGAGCGCCCGCAGGTGGCCCTCGCTGATCTTCCCTTCCATCACGGCGTCCTGGAGAGGCTGCGGGGCGGTGAGCGTGCGGAGCATGTTGGCCACCTGCGACCGCGACTTCCCCACCCGCTCCGCGACCTGCTCCTGTGTGAGGTCGTAGGTCTCCATGAGGAGCTTGTACGCCCTGGCGGTCTCGATGGCGTTCAGGTCGGCGCGCTGAAGGTTCTCCACGAGAGCGAGCTCGAGGCGATCGCGCACATCGTCGCGCACGACGGCCGGGATCGTCGTCTTGCCCGCGACGCGGGCGGCCAACACCCGGCGGTGTCCGGCCACGAGCTCGTAGCCGTCGCCCTCCCTAGATACCACTACTGGTTGCAGCAGGCCGTGACGACGGATAGACGAGGCGAGCTCGGCGATCCCATCCGCGTCGAAGTTGGCGCGCGGCTGCTGGCGGTTGGGCCGGATCCGCTCCAGCGGTATCTCGGTCGTGCCGACCGCCGGCAGGACCGAGGGCGTCGTCGCCGGTGCTTGCCCGAGGAGGACGTCCAGTCCGCGGCCGAGTCCCGTGCGCGCCATCAGGCGATCGCCCCCGAGAGAGCGATCGGCTCCCGCGCTTTGATCCGCGTGACCAGCTCACCCGCCAGCTCCGCGTAGGCCTTCGCGGCGCGAGACTGCGGGTCGTAGACGCTGATGGGCTTGCCGTGACTGGGCGCCTCCGCCAGGCGGACGGTGCGCGGGATCCGCGCATGCGCGACCAGCTTCGGAAAGTGCTTGCGCACCTCGTCGATGACCTGCATCGAGAGCCGATTGCGTCGATCCTCCATGGTCAGGACGATGGCCAAGACCTCGAGCTTGTCGTTCAGGCGCTCGCGTACCGCCTCGATGGTCTCGAGGAGCTGGGCGAGGCCCTCGAGGGCGTAGTACTCGCACTGGACGGGGACGATGACGCCGTCGCCCGCCGCAAGCGCGTTGACGGTGAGCAGGCCGAGTGAGGGCGGGCAATCGACGATGACGGTGTCGTAATTCGTGGCGCCCCGTAGCGCCTGGCGAAGGCGGTACTCGCGCGCCATCACCGGCACGAGCTCCACCTCGGCGCCGGCCATCTCTGGGCCGGACGGAATGAGGTCAAGGCCGGCCGTGTCGGTCGCGACGACGGCTTCGGCGAGGGGGCGCTCTCGAAGCAACACGCCATAGATGCCATTCGCCCGCTCCTTGCTGATTCCGAGCCCGCTCGTGGCGTTCGCCTGGGGGTCAAGGTCAACGATCAGGACGCGCTGTCCGCGCTGCGCCAGGACTGCGCCGAGGCTGATCGCGGTCGTCGTCTTCCCCACGCCGCCCTTCTGATTGCTCACCACGAGGACCGTCATTTCGCCCCCTGACACACGTGAAACATCGGCGTCGAATCTATGGAAAACTGGGAACGAAACCGAGCGCGTCCGTGCCTGTCATTGTAGCCGAAACGCGCGTCGGTCGTCTTGTATCAGTTCCTGCGCACCCTGCGCCAGTGCGGTCTCCGCGCTCTACGAGCCCCCAGTTGTCGGCAAGTCCGTCGCATGTGGGCGAATCCGCTCAGCGCCTCCAGCGCCTGCCTGATAATCCAAGCTGGATGGGAGCTCGCTGGAGCACAACCACGAAACGTGGCGTCGTTGTGGGCTTCGCCGCGCTCGCGATCCTCCTTCTCTGGCGGGCCGGCGACATCGTGCAGCCCTTCATCTGGGGCCTGATCCTGGCCTACGTTCTGCTACCAGTTGTGGGTGCGATCGAGCGGCGGTTCGCCCTGCCACGGACCGTGGCGGCGCTTGCCGTCTTTGTCGCCGTTCTCGCTATCATTTTTGGTGGCGGCCGGCTGGTGGTCCCGCGGATCGTGGAGAACGCCGGCGATCTGCAGAAGAACTGGCCGGTGTTGCTCGCCAACGTCCAGCAGACGATCTCCAACACGTTCGACCAGCTCGGTCTCGGCGATCTCGATGACATCCTCATCGGCCCGAACGTCGATGACATCGAGCGGCAGATCACGGCGATGGCCGCGCGGACGGCGCTCCCGTTCGCCGTCGCATTCGGTCACTTCCTGCTCGAGTTCCTCGTCTTCCTGATCGCGACGTTCCTGCTGCTCCGCGACGCGCCACGCCTGTACGAGTTCGTCCGGCGCAATCTGCCAAGCCGCGAGCGGCGCGAGGTCATTCATGTGCTCGGGGAGACGAATGTCATGCTCGGCCGGTACATCCGCGGCCAGCTTCTGCTCGTGCTGCTCATGTCGACGGTCACCACGGTCGGGCTGACGATCCTCGGCGTTCCGTACAGCGTGCTGCTCGGCGTTGTGACCGGTCTGCTGGAGACGATCCCGTTCGTGGGGCCGATCACGGCCGGCGCGATCGCCTGCCTGGTGGCCCTCGGCCACCCCAATCCATTCGGGTGGTCGCAGCTCATCTACGTGGGCGTGGTCGCGGTCATGTACACGATCTTGCGACACGCCGAGGACTACCTCGTCATCCCGACCGTGATCGGGCGGGCCGTCCGGCTGCATCCCGCGATCGTGATCTTCTCGCTCCTCACCGGCGGCGCCGTGTTCGGCCTTCTCGGGATCTTCCTCGCCGTGCCATTCGCTGCTACGTTGCGGCTGGTCCTGATCTATGTCGGCGCAAAGCTTCGCGATCAGGACCCCTTCCCGCAGCTCGAGGTCGAGCTCGCCGAGGCGACCGAGACAGCCGGAGAGACCATCGAGCCGGCGCGCGTACCGGAGCGAGCGCGTCCGTAGACCCGCGTCCGCGTAGCGTCCCGGCGGCGGCCGCGTTCCGCCACCAGAGGAGGGCTCCGTGCGCTTCGCGCTCGCCATAGGTATTCCGCTCGCCGCGGCGCTTCTCCAGGCATCGGTGGTGCCGTTTGCCGGGGTCGCGGGTGGGCGGCCCAACCTCCCGGTGCTCGTCGCGGCCTCCTGGTCGGTGGCGGCGGGCGCGCGCGAGGCCGTCTGGTGGGCATTTATCGGTGGCCTCGCCACCGACCTGCTCTCCGGCGGCCCGCTCGGGGCCCTCGCCCTTGCGTCGCTGATCCCGGTCGCGGCGGTCGGGCTGGGGGAGAACGCGCTCCGGCCGCGCTCGATCGTCGGTGGAGCGGTGCTCGTCGGTGTCGCGACGCTGGGCGCCGGCCTCCTGTATCTGGTGATCCTCGCCGTGGTGGGACAGGCCCTGTCCGATCCGCTTCTTCTCGCCGGTCGGGCCGCGGCTGGAGCGATCTACAACGGCGTGCTCGCGATCGCTACCTATCCGATCGCCCGATCCATGCGCCACGTGGCCGAGAAGCAGGCATCCTTCGGGCTATGAGGAGTACGGCGCGCGACTTCGTCCGGCCGAATCGATTCATCGCGATGGCGATGGCGATCGTCGTCGTCTTCACCGGGCTGACGGTGCGCCTCTGGGACCTGCAGGTCGTGAGCGGCGCGCATTACCGCGACCTCGCCGAGCAGAACCGCGTGCTGCGGCTTCCGGTGGAAGCGGAGCGCGGAACGATCGTGGACCGCAACGGGAAGGTGCTGGCGCGGAACCTGCCGGGGTTCGCGGTCACGGTCATTCCCGTGGACGTGCCGCGTGGAAAGCAGGAGCAGCTATCGCAGCGCCTCGGACCGCTCGTCTCGCGGAAACCGGCCGACGTCTATAACGCGATCGACGTCCAGCGGGCGCGCAACCCGTACGAGCCGGTGAAGATCTCGCTGCGGCCCGTCGCGCGTGACGTCGCGCTGCTGCTCTCGGAGCGGGGCGAGATGTTCCCGGGTGTCCGCGTCGAAGCCGAGTCCATCCGCTCGTACTCGGACGCTGTCCTGTATTCGCCTCTCCTCGGCTACGTGGGACCGGTCACCGAGGAGGAGTTCGCGTCTCTTCGTGAGCAGGGCTATCTGCAGACGGATCTGATCGGCCGCACCGGCCTCGAGTTCCAGTACGAGCAGTACCTCCGAGGGCAATACGGCTGGCGGGAGATCGAGCGCGACGCCGCCCAGCGGGAGATCAAGCAGCTCGCGTATTCATCGCCAACGACAGGCAACAGCGTTGTCCTCACCATCGATGACCGGCTCCAGAAGCTGATCGAGTCGGAGCTCAAGAAGGGTGTCGACGAGGACAAGTTCACGCAGGCCGTCGGCATCGCGATGAACCCGCAGAATGGCGAGATCCTGGCGATGTACTCGAACCCGGGCTACGACAACAACTGGTTCATCAACGGCATCACACCGGAGCAAATGGCACAGCTCAACGGCGATGACCGGCATCCCCTCGTGAACAAGGCGATCGGCGAGATCTACCCACCGGGCTCGACGTTCAAGATGGTGACGGGCCTCTCGGCGCTGAACGAGGGTGTGGCGAACCGCAACACGATCGTGAACGTGACGTCCAATGTGCTGAACGTCGGCGGGTACAACTTCTACGACTGGCGGGCGCACGGGACGCTCGACTTCATCAATGGGTTCGCGCACTCGAGCGACATCTACTTCTACACACTCGGTGGCGGAAACCCGAACACCGGCCGCGCCGGCGTCGGGCCCGACGCGATCTACAAGTACGGGAGCGACCTTGGCTTCGGCCACAAGACCGGGATCGATCTTCCGGGCGAGGCCAACGGGATCATGCCGAGCCCCGCGTGGAAGCTGGAGGCCTTCGAGGAGCCGTGGACGATCGGCAACACCTATCACGAGTCGATCGGGCAAGGCTTTGTCGCGGTGACGCCGCTGCAGCTGCTCAACGCCTATTCGATCGTCGCCAACGGCGGCACCTTCTATCAGCCGCATCTGCTGAAGGAGGTCGTAGATCCGCAAGGGAAGGTCGTCTTCACGCGCCAGCCGAACGTCGTCCGCCAGGTGAACATCAAGCCCGAGAATCTCACGCTGCTGCGCGAGGGCGCGCGGCGCGTCGTGACCATCGGGCACGCCTACATGCCGAACGCGAAGCTGCCGATCGCGGGCAAGACCGGTACCGCCGAGTTCGGATCGGCGGCGGGCAAGGACAGCGCCGGCCGCAACAAGCTCGGCTTCCACAACTGGTTCGTCTCGTTCCTGCCGAAGGCGGACAACACCGACCCGACGGCGGACATCGCGATGGTCATCTTCACCTTCGACTCGAGCCGCTCGCTGTGCGAGAACTGCTTCAACCCCGCGGTGGGGATGACGCAGCGGATCCTCGAGGCCTACAAGCTGGGGACACCGTGAGCGTCAGAGCCATCGAGATGCGGCGCTCGGCCTCGCCGCTCCATGACCGCCCGCACACGCGCCGGCTCGATCAGGTCGATCCGTACCTGCTCATCGCGACGCTGCTGCTGATCGGGTACGGCCTCGTCATGACCTACGCGGTCACGGTCGAGTCGCGGACCCTCACCGGCGACCCGATGCAGTTCGTCATCCGCGGCGCGATCTGGGCCGCGATCGGATTCGCCGTCATGGCCACGGTCGCGATGTTCGACTACGCGTGGCTCGGCACCTTCGCCCCGCTTCTCTATCTGCTCACGCTCGGCCTGCTCGCGGTCGTGCTGGCGATCGGCACATCGTCGCTCGGCGCGCAGCGCTCGGTGAACTTCGGAGGTCTCTCATTCCAGTTCAGCGAGGTCGCGAAGGTCCTCATGATCGTCGTCCTCGCGAAGTTCTTCGCAGACCGCATCGACAAGATCGGCTCGCCCCTCACGATCGTCGGGGCGCTCGCGTTCCTCGGGCCCGCGGTGTACCTCGTCTACCGGCAGCCGGACCTCGGCACGAGCCTGGTGTTCGTGGCGATCTTCTTCGGGATGGCGTTCATGGCCGGCGCGCGCCTCTGGCAGCTCGTCGGGATGGTCGCGGTCGCCGGCGGGTCGTTCCCGCTGATCTGGGGTCTGCTGAAGCCGTACCAGCAGGGGCGGCTGCTCGCGTTCCTCGACCCGTACGCCGATCCGCAGGGCGCCGGCTGGAACATCATCCAGTCGCTCATCGCCGTCGGGTCCGGTGGCCCCACCGGCAAGGGCCTCACCGCGGGGACGCAGTCGCCGCTGGGCTACCTCCCGATCGCCGAATCGGACTTCGTGTTCGCGGGACTCGCCGAGGACCTCGGCTTCGTGGGCGCGGTGATCCTCTTCGCGCTCTACATCGTGCTTCTCCTCGCGGCGCTCCGTATCGCTTTCCGCGCGCGCGACTCGTTCGGCATGCTCCTCGCGTCCGGCGTCGTCGCGATGCTCGTGTTCCAGATCCTGGTCAACGTCGGCATGGCGATCTCGCTCATGCCCGTGACCGGCATCCCGCTCCCGTTCATCTCGCACGGCGGCAGCTCGCTGGTCTCGATCTGCTTCGCGCTCGGCGTGTTGCAGTCGGTGTCCATGCGGCGCGCCGGACCGGAGCTCGGTTAGCGCGTGTCCGTCGCGAGTGTCGATGGTGGGAGCGACAGAGCGTCGTCCGGCAGCACGTAGAAGGGTCCACGCGGATCGAACAGTGGATTATTCGCCGCGATCAAATGCCGCACCTCGTCTCTGGCGGCGCGGGCGAGGTGGCGCTGCTCAGCGGGCAGGAAGATCAGTTGATGCTCGTCTTTCTCGCTGACGGCACCGGATGGCTCGATCATCACGTCGAGGAAGAGGTCTACGAACTCGATGAGCTCGGCATCGATCCGGAATCGGTGCGCGATGTCGATGTAGAAGCGCTTGGGATCCGTCGGTCCGAAATGCGCGATCGTGAAATGACACGTGGGGTGGAAGAGGCTGATGCCGTTTCCCTTCGTTGCCCAACCCCCGAAGGGATTGGACCAGCGCGTTCCGGCCGGCTCGTACGTGCGTGTCCATCCGGCGACCGGGGGCAGCACATAACCCCATCGCGTCTGCCATATCGAGCCGTCGGGGATGCGTTTGTCGACGCGGATCAGTGGGTATTCGGCCCCGGCAGGCGGCGTCACCCTGGGCGTTCGCGACGGCGGCGACGACCTGCTACGCCGGGCGTCGTAACAACCTCGTCGATCTACGCGGCGTGCGGCTCGGCGATCTTCCCTCGCGCGAGTCCGATGCCGATCACGCCGATGAGCAACCCCCAAAGAGGCTCCCAACCCACTCCTGTCGACAAATAGACATATAAGACGGCGCCGATGACGGCGAGAGACCAGCCGAGTACGGGACGACGCGGGAGAAAACGGCTCAGTGGCGAGGCGCCCAGAAATGCCAGAAGAACCGCCAATGGGAAAAGCAGCAGCAGCCCGTTATACACAGTCACGTCCTTGCAGATCTCTGTTCCGACGGGGCAGGCAAAGGTCAGGCGCACTTGTCTCGATTGTTGTGCCCGGACATCCGCTGCCGGTTCACGATGGCGCGCTCGACCTCCTGCGTCGCGCGGCATAGCTAGTAGGAAGTGCGATCAGCCGCCAGACTCGCCGAGTATCTTCTGTCTGACCGCCTCGGTGGACAAACCGAGGGACTTCAGCATGGCCTCGGCTTTGCCCGGCTCGCGAAGGACAGCGAGCAGCACATGCGTATCGGTGACCTTCTCGGCGTTCAGCAACTTCGCCTCAGCGGGCGCGAGGTCTATGACCTTGTCGCCTTCGGGCGTGAACGAAACAACCTCATCAGGTTGATGCTGGGCGTCACCGCGACCGCTCAACGCCTCCAGTGCTTCGCGCGCCTTGGTGACATCGACGCCGAGTGAGTTCAAGGCATCTCCGACTGAACCCGAACCCGGACGGTCGCCTGTGCCCGCGCGAATCACGGCAAGGAGGAGATGTTCGGGACCAATCGCAGGGTGATGGAATACGCGCCACGCCTCGTCCTGTGCGAGTGCAAGTACGCGCTTCGCGCGGTCGTCATAGAGCCCTAGCCGTCCAGCCATAACGTCAACCGAAAGATAAGGCAGCCCATTCGCGTCCGCGACGGCGGGCTGGACTGCTGCGCCGCGCGCCGTGATCGGTTAGAAGCCCGTGTCGCATAGTTGTGCGCGTGAACGCCTCAACCAAACCGAGGCGCGGCCTGCTGCGCGTTGGTCTCGTTGTTCTGCTGGTGGTTGCCGCGTTCTTTGCGGCACTTCCGTGGATCGGCTGCCTCGCGAGCCATCCACTGGGCATCTTCGCCTTCGCAAACGACGACTTCTTCATGCTCCGCGCCTGTACCGTCGGACTCCCGAGCCAGACCGTCGGCCGCCCGGACGTAGGACCGCCCCCACCGCCGGGCCTGCCCGGCTTCAATGGACCGTACTGGGGCAACCTCATCGTCGGCGTTCTGTATCTGGGCACCGCGCTCTACGCCGCGTTCACGAAGCGCCCATCGTTGTAGCGCCGCACTTCGAGGTTTGCGCACCGAGTCGGTCTGTGGCCGATCCGCCTAAGCCGCCCCACGAATTGCAAGGGTCCGGCCGCGAGATGTGGCGCGCACTCGTAGAACGGCTCGACCTCGACCGCCTACGTTGTCGCGGCGTTTCCGCGCCCGGTAGGGCTGCCTGGTGCGCCGAAAACGGGGTACATCCGCCTATACTTTCCGCTGAAAAGGCCGCGATCGGGAGCAGTACGCGCGACCCTGATGAAGAGAGCCGGCGGATGGTGCGAGCCGGTGTCGGGGAACGCGGAACTCGCCCGGGAGTCGCGAGCGTGAATCGCAAGATCTAGCGCTCGCCGGAGTCACGTCCGTTATCAGCGTGCTCGAGCGGAGAGCGATCGGGGCTGTGGCGCAGTGGGAGCGCATCACACTGGCAGTGTGGGGGTCGCGGGTTCGAATCCCGCCAGCTCCACCAGATCTCTCTCAACTGGGGTGGTACCGCGGAAGTCGCCTTCCGTCCCCGAGTCCGGCAGAGTCCGGCGGGGCGGAGGGCGTTTTGTATTCAGGCGAAAGGAGGCGAGCGCGATGGCGGTGATGAAGAAACGGATCGACCGTTACGAGCCGGCGGCCATCGAGACGAAGTGGCAGGACGAGTGGGTGCGCTCCGGCCTCCACGACACGCCGGATGAGAGCGATCGTCCGAACTTCTATTTCCTGACGATGTTCCCGTACCCGTCGGGCGACATCCACGTGGGTCACTGGTACGCGTTCGCGCCGCCGGACGCCGCCGCGCGCTTCCTGCGCATGCGCGGCCACAACGTGTTGTTCCCGATGGGCTTCGACGCGTTCGGGATCAACGCCGAGAACGCGGCGATCGATCGCAAGATCCATCCGGCGGTCTGGACCGAGAAGAACATGGCCCACATGCGCGAGCAGTTCAAGCGCATGGGCACGGCGATCGACTGGCGCCGCGAAGTGATCACCTGCTACCCCGAGTACTACCGCTGGAACCAGTGGATGTTCCTACACCTGTACGAGAAGGGCCTCGCCTACCGCGGCGATGCCCCGGTCAATTGGTGTCCACGCGACGAGACAGTGCTGGCCAACGAGCAGGTCATCAACGGACGCTGCGAGCGCTGCGACACGCCGGTCGTGAAGCGGCAGATGACGCAGTGGTTCTACAGGATCACCAAGTACGCCGACGAGCTGCTGAAGTTCGATGGCCTGGACTGGCCCGAGCGCGTGCGGGTACTGCAGACGAACTGGATCGGGCGCTCGGAAGGCGCCGAGATCGCGTTCCCCGTCGAGGGCCATGCCGGCGAGGAGATCCGCTTTTTCACGACACGTCCGGACACGATCTACGGGGCGACGTTCATGGTGCTGGCGCCCGAGCACCCGCTGGTGGCCAAGGTCACCCCGCCCAACAAGCGCGCCGAGGTCGAGCGGTACGTGCAGCAGGCCGCGAACATGGCGGAGATCGAGCGCACCTCGGCCGAGAGGGAGAAGACCGGCGTCGATACCGGTGCGTTCGCGCACAACTCGTTCACCGGAGAGCGCATCCCGATCTGGGTGGCCGACTACGTCCTGTCGACGTACGGGACGGGCGCGATCATGGCCGTGCCCGGCCACGACGAGCGCGACTTCGCCTTCGCGAAGAAGTACCGGCTGGAGATCCGCGAGGTCGTCTCTCCCGATGGCAAGGCGCACGCGTCGCTCGATGAGCCGTATGTCGGCGAAGGCGTCATGGTGCGCAGCGGCGCGTTCACCGGGACGCGCAGCGAGGCGGGGAAGCAGGCCGTCGCGGAGGACGCGCGTCAGCGCGGCATCGGCAAGCCCGCGGTCACGTATCGCCTGCGCGACTGGTTGATCTCACGGCAGCGCTACTGGGGCACGCCGATCCCGATCATCCACTGCGATACAGACGGCGCCGTGCCAGTGCCGTACGACCAGTTGCCGGTCGAGCTGCCGCGCGACGTCGAGTTCACCGGGCGTGGCGGCTCGCCGCTGGCGCACGTGCCGGCGTTCGTCAACACGACGTGCCCGAAGTGCGGCAGGCCGGCGCGACGCGATACCGACACGATGGACACGTTCGTCGACTCGTCCTGGTACATGTACCGCTACGTCGATCCAAAGATCGAGACTGCGTTCATGAACAAGACGGTCGGTCGCAGATGGCTGCCGGTGAAGCAGTACACGGGCGGCGTCGAGCACGCGATCCTGCACCTGCTGTACATGCGCTTCATGACCAAGGCGCTGCGCGATCTTGGCGAGCTGTGGTTCGACGAACCGGTGCTGCGCTTCCGGTACCAGGGCACGATCGTCTTCAAGGGCCGCAAGATGTCGAAGTCGCGCGGCAACGTGCAGACTCCCGACGAATACGTGAAGCGGTACGGCGCCGACACGCTGCGACTGTTCATGATGTTCATGGGCCCATGGGTCGACGGCGCCGACTGGGACGCCTCCGGTATCGAGGGCGTGCATCGGTTCCTGCGCCGCGTATGGGAGCTGGCCCTGACCGACCCCGAACCCGCCGGTCCGCGCGACGTCGATGTCGACGGCGCGGTGCAGCGCACGATCAAGAAAGTGACCGAGGATCTGAGCCAGGAGCACTTCAACACCGCGGTCGCGGCGATGATGGAGCTGGCCAACACGCTGCGGCACGCGAGCGGCACGAGCCGCAACGAGGGAGTCGCGATGCTGATCCTGCTGCTGGCACCGTTCGCGCCGCACATGACCGAGGAGCTGTGGCACCGCCGCGGTGGCGCGGGTTCGGTCCATCAACAGCGCTGGCCCGAGTACGACGAGGCCGTCGCCGCGCCGCGCGAGGTGACCGTTGCCGTTCAGGTCGACGGCAAGGTCCGCGATCGCATCAACGTGCCAGCCGGTCTGGCGGACGCCGAGGTGGAGCGCATCGCGCTGAACAGTCCAAAGGTGCAGGCGATGCTGAACGGCACCAAGCCGGCGAAGGTGATCGTCGTGCCGGATCGCATTGTGAGTATCGTGACGAGATGAGCGGGGAGATCAGGCTCGGCGCTTTGTGCGATCACGCGCTCGTGGGTCAGGACGGCAAGGTGAGCCTGCTCGGGATCTTCCGCAACATCAGCGTGAGCGGTCTCCCAGCGCAGCACCCCCGGATGTTCCTCGTCGCGATCCTCGGGCTCGAGGTGGGTGCGCACAACGTCGTCGTGCGCCTGCTGCGACCGGACGGGCAGCAGTCCATGCCGAATCCGCCCGAGATCAGCGTTCATGCCGTCGCGGGACAGGACGTCAATGTCATCGTCGAGCTCAACAACATGAGCTTCACCACGTACGGGATGCACCGCTTCGAGCTGACCGTCGACGGCGAGGCGGTCGGCAGCCTTCCCGTTTCGATCGTCCAGATGCAGCCGCCCGGGGAGCGGCGTCGCGCGAATTAGGCCGCCACCAACCAAAGAGCGAGGACCGAACTGGGCAAGGTCACCGTATCCACGAGCTTGACGCTCGACGGCGTCATGCAGGCGCCGGGACGGCCAGACGAAGACACCCGCGGCGGCGCCATTTCCTCGGCCGTCGAACGTACTTGGACTTCGCGGGGTTCTGGCCGACGTTAGAGGACAACCCCTTCACGGACGCCCTGAACAAGACGCTCACGTACGTGGCCTCGACGACGCTCAAAGAGCCGTTGCCGTGGGCCAACTCGACGCTGCTCAAGGAGACCGGCCGGCTGCGGTCGCGACGCTCAAGGCCCAAGCCCACACCGACATGGTCGTTCTCGGCAGCGGCGAGCTCGTCCAGACGCTCATGAGGCACGCGCTCGTCGACACGTACATGTTGCTGATCCATCCGCTCGTTCTCGGTACCGGGCGACGGCTCTTCGCGGAGGCAGCTCGAAGGCGACGCTGAGGCTTGTCGACACGAAGACAACGACCACGGGCGTCGTGATCGCGACCTACCAGCCCGCCTGACCGGCGCGACGCGCCCGCCACGAGATGTGGTCCCACATCTTTGCGCCCAGCGTCACGCGAACGTGTGACGGCCTAGCCGTGCCCGAGGGCTTCCCACGACGCCGCGACACGCCCACGCTCCGCGCATGCCGCGACCACTCCTCATCGCCGTCGCCATCGCCGTCGCCGCGGGCGCGCTCGTCGTGGTCGTGCGTGCGCGCACGTCGGCTCCCGTACCCGTCCAGGTCATCGAGGCGACGCCCGAGCCGACTCCAGCGCCGCTCATCGTCGTCGACGTCGAGGGAGCCGTCGCCCGGCCCGGCATCGTCCGGCTGGCGTCCGGTGCGCGTGTCGCGGACGCGCTCGCCGCGGCCGGGGGCACGACGCCCGAGGCCGACCCCGCGGCGCTGAACAAGGCCGCGACGCTTCGCGACGGAGCACGCGTCTACGTGCCGCGCTACGGCGAGACGCCGCCCGCGGGCAGCCTCGGAAGCGAATCGGAGCGGAAGGTCGACATCAACCAGGCCTCTGCGGCGGAGCTCGAGTCGCTTCCCGGGATCGGACCGAGCACCGCCGCGCGCATCGTGCGCGCGCGGGAGCAGCGCGCGTTCACAAAGGTCGACGAGCTGCAGACACGCGGGCTGGTCACCGCACGCATCCTCGCCGACATCCGCGACCTCGTGACGACGCGGTAGCGCGCCGCCGGTGGTCCTGCTTCTCGCGCCGTTTCTGCCGAGCGCGCTGCTCGCGATGCTCATCGCCGTAACCGCGCTCGCGTCGGCTCCGCTCGCGCTCGTCATTGGCGCGCTCGGGGCGGTCGCCTGCACGGGGCTCGCTGTCGCCAGCGCCGATGGCCCGCGACGATCGCTGTGGGGGTGCGCGTCCGCGTCGGCGCTCGGCGTTGCGCTGCGCCTCGTGCTCGGTCCCGTGCCCGGCGTCGACATCGCGCAGCTGGTCTCCCTCGACGGGCTTCGCGCTGACCTGGCGCGCCCGCTCCGCGTTCTCGTGCCCGAGCCTGAGAGCGGGATACTGCTCGGGATCGTCCTCGGTGAGCGCGCGAGCGTCTCACCCGACCTGGCCCACGCGTTCGCGGTGAGCGGCACGACGCACCTCCTCGCGATCTCCGGATTCAACATGACGCTCCTCGGCACCGCGGTCGCGCTCGCGCTGCGCGGGCGCACGCGGCCGGCCGTGCGGGCGGTCGCGACCGTCGCGGCCATCGTCGCCTACAGCGTGCTCGTCGGTCTCGCGCCAAGCGTCATGCGCGCCGCGCTCATGGCCTCCGTCGCGGCGTGCGGTCTCGCCTCGGGCCGGCGCGCGGCGACGGCGAACGCGCTCTGCGTCGCGGTCACGGCGATGCTGTTCGCCGATCCGGCGGCGATCGGCGATCTCGGTTTCCTGCTCTCCGCGACGGCCACCGCGGGTCTGGTCCTGTGGCAGGCGCCGCTAGCGTCCCGCTTCACCGCTCTGCCCGGCGCGCTGCGCGAGGGACTCGCGACGACGCTCGCCGCGAGCGCCCCGACGCTGCCGCTCGTCGCAGCGGCGTTCGGACGCGTGTCACTCGTGTCGCCGATCGCGAATCTCGTCGCGGTGCCGCTCTTCCCGCCCCTGATGCTCGCTGGTGCGGCGACGAGCGCGGCCGGCGCGGCGTCACTCGATCTCGCGCGGCCGGTGGCGCTCGTCGCGTACGCGTGCGCGGCCACACTCCGCATCGTCGTCGAGACGTTCGCCGCGGTGCCGCTCGCGGCCGTGACCGTTCCTGCTGGTCCCGTCACCGGACTCGTCGTCGCATCCGCGCTCGTCGCGGCGACGCGTGGCGCGCCGCTTGTCTTCTGGCGGACGCGCATCCGGCGGATCGCACTGCCGCCCATCACGGCGCCGCGCGGGGCACTCGCTGCCGTGCCGGCTCTCGTCATCGCGTGCGTGCTCGCGTGGCCGAGCGCGGACCCGGAGGTGCGCGTGCGCGCGCTCGATGTGGGTCAGGGCGATGCGTACCTCGTCGAGCTCGGCGCCGCGACGCTGCTCATCGACGGCGGTCCCGACCCTGGGCGTCTCATGGACGAGCTCGGCGCGAGCCTGCCGCCGTGGCGGCGCCGCATCGACGTCGTCGCCCTCACGCATGCGCATCTCGATCACGGCGCGGGGCTCATCGCGGCGCTCGACCGGTATGAGGTCGGCATGACGCTCGAGCCGGTGGGTCTGAACCCGGGCCCGCTCGCGGATCTCTGGGCCGCCGGAATCTCTCGAGCGCACGCCGAGCGCCATGCTGTGCGCGCGGGTCAAAGGCTGAACGTCGGCGACGCGGTGATCTCGGTGCTCTCGCCAGAAAACGATCCGCGCGTCGATACGCCCTCGCTGATCCTGCGCGTCGAGCGCGGACGCTTTTCGGCGCTGTTCATGGGTGACGCCACCGATCAGGCGCTCGCGGACCTCATGCTGCATCCGGAGGGCCTGCACTCGCGCGTCTACGTGCCACCGCACCACGGCGCCGCGACGCCACACGCGGTCATGCTGGTGCAGGCGGTGCGGCCGGAGGTCGCGCTCATCTCGGTCGGGGCCGGGAACCGGTATGGTCATCCCACACCGGAAACGCTCGCGGCCCTGAGCGGGATCACGACGTTCCGGACCGATCGCGACGGGACGGTGGAGGTCTCGCTCGATGGCCCAGGCCTCGTGGTCCGCGCCCACGCGAATGGTCTTCCTCCTCCACGGCGAGGATCCGTTCCGTACGCGCCTGCGGGTCGGTGAGCTCGCCGAGTCGCTCCTCGCCGGCGGAGCGGGCGAGCCCGGCGACCTTGCGGCCCGACCGTCGCCGCACCTCGGCGGCGCGCTGGGGCTGACGCGCCTCGACGCGCGCTCCGATCCGGCCGACGCGATCACGATGGCCGGACAGTCGCAGGGCCTCTTCGCAGCGGTGGACGAGCGGCAGGTCGTCCTCGTCGAGCACGCGGAGGCCCTCGCCAGCGCGGACTTCCTCAGCGTGTTCCCGAGCCAGACCGCGCTCGTGCTGGTGTCCGTTGAGGCGCTGCGGCAGAGCCGCGGACGCGCGCGCGGCCGCGCGAAAGCCGGGGCCGCGGCGGAGGTGTCGCTCCCCGATGCCGTGCAGGAGATCGGCGGACGGGTGCAGCGGATCGAGCGCCTCTTGCCGTTCGAGGTCAAGGGGTGGATCGCCGCGCGAGCGCGGCTGCACAAGATCGCGTTGCAGCCGGAGGCGATGGACGCGCTGGCCTACGCTCTCGGCCCCGACACGGAGCGGATCGAGAACGAGATCCAAAAGCTCGGTGCGTACGCGGACGGCGCGCCGGTAACCACCGCGGACGTGCGCGCGCTGGTGAGCGGCGCGATCGAGTCGGACATCTTCGAGCTCACGAAGGCGGTCGTGCGGCGCAACCATCGCGAGGCGGTGCCGCTGCTCGAGCGCCTCCTCGCGGAGGGGAACGCACCGCAGCAGATCCTCGCGCTGTTGCTCTGGCAGTTTCGCGTGCTGCTCTTCGCAACGACCGCGCCGTCGAGCGCCGAGGCCGAGCGCCAGGCCAAGGCGATCCGCTCTTCTCCGGGAGCGATCCTTCGCTACGTTCAGTACGCGCGGGGCCTCAGCCGATCGGACATCGCGCGCGCCTACGAATCGCTCTACGCGACCGACGTTTCGATCAAGACCGGACGTGCCGAGTCAGATGAGGCGGCGCTCCTGTTGTGCGTGCTCGATCTCTGCGGAGTGGCGGGCGCGGATCTGCGCGACCTGCTCTTGACCGAAGCGCCGCGGCGCGGCTAGGCAGGGGGCAGCGTTGTCGTTCGCGGCGCGCCACGGAGCTGACGAAGACTGATCGTCGCGCTCACGATGGCGAACAGGGCGAAGACATGCACGGCGATCCCCAGCCAATCTCCGACGAGCAGGAAGATCAGACCGTCCAGCGCGTACACGAGGCCGCCGACGATGAACGCCCACTGCGCCCCGGCGGTCGCCCGAACGCCCAGGAACGCGAAGAACGCGACGACGACGACGTGGGCGATCCACGCCAGCGAAGGGTCCGCGAGCTCTTCGAGGATCCCCTGGAGGAACCAGTCGATCGCGGTGCCGAGCGCGAAACCGGTGCTGCTGCCGAGCACGAAGAACACGAAGTTGACCGCCGACAGACCGGCAATCAAGTAGAACCATCGGCCGCCGTTCCGCACGCGTCGCACGAGCGTGGCGCGCGCCAGCGCCGTTTGGTCTGGCCCCCGCGCGAGAGCCCCCAGCACGGGCGGCTCTGCCGCGGCGCGATCGGGCGCGGATGCCGGGGCGACATCGACCGCCGCGGGCCTCGGGGGACGCGGGATCGTCGCGCCGTCTGGCGGGATGACGAGGCCGTCGATGACGAGGTGGTAGGTGTAGCCAAAACCGTTGCTGCCGATGCGCAGGCGCGCGCTGTGCCCATCGACGTTGAACGCATGCTCGCCGCCGGTGTCGAAGAACTTGCCGCCGTGGAAGACCTCGCGCCCGTTGACGATGATCCTGCGGTCGCCGGACAAGACCGCGTGTTCGAGCTCGACGGAGTAACGGCGGAAGTCCTCGTCGCGGAAGTCCCAGCGTTTCGCGGCCATGTGGCGCGCCACTCTACGGATCGACCGCGAGTGCCTCGGTGTCGGATGCTTAGCAGATCGCGACGCCGGAAGTACTAGTCGATGTCAGCGCTTCGTCGCGGCCTCTGGTGTGACGGGCTTTCCGGGCGGAACCGCCGGCTTCGCCTCCTGCGTCTTGCGATAGTCCTCGAGGAAGCGCTTCTGTCCCGCATCGGTGAGCGGGTGGTTGAAGAGCTGCTTCAGCACCGCGAACGGCATCGTCGCGATGTCGGCACCCGCGAGCGCGGCCTGCGTCACGTGCATCGGATTGCGAATGGATGCCGCCAGCACTTTGGTCCTGATCTCCTGCTGGCGGTAGGCGGAGACGATCTCGGCCACGACGCGCATGCCGTCCTCGTTGATGTCGTCGAGACGGCCGGCGAACGGGCTGACGATATATGCGCCGACCGCGGCCGACAGCAGCGCCTGGTTGACCGAGAAGCAGAGCGTGACATTGATGCGGATGCCCTCGCCGCCGAGGATCTTCGCCGCTCCGAGGCCGTCCGTCGTGAGCGGCACCTTCACGATCACGTTCTTGTGCCATGACGCGAGGCGGCGGGCCTCGACGAGCATGTCGTCGCGCTTCTCGCTGACGCATTCGGCCGAAACGTTCCCGATGATCTGGCAGATCTTCTTGACCTGCGTCTCGTGATCCTGCCCGGCCTTCGCGATGAGGGTCGGGTTCGTCGTCACGCCGTCGATGACACCCCACTCGACGGCCGTCTTGATCTCGTCGTATTCGGCCGTGTCGAGGAAGAGCTTCATCGGTGCGTCTCCTGCAGCATCGGTGCCGAGGCCTCGGCCCGTCCGTTCGCGCGCGCGAACACGAGCGCGGCGTCGATGAAACTCGCGAACAGTGGGTGCGGCCGGTTCGGCCGCGACTTGAACTCGGGATGGAACTGCGTCCCTAGGTAGAACGGGTGGTCGGCCAGCTCGACGATCTCCACGAGGCGCCCGTCAGGCGACAGACCGGTGAACTTCATTCCGTGCGCGGCGAGAAGCTCGCGGTACGAATTGTTGAACTCGTAGCGATGGCGGTGCCGCTCGAGCACGATCGGTTGTCCGTACGCGCGCGCGGCGAGCGAGCCGGGCTCGAGCACGCACGGATAGCTTCCCAGGCGCATCGTGCCGCCCTTGTCCGCGATGTCCCGCTGCTCGGGGAGAAGGTCGATGACCGGATGTGGCGTGAACGCATCGAATTCGGTCGAGTTGGCGTCCTCGGTCCCCAGGGAGGTGCGTGCGAGCTCGATGACCATGCACTGCATACCCATGCACAGGCCGAGCGTCGGGACCTTGCGCTCGCGGCCGAAGCGCACGGCCTGCACTTTGCCCTCGATCCCGCGGTAGCCGAAGCCGCCCGGTACGACGATGCCGTCGAGGCCGATGAGCGGCTCCACGTCACGGTCGCGCTCGAGCTTCTCGCTATCGATCCAAACGAGCTTCACGTTGCAGCCGGCGGCCCAGGCCGCGTGCTTCACCGACTCCGCGACGGAGAGGTACGCGTCGGGCAGCTCGATGTACTTGCCGACCATGCCGATCGTGAGCGGGATGCGCGCGTTGCGGATGCGGTCGGTGAGGAAGCGCCACTCCGCGAGGTCGGGCTCGCTGGCGCGCTCTCCAAGTCCCAGTTCCTCGACGACGATGCGGCCCAGACCGGCCTCCTCGAGCATCAGCGGCACGCCGTAGATGGACCACGCATTGGGCTCGGAGATGACGTTGTCAGTCTTGACGTCGCAAAAGAGCGCGATCTTCTCGCGCAGCTCCTCGTCGATCGGCTCGTCGGCGCGTGCGATGAGCACGTCGGGCTGGATACCGATCGACCGCAGCTCCTTCACCGAGTGCTGCGTCGGCTTCGTCTTCAGCTCGCCCGTCGCGACCCGCGGAAGGAGCGTCAGGTGGATGTACATGACGTTCTGGCGTCCCACGTCGTTGCGGAACTGGCGGATCGCCTCGAGGTAGGGGAGCGACTCGATGTCTCCGACGGTCCCGCCGACCTCGACGACGACAAGCTCCGCCTGCTGCTCGCGCGCGACGCGATGGATGCGCTCCTTGATCTCGTTGGTCACGTGAGGGATGACCTGCACGGTGGCGCCGAGGTAATCACCACGGCGCTCCTTCGCAATGACGGCGTTGTAGATCTGCCCGGTCGTCAGATTCGACGCACGCGTGACGTTGCGGTCGATGAAGCGCTCGTAGTGACCGAGGTCGAGATCGCTTTCCGCGCCGTCCTCGGTGACGAAGACCTCGCCGTGCTGGTACGGCGACATCGTTCCCGGGTCGACGTTCAGGTACGGATCCATCTTCAGCGACGCGACAGCGAGACCGCGCGCGGCGAGGATGCGCCCAAGTGAAGCCGCGGTGATGCCCTTACCAAGAGAGGAGGTGACCCCGCCCGTCACGAATACGAACTTCGGCACCCTCAAGTGACCTCCGGGGTTTTTCTAATGGTAGCGGACGGAGTCACTCCGGTCCGAATGGCAATGAATGCAGCACGATGAGACGCGGGCGCTCGCTGCCGGCGCGCGCGGGCGCCGACTCCATCTCGATCGGCTCGTCGACGCGGCAGTCGTCGAGCCGTCCGTCGAAGCGCAGCGCGCGGAAGCGGGCGTCGCGCAGCTCTCCGGTCTCGCCGGCGTGTTCGACGATCGCGACGATGCGCGCACGCAGCCAGCGCATTCCGGCGCGTAACGGAAGGGGCGTCGCGAACGGCGACACGTCGGCGGTGAAGTCACGCGTCGCTTCATCGAGCCAGCGACCGAGATACGGCGGTACGTACGCTTCGCCGACGAACGCCAGCACGTCCTTCGTGTACATGCCGCAGAGCGCGCGGACCGCGCCGCGCCGCTCGTCCTCGACGAGCCCTCCCAGGACCACGTCGGCGCGCGGCGTGACGTGGCACTTCAGCCACTCGCCGCTGCGCGTGCCCGGGATGTAGCGGCTGTCGCGGCGTTTCGCGACGATCCCCTCGAGGCCGTATTCGGCGACGACGTCCAGGAACGGCTCGCCGTCCTCGTCCAGGTGCTCAGGCACGGCGATCGCGCGGCCGCGCATGCCGAGCCCGCTCAGCTTGCGGCGGCGCTCGTGCAGCGGCCGGCCCAGGAGCGGCCGGCCCTGCTCGTACAGGAGATCGAACGCGACGAACACCGGTCCGCGACCGCGTTTGGCGGCCTTCGGACCGAGCCGGCCGGTCAGCAGGTCGTAGCTGGGCCGCCCGCGCGAGTCGCAGACGACGATCTCGCCGTCCAGCATCGCGCCCTCCGGGATGGGCAGCTCCGCGAGCTCGGGGACGAGAGGCAGCAGATCACCACCGCCGCGATCCCAGACACGCAGCTGCCCCCGATCCATCGAGGCGAGCGCGCGGATGCCGTCCCACTTCAGCTCGAAGAGGTGATCGGGCGAGTTGAACGCGCCGGCCGCGAGGCGCGGCCGCATCGGCGCGAGATCGCGCGGCAGCGCGGCCTGCGCGTCACCGACCTCGAGAAGAGTGGGATGCTCGCCGCCCGGCGAGCGCGTATCACGCCGCACTCGCCGAGCATATCGAGCGGACCTTGCTTAGGAGGCCTTCTTTCGCGCGCTCTTTTCGCGGGCGGTCGTCTTCTTGTGCACGAGGGACTCGTGCCCGCCACGAGTCTCGCGGCCACGGGCGGTCTCGCCCTTCTTCGCCTTCTCGACCGACGCCTTGAGCGCCGACATGAGGTCCACCACCGTCGTCTCGGCCTCCGGCTCTGGCGCCTCGATGATCTGGCGCTTCTCGACCTTGGCCTCGACGAGCTCCATCAGGGCCTTCTTGTAGTCGTCCTTGAACTCCTCGGGCTCGAACTTCATCGCCATCATGCCGACGAGGTTCTCCGCCATCTTGATCTCGGGCGGGCTCACCTTCACGTCCTCGGGAAGGTCCAGCTCCTCTGTCGAACGGATCTCGTCGGGCCAGTGGAGCGTGTTCATGACCAGCGCGCCGTCGTGCGAGCGCACCGACACCAGTCGCTCGCGATCGCGCAGCGCGAACTTCGCGATCGCCACGCGTTCCGTCTTCTCGAGCGTCTTCTTGAGGAGCGCATAGGGCTTCGCGGCGGATTTCTCGGGTTCCAGGTAGTACGCCGACTGGTAATAGAGCTCGCCGGGCAGCTCCTTGTCCTCGATGAAGCCGGCGATGTCGATCGCCTTGCTGCTGTGGAGCGGCAGCTTCTCGAGATCCTCGTCGGTCAGCTCGACGTAGTTCCCCTTCTCGTACTCGTAGCCGCGGACGACGTCGCCCCAGGCGACTTCATGATCGCCCTCAGGGCACCAGCGCTTGTTCTTGATGCGTGACTTGTGCTCGGGACAGAGGAGATTGAAGGAAACCTTGCTGCTGCTCTCGGTCGCGAGATAGAGCCGCACAGGGATGGCGACCATCCCGAAGCTCATCACCCCGCGCCAGATGGATCGAGGCATCTTCGCCACCCCCGGCCGCTCTCTTTTTTTGCGCGCGGCTTGCCGCGCGAAGCGTAGCGGAGTCTGTCAAGTGGCGCGCGCCGCGCCACGGCCTCGTAGGTGTGGGGTCGACGGAGGAGGCGTCGGCTCAGCTGGAAGAAATGGGCGCGACGACGAGGTTCAGGTCTCTCGTTCCGGTGACGCGCACACGCGTCCCGGGCGCGATGTCCGTGTCCGCGGTCGCGACGACCGCCATGACGTTGCCGGATCCATCGGGCAGCGCGATCTCCCCATATCCGCCGGCACGGATCGGTGCGACGACTCGGGCGTCCCAGCCGATGTAGGTGGAGAGCGTGTTGCGAGCCGTCGAGCCGCGCAGCAAATGGTCGGTCCAGTCGATGCGGACGGCGGCGGTGATCGCGGCGGCGACGATCCCGAGCAGGAACGGCAGTCGGTTGCCCGCGAACGCACCGCCGAAACGCGACGGCGGGCCCGGACGGCCCGACGGACCGGGCGGCCCGGAGGCGTCGAGCTGCGGCGCGATGAGAGCACCGACGCCGAATCCGATCAGAAAAGCACCGACGACCTCGGTGAAGAGGACGTCGCCGATGCGCAGGGCGACGAGCGATTCCCACCGCGTCCCCTTCCGCCGCGCCGACCAGCGCGCGAGGACCATGAGCGCGATCCCGAGGACGATGACCACGGCATAGATCGGAGCGTCGAACACACTTGGTCGCATCGGGTCAGATTTCTATCAGTATTCGCGGACGAAGCCCTCGGACGGCCGAGCGCCTGGCGGGTCAGCGTGCGAGCGCGCGTTCGATATCGGCGAGGTGCTCGCGCCTGTGCTCCGATCGGAACAGCGACCGCGGCCGTCCTTCCGCGAGCCAGGGGGCGGTGACCTCCGGCGCGAGCGTGGAGACGAACGCGTCGCCCTCCTCCGCGCTCGCGAGAGCGTCGCGCGCGGCGGTCTCGGGAGGTACGGCGTTCCAGGCCGGAAGCGACGCGTCGTTGATGAGATCGTCGAGGATGCCGAGCGCGGGCAGCTCCGCACCCGCCAACCTGGCGCGCCAGCGGGTCACGTTGAAGCGATCCCAGAACGCGAGGTGTGCGAGCACGGCCGCGACGGACCAGCCGTCCATCGCGGCGCGCGTGAGCTGCGCGCGATCGAGGCGTTCGACCAGGACTCGTAGTCGCGCGCGGCTGTCGTCGTTCGCGCGAACATACTCGCTACTCACGCGGCGATCGCCTTCTCGGCGAGGGTCGTCGGCAGCATGCCGGCGGAGGTGATGGCGTCGTGGAACGCGCGCAGCGCCGGTCGGTCGGTCTGTCCGCGCTTCGCGAGCCAGCGCGTGCGGATGTCGACTATCTGGAGCATCCCGGTGAGGTAGCTCGAGGCCTGCGTCGGCCAGCTGCAATACCGGCCGACCTCGGCGCGCGCGTTCGGCTCGGTGAGATTTCCCTTCTCGACCATGAAACGGACCGCTGCGTCGAACGTCATCTCGCCCATGTGCAGGCTCGTGTCGACGACGATGCGCGCGGCGCGGAAGATCGTCGCCTCGTACTGGTAGAGCAGGTGCTTGGGATCGGTGAAGAAGCCCTGCTCGCGCATCATCCGCTCGGCGTACAGCGCCCAGCCTTCGCTGAAGTAGGCCGTGCCGAAGATACGTCGCGGATGCGATGGATTCGCCTTCGCCATGACCAGATGCCAGTGGTGGCCGGGATACGCCTCGTGCACCGCGGTCGTCGGGATGCCCGCGCTGCAGTTCCCTTCGAGGCGCTTCTGCACCTCCTCGGGTGGCGTGCCGTCGGGCGGGTAGGGGACGAAGAAGTGACCGTGCAGCGTGTCGCGGAAGGCGGGCGGCCGCTGGTACGAGGCGACCGCGAGGACCGGACGCTGGAACGGCGGTGACGGCTCGACGGTGCACTTCTCTCCGGGCGGCAGCGTCACGAGCTGCGTGTCGCGGAGGAACGACCGCGCACGCTCGGTCCAGTCGGCGTACTCCTCGCGCATCTTGTCCGGCGTCGGTGCGTGGATCTTGTTCAGCCGGTCACACGTCTTGGCCCAGTCTCCCGAGCCGTCGATCTCCGACGCGATGCGGTTCGCCTCGGTGGAGAGGAGCGCGTGCTGCTCGCGGCCGCGCTCGCGCAGCTCGGACGCGCCGAACGGCAGCAGCTCCTTCTCGCGCAGCAGCGCGGTGTACAGCGCTTCGCCGATCGCCCAGTCACCCGTGGCCTTCTCGAGATTCGATCCGAGGAACGCCGCGAACTCGTCGAACGCCCTCGCGGCCGTCGCGCCGGCCTCCACCAGGCGCTGCTTCGACGCCGCGTCCTTGACCTCGGCCGGAACGAGCTCGCGTGCGTAGCGCGCCGCGGCCTTCGCCTGGCCGATCGCGCGCTCGGCGTAGACGCGTGGCGTCCGTGTGAAGTCGAGATTCGCGACGCCATCGCGGATGTTCGTCGGCACGCCCGCGAGGCGCTTCGCCGCCGCCTCCGCGAGCTCGCGCTCCGGCCGCAGGCGGTGAAGGAAGAGCGAGAACACCCCGTTCAGGCCGGGATTCAGGTAGTAGTTCGGCTGCCGTTTCCACATGTCGAGCGGCTGGTAGAGCTCGCGCCCCCGCAGGACCGACACGAGGAGATCGCGGTCGATCCGCTCGGCGGGCGCGAGGCCGTCGTCGGCGACGCCGCGGAACTTCCGGAGCCACTCGAGGTCGGACGCGCGTCGCCGCTCGTACGCGGCCGCGCTGGTGTCGTCGAGGCGTTCGTCGTATTCGGTGAGGCCGAGGCTGGACGCCAGGGTCGGGGAGTCCTCGTACTCCTCCTTCAGGAACGAATCGACGAGCGAGGCGAACGCCGACGGCACCATCGCACCTCCCCGAGAATTGGCTGGAGCCGTAAGCGTGAGCCTCGAGGAATACCAGCGCAAACGCGACTTCAAGCGGACGCCCGAGCCGAAAGGCCGGCGCCCGAAGGCGGAGCCCACCCGGCGCTACGTCGTGCACCGGCACCACGCGACGCGCCTCCACTGGGACGTGCGCCTCGAGATGCGCGGCATCCTCGCGTCGTGGGCGGTGCCGCAGGGGCCACCGCTCGAGGGCGGCAAGCGCCGGCTCGCGGTCCACACCGAGGACCACCCCATCGAATACCTCGACTTCTCCGGTGTCATCCCCGACGGCTATGGCGCCGGCACGATGACGATCTGGGACCAGGGCACGTACGACCTGCTGAAGGACAGCGAGAACGAATACAAGGTCGCGTTCCACGGCACGCGTCTCGAGGGGGAGTGGGTCCTGGTGAAGACGAAGCAGAACGAGGGCCGCGACTGGCTGATGATCAAGCACGGCCCGGTCGCGAAGGACCATCCGCTCGACGCGCGGATCTATCCGATGCTCGCGATCACCGCGGAGGAGCCGTTCGACTCGCCGGACTTCGCGTTCGAGCCGAAGTGGGACGGCGTGCGCACGCTCGCGTTCGTCGACGGCGGCGTCGTGCGCTTGCAGACGCGCAACCTGCTCGACTGCACGGCGCAGTACCCGGAGGCCCATCAGATCGCCGAGGCGAACACCGGCGGATACCAGGCGATCTTCGACGGCGAGATCGCCGCGCTCGATGAGCGCGGTGCGCCGTCGTTCCAGCGCCTCCAGCCGCGCATGCACGTGCGCGACGAAGCGACGGTCCGCAAGCTCCGTCGCACGACGCCGGTGATCTACGAGGTTTTCGATCTGCTGTGGCTCGAGGGCGAGGACCTCGCGCGGAAGCCACTCCGCGAGAGACAGCGCCTGCTCGACGAGGTCCTGACGCCGATGGGCGCGATCCGCCGTTCGGAGCAGTTCGTCGGCACCGGCACCGCGCTCTTCGAGGCCGCGAAGGAGCAGGGGATCGAGGGGATCATCGCGAAGCGTCTCGATTCGCCGTACGTGCGTGGCCGCTCGGCGGCGTGGGTGAAGATCAAAGCCTTCAAGACCATGGAATGCGTCATCGGCGGCTGGACCGAAGGCGAGGGCGGCCGGTCGAAGGCTCTCGGCGCCCTGCTGCTCGGCATCTATCGCGACGGCCAGCTCATCCCCGTCGGCCACGTCGGCTCGGGCTTCGACGAACGAACGCTGAAGGAGCTTCTCGCGACGCTCAAGGAGCGCGAGTCGCCCACGATGCCGTTCGCGACGGAGCCGCGGGTGAACGCGCCGGCGCACTGGTGCCTGCCGGAGCTCGTGTGCGAGGTGCAGTACGCGGAGATGACGCGCGAGGGAACTCTGCGCCACCCGAGCTACCGCGGGCTGCGTTCCGACATCAGCCCGGAGGAAGTCACCGGGGAGGAGCGCCGCGAAACGACGAAGACGGCGCTGCGCGAGGCCGCGCGCGCCGCGCAGAGCGGCAACGGCAGAGCGGCGAGCGCTCCCAAGGCACGCGTGCCCTCGATCCTCCACGTCGATGGCCACGACATCCGTCTCACCAACCTGGAGAAGGTGCTTTTCCCCGAGGACGGCTACACCAAGGCCGATCTGATCCGCTACTACACCGAGGTGTCGCCGTACCTGCTTCCGGCGATCAAGGATCGGCCGCTCACGATGAAAGTGATGCCCGACGGCATCGCCGGCCCGTTCTTCTATCAGAAGGACAAACCGGAGTTCACGCCCAGGTGGATCCAGACCTGGGTCGACCACACCGCCGGCCGCGAGGGCGGCATCGACTACGTGCTCGGCAACGACCTCGCGACGCTCGTCTGGCTCGCCAACTACACCGCCATCGAGATACATCCATGGCTCTCGCGCGTCGATGACCCCGACCATCCCGACATCGCGATCGTCGACCTCGACCCGCAGACCGGCGCGACCTGGGACGACGTGAAGGAGGCCGCCGCGATCGTGCACGACCTCCTTGATGCGATGGACCTGCAGGGCTTCCCGAAGACGACCGGCTCGCGCGGCATCCACGTCTGGGTCCCGATCGTCCGCCGGTACACCTTCGAAGAGTCGCGCACATTCGTCCTCGAGCTCGGGAAGGCGGCGCGCGAGCGCGCGCCGAAGCTCATCACCGTCGAGGTCGTGAAGGATCGGCGTCGCGGGATCTACATCGACTTCCTGCAGAACGTCGGCGGCAAGACGACCGCCGGCCCGTACAGCGTGCGTCCGATCCGACGCGCGCCCGTATCGGCCCCCCTGCGATGGGACGAGATCGGGGCGCTCGGCCGCCCGGACGCGTTCACCATCGCGAACATGCCGGCGCGCATCGCCGCGGTCGGCGACCTGCTCGCGCCGGCGATCGGGCTGGAGCAGAAGCTGCCGAAGATCTCCGCAAAGTCGCGTTGAACCGAGCCGCCGTCCTCGCGCCGGGATACGGCGGCACCGCCGAGCAGGGGATCCTGCGCGCGCTCGCCCGCGAGCTGGCGCACTTCGACATCGCCAGCCGCGCAATCACCTTCCGCACCCGCGGGACGCGGCCGAGCCGCGAGTACTCCTCCGAGCTCGACGACCTTCGCGCGGCGCGCGATGCGCTGCGCGCGGAGCACGACAAGATCGCGCTCGTCGGTCGAAGCTTCGGCGGACGGATGTGCGCGTTCCTCGCGTCGGCCGAGCCGCCCGACGCACTGGCCATCCTCGGTCATCCCATCTCACCGCCGGATCGTCCTCGGCCGCGCGACGAGGACGCGCTGCAGGGTATGGCTTGTCCAACGTTGGTCGTGCAAGGCGAGCATGACGAGCTCGGCCCCCTCACGGTCCTGCAACGGATCGCGGCGATCAACCCGCTGATCGACATCGCGGTGATCGCGGGCGCCGGGCACGAGTTCGGCACGCACGAGAAGGAAGCCGTCGCGCAGGTCGCGCGCTGGCTGGATACGGTACTGCGCTAGAGCTCACGCGCGAGCTCGTCGCGATGCTCCTCGACGTACGCGATGTTCGCGACGAGGAACGAATCGTCAGGGAACCAGCCCAAGATCTTCACGAACCCGGGATCACCGCGCGCCGCTTCGCGCCGTGCAATCTCGCGAAGCGCGCGCATGCGGGTGATGAGCACGTCGATGAGGCCGCTGCGCTCCGATCCGAGGCCGTACGAATCACAGAAGAGGCGGACGCGTTCCGCGACGTTCCCCGAGTGGGGTCCGGTCGAAACCGGGACCCAGCGCCAGACCCCGACCGCGACATCCCAGATGCGGCGCCCGGGTCCCGCGAGGTCGAAATCGACCATCGCCACGGGCAACTCATCTCGGAAGATCGAGTTGAATGGCGCGATGTCGTTGTGGCAGATCACCTCAGCCTCGCGGCTGTCACTTCGCCAGCGCGCATCGGACGGCGGGTTGGAGCCGTCGAGCGCATCGTGATAACGACGCAGCAATCCGGCCGCGGCAACGAGTCCGCGATCGCTCCACACGTAGTCGGGCATCGGCTCCGGCCAGCCCGTTGGCCCCTCGCCCTCGATGAAGGCGAGCACTTCGCGGCCCTGTTCGTCCATCCCCAGCACACGCGGAGCGCCGTCGAAGCCGGCGGCCTCGAGATGCCGCAGCAGCGCGTGCACCGCGGGCGTCCACGGTCCGGCGCGACGGTGGACGGTATCGCCGACACGCACGGCGGCCGAAAGATTGCCGCCCAGGGCGACCTCTTTGCTCATCCACGCGAGTTTGGCACCACGCCAGGCCTCCGCGGGGCCTTCATCACCGCTTCACATCCCGGCGCGACCCTTCTCATCGAGAGACAAGACGAAAGGGGTCATCAATGAGCGCTCTCAGGGTCCTCGTCGTCACCGCCATCGCGGCGGTCGTCGGCATCGTCGCGTACCAGATCGGTCTATCGCAGGGACTCGCCACCACCATCCCCGCCGGCGCAGCGCCGGTCGCGTACTACGCCTACCCGCACTGGGGCTTCGGCTTCGGTTTCTTCGGCCTGCTGTTCCCGCTGCTGTTCTTCTTCCTCATCTTCGGCGCTCTGCGCGCCGCGTGGTGGGGCGGTCGCGGCGGCTACGGAAAGCGCGGCTGGGGCAACGGACGCGAGCGGATCGAAGAGCTGCACCGCGAGCTCCACGGCGAGAAGCCGACGAGCGGCGACCGACCGTCATCGACCAGCACCTAGCATCGCGGGCATGAAGACGGTCCTCGTCGTCGACGACGAGCCGAAGATCGTCCAGCTCGCGCGGGATTATCTGGAGCACGCGGGATTCGCGGTCGTGAGCGCCTCCGACGGAAAGGCGGCGCTCGCGACCGCGCGTTCGTCCCGCCCCGACCTCGTCGTGCTCGACCTCGGTCTGCCGGAGCTCGATGGCCTCGACGTCGCGCGTTCGCTGCGCCGCGACTCCACCGTCCCGATCGTCATGCTCACCGGGCGAGGCGACGAGGCCGACAAGATCGCCGGTCTCGAGATCGGCGCCGACGACTACGTCACGAAGCCGTTCAGCCCCAAAGAGCTGGTCGCGCGCATCCGTGCCGTCCTCCGCCGCACGGAGCGTCCGCCCGACGCGGGCGATGTCGTGCGCGCCGGCGACGTGACGCTCGATATCCCACGCATGCGCGTCCGCGTCGGCGATCGTCAGGTGGAGCTCACGCCGACGGAATTCCAGCTCCTCGCCGCTCTCGCGCGCGCTCCCGGCCGGATCTTCACGCGTGCGCAGCTCCTCGACGCCGTACATGGCGTCGCGTTCGAATCGTACGAGCGAGCGATCGACGCCCACGTGAAGAACATCCGGCGCAAGCTCGAGCCCGATCCACGCGAGCCGCGCTACCTGCTCACGGTCTACGGCGTTGGCTACCGCTTCGCCGACGAGGAGAGCTAGCGATGCCGCCGGAGGAAGGACGACGGCAGTGGCGGCGTGGCGGATGGGCGACCGGCGAGCGGCCGCCGTGGTGGCCGCAGGGGGAGGCCTGGCCGCCGACCGGACCGCCCGAGCGCTGGCGCCACATGCGCGGAGGTTTCGTACGCCGCGCCGCGGTCGCCGCGTTCGTCGCATTCCTGGTCTTCGCGTTCGTCGTCGCGTCGTTCGTGACCGTGCTCCTCAGCATGTTCAACTCCGCCACCGCGGGCGGCGGACTCTTCCTCGCGGCGCTCGCCGTGATCGTCGTTGCGTTCGGCTTCGCGCGCGGCCTCCGTCGACTCGTGGCCCCACTCGGTGACCTGATCGAAGCCGCGGAGAGCGTCGAAGCCGGGAGCTACGGCACACGCGTACGGCCGCGCGGCCCCCGAGAGCTGCGGGCCCTCGCGCGGGCGTTCAACGCGATGAGCGAGCGTCTCGAGACGAGCGAGGAGCAGCGCCGGCGCCTGCTCGCCGACGTCACGCACGAGCTGCGCACGCCGCTCACCATCATGCAGGGCAACCTCGAAGCGCTGCTCGACGGCGTGCACCCGGCCGACGCGGAACATCTCGACCCGATCCTCGACGAGACGCGCGTGCTGTCACGGCTCGTCGACGACCTGCGCACGCTCTCGCTCGCCGAGGCCGGCGCGCTCACGCTACATCGCGAGCCGACCGACGTCGGCGAGCTTCTCGCGGATGCGGTGGCGTCGTTCCGCACGCAGGCCGACGGCGCTGGCATCACACTCGTCACCACGATCGACGGCGCGTTGCCCCATGTCGAGCTCGATCCCGTTCGGATGCGCGAGGTGCTGTCGAATCTGCTCTCGAACGCGCTGCGTTACACGCCGCGCGGTGGGACCGTCCGCGTCGGTGGTGCGGCCGAGATCGGACAGGTCCGCCTCATCGTGCGCGACAGCGGACCTGGCATCCCTGCGGAGCTGCTCCCGCACGTGTTCGATCGCTTCTACAAGTCGGAAGATTCGCGCGGGGCCGGCCTCGGGCTGGCGATCGCGAAGAGCCTGGTCGTCGCACACGGCGGTCAGATCGAGGCGAGCAGCGCTCCGGGTCAGGGAGCGGAGATGCGGATCACCCTGCCCGTCGCCGAGGCGAAGCCCTCCTAGGGCGCCTTGCCTCCGTCGGCGTCCATCTGTGCGCGTTGGAGCTTGCCCGAGTAGTCGATGTAGATCGACTTCCACTCCGAGTAGACGTCCAGAGCGGCCCGGCCGGCTTCGCGGTGCCCGTTACCGGTGGACTTCATCCCCCCGAAGGGCAGCTGGATCTCAGCGCCGATCGTGCCGGCGTTCACGTAGACGATCCCGGTCTCCGCATCCCGCAAGAAGCGGAAGGCGTTGTTGACGTTGCGCGTGTACACGGACGATGACAGGCCGTACTTCGTGTTGTTGAGTACCTTGATGGCCTCGTCGATGGTCTTCACCTCGATGACCGAGGTCACCGGCCCGAAGATCTCCTCCTGCGCGACACGCATGTTCGGCTTCACGTCCACGAGAACTGTCGGCTCGTGGAAGAACCCCTTCGCGAGCGCACCCGCGGTCGGGATGCGGCCGCCGGCGGCGATGGTCGCGCCCTCCTTCTCGGCGATCGGCATGTAGCTCGCGACCTTGTCCTGCGCCTGCTTCGACACGACCGGTCCGACATCCGTCGTTGACTCGAGGCCGTGTCCCAGACGCAGCTTCTTTGCGCGACCGACGAGCTTGTCGATGAGATCGTTCGCGACGCCCTGGTGGGCGATCACACGTGACGCCGCGGTGCAGCGCTGACCGGAGGTGCCGAATGCGGACCACACGATGCCGTCCAGCGCGAGGTCGACATCGGCGTCGTCGAGCACGACGATCGCGTTCTTCCCGCCGAGCTCGGCCGAGACCCGCTTGAGCAGGCGACCGGCGATCTCGCTGATGTGCGCGCCGGTGTCGCTCGAGCCGGTGAATGAGATGAGGTCGACGCTCGGGTGCTGCACCAGATGATCCCCGAGCTCGCCGCCGGGTCCGAGGACCAGGTTGAGCACGCCCTTGGGTAGACCGGCCTCCTCCAGGATCTCGACCAGCCGTACCGCGAGCATCGGCGTGTACGACGCCGGCTTGAAGACCACGGTGTTCCCGAGGATGAGCGCCGGCATGATCTTCCAGGTCGGGATCGCGAACGGGAAGTTCCAGGGTGTGATCGCCGCGACGACGCCGTGCGGGTTCCGAACGCTCATGGCCCACTTGTTCGGCAGCTCGGCGGGTACGACGTCGCCGAACTGGCGGCGTCCCTCGCCGGCGATGTAGTAGGTCATGTCGATACCCTCTTGAACATCGCCGCGGGATTCCTGGAGCACCTTGCCCATCTCGAGGGTCATCTCGCGCGCGAGGTCGTCCTTGCGGCGGAGCATGATCTCCGCGGCGCGATAGAGGATCTCGCCGCGCTTCGGCGCCGGAAAGAGTCGCCAGCCGTCGTACGCGCGTTTCGCGGCTTCGACGGCCTTGTCGATGTCCGCGGTGGTCGATTTCGTCACGGTCGCGATGATGTCGCCGTTCGCCGGGTCGGTGTCCTCGAACGCGTCGCCCGACGACGCGTCGATCCAGCGGCCGTCGATGTAGTTCTTCAGATGTGTCGTGGCCATCGCTGCACTCCCCTTATCGCGTCGCGTGCGGTCGGCGGACTAGAAGCTCGCTCCATAGAACAGCCAGATCGTGAGACCGCCGACGAAGATGATCCCCAGAAAAATGAGGATGAAGGCGATGTTCGCCTGGCGCTCAGGGTCGTCGCTCGAGAAGAGTCCCATGCCGGGCCGATTATCGCCGTGCCGAGCGGCTAGCCCAAAATGCACGCTGCTCCTACCCCCAGACGCACTAACCTTGACGCCATGGGGGGCGTGTGAGTCAGGCGGTCTGGACCGGCAGCATCAGCTTTGGGCTTGTGACGATCCCGGTGAAGCTCTATCCAGCGACCGAGCCCAAAGATGTGCGCTTTCATCTGTACGACCGGCGAACCGGGAGGCGTGTGCGGTACGAACGCGTGACGCGCGAGGAAGAGGCGCCCGTATTCGAGCCGGAGGCGATGTCGGACGTCGCGCACGACGCGCCCGCGGAGTCATGGCCCAGCGGCCCAGCGCCGCGAGCGTCACTCGGCGGATCGTCCTCGCCGGCGCAGCCCGTCGATCCCGAGGACGTGGTGAGGGGCCTGGATCTGTCCGCGGATGAGATCGTGACTGTGTCCGATGCCGAGCTGGTGTCCATCGCTCCCGAGCGAAGCCGAACGATCGAGATCGAGGAGTTCGTGGATCTCGGTGAGATCGATCCGGTGTTCTACGAGAAGAGCTATCACGTCGCTCCGCTGCGGGGTTCGGGTGCGGAGAAGCCGTACGTCCTGCTGCACCGAGCGATGCAGGCGGCGAAGATGGCGGGGATCGGTCGTTTCGTGCTTCGGACGAAGCCCCACCTCGTCGCGATCCGCCCGATCGAGAACACGCTCGCTCTCGAGACCTTGTTCTTCGGCGACGAGGTCCGAGACGCGCAGCCGCTGTCGAGCGGGCTCTCCGACATCACGATCTCGGAGCGCGAACTGAAGACAGCCCAGCAGCTCATTCGCGCGTTGGCGAAGAAGTGGTCTGCATCAAGTCACGCCGACACCTACCGCGAGGAGCTCCTCCAGCTGCTGCGAGCCAAGACGCCCGCGACACCCGCGCCGGCGGCCGAGACCGCGGAGACTCCGATCGGTGATCTGATGGCTGCGCTTCGGGCCAGCGTCGAGGCCGCCAAGCGCAGGCAGGACGGGTCTAAAGCGCCAGCGTCGAAGAAGGCGGGATAGCGGCCTCGGTCTAGCCGCCCGTCAGAGCGGACAGCCGGTTCACGACCGGCAGTGTCGTCCAGCGCAGGACATGTGAGCGGATCGGCCACAGCGTGGTTGCCCCCATGGTCATCGACGACCTTCGCGTGACGATGCCGACGAGGTCGTCAACCTGGACGGCGACGCTCGAGAGCTGCGGAGCTCGATCGTCCACGGTGGTCGCCGCATGGCCGAGCCCAAGATCCAAGGGTTGCCGCGGGTGGCGGAGACGCGTAAGACCGACGCGGATATCGGCGGGCATCGCGTCCGTGAGCTCCGACCATTGGTCGCTCGGGATCAGCTCCTGGCCTGCCGCGTCGGCGACCAAGATCGCCGTCTTGGTGAACCAACGGCTGAGGATCTCACGCGTCGGCGTGGCGATGCGCTCGGGGCGCGACTTGGCGAATACGGCCTGGCGGAAGCTGACCTCCAACCCGCTCATCCATCCGGCATTGCAGGTTCCACACACGTTGGTGACCAGATCGGCGATCCGTGTGCGCGTGGGGCGGTCAGCCTGCCGGTACACCACGTAGGTCACGCGCCATGCGCGCAGTCGCGCCACCAGCCAGCGCGCGAAAACATGTTCGCGCGTCAGCGCCACATCTTCGCGCAAACAGAACCTGCAAAGCCCGTGTGCCGTCGGCAACGTGGGTCGTTCGCTCATGGTTTTCAGGTTACCGGGGCTGATCCGACCGGAACCAGCGGCGGCGATACGCACGGTCCGCAGCGGGCGCGTCCGAGGGCTTGCCGCTAGACGCTGGGAGAGGGCGACCCTAACCCGGCCCGATCACGGCGCGCGCGCCGGTCGGCCTCATGCGAATCAAGCTCATCTCGACGTGCGGCCACGACATCCGCGGCCGTCGCGGCGACAGCCGGATGGCCGGGACCAAGGGTTCGTCGCTGGATCGCGAGCGCCGCCTCGTAGAAGGCCAACGCATCGGTGTAGTTCGCCCTTTCGTGGTGGAACGCGCCGATGAGTTGCAGCTCCGCGGCGACCGAAGGGTGGTCGTAACCGAGCGTCTTTTCCGCGGCCGCCAAGCGCTGCTCGGCCTTGTGCAGCAGTTCGAGCGGGGAACCGAGCTCGACGTCGGTTCGTCGTGGTTCAGCGGGTTCTGGCTGCGGCGGGATCGTCACTGCCGGACGTTCCGCGACGCGGCGCCCGAGGTCACGCGCGCCCGCTCGCGCGGCGTCCGTCGTCACGGCCCAGAGCCGCGTGCCAAGCGGCACCGCACGAGAGAGCGACCACGTGACAGCACCTGCGACCCTGGTCCCGATCACGACCAGCGCGGGGCTGAGGGTCCGCCGCGACCCAGAGAGCATCGTCGCCGTCGCGCGTGACATCGCGACAGCCTGCGCAGTCAGAGCTCGCGCCGCGATGGCCGCGGGGGTAAGAGCCTCGCTCTCAGCGACGGCAGGAGGGGACGGCAGCTCGAGGTCCCGCGCTCGAAGTCCTGCGCGAATCTCGTCAAGACTGTCGACGACCGAGGAAGGTACTGCGGTCGTCTTCGGGTTCGGGTCGCCCATCGCTGTTACTCACCCACTATTCGACGCTGACGGCAAGTACTAGTTCTAGGTACGAGCGTCGCGCCTGCCTGCGCTTCCA
>DASYUY010000122.1:0-6399 GCA_036000705.1 Candidatus Limnocylindria bacterium | reverse complement strand
TGCCGCTGTACCGGCCGAGCCTCTGGTATCAGGCGAAGCTGCGGATCGGCATGCAGCTCTACGACGCGCTGTCGCTCGACAAGAGCCTGCCACGGCGCAAGTGGTTGGATCGCGACGAGACGCTGGCCGCGGAGCCGGCGCTGGACCCCGACGGACTGGCGGGCGCCTGGCGCTTCTACGACGCGCAGGTGCCGCTCGTCGAACGCCTCGTGATCGAGAACGTCGTGGATGCGGCGGCGCACGGCGCTCTCGTCCTGAACCACGCCCGCGCGACGACGTACCTCCACGAGGGCGAGCGCGTCGCCGGAGCACTGGTCCACGACCGGATCGCCCAAGCCGACATCGCGGTGCGCGCCCGTCTCACCGTCAACGCGACCGGCCCGTGGCTCGATCGCACCATCGCGCCACTGCGGAAGGCGTCGAGGCCGCTGCTGCGTCTGACCAAGGGCACCCACGTCGTCACGCCGCGCGCGACGAAACAGGCGCACGTCCTGTTCGCGAAGCGCGACGGTCGTCTCTTCTTCGTGCTGCCTTGGCTTGACGCCACGCTCGTGGGCACGACAGACACCGACTACCAGGGCGATCCCGTGGACGCGGCGGCGACCGAGGACGACGTGCGCTACCTGCAGGAAGAGGCGAGCCGCGCGTTCCCGAACGCGCCGTTCAGCAAGATCCTGTTCACCTATGCGGGTGTGCGCGCGCTCGTCCGCGAAGAGGGTGTGAGCGAGGGCGAAGTGTCGCGCAAACACGCGCTCTTCGATCACGAGCGGCGTGACGGGGTCGCGGGCGTGCTCTCCGTCGTCGGCGGGAAGATCACCGCGTACCGCGACATCGCCGAAGAGGTGACCGACTTCGCGTCCCGAAAGCTCGGACGTGCGGCGGGGCCGGCGGCGCGCGGCTCGAGCACGGCAACGACGCCGCTGCCGGGCGCGGACGGGTCGCGCGAGCGAGAGATCGCTGCCCTCGCCCAGGATGACGCCACTCTCGCGTCGCCACTCTGTCCGCATCACCGCGGCGTCGCCGCGGAGATCGCTCACGCCGTTCGGAGCGAGTGGGCACTGACGATCGGCGACGCGCTGCTGCGGCGGACCGCCCTCGGGCTGGGCCCGTGCCAGGGCCTCGACTGCGTCGATGCGGTCGCGGGACATATGGCCGCGCTGCTCGGCTGGGATGCCGAGCGCCGCTGGGCCGAGATCGCTTCCTACCGGCGCGAGATCGAGCCGATGCGTCGCTTCAGCAGCGAGTGAGCTACGTCCTCGCCCTCGATCAGGGCACGACGGGGTCGGCCGCGCTCGTCTTCGACGCAGCCGGCTCCGTCCGGGGCAGCGCGGACCGCGAGATCGCGCAGAGCTATCCAGCGTCGGGACACGTCGAGCACGACCCGGAGGAGATCTTCGCGGCCACCGTCGCCGTCGGACGCGACGCGCTCGCGGCGGCCGGGATCGCCGCGCGAGGCGTCGCGGCGATCGGGATCACGAACCAGCGCGAGACGACCGTGGTGTGGGAGCGCGCCAGCGGCCGACCGATCCATCCGGCCGTCGTGTGGCAGAGCCGCGCCAGCGCGAAGATCTGCGAAGAGCTGCGCGCCCGCGGACTCGAGTCGCTGGTGCGCGACCGCACCGGTCTCGTCATCGACGCGTACTTCTCCGCGACGAAGGTGCGCTGGATCCTCGACCGCGTCGCCGGCGCGCAGAAGCGGGCGGCTGCGGGAGAGCTGCTGTGCGGCACGATCGACACGTGGCTCGTTTGGAAGCTGACCGGTGGCCGCGTTCACGTCAGCGACGTCTCGAACGCCTCGCGGACGATGGTGTTCGACATCCACCGACAGCGCTGGGATGACGACCTCCTCGCGGCGCTCGATCTTCCGCGCGCGATGTTCGCGACGCCGGTGCGATCGAAAGGTGTCGTCGGCGAGACGGATCCCGCGCACTTCGGCGTCGCGCTGCCGATCGCCGGGATCGCGGGCGATCAGCAGGCCGCCCTCTTCGGCCAGACCTGCTTCGCGGCGGGCGAGGCGAAGAACACCTACGGCACCGGGTGCTTCCTGCTCGCGAACACCGGCACGACCGCGGCGCCGGCGCGCGGCGGGCTGCTGACGACGATCGCGTGGGACATCGGCGACGGCGTGCGCTACGCACTCGAGGGAAGCGCCTTCATCACCGGCGCCGCGGTGCAGTGGCTGCGCGACGGGCTGGGTCTCATCGCGCGGGCGGACGAGACCGAGGCGCTCGCGACGAGCCTCGCCGGCAACGATGGCGTCTACTTCGTGCCGGCGTTCACCGGCCTGGGCGCCCCGCACTGGGACATGTACGCGCGCGGTCTGCTCATCGGCATCGAGCGCGGGACGATGCGCGCGCACATCGCGCGCGCGACGCTCGAGAGCATCGCCTATCAGACGCGCGATCTGGTGGAGGCGATGCGCGGCGCGGGCCAGAACATCGACGTGTTGCGCGCGGACGGTGGCGGGACCGCCAACCGCTTCCTGATGCAGTTCCAGGCTGACGTGCTCGGCGTTCCGGTCGAAGTCGCGGCGATCCGCGAGACGACCGCGCTCGGCGCGGCTTTCCTGGCGGGGCTTGCCGTCGGTGTGTGGAAGACACCGGACGAGCTGCGGAAAAAGCGCGGGATCGCCGCGCGCTACGAGCCACTGATGTCGGCTGACGAACGGCTAACGCTGTACGCGGGATGGCAGCGCGCCGTCGAGCGGTCGCGTGGCTGGGCCGCCTCTACCTAGTCCTTGGGCACGCGCTCGGGGTAATCGGACATGATCCCGTTGACGGACCAGTTGCGGAACGTCGTGATCTCCTTCTGATCGTTCACCGTCCACACGTTCACGCGAAGCGACGCCGCGTGGGCCGCACGGACCAGATCGGATGTCACGTACGCGCGGTTGGGGTGTAGCGCCCAGAGCTCGACCTTCCGTGCGCTCGCGAGAAGGGCTTCGCGATCGGGCGACCCGGCGTAGACGAACGCGCGACGTATCGCAGGTGCCGCGGCGCGCGCAGCTTCGAGCGCGGACCACCAGAAGCTCGAGATGTAGAAATCACCTTTGCCGCGCGCCGCGAGGTGCGCGGCGACCCGCGTTCCGGTCTCGCGCGCGCGAACCTCATCCTTCTCGCACTTGAGCTCGACGTTCACCGCCATGCGTCCACGGCAGAAGTCCAGCACCTCGTCGAGCGAGAGCGTGGCCTTCTGCGTCGGCCGATCGTGCGAGATGAGCAGCCGGCCGTCCTGCGTCAGCCAGACGTCGGTCTCGACCTCATCGCAGTCGAGGTCGAGCGCCTTTTGGAACGACGGGATCGTGTTCTCCGCGACATGGCCCATCGCCCCGCGGTGTCCGATGCGGCGCATCTGGCGATTCTGCCCTCCCGCGCGCGACACGTATCTTGACGCCGTGAGGTGCTGTGCCGTTCTCCTCCTCGCGTCCGTCCTCGCTTGTGCGGCGCCCACACCCTCGCCAAGCGCGTCGCCTGCGCGCGCGGTGCGCGCCGCGCTACAGACCGTGATCCTTCAGGCCGCCGATCTGCCGGCGGAGTACGCCATCGAGAAGGACGAGGAGATGACGCAGGACGACCTCGCGAACGGTCTCGGGACGACCCCGGCCGAGCTGAAGCAGCGGCTCGCGTTCGGCTACGTCCGGTCCTTCACGAAGGGCGGGGAGCCGTTCGTCTGCTGCGTCATCGACTCGATCCTCATCCGGACCGCCGACCAGGCGGCGGCGATCGCGACCGCAAACGAGTTCCGCACGCGAGCGCTCGAGCTTGGCTCGGTCGAGAGCGTTCTTGGTGAGACGATCGGGGACGAATCACGCGCGTTCACGTTCCAGCAGCCCACCGCCGACGGGTACCTGATCACGCTGACGGTCCTGTTCCGCTACGCGAACGTCGTCGACGCCGTCGAGGTCACCGGGCAGCCGGGTTCGTTCGAGCGCCCGTACGTGCTCGAGTTCGCGAAGAAGCAGCTCGAGCGGCTACGGGCGGACGCGGAGAAGCGCTGATGCCAGACTGGACGGCGCAGCGATGAAGTTCCCCGTCTTCGACATGGAGCGCATGCAGTCCACCTGGGAGCACCGGGTGAAGTACGACCTCTCCGAGTCCGGCGTCGAGGCGCTGACGCTCGAAGAAGCCACGCGCGACCAGAAGGAGCTCATGCGCTCGAAGCTCGGATACGCCGAGGGCATAGGGCGCGAGCCGACACGCGCGCTCATCGCGGGCTTCCACACCGGCAGCGACGCGAAGAACGTGCTGGTCACGACGGGCACGAGCGAGGCCAACTTCCTGGCGCTCATGACACTGGTGTCGGCCGGCGACGAGGTCGTCGTCGCGATGCCGAACTACATGCAGGTGCACGGCATCGCACAGGGCCTCGGCGCGCGGGTGCGCGAGGTCTGGCTGCGCGAGGAGCGCGGCTGGCGCATCGACCTCGACGCGCTCGCGGCGTCGGTGAACGAGCGCACCAAGCTCATCTGCGTCTGCACCCCGAACAACCCGACCGGTCAGGTCATGGCGCGCGGCGATATCGATCGCGTCGTCGCGATCGCAGCGAAGCACGGCACGTGGATCCTCTCCGACGAGGTCTACCGGGGTGCGGAGCTCGACAGCACCGAGAGCGCTTCGTTCTCAGGACGCGGCGAGCGCATCGTCGTGACCGGCGGCCTCTCGAAGGTGTATGGACTGCCGGGTCTGCGGATCGGCTGGCTCGTCGCGCCGGAAGCGGAGGTGCAGGAAGCGCTGCGCCTCAAGGACTACACCACGATCGCGCCCGCCACGATCTCCGAATCGCTGGCCGAGATCGCGCTCGAGCGGCGTGACCAGCTCCTGAAGCGCGCGCGCTTCATCCTCGGCGAGCGCTGGCCGAAGCTCGAGGACTGGGCGGCGACCCATTCGCGCGAGCTGCACTGGACGCCGCCGCAGGCCGGGGGCATCTGCTTCTTCAGCTATCGCTTCCCGATCGAGTCGATGGCGTTCGTCGACCGGCTCATCCGCGAGTACTCGACGATGGTCGTGCCCGGCATCCACTTCCGCGCGGAGCGGCATCTGCGCATCGGTTTTGGGATGGAGTCGCGGATCCTGCACGCCGGCCTCGCGGCCATCGACCGCCTGCTCGCCTCGCTCGGGGATTGAGCCCGGCGGCATGCTGCTTGCTCGCTCAGCGGAGCAGCACACGGAGGTAACTCATGACGATCAGCCTTCTGCTCGCGCTCATCGCACTCGTCTGCGGCATCCTGATGCTGGTCTCCGGCCGCTGGTCGCGCTTTCCGCTCGCGGCCATCGCGATCATCTGCCTGGCGCTCAACCAGAGTGGTCTCATAAAGATGTAGAAGCACGTCCCACGCGCTCGGGAGGCTTCCAGACAGGCGACCGAGCGGGCTAAGATGCGCCCACAAATGGCGGCTCGTCCGCTGCATCTTTTCGAGGCCGGTGTGGTCACGGAGACGCGCTTCGCGGGGATGGCGAACGCACCCGGCGCGCTCGCCGAGCAGTTCGTTCGACGACTCGGGCCGGAGAAGCACGTCCGCGTCCCGTTCAACCCGCGCGACCGCTGGGTGACCGCCGCGCGCGAGGCCTGCCGCACCCTCGGCGACGCGATCGCGTCGTCGATGCGCGCGGGCGCCACCGGCGCGATCCTGGGCGGCGAGTGCACGCTCGTTGCGGGGAGCCTCGCGGGCGCGCTGAGCGTCGAGCCCGACCTGCGCCTCGTGTACTTCGATGCGCACGGCGACTTCAACACGCTCGCCACCACGCCGTCGCACTACGTCGGCGGCATGTGCCTGGCCCACGTGTGCGGGCGCTCGATCGCGCCGCTCCTCTGGCCGGGCTCGCGCAAGATCGCCGAGGAGCGCGTCGCGCTGGTCGGCGGTCGCGCGCTCGATCCCGGGGAGCGCGGCAACCTCGAGCGGTCCCACGTCACGCGGATCAAATTCGACGCCGACCACGCCGACGCGAGCGAGATCGTCGCGTTCGCGCGCAAGCGGAAGATCTGGCTGCACGTCGACCTCGACGTCCTGGATCCGAGCGAATGCGACGCGGTCGTGTTCCCGGCGCCCGGCGGCGTCACCGTCGCGACGCTCGCCGACGCGATCGCGTCGCTCGCCGCCGTCGCCGACGTCCGCGGCTTCGAGCTTTGCGGCTACGACCCGAGGCAGGATGCGGCGCGGAGGATGCCCGAGGTCATCGCGGCGCTGTTCGAGCCGCTGCACGCCAGAGTCCTCACCGGCTAGCGCGATCCGGTGGCGACCCTCGTCGACCTCACGCTCTTGCTCACGCATGGCCTCCGCACCTGGGACACCAAGCCGCCCTTCACGCTGCTGCCGTACGCGAACGCCTCGACGTCGCGGCTCGGCTTCAACACGAACCTCGTGGTGATGGAAGACCACACCGGTACGCACGTCGACTCGTC
>DASYUY010000121.1:0-27377 GCA_036000705.1 Candidatus Limnocylindria bacterium | reverse complement strand
CTAGGCGGATGCGACAACGGCCCCGTGGTGCGTTAGCGTCGCGCGGTCCTCACGTACCAGTCCTCGGCATTCCAGAAGCGCTCCCGTGGATCGCTGATCGGCGTGATTTTCAGACCCTGCACCTGCCGCCCCTGCGCGTAGAGGTAGTCGCTGAAGTAGAGGAAGACGACCGGGACGTCGGTCGCAATCGACTGGAAGACGAAGGTGTAGGCGTCGCGGCGTTTGGCCTGGTCGTTGGATCGCCGAGCCGACTCGAGGCTGCGGTCGATGCTGAGCGTGGAGTAGCCCGAGAAGTTGTGCCCGGGGTCCTTGATCTCGCTGGAATGGAAGAACGAGTACGGATCCGGGTCGCCGCTCACGCTGATCCCGATCAGGAGCGCGTCGTACGTCCGCTCACGCGCCGCGCTCTCGATCAGCTCGGCGAAGGGCATCGACTTGAGCTCGACGCGCATCCCGATCGCCACGAGGTCGTCGGAGATCTGAACGGCGGCCGCCACGCGCGCCGGCTCGTTCGAGGTGGTGATGGCGAACGCGAGCTTCACGCCGCCGCGGTCGCGGACCCCGTCGCCGTCGTGATCCTTCCAATCCGCGCCATCGAGCAGGGTCTTTGCCTCTTCGATGGACCGCGTGTAGCGCGTGACGTCGCGGATGTAGGCCCACGACGCCTGCGGGACGAACTCATCGGCGACCGCGCCACGTCCATCGGCCGCGACCTGGAGCACACGGCCGCGATCGATGGCCGTCGCGATCGCCTGTCGCACCGTGCGATCGCGGAACATCGCCTTCTCGGGCCGCACGTTCAAGAACAACGCCGTGAAGTCGTTCGTGCCGAAGCTGTAGAGATTCACGTTCTTCAGTCCGCGCGCCCGCTCCGCGTCCCCGGTCGACAGTCCGCCAACGCCGTCGATCTCACCGCGACCGAGGGCCGTGAGAGCCTCCGACGTGTCCGGATAGGAGCGAAGCACCAGGCGATCGAGATACGGCCGCGCGCGCTCCGGCCGCGTGCGATAGAAGGAGTCGCTCCGCGCGAGGACCGTCTGCCGGGCATCGGCGTCAACGACGCGGAAGGGACCGGATCCGACGGGCCGCTGGTTGAACGCGACCCGTGGCATTGCCGCGTAGTCGACCTTGGCGAGGAGGTGCGAGGGGAGCAGCGGAACGGTCGTGCTCGCGGCGAACGGACCGTACGCGTCTGGTAGGACGAAGCGCACGATGCGATCGTCGATGCGCTCGACCTTCACTCCCCGGAAGGCATCGCTGTATTGCCCGACGTAGGCCTTGTCCTGAAGGAGCGTGACGGTGTAGACGACATCGTCGGAGATCACGGGTTTGCCGTCGTGCCACATCGCATCGTCTCGGATCCGGAACGTCCAGATCTTGCCGTCGTCGCTCGTGGAGAACGACTGCGCCAGATCGCCCTGGATGGAGCCGTCGCTGCGGTAACGGCTCAGCCCGCTGAAGACGAGACGGACGACGTCGTCATCGACGGGTGTCGCGGCCAGGACGGGGTTGAGGAACTGCGCCGAGCTCGTCACCCCTTCGACGTACGTGCCGCCATACGTCGGCACGACGTTCTTGGTCTCCGCTCTGTCGATCGCCACCGCAGCTCCGCTGACGGCGACCATCAGCGCGATCAGTGCGACGACGATGAATTTGTCGCGGGCCCTCACCTAGGCGCTGGCTGAACGAGCGCCCAAGAGCGAAATGATCACGTAAACGACGATCAGAACGATCGTCAGCCGGAACAGCGTCCGCTCGAGGCCGCGACGGCTGCGGTAGGCGGTCGACTCGCCACCGAAGGTCGAGGACAACCCGGTGCCGCGCGCCTGCAGCAGGATCGAGGCGCCAACGGCGACGGCAATGACGATCTGGGCGACCTGGAGAAGATCCATCGGACGGTCCGATTGTACGGCTAGCGTGGGATGTAGACGAAGAGCTGCCGGCACCAGACGAAGGCCGGACAGAGTCCAAAGACTCGCCGCGGCGGCAGCTCGTAGCGCTCGAGCACCGCCGCAACGAGGTCGGGATGCCAGCGCTGCCTCTCGTAGCCCGGCCCAACGTCGATCCGCTCGAGCTCGACCTCGCTCACGATCGCATCGAAGCGAGCCGTACGGACCGCGTCGAGGAGCAGCCGGCCCTCCCGGAAAGAGCCATCCGAAGCGTAGATCCGGGACCAGAGGAAAAGGTCGTCGACGATCGGCTCACGTCCGTTCGCCACCAGCAACCCGCTGTCCTCCGCGAGGAGCGTGCCCGGCACGTGATCGCGTATGTACGCGACCTGAGACGGATCGGCCCACTTGCCGGTCGGCTGCAGCAAGCTCGGTGTGGTGGGGAACGGATTCAGCAACGCGAACGCGATCGCGAACTGGACCAGCGACGCCACGGGATAGCCGAGGCTGAGTGCGAGCCGCGGGGCGATCGTGGCGGCGGCGAGAGCGAGCGCCGCGGACAGGTCGAGGAAGTAATTCACGGTGGCGCCCTCGCGGCCGCCGAGCAGCATGACGCCCATCGCTCCAATGAGATACGCGCCGACCGGGCCGCCGCCCGCGCGCAGCGCGACGATCGTCACAGCGGGCACAGCAAGAACGAGCAGCGCGATCAACGCGAGCGGCAGCAGGAGCTCCGGATGCCACGGCAGTGCGTTCCAGTCGATCACGTGGAGCTTGAACGCCTTGTCGGGACCGTACGTGAGCAGCGCCACAACGATCGCGGCGACGAACCCCCCGACCAAGCCACCCGTCGCGACGACTGGATCGCGCCGGGCGACGTAGGCCAACAGCGCTACGCCGGGCAGGAGCGCGGTCGGCTTGGTCATGACGGCCACTCCGATGAGAACGCCGGCGACGACCGGCAGCGGTCGGGCGCGGGCCAGTGCGAGCGTCGCGCCCACGGTGAGCGCGAGAGCGAGCGGATCCGGCTTCACCGCGAGGCCCCATTGCATCACGGGAACGGATGCGAGCCAGGCCAGTGCGATCGCGCCGGCGACTACGGCGCCCGCGGGGCGCGCGCGCAACGCGATCGCGCACGCGATGAAGAGCGTCGCCCCGATGCTGATGAGGCGCCCGACCTCGAACGGATCGCCGAGCCCGGCGAGATGGAAGAACAGAGGCGGATAGTTCGCCGCGGTGAAGATCGGGGGCACATCGCCGTAGTGGGCGCCGGTCGTGTATTCGAGACGATCGCGGGCGAGGATCGCGGCGTGCGCGACCGCGCCCTCGCCGTACAGGACGGGTCCGCGCAGCGCGACCGCCGAGATCCAGCTCCCGACGACGACGAACGCGAGCGCGCTCGCGATGGCCGCGTAGATCCACCACGCGACCCGCGCGCGCATCACGCCGAACGCGGATGGAGCAGCGAGTGGCCGGTCATGCGTTCGGGAACGGGCAGATCGAGGAGCATGAGAAGCGTTGGCGCCATATCGCGCAGACCGCCGTCCGCAAGCGCGAAGCGGTCCCCGCCCCTTGCGACGAACACGACCGGCACGGGATTCATCGAATGCTGCGTGTTGCGACTGCCATCAGGGAACAGGAGCTCCTCGGCATTCCCGTGATCCGCGGTGACGAGCACGCAGCCGCCCGCGGAGAGCGTCGCGTCGACAACGCGCCCGACCGCCGCGTCGGTCGCCGCCATCGCGGCACGCGTCGCGTCGAAGTCGCCGGTGTGTCCGACCATGTCCGGGTTCGCGAAGTTCACGATCGCGAAGTCGTACGAGTCTCCCTGGATCGCCGCGACCAGAGCATCGGCGACAGCGGCGGCGCTCATCTCGGGCTTCAGGTCGTATGTCGCGACCTTCGGCGACGGCACCAGGATGCGGTCCTCGCCGGGGAAGGGCGGTTCGCGCCCGCCATTGAAGAAGTACGTGATGTGCGCGTACTTCTCCGTCTCGGCGGTGTGCAACTGCGTGAGGCCCGCGTCCGACAGGACCTCGGCCATCGGGACCACCGCGGCGGGCGCGAAGGCCACCTGCACGCCGGGGATACCGACCTTGTAATCGGTGAGCGTCACGAACGTCAGATCCCTCACGACGCGCTTCCGCCTGAAGCCATCGAAGTCCTTCCGCATGAGCGCCCACGTCAGCTGCCGCGCGCGATCGGGACGGAAGTTGAGGAAGATCGCCGCGTCGCCATCGCGCATCGGTGTTCCGTCGCCGATCACATGAGGCGGCATGAGCTCGTCGCTGCACGCGCTGTCCCCATAGCAGCGCTCCACCGCCGCGATCGCGCTGTCGCAGCGCGGTCCGAGCGCATCGACGATCGCGTCGTAGGCGCGCTCGGTGCGCTCCCAGCGTTTGTCGCGATCCATCGCCCAATACCGGCCATGGACGGTCGCGATCGGCGCTGCGATCCGCGGAAGGAGCTCGAGAGCGCTGCGGGGCGGCATGTCGCGGCCGTCGAGGAAGGCATGCACGACGACGCGCCCGGCCCGCTCGCGCTTGGCGAGCTCGATGAGCGCCGCCAGGTGCTTCACATCGGCGTGCACGCCGCCTGTGGAGATGAGACCCATGAGATGCAGCGTCCCGCCCTTGCGCACAGCGACACACGCCTCGCGCAGCGCGCTGTTCTGGAAGAAGCTGCCGTCGTCGATCGCGTCGTTGATGCGGACGAGCTCCTGGTACTGGACGTAGCCGGCGCCCATCGTGAGGTGGCCGACCTCGCTGTTGCCCATCACTCCATCAGGCAGGCCGACCGCGCGACCGCTCGCCTCGAGCTTCGCGTGCGGGAACCGCGCGAAGAGCGCGTCGAGGCGCGGCGTCCTCGAGCGCGTCACGGCGTTGCCCGGTCCGTCGGGCGCGATCCCCCACCCGTCCAGCACGCAGAGAACGACCGGTCGGTACTTCGCCGTCACGCGAAGGCCCGCACGATCGGCCCGAATTCCTCGGCCTTGAGCGATGCTCCGCCCACGAGAGCGCCGTCGATACCGTCGGCGGTCGCGAACTCACGCACACCGACTGCGCTCACGCTGCCGCCGTACAGGATCGGCGTGCGGTCACCCGGCAACCCGGCGGCCTCGAGCGCGCGGCGGATCACATGCGCGGCGGCCGACGCGTGCGCGCCGGTCGCCGGTCGACCCGTCCCGATCGCCCAGATCGGCTCGTACGCGATGACCAGCTGCGCCGCGCGCTCGCGATCCGCTTTCAGCGGCGCGACGTCCGCGCCGACCTGCCGCGCGACCACGGCGTCCGTGTCGCCGGCGAGGTACTGCGCCTCGCTCTCCCCGACGCAGAGGACCACGCGAAGTCCCGCGGCGATCGCGCGCGCGAGCTTCCGCGCCACACGCGTGTCGTCGTCACCGAGATCGCGCCGCACCTCGGAGTGTCCGACGATCGTGCCCGCGGCGACGCCGACGAGCATCGACGCGGCGATCTGCCCGGTGTACGCGCCCTTGTCCTCCCAGTGCACGTCCTGCGCGTAGACGAGGACGTGCGTGCCGCGCAAGGCGTCGGCGACGGCGGCGAGTGCGATGGCCGGCGGCGCCACGGCGACCGCGACGTCGCTCGGCGGTGCGGCCGTCATGACGGCGCGCGCCAGGGCGACGGCGTCGGCGATCGTCGGCGGGTTCATCTTCCAGTTGCCGACGACCAGGCGCGACCGCATCATCGCGCGGCCTCATCGACGATGCGGCGCAGGCGCTGCCGCACCACCCACTTCGTGGTCTCGAGCCGGACCGCGAGCTCGGCGAGCGTCGCCTCCGGCGCGCGCACGCGGGCGGCGGCCGCGGCCCGCACGTCCGATGGCAGACGCGCGAGCCGGCCTGTCTGCGCGAGGGCGCGCACCGCCTCGAGCTGATCGCGCGCGGCCGCGACCGCGCGCGCGAGATTCGCGGCGTCCGCGTTGACGCTCGCGTTGGTCCGGCCCCGCATCTCGCGCGAGACGCGCCGGCTCTCGAAGCGCAGCAGCGTCTCGCCCGCACCGGCGTGGCGGAGGAACGACGCGATCTCGTCGGCATCGCGCAGCATCAGGACCTGGCGGCCCCGTCGGAGCCGCTGCCGCGGCGCGAAGCGCTCGCGTTTCAGCACGGCGCGCGCGCGCGTCGCCTCGCCATGCGGCGGCCGCAGCTCGAGGAGATAGCCGGACGGACCGGCGGAGAGCGAGCCACCGGCGAGGAACAGACCACGCAGATACGTCCGCCGGCAACATTCACGGCGGAGTGACGCGCGTCCGCCGACGACCTCGGCGGCGTGGGCCAGTCGACGCGCTGGTGCGCCCAGGTGCTGCGCGCGCGGCAGCAGAGCGGCGAGAACGCGCCGGTCGCAATCATCAGGACGCACGCGCGCAAGCTCGGCCTTCACCTCCTCGGACAGCGGCGACCGCTGCGCCCGGGTGACGCCGCGGGTCAGGTGGTCACCTCCGGGCGCTCGACGTCGCGGTGCTCGACGGTGATCTCGCCGGGCCAGAACTCCTTCAAGCGCTTCGCCACCTGGTCCGCGATGACGACCGAGCGATGCCGACCGCCGGTGCAGCCGAAGGCCATGCCGAGCCGCGCCTTCTTCTCCTCCTCGTAGCGCGGGAGGGCGAACCGCAGGAACGGCAGAAGGTGCGAAAGGAACTCCTGCGTCGCGGGGTGCCCGAGTACGAAGTCGCGGACCTCGTCGTCACGTCCCGTCTTCGGCCGGAGCGCCGGGATGTAGAAGGGGTTCTCCATGAAGCGCACGTCGAAGACGAGGTCCGCGCCGGGCGGCACGCCGTACTTGTATCCGAAGCTCGTGACATGGACGAGCATGCCGGTCACCGTGCCCCCGTACAGCGAGTGGAGCGTGTCGCGGAGGTCCTTCACCGTCAGGTGCGTCGTGTCGATGACCTTGTCGGCGCGCGCGCGGAGGGGGACGAGCACCCGGCGCTCTTCATCGATCGATGGCTGGACGCCGCCGGCGCTCTCCAGTGGATGACGGTGGCGCGTCTCGCTGTAGCGCTGGAGCAGAACGTCGTCGGACGCGTCGAAGAAGAGGATGTGCGGCGGATCGCCGTCGACCGCGAGGGCGTCGAGCGCGGCGCTCGCCTCCGTGAAGAGTGCGCCGCTGCGCGAGTCGATCACGAACGCCACGCGCGGGTGCCCGCCCCGCCGGCAGACCTCGAGCGTCGTCTTCATGAGCGCGGGCGGTAGGTTATCGAGCGTGTAATAGTCGAGGTCCTCAAAGACCTTGACCGCCTGCGACTTGCCGGAGCCGGAGAGACCGGTCACGACGACGAAATCGGGCGGACCCTTCGTCGCCATCACGCGCCGGGCGTCAGTCGGGCAGGACCATCGACAGCGCCCAGCTGACGATCGAGATGACGATGGAAGCGATGAGTGCGACGACGAATCCGTTGACGACGAAGCCCAGGAACGGGATCGCCGACACGAGCAGGAGCATCAGGGCGTTGATCACCAGGATGAAGAGGCCGAGCGTCAGGCAGGTGATCGGCATTGAGATCAGCACCAGGATCGGCTTCACGAATGCATTGACGACGCCCAGGACAAGAGCCGTGAGGGCGAGGGCTATGTAGCGATCCGTATCGCCGTACCCGTAGTTGACCTGGTAGCCCCACTTGATCGCGTCCGGCTGGTAGATGTTCACGATGTACGCGGCCACCGCGATCGCCACCGCGGTGATGAGCGTCCGCCAGACGATGCCCACGGCCCTAGCCTAGCCGGGACCCGCTAGTACTGTCCGAGCGTCCCACGGATGCGCATGACGCGGACGGCGCGCGCGAACGCCCACCGGCCGACGGCGAAGGCCAGGACAGTCGTGACCAGCAGCGCCGTCCACTCCAGCAGCGGGTCGAAGAGGGGTCGCTGGCCGATGGCGTGGACGCGCAGCAGGTCGACCGCGTACGTGGTCGGCAGGAGTAGCGCGACCGGAAGGAAGATCGCGGGCAGGATCGTCACCGGGAACGCGGTACCCGACGCGATCGAGAAGAGGAAGTTCGTCGTGTCGATGAAGAAATTCGCCTCACGGATGAGCAGGACCCCCGCTGCGAGGATGTACGCGACGCCGACCATCGCGACGACCGCGATGAGCACCGCGGGCACGGCGTAGAGGATCTCGGGGCGAAAGCGCAGACCGAAGAACGCGATGCCGATCGCGAAGAGCGCGGTCTGGCTCAACACCTGCCAAACGACCCCACTCAGCGCGCGGCCGACGAGCAGCGTCTCGTGATGCGTCGGCGTGAGCCAGCTCGGCTCGAGCGTTCCGGCATCCATCTCGTTCCTGATCCCCATGGCCATGCTCCAGAAGCCCGACGCGATGAGCCCGCTCATCACGCCACCCATGAAGATGAAACCGGCGAGGTTGTCGGTTCCGACGGTCTCCTCGAGACCGACGACGCGGCCGCCCACGGCAAAAGAGAGGCCGAAGAGCAGCCCCGGGATCACGCCCTGATACAGCGGGACGAAGATGTTCGAGACGACGGCGATCCGGTACCGGAAGAAGGTCTTCAGATCCTTTTTCATGATCGCGACCGCGGCGCGGACCTCATCCATCAGTAGCGCCCGAGCATGCCGGTGCGTCGCGCGCTTCGGTCAAGCCATCGGAACACGAGCGCCGCGAGCGCCGCGATGATGACCGTGAGCGCGACCACGAACACCAGGTCGCCCGCCACTACGCCGAGCCCCTCACCGCGCAGGAGCACCGCGCGGGTGTCGGCGACGGTGTACGTCGGTGGCAACAGCGCGGCGCCGACCTGGGCCCACGCGGGCAGCATCGCGATGGGAAACGTGATGCCGCAGGCGAGGACGAAGACCCCGCGCGTCAGGTGCACGACCGGACCGATCTCGCCGTAGCGGAGAACGAGCGACGCGAACAACGCGCCGATGGCATACAGGGCTGGTATGCCGATGGCCGCCACCACGATCGCACGCAGCATCGCGTCCAGCGGTAGGACGACCCCGAAGAGCAGCCACATCGCCGGAAAGATCACCGCGAAGTCGAGGACGATCGCGGGAAGAGCCGCGACCGGCGGAGCGAACAGCGGAACGAGCCGCGACGACGGCGTCAGGAAGACCGCTTCCAGCGAGCCGCGTATCTGCTCCGTGCGCAGCGCCGATCCGGGTCCCCAGAGCATCGCCGACAGCCACATGTACATCGCGTAGCCGACGAAGATGAATCCGGTCACCTCGGACGTGCCCGAGCGCTCCGCGAACGCTTGCAGCGCCTGTGGATCGTTCGAACCGGAGTACGCGCGGCCCATGAGCACCGCCGCCGCCGGGAGGAGGATCGGCCAGAACAGCACGCTCAACAGCAGTGTCGGGTAGCGCCGCATGATCCGCAGTTCCTTGCGCGTCGATGCGAGGAAGGCGCGCATGTCGGCGGCGATGGTCACTCGCGCAGCTCGCGACCGGTCAGCGACAGGAAGACGTCCTCCAGTGTGACGGGCACGACCTCGACGTGACGCACTGTCGCGTCACACGCGCGCGCGGCGTCGAACGCCGCCGGAACGAGGTCGCGAGCCGAGGTGCAGTGCACCGTGACCGCAAGCGTGCCGTTCGTGTGCTGCTGGCGCGCGACGGTCCCGGCACGGGCGAGCCGGTCCAGAAGGGCCGCGCCATCGTCGTGAAGGGCGATCTCGAGCCGCACGATCTCCTCGGCGCGTATCGTGCGCTTCAAGGCCGCCGGCGCGTCGAGCGCCACGATCCGTCCGTGATCGATGATCGCGACACGGTCGCAGAGCTGATCGGCCTCTTCCATGTAGTGCGTCGTCAGGAGGATGGTGCGGCCCTGGGCGCGAAGATCGCGCACGCGCTCGCGCAGATCGCGCGCCGACTGCGGATCGAGGCCCACGGTCGGCTCGTCGAGGATCACCAGCGGTGGATCGGGCAGAAGCGCGCGAGCCAAGGCGAGCCGCTGACGCATGCCGGTCGAGTAGCGCTCGACGTAGTCATCCGCGCGGTCGCTGAGCTTCACCGCCGCGAGCGCTGTGCCGATGCGCGCCTTCGTGTCCTTCGGCGGCACGTGGTACAGCGCGGCGAAGTACTCGAGGTTTTCGCGACCGGTGAGCTTCCAGTACAGGCTGCGCTCGCCGGAGAGCATCGCGCCGAGCCGCGCGCGCACCTCGCGCGGATTCCGCGCCACGTCGATGCCGAGCACCTCGATCGTGCCGCTGGTCGGCTCGAGCAGCGTCGAGAGCATCTTCATCGTCGTCGTCTTGCCCGCGCCATTCGGTCCGAGCAGACCGAAGATCTCGCCCGTCTCCACCCGCAGATCGATCCCGTCGACGGCGCGGAATCGCGTGCGGCGGTCCGGCTCTCGGCGCAGCCGCTGCCAGAGCGTGTGGCGACCCTTCTCGAATTCCTTGACCAGCCCCGTCGCGACGACGGCGGACGTCACGCCTGGTCCGTTGCTCGCTTCATTCGACAAAGATCTCCACCCGATCCTCGTCGTCGGCGATATCGACGAACTTCCCCGGGTAGTCGATCGACCGCAGCAACTCGTCGAGATCGATGCCGAACTTCGACAGGTGGCCGCGCACCAGACCGCTCGACGCGAGCTTCATCTTCCCCACCCGCGCGATGGCGAGGGGAATGGCGACGTTGACCTTCTGCTGGCCGTTCTCGGTCACGCGGATACGCAGGATCCGTCCGCGCGCGCCGGGCGGCAGCGGCGGTTCGGGCGCGAACGGCGGCATCGGTGCGGTCGGGGAGGTCGCGCCGCGTGGACGCTCGTCGATGTCCCCGAGCGCTCGAAGCAGGCGGAACGCCTGCTCGACGTCGATCTTTCCCTCGGCGAGAAGCTTCAGGACCTGCTTGCCTTCGTCGCTGGGCACGTCAGCGCCCCCAGCGAGCGGCATCGAGCGCGGCTGCGGCGTCGTCGACCCCGAGCTCGCCACGCGCCAGACGCTCGAGCACCGAGCGCACCTCCTCGCGCGACGACGCGTCCATCGGCTGGGTCTTCTCGACGTCCGCGGTCGGCGTCTCCTCGGGTGTTTCGTCGGCCTGGCCGTCGTCCGGCGCGGCTGCGTTCGTCCCACGCACGGTGAGGTCTCCGCTGACCGTCTTCACGCCGACATGGCCGTTCCCCGCACCGACGACCACGCTGTACTCCTTGCGACCGCGCCGCACGATGCGCGCGGGAAGCTCGCATTCGATGTCGCCGCTCGCCGTGCGGTAGTCGATCGTCGCGTCGGGATCGGAGAGAGCGAGCTCCACGTCGCCGCTGATGGTCTTGAAGCGGTGCTCCTTGCGCGGATCGAGGCGACCCTCGAACTGGATGTCTCCGCTGACGGTGTGGAGCTGGCTCGACCGCAGTCGCGACGCGACGATCGTGAGGTCGCCGCTCACAGTGTTGCCCTCGAGGTGCCCCACGTACCGCCGACAATCGACGTCACCGCTGACCGACTTGAGCCGTAGCGGGCCTTGGACATCCTCGAGCCGCGTGTCGCCCGACAGGGTCTGGACGTCGACCGGTCCGCGGACGGCCTCGACTGACAGCTCCCCGCTCACGGTCTGTGCGTCCACCGCGCACTCCGCCGGAACGGTGATGTCGAAATCGACGCGGAAGCGCTTTCCGCGGAACAGATCGAGCCAGCCGCGCTCCTGCTCGTAGAGATGTGGCTCGACGAGGAGTTCGTCGCCACGCTTCTCCATGCGCACCTCGAGGTTCTGCAGGAGGCGCTTCGCGCGATCCTCGCTGCCGGCGCTGACGCGTTTGCGCGCGACCACCCGGATCTCTCCCGGCGTGCCGGCCGCGGTGACCGACGTCTCGCCCGACACGTTCCGCACGCGCAGCCTCGGCATACCCTTGAACGTGAAGCGCTGCTCGACGGTGTCGGAGTAGCTCTCGCCGCCGACATCGCCGACGAAGTCACCGACGAAAGCGCGAGCGAACTGTCCGGGGTCGAACTCCTTGCCGTCCACCGTGAAGGCGCCACCCTCGCCAGACCGAAACTCGAACCGATGCGACATGTGCTCCGCGCGCCGCGCTGCGTGCTCGGCGTGACGCGCTTCGCGTTCGGCGTCGCGCTCCGCGCGTCGCGCTTCGCGCTCGGCGCGGCGCTCCTCGCGTCGCTCGCTGGACGCCCAGGGGCCGCGCTCCGTCTGCTCGCTCGCCTTCGCCTCGTCCTTGGCGGCGTCGTGCTCGGCGTCCTTGCCGTGGGTGTCGGGACGATCGTCGCTCACGCGCTCGGCTCGCTTTCGAGGAGATTCGCGGCATCGTCGGCCGCGATGCGTCCTTCCGCGAGCTCGCGCAGGATCTCCTTGCGTCGCTCGGTCTCGCGGTCCGGCTCCGCCTGTGAGGGAAAGCCCAGGGCACGGATCATCGCGTCGAGACGCGATCGAACGGTGGGATACGAGATACCGAGCTCGCGCTCCACGTCCTTGAAGTTCCCCCGCGCCTTGATGAAGGTCTCGAGGAATTCAAGCTGCTCCGGGGAGAGAGCGTGGAAACGCCCGAGTGAGAACGACCCCTCGAGCCGCGTCCCGCAGCTGTCGCAGTCGAGGCGCACGACCTTGAGCTGCTCGGAGCAGATGGGGCACCGCGCAACGACCGGATTCGCCATGAGCCGAAGATGCGAGTGACCTAAACGAAAGTCAAGCGTTCCTCACGGTTCTGTAGCCGAGATATCGAAACGATGAGGTCACGGACCGCATCGCAGATCACACCAGTGCCTGCTTGATCCGTTCCGCGAGAGCGCTGCCGACGCCCCCGACGGCGGCGAGCTCCTCGACCGGCGCGTCCTGCATCGCGCGGACCGAGCCGAACTTCCGGAGGAGCGCTCGCTTTCGCGCCGGACCGACGCCCGCGATGTCGTCGAGGATCGACCGGATGGCGCGACGCGAGCGCACCTTCTGGTGGTATGTGACCGCGAAGCGGTGCGCTTCGTCGCGGATGCGCTGCACCAGGTAGAGGCCCTGCGACGTGCGTGGCAGAACGATTGGCGCCGGCCGGTTCGGGACGAAGAGCTCCTCGCGCTCCTTCGCGAGCGCGGCGATCGGGATCTGCAGCCGGCCGGCGTCCGCGAGCGCCGCGAGGCCAGCGGAGAGCTGGCCCTTGCCGCCGTCGAGGATGACGACGTCAGGGATGGGCCAATTCGTTCGCGCGGGGGCGGCGTCGCCGTCGCCGCCCGGGTCCCCGACAAACGATCTGGCGAAGCGGCGCTTGAGCGTTTCGCTCATGTTCGCGAAGTCGTCGTTCCGGTCGCCGCTGCGGGCACGGAACCGGCGGTACTGCGACTTCGCGGGCCTGCCGTCCTCGAACACGACCATCGAGCTCACGACGCTCGTGCCCTGAACGTGGCTCACGTCGTAGCACTCGATCCGCTTCGGTGGTCCTTCGAGGCCGAGCGCTTCCTGCAGCTCGCGGAGCGCGATCTCGGTCTTCCCGCGGTCCGCGAGCCAGCGAACGCGCTCCTGCTCGAGGGCATCTTTCGCGTTCCGCTCCGCGAGCTCCGCGAGGTGGCGCTTCTTGCCGCGCTGCGGCACGTGCAGTCGCGCGGGACCACCACGCCGCTCGGTGAGGAACGCCTCGAGCGACGCCGCGTCGGGCAGCGCCGCCGGCGTCACGATCTCCGGCGGGAGCATGGTCGCGGCGCTGTAGTGCTGCCGCAGGAAGGACGCGATGACCTCGGCCGCACCTGCGCCTTCGGAACCTTCGAGCGCGAAGTGGTCGCGTCCGACGATGGTCCCATCGCGGACGCGGAACAGTTGGACCACCGCATCTCCCTCGTCGATCGCCGCGGCGAGCACGTCGAAGTCGTCACCTTTGTAGGCATGGACCTCCTGCCGATCGAGCGTCCGGTCGATCGCCGTGAGCCGGTCGCGCAGCGCGGCGGCACGCTCGAACTCGAGCGTCTCCGCCGCGGACTCCATCTCCTTGCGCGTCGCGCGCGCGAGCGTCTCGTAGCGTCCCTCGAGGAACAGAACGCTCTTGTCGATCGTCGTGCGGTACTCGTCCTTGGTCGTATGGCCAACGCAGGGCGCGGTGCAGCGCTTGAGATGGAAGAGCAGGCATGGGCGTCCGCCAGGAAGCGCGCTCGGCGGGACCGTCCGCCCGCGACCGTCGCCGTCGGCAAGGATGGTGAGCTTGCAGGTCCGGTACGGGAACAGCTTCTGGAGCAGATCCAGCGACTGATCCACCGACTTCGCATTCGCGAACGGACCGAAATAGCGCGCCGTGCGGTCGCCGAGCGAGCGCGTGCGCAGGATCCGCGGAAAATCCTCGCCGAGCGTGATCTTCACGTACGGATAGGACTTGTCGTCCTTGAGGCGGATGTTGTAGCGAGGCTTGTGCTGCTTGATGAGGTTCGCCTCGAGAAGGAACGCCTCGGAGATCGACCCGGTGACCGCGAACTCCACCCGTTCGGCGCGCTCCACCATCCGGACGTGGCGCACGTCGAGGCTGGGCCCGAAGTACGCGCGCACACGGTCACGCAGGACGTCGGCCTTGCCCACGTAAAGGACGCGGCCGCGGGCGTCCTTGAACAGGTACACGCCGGGCGCGTCGGGGAAAGATGCGATCTGGTCCTCGAGGCTCTCGCGGCGCTGGTCCTTGTTCACGGTGGCTCTGCCGCTATCCTTTCACGTAGTAGAGGAGAGATTGCGCGAAGCGAAAGACCCCAGCGCGACTCCGAAGCGCGCCCGGCGATCGGTGCAGTCCGTCGATCGGGCGCTCGACCTGCTCGAGGCGCTCGCAGCGGCCGAGGGCGAGGTCTCGATCACCGCGCTCGCCGCACGCACCAGTCTTCATGTTTCCACCGTCCATCGTCTCCTATCTACGCTCCTGCGTCGCGGGTATGTCCGCCAGAACCCCGAGACCAGCCGGTACTACGCCGGCGCAAAGCTCGCGACACTGGCCGAGGGCCGCTCGCGCTTCGGAGAGCTCCGCCTCCGCGCCCGACCCGTGCTGCGCGTGATCACCGAGGCCACACGCGAAACGGCGAACTTCGTCGTCCTGGATGACCTCGCCGCCGTCTACATCGAGACGATCCCGAGCCCGCAGGTCGTGCGCCTCTTCACGCAGGCCGGCAACCGCGTACCGCTGCACGCGACGGGCGCGGGCAAGGCGTTGCTCGCGGCGCTGCCCGCCGCGCGGCGCGACGGGGTCGTCGACCGGCTCGAGCTCCGCCCGTACACGCCTCACACCATCGTCGACCAAGCGGCGCTGCGGCGAGCGCTAGAAGAGATCCGCGAGCGCGGTTATGCGATCGACGACGAGGAATACGACGACGGCGTTCGCTGCGTGGCGGTCCCGGTCATGGGCGCGCCGAACGAGCTGATCGGAGCCATCTCCATCTCGGCGCCGGCGAACCGGCTCACGCGCCAGCGCTGCGTCGAGCTGGTCCCGCTGCTGCGTCGCTCTGCGTCCGAGCTCGCCGCCGCCGTGCGCGAGAAGACCGAGCCGCCCGCGTGACGGTGCGCGCGGGCCTGCGCGGAGCGGCGCTCGTGTCCGCCCTCACGGATCTCGTCGGGAGGGACAAGGTCATTGGCACGCGCGAGGACCTCCTCATCTACGAGTACGACGGCGCGGTCGACACGGCGACGCCGGACGCGGTCGTGCTTCCGAACGACACGGCCGATGTCGCGAGGCTCTCGCGCTTCTGCCACCAGCACGACGTGCCGATCGTCCCGCGCGGAGCGGGGACCGGTCTCTCGGGAGGCGCGATCCCGGTCGAGGGTGGCGTCGTCGTGTCGTTCGCGCGGATGGCGCGGATCCTGGAGATCGACGTGCCCAACATGCGCGCGGTCGTGCAGCCCGGCCTCGTAAACCTGCATCTCTCCACCGCGGTCGCGCCGCATGGCCTGTATTTCGTCCCCGATCCGTCGAGCCAGAAGGCGTGCACGCTCGGTGGCAACGTCGCGGAGAACTCCGGCGGTCCGCATACGCTGGCCTATGGCGTCACGACGAACCACGTCACCGGACTCGAGATCGTATTGTCCGACGGAACTGTCGTGCGCCTCGGCGGGAAAGCCGTCGAGTACGACGGTTACGACCTGATCGGTGCGTTCGTGGGCTCGGAGGGAACGCTCGGGATCGTCACAGAGATCACCGTGCGCCTCACCCCGTTGCCGGAGGACAAGCGCACGATCCTCGCGGCGTTCCCGACGATCGACGGCGCGTCCGAGACGGTCTCGGCCATCATCGGCGCCGGTATCGTGCCGAGCGCGATCGAGCTCATGGATCAGCTCGCGACCGAGGCGGTCGAGGCGGCCGTGGGCGCGGGTTATCCACTCGATGCCGGCGGGATCCTGCTCATGGAGGTCGACGGGCTGCGCGACGGTCTCGACGACGCCGCCGCACGCATCGAGGAGATCTGCCGCGCGAACGGCGCGACGACGCTGCGTCGCGCGGCGACGACGCTCGAGCGCGACCGGCTCTGGGCCGGTCGGAAGGGCGCGTTCGCGGCGATGGGTCGCCTCGCGCCCGCGTACTACGTGCAGGACGGAGTGATCCCACGCACACGGTTGCCGGAGGTGCTGCGGATCGTGCGCGAGGTGGCACAGCGCCACGGCGTGCGCATCGCCAACGTCTTCCATGCCGGCGATGGCAACCTGCATCCGCTGATCCTGTTCGCGAACGAGAGCGAGCTCGAGGGCGTGAAGCAGGCGGGCCTCGAGATCCTCGAGGCGTGCGTCGCAGCGGGCGGCTCGATCACGGGAGAGCACGGCGTCGGCATGGAGAAGAACTGCTTCATGCCTCTGCAGTTCACCGCCGACGATCTCGCGACGATGGGACGCGTGAAGTCGGCGTTCGACCCCGCCGGTCTCGCGAACCCGGGAAAGATCTTCCCCACGCCGGGCCGCTGTCGCGAGTTCCAACTCGCCGCCAGACGGTGAGAGTGGTCGCCTCCGAGCGCATCCGGCCGGCCGACGCCGCTGCCTGCGCGCGCGCGGTCGCGGAGTCCGCCGCGGCGTCGCGCAGCCTCCGTATCCGTGGCGGCGGCACGAAGGACTACCTCGGTGAGCTCCTGCCGGTCGACTCCGTACTGGACACGACGGCGCTCGCGGGGGTGGTCGCGCACGTCCCTGCGGACCTGACGGTCACCGTCGCGGCGGGCACGCGCTTCACCGACCTGCGCGCCGCGCTCGCTGGCGCCGGGCAGTTCCTGCCGCTCGATCCACCGCATGCGGACGGGGCGACGATCGGCGGCATCGCCGCCGCGAACAGCACGGGGTTCTGGCGAGCGCGGTACGGCGGCGTTCGTGATCTGTTGATCGGCGCGACGGCGGTCCTCGGCGACGGCACCGTCGCACGGTCCGGCGGACGCGTGGTGAAGAACGTCGCGGGCTACGATCTGAACAAGCTCTTCGTCGGATCGCTCGGCACGCTGGGCGTTCTCGTCGAGTGCACCTTCAAGGTGTTACCCCGGCCGCCGGCCAGCGCCGGCGCGCACGCGCGCTTCGCGAGCATCGCAGAGGCGTTCGCCGCGGCCGATGCGATCGCGCGCACCTCCGCGCGGCCCGCGGCGCTCGCTGTCTCGGGAGGTCCGGGTGGCGCCTGGGAGCTTCTCGTCCAGGCGGACGGGGATGCGGCGCCGGTCGAGCGCACGCTCGACCTCCTCTCGCGCGCCGCGCGCGCTCACGGGACAAGCGCGCAGCGCCACGACAGTGTCGCCGCGGTGCTGGCCATGCTGAACGACATCTCGGGACGCGCGGATGGCACGGTCGTCCGCGCCGCGCTACCGCTCGCGGCGCAGCCGGCGTTCGCGACCAGCGCCGTTCGACTGGAAGGCTTCGCGCAGCTCGTGGCGGACGCGGCGAGCGGGATCGTCCGCGTCGTGCTGCGCGGCGACGACGGGGTCATCCTCGGCGGATCCGACGCGCTCCTGGCGGCCGCGCGCGTATGCGGCGGCTCGGCCCGGGTCGAACGGCGGCCCGACTCCCTGCGCGCTCGACTGCCGGCATGGGGCGACGCGGAGCCGGCGGGCCGCTTTCTGATGCGACGGCTCAAAGAGTCCTTCGACCCGCGCGGCATCCTCGAGCCCGGACGATCCGCCGCGGGATGACGGGTTACCCGAACGCCGACGCGCCCTCGCCGGAGCTGCTGCAGCGGTGTGTCCACTGCGGTTTCTGCCTACCGACGTGTCCGACCTACGCGGTCCTCGGCGTGGAGATGGATTCACCGCGCGGTCGCATCCGGCTCATGGAGACGGTCTGGCAGGGCCGCGTGGAGGTCGCGAGCGATCCGTTCGAGCGGCACATGTACGGCTGCCTCGACTGCCGCGCCTGCGAGACCGCCTGCCCATCGGGCGTCGAATTCGGCAAGCTCATGGAGGGCGCGCGGTCGCAGATCGAGGCCACACGGACGCGCTCGCGCGCCGAGCGCCTCATCCGGACGATCGCGTTCCGCGGCCTCCTGCCGCGACCAGCGGTCCTCGGCGCGTTCGCGCAGTTCTCGGTGCTCTCGCGTCGGCTTGGTGCCGGAGCGGTCCTGCGTGCGATCGGCACACGCGTCCGCGTCGCGCGACGTCTCGCCGACCTCCTCGAGCTCGTGCCCGCCCGCGCGTCTGCACGAAAGCTGCGCGCGATGTATCCCGCGCGCGGCACGCGCCGGGGCCGCGTCGCGCTCTTTGTGGGCTGCGTGATGCGCGCGGCGTTCGCCGACACGAACGCGGCGACCGCGCGGGTCCTCGCGCGCAACGGATTCGAGGTGATCGTGCCCGAGACGCAGACGTGCTGCGGCGCGCTCCACGCGCACGCCGGCGAGCGGACGGACGCGCGGGTCCTGGCGCGACGCAACATCGCGTCGCTCGAGGCACTCGACGTGGACGCCTTCATCGTGAACGCCGCGGGATGCGGCGCGGCGCTCAAGGAGTACGGCTGGCTTCTCAAGGACGACGCCGCGTGGTCGGAACGCGGGACGCGTTTCGCGGCGCGCGTGAAGGACGCGAGCGAGTTCCTGGCGGACGCGGGGCTCTCGGCGGCGCCGGGTCCGCTCCCGGCGCGCGTCGCGTACGACGATCCGTGTCATCTGCTGCACGGGCAGCGCATCCGCGAGCAGCCGCGGGCCCTCCTTGCGGCGATCCCGGAGCTCCGCGTGGTGCCGCTCGCGGAGGCCGACTGGTGCTGCGGGAGCGCGGGGACGTACAACGTCACGCAGCCGGAGCTCTCCGCGAAGCTGCTCGAGCGCAAGGTCGGTCACATCACGCGCAGCGGTGCCGAGCTGGTCGTGACCGCCAACCCGGGCTGCCAGATGCAGATCGCCGCCGGACTGCGCGCCGCGCGCGCCCCGGTTACCGTCATCCACCTCATGGACCTTCTCGATCGCGCCTACTCTGGCGCGGAGCGCTGAACTGCCACTGACCGACGCGAACGCGCTCCTATTCCAGATCGCGGTCATCTTCGTCGCGGCCAAGGTGTCGTCCGAGCTCGCGATCCGGCTCGGCGGCGTTGCGCTTGTGGGCGAGATCATCGCCGGCGCCGTGCTGGGGCCGCACGGCTTCGGGATCATCCAGGAGAACCAGCTCGTAGAGGGCCTGGCCGAGCTGGGCGTCGTCGTGCTCCTGTTCAGCGTCGGCCTAGAGACCGAGTGGCATCAGTTACGCGACGTTGGTATGCGGGGCATCGTGGTGGGGAGCGTCGGGATCGTGTTGCCATTCATCGGTGGCGCCGCGATCGCGCTCATCAGCGGACATCAGACGATCACCGCGCTCTTTGTCGGCACAGCGCTCGTCGCGACGAGCGTCGGCATCACGGCACGCGTCCTCGAGGAGCAGGGGCTCATCAAGCAACGCGAGGCCCTGATCATCCTTGCGGCCGCGGTGGCGGACGACGTTCTCGGTCTCCTCGTGCTCGCGATCGTGACCTCGGTCGGAGCAGGTGCGCTCGATACCACGCGCATCGCGGTCCTTCTCGTCGAGACGCTCGTGTTCGTCGCGATCCCGCTGACGATCGGCCGGATCGGATTCCGCCAGCACGGCCATCGGTCGCAGCTCCTCAAGATCCCGCACGGCGCGCTCTCGGTCGCGCTCATCATCTGCCTCGTCTTCGCCGTCCTCGCCGGTTCGATCGGACTCGCCGCGATCGTCGGCGCGTACCTCGCCGGCCTCATCGTCGCCGAGCTGTCCGACGAGCTCGAGCTCAAGCGCGACCTCTCTCCGATCCGGGCTCTGCTGGTCCCGTTCTTCTTCGTCCTGACGGGGGCGCGGTTCGACATCAGCTCGATGTTGCGTCCGGACGCGATCGCGATCGGGATCGCGATCACGCTGATGGCGATCGTGACAAAGCTCATCGGGTGCGGCCTGGCGATGTGGGGCACAAGCCTCCGATCCGCGGTCCGCGTGGGCGTCGGAATGGTCCCCCGGGGCGAGGTCGGCCTTGTCGTCGCCTCACTCGGCCTCGCCGCCGGGATGATCGATGGGCCGCTCTACGGCGCAGTGCTCATGATGGTTGCCGTGACGACGCTTGTGGCGCCACTCCTCCTGGGCCCGGCGTTCCGGTTCCGGACACGATGACCGCGTCCAAGGCCGAGTTCCGCCGCAAGCTCGATCGCGCGCTCGACTCCGATCGGCTACGCGTCGCGCTCCACCGCGCGCTGCCGGCGCTCGGTCTGCGCCGCGCCGACCGCATGCGTGAGATCGACTGGCCCGCGCTGCGCGCGGACTTGACCGAGCGCAAGAAGCACGCGATCGACGATCTGCCCGCGCTCATCGACCGCTTCACCCGAGAGGCCGAGGCGGTCGGCGCGAAGGTCTATCGCGCGGTCGACGCCGAGGAAGCGCGCCGAGTCATCACGGCGATCTGCCGTGCGAAGAAGGCGAAGCTCGTCGTCAAGTCGAAGTCGATGGCCACTGAGGAGCTGCAGCTCAACGAGCACCTCGCCGCGAACGGCATCACCGCCGTCGAGACCGACCTCGGCGAATGGATCATCCAGCTCGCAGGTGAGCGCCCGTCGCACCTCATCGCCCCCGCCATCCACAAGACGCGCGAGGAGATCGCGGCGCTCTTCTCAAAGGTCGTCGGGCATCCCGTCAGCGACGACACGGCCTCGCTGGTCGCGGTCGCTCGCGAGGAGCTACGCGGCTCGTTCCTGAAAGCCGACGTCGGCATCACCGGGGGGAACATCCTCATCGCCGACACCGGCACGCTGGTCCTCGTCACGAACGAGGGCAACGCCGACCTGGCGACGAGTCTGCCCGCGGTACACATCGCGGTCGTCGGCGTGGAGAAGGTCGTTCCCTCGCTCGACGATGCCGCGGCGGTGCTGAAGCTCCTCGCGCGGAGCGCGACCGGGCAGAAGATCAGCACCTACACGCAGTTCATCACCGGGCCCTCCCGCTCCGCGGACATCGAGCTCAAGACGCAGATCGGCGTACATGGTCCGAAGGAGCTGCACTTCGTCCTCATCGACAACGGCCGCACCGCGATGCGCGAGGATCCGGCTTTCCGCGAAGCGCTGCGCTGCATCAAGTGCGGCGCGTGCAGCAACGTGTGCCCCACGTATCAGGTGGTCGGCGGACACGTGTTCGGCCATATCTACACCGGCCCGATCGGTCTCGTCGTGTCGCCGTTCCACCACGGCCTCGACAGCGTCGCGTACGAGCAGCAGATGTGCGTCGGCTGCAACGCGTGCGACACGGTCTGTCCGGTGGGGATCCCGATCGCCTCGCTCATCACCGACGTGCGCGCGCTGGCGGTGCAGCGGACCGGCCTCTCGTGGGCGAAACGCGTCGCGCTGTCGCAGTGGAACTCGCCGCAGCGCATCGACCGCATGACCGGCTGGCTCTCCGCGCTGCAGGGCCCCCTTCGGCACGGCAGCTTGGTGCGTCTGCCATTCGGCGACCTCGGGAAGGAGAAGAGCCTGCCCGCTGTGGCCGAGCAGCCGCTGCACTACCGCGCCCGCGAGATCACGCAGACGAACCCGACCGATCCGGTCGTGCACGTCGGTCTCTTCCCCTCCTGCATCGTCGACCACTTCCTGCCGGGCGCGGGATACGCGGCCGCACGCACGCTGCAGGCGCTCGGCGCCGACGTGCACATCGTCGAGGGCCGGCGATGCTGCGGTCTGCCGCACATGAACAGCGGTGACCGCCAGAACGCACGGATGATGGCGAAGGAGATGATCGCCGCGCTCGAGCGCGTGCACGCGGACAAGCTCGTCGCCCCCTCATCCTCGTGCGCGATCACGATGGCGCAGGACTACGAGCGGATCCTGGCCGACGAGCCGGAGTGGGCCGAGCGCGCGCGGCGCCTCGGCGCGCGCATCGTGTCGTTCACGCGATTCGCGCACGACCTCGCCATCGAACGGGGCGCGACCGGGCGGCACCTGGCGATCCGCGCGACGTACCACGACGCCTGCCAGTCGGCGAACGTGCTCGGCATCCACGACGAGCCGCGCGAGCTCCTGCGCCGCGTCGCGGGTGTGGAGCTAGCCGAGATGGCCGACTCGGCGGTGTGCTGCGGATTCGGAGGCACGTTCTCGTTCGAGCATCCCGACGTCGCGAACTTCGTCCTGGACGCGAAGCTGGCGAACATCGCCGCGACCGGCGCCGACGTCGTCATCACCGACAACCCGGGGTGCCTCACGCATCTGCGCGGCGGCCTCGACGCGCGTGGCCAGCGCGTGAAGGTACGGCACCTCGCCGAGGTCCTCTGGGAGTCGCTCTCCGCGCCGGACTAGGTCGAGCTAGCCGCGGCCTCCGCCGCAGGCGCAACCACCGCCGAGCGACGGGTTCTTCACGAGGAAGCCCGTGCCCTCCGGACCCTCGACGAAGTCGATGATCGCTCCGTCCGCGTACGGCTGGCTCACCGGATCGACGGCGAGCGGGATGCCGGCGACGTCGCTCACGGTGTCCTTCTCGTCGGGGGTGGAGTCGAACGCGAGGCCGAACTGGTACGAGCAGCAGCTCTTGCCCGCGACGTACATCCGAAGGAAGGCGCGCGAGGGATCGCCGCCGCGCAGCTCGCGGAGCTTCTCGGCCGCGACCGGCGTCATCTCGATCATCGCGTCACCTCTCCGGATATTCGATCCGACCACCATGCTAGCGCGGCGGTCCGCCGACGGCGATGCGCCGCGGCGTCGCGACCGTCTCGAAGCGATCGGCACTCTCGTCCCAGCGGTGCAGAAGGCGGGTCTCGGCTCGGCCCCCGCGCACGGCGACGATCTCGTGCACGGTCGCGATGCGCCGACCCGTCGGCTCCCGCCAGTCCCGACCGAGCGAGCGGATGTACACGACGAGCGCGACGTGCGCGGCCTGCTCGTCGGTGATGCCGTTTCCGCGGCACACGATCTCCATCGCCGCATCGGCGCCCGGTGCGTGCAGCGCGGCCGCAAGCGCGACGTCGCTGCCGATCCTCGCGAAGACGCGCCGAACGGGCGCGCCCCAGATGTAGCCGGGAGCGACGGGATACTCGCTGATCTCGGGAACGACCAGGTACCCGCCGGCGCTGGCCGCCGCGAGCGCGTCGATGTCGACGCCGTCCTCACCGACGGTCTTCAGCGGCGCTCCTTTCGGACGGCACTTGAGCATCGCGGCCATCACCGTGCTCTTTCCGGCCAGCCGGGGTATCGCGACGACCAGGAACGATCGCTTGCCTTCGGCGGTCGCCCGAAGCGTCGCGGCGACCTCGGGCGACATCGTGCCATTCGCGACCAGAGCGGTGAGCGTCAGGGCGGCCACTAGGACTCCCGGAGCTGCTTCACGCGAGCGAGGATCACCGCCATGGCCGCGAACACCGTCGCGGCGGCCCCCGCCACCGCCGCCGGTGCGCCGAGGGCGATGGCCGCGCCACCGAGGATCGGCCCGTTGAGCACGCGCATGCCCTGCGTCGCGAAGGTGTAGGCGCCCATGACGCGGCCGCGCAACTCGTTCGGGGCCGACAGCTGGATCTTCGTGTTCGTGAGCGACTGTGTGAGCACCGCTGCCGCGCCGACCACGAGCAGGAGCAGGAACGAGAGCGCGTAGCTTCGCGAGAACGCGAACACGAAGATCGCCGCCATCTCGCACATCGCCGCGACGACGATGAACACACCGCCATGACCCCGGCTGCGGGCGTACCCGAGGTACAGGGCGGCCGAGACCGCACCGATCCCGCTGCCGACGAGCAGGAACGAGTAGCCGAGCGCGTCGACGTGGAGCTGGTCGTATGCGAAGAGCACTAGGAACGAGTTGAAGGTGTGTCCGATGAAGATGACGCTGATCATCTCGACAGCGATGAGAGTGGCGATGAGCGGACGGTCGCGCACGAAACCAAGTCCGCCGCGAAGCGACGCGAGCAGCGGCTGCCGTACGGTCGCGCCCAGGCGCGGTACGCGGATGACCACGAGGAGCACGAGCAGCGGCACAAAGGTGAGCGCGTTGATGAGGAACCCTGTGCCGGGGCCGAAGGCGACCACGATGAAGCCAGCGAGCGCCGGGCCGACGACCTGCGAGAACTGGCGCGCGGTGGAGTTCAGGCTCACGGCGGAGAGGAGCTTCGAGGGTCCGACCATCGCGTGGATGAGCGTCTGCTGCGCGGGGCCGCCGATCGCGCCGGCGAAGCCGTGCAGCAACACGAGCGCGAAGATCCACCAGGTGGTCACGAACCCGGCGAGCGTCGCAGTCGCTTGGCCGATCGCTGCGGCCATCAACAAGACCTGCGCGCCGAGCTGCACCTTCCGGTTGTCGTGTCGGTCGGCGAGCACGCCGCCGTACAACGAGAAGAGCGTGAACGGCAGCCAGTGCGCGAAAACCATCATGCCCAACCAGAACGGCGCCGCCGTCCCGGCGAGCTGCACGACGAGGACGTTCAGGATGACGTTCTCCATGCCGTCACCGGTGCTCGAGATCCAGCTCGCGACCCAGTACCAGCGGAACACCGGAACATCGAGGGCGGCGAACCGCGTTCGCGGCGGCTGCGCCGCGACGGCCGCGACCCCCGGAGCGCCGCTCGCCGCGACGTCGAGCGTGTCGGTCACTTTGTCGGGCTGCTCGCTCATGGTGTCAAGAACATCTGTGTGAACATGCGTCCGTACGGGCCGGCCGAGATCACGCCGATCGCCATGCGCGTGAACTCGGGCCGGAGGATGTTCTCGCGGTGCCCCTGGCTCTGCATCAGACCGCGGTGGGCAACGGACACCGACTGCGCGTACGCCAGGTTCTCGCCGGCGCGGCTATACGTGATGCCGGCCGCTCGGAGGCGATCGAAGGGCGAGCCGCTCACCGGCGACTGATGGGCGAAGTACTTCAGCTTGAACATCTCCTCGGAATGCTGCCGCGCCACCGGGACGAGACGATCGTCCCACGCCAGCACGCGGAGGCCGACCGCCGCTCGCTCGTCGTTCACGAGATCGAACATCTGGCGTTCTGCGACGGGATCGGCCGACAGCTGCAGGTCGTTCGGCAGGTCGAGCGACTCGCTCTGGTCCTCGCCGAGCTTCGTGACGAAGAGCGGAACGCTCTCTCCCAGCTGGCCGGAGAGCTTCGCGAGCGTCGGCTGCAGCGCGCTGATCTGATCGATGAGGCCGCGCGCGATGCGCGAGCTCTCGACCGCGGCCTTCATGTCGCTGCCCACCGGAGACACGACGAAGGCGGCGAGCACGATCCCCATCACGAACAGCGCTCGGGCGGCAGCCGGGAAGATCCCGCCGATGCGATCGGCCGTCTCCAGTGGCTTGACGCGGTGCACTGCACGTACGACCGGCGTCAGCGCGAAGAAGCCCGCGATCGAGAAGAGCGACTCGATCAGTACCAGCACGACGATGAATCCGATCGGACGCGCGGTCGCCGGGAGGACACCAAGCTTCTCGACCAGTCCGGCGGCCTGGACCTGGAAGATCACCGCTGCGGCGAACGACACGATCCACGTGGCGAGCCCGTAGGTCGTCGCGATGAATCCCGATCGATAGCCGCCCCAGATCGCCGCGGCGATGAGTAGGAGGATCGCGGCATCGATCGGGGAGAAGGGGAGATTCACGTGCTCGTGATGCTAGCGAGCGGAACGCTGCGGGGCCGTCGTCCGCGTCGTAGTGTTCCGTGCGAGCCATGGGACCCACTGAGCTGCTGCGTCAAGCTCGGACCATCCTGCTGATCGACTGGCCGAGCCGAGACGTACCTGACACGCTCGCGCGTGCGGGCTATGCGGTCGTTGCCGCCGATGGTCCCGCTCCCGATGACTACGCTGCGTACGAGTGGAATGGCGTGGCCGTCGTCACGCGGCGCGTCGGTGCGCCACCAGACCACGCCGAGCTCGTGTATTCGCACCGGCCGCTCGCGGAGCTGCCGAGGATCATCGCGTTGGCTCGGCAGGTCGGCGCGAAGGCGATCTGGTGCCAGACCGGCTCGGTGGAGGCGCGCAGCGTCGTCGAGTCCGCCGGACTCGAATACGTCGACGCACCCACGATCACGGAGGCCGTGAGGATCCTCGGCTCCCGCCGCTGACGCGACGTCAGCGTCAGGCGATGCCGCGGACTTCGCCGGTGGCCAGCAGCTCTCGCAGGTAGCGACCGGTGAATGAGCGCCGCGACCTCGCGACGGCCTCCGGAGTGCCTTCGGCGATCACTTCACCGCCGGCCTTCCCGCCCTCGGGTCCCAGGTCGATGATCCAGTCCGCCGTCTTGACCACGTCGAGGTTGTGCTCGATCACAACGACGGTGTTCCCGGCATCGACGAGGCGGTGCAGTACATCGAGAAGACGCTCGACATCGGCGAAGTGCAGACCGGTCGTCGGCTCGTCGAGGATATAGAGGGTCCGCCCGGTCGCGCGACGCGAGAGCTCGGTCGCGAGCTTGATGCGTTGCGCCTCGCCTCCCGACAGCGTCGTCGCGGGCTGACCGAGATGGATGTAGCCGAGGCCAACGTCGTTGAGCGTGCGGAGCTTCGCCTCGCACGCGGGGATATTGGCGAAGAACGCAAGGCCCTCCTCGACGGTCATCTCGAGCACGTCAGAGATCGTCTTGCCCTTGTAGCGGATCTCGAGCGCCTCGCGGTTGTAGCGCTTCCCGCCGCACACCTCGCACGGAACGTAGACGTCGGGCAGGAACTGCATCTCGATCTTGATGATCCCGTCGCCGGCGCAGGCCTCGCACCGTCCCCCTTTCACGTTGAACGAGAAGCGCCCGGGCGTGTAGCCGCGCAAACGCGCCTCGGGGACTGCCGCGAAGAGCTCGCGGATCGGCGTGAAGAGCCCGGTGTACGTCGCGGGGTTCGATCGCGGCGTGCGTCCGATCGGAGACTGGTCGATGTCGATGACCTTGTCGATGTGCTCGATCCCTTCGATGCGGTCGTGGGCACCGGGCCGCTCCTTCGCCTTCGAGATGACCTGCGCGAGCCTCCGGTAGAGCACCTCGTTCACGAGCGTGCTTTTCCCCGATCCGGACACGCCGGTGATCGCGACGAACATCCCGAGCGGGATACGCACGTCGATGTCCTTCAAGTTGTGCTCGCGGGCGCCGCGTACGACGATCGCCTCGCCCTTCGCCGAGCGCCGGCGCGTGGGGACGGGGATGCGCCGCCGGCCCGACAGATACGCGCCGGTGAGCGAACGCGGCTCCC
>DASYUY010000120.1:0-46635 GCA_036000705.1 Candidatus Limnocylindria bacterium | reverse complement strand
GCGCCGACAGCGGTGAACTTCCCGTCGCTGATCGCCGCGCCGCCCTCGACGACACCGGACGGCGTGATGAGCCGCGCGTTCGCGATGATGAGATCGGCTCTGCGCACGGGCGTACGTTAGCGACTTGACCACGCCTCGTGCTCGAACCTACTGTCTCGCATCTGGATATGGCTGCTCACGAAGCGAAACGGGACGAGGGGGCGAAACCAGCCTCCGCAGCGACGGCGACGGTCGCGTCCGCGCGCCGGGCCGTCGCGACGAAGTGGGATGACATCCCCGACGAGTTCGTCCGCGAGGGCGTGCGCCGGCGCGGGTTCGGCAACGACGGAGCGCTCCTCGTCATGAACGAGCTCACGCCGGGCATGAAGACCTTCCCGCACGTGCACGAGGACTTCGATCAGATCGCGACGATCGTGTCGGGAACCGCGATCTATTACGTGAACGGCGTCGGGCATCCGGTCGGGCCGGGCTCGCTCATCCTCATCCCCGCGGGGCAGCCGCACTACATCGAGCCGACCGGCACGGAGAAGGTCTACAACCTCGACGTCTTCGGGCCGGCGCGCAAGGACCTCATCCACCTCCTGGAGTGGATGAAGTCGCGCTGAGGCGGTCCGGCCCATGACCGTCGTTCGCGATCCGGTCGACCTTTCCCGCATCCTCACGGTCCCGGAGCTCCAGGCGATCGCGAAGGAGCGCCTCGCACCGGGCGCGTACGTGTACGTCGCCGGCGGCGCGGGCGACGAGCGCACGATGCGCGACAACATCGAGGCCTTCGCGCGCTGGCACTTCCTGCCGCGCGTGCTGGTCGACACGAGCGCGCGGTCGCTTGCGACGAGCGTGCTCGGGCACCGCATCGCGCTCCCGGTCGCGATCGCGCCGTTCGCGCTGCAGTGCCTGCTGGATCCCGAGGGCGAGGTCGCGATGGCGCGCGCCGCGACCGCCGCGAAGACGTTCATGGCGCTGTCGATGGGCGCGAACCGCACGATCGAGGAGGTCGCGGCGGCGGCGGGATGCCCGCTCTGGTTCCAGCCGTACCTCTTCGACGACGAAGTCTACATGCGCGAGCTCGTGCAGCGCGCCGCGGCCGCCGGCTACGTCGCACTTTGCCTCACCGTCGATTCGCCCGTGTCGGGTCGGCGCGACGGCGCGATGCGCATTCCGCACGTCCTTCCGGACGGCGTGACCTGGGCGAACATGCCGCCCCAGCTACGGCGACCGAGCGGGAAGTGGCTGTCGGGCGGCGATGCCTGGGACTGGAGCGACGTGGATCGCATCCGCTCCGCGACCTCGCTCGCGCTCGTGGTGAAAGGCGTGCTCGCGCCCGAGGATGCCGCGCTCGCGGTCGAGCATGGTGCGCGCGCGATCGTCGTGTCGAACCACGGCGGCCGCCAGCTCGACGACTCGGTCGCATCGCTCGACGCGCTCCCCGCCGTCGTCGAGGCGGTCGCTGGTCGCGCGGAGGTGATCCTCGATGGCGGCGTGCGACGCGGCATCGACGTGCTGAAGGCGCTCGCGCTCGGCGCGCGCGCGGTCCTCATCGGCCGCGCCGCCGCGTGGGGCCTCGCGGCCGGCGGGCAGGCCGGCGTCGAGCGCGTTCTCGAGCTCCTGCGCATCGAGCTGTCGGTCGCGATGGCGATCGCCGGGGTCGCGGGCGTCGAAAAGGTGGATCGCCGGATCCTGGTCGAGGCGCGTCGCTAGTACGTCGGCGTGAAGAACCGCGGCACCTCGGGCTCGGGCCGCGTCATGAACTCGAGCACCGCCGGCCGGCCTTGCATCGTGATCGTCGCGGCGCGCGCGATCGCGGCCGCGATGTCGCCCGGCTTCGTGATGCGCTCAGCGTGCGCGCCGAGGCCAGTCGCGACCGCGGTGTAGTCGCCGCTCAGGCGGTGCGTCGCGTAGCGCTCGGCGGCCGTCGGCATCGACCGGTCGTACCCGCCCATGACCGAGTTGTTGAGGAGGATCGTGAGCACGCCGATGCGCTCGCGCACGGCGGTCTCGACATCCATTCCGACCATGCCGAACGCCGCGTCACCCATGACGTTCACGACGAGCCGTGACGGCGCCGCGAGCTTCGCGCCGAGCGCGAGCCCGTAGCCGTAGCCGAGCTGCGTCGACTTGCCCCAGCCGAGGTAGCCACGCGGGATCACCGCCTCATAGAAGGGGAGGAGCTGGTCACGCGGGTTGCCGGAGTCGTGCGTCACGATGGCGTTGCGGCGATCGATCGCGCGCCCGAGCTCGTGGATCACGCGGTACGGCGAGAGCGGAACGTCATCGGAGGTGAGTCGCGGGAGCCACCGCTCGAGCCAGCCGCGTTTCAGCGCCGCGATGTCGGTCGCCAGCGTCTCGCGCCGCGGCACCGTGCGACCACCGAGCGCGGCGACGAGCTGCGCCAGCACGAGCTTCGCGTCACCGACGAGCGCGGCCCGTACGGCGTAGTCCTTGTTCACGTCGCGCTCGTCGGCCGTGACCTGGATGAGCGGGACGTTCCGCGGGATCGGATGCGTGAACGGCGTCACCGTGAAGCTCGTGCCGACGCCGAGGATGAGGTCGGCGCGCTCGAGGAAGCGCGCGGCCATCTCCGTCCCCGACGCGCCGGCCGCGCCGAGGGCGAGCGCGTCGTCCTCGGGGAACGCGCTCTTCCCGTTCATCGTCGTCATGACCGGTGCGCCGATCCGCGACGCGAGCGCGCGCAGCTCCGCCGTCGCGTCCGCGAAGAGCACGCCCTGCCCCGCGACGATGACCGGCGCGCGCGCGCCGGCGAGAAGATCCGCGGCTTCGTCGACGTCAGCGGGATCGGCAGCCGAGCGATGCGCGCGCGGCTGGACATAGGTCGCGACCGTCGCATCGTCGACATCGGCTCCCGCGATGTCGTTCGGCACCTCGAGCACGACCGGACCGCGCCGGCCATTTCTGAGCGCGTGAAATGCGCGGCGCAGCATCGAGGGAATCCGCTCCGGCATGTTGATCTCATCCGCCCACTTCGCGATGCCGCGGTACTGGTCCGCCGGCGAGAAGGCGTACGGCACGCCGCGCCGGTCGCGCCGCGCGCCGCCCGGCAGGACGAGGATCGGGATCGAGTCCGATGCCGCCTGTGCGACGCCGGCGAACGCGTTCTCAGCGCCAGGCCCGGCCTGCACCGCGCACACGCCGAATCGTTTCGCGTCGCTCACACGCGTGTAGCCGTCGGCCATGTTCACGAGCGTGCGCTCGGTCCGTGTGATGATCGGTCGCACGCCGAGCGCGGCACACGCGTCGATCACGCCGTGCGCGGGAAAGCAGAAGAGGAGCTCCGTCCCCTCCTTCTGCAGGATCCGCGCGATGGCCTCGCTCCCACGCACCGCTGTCACCATCGGGCCGGCCGCCCCGCGCGTCAAGCGCGCCTGTACCGCGTGCCCGTCGCGCCTATTGACGGCTCTGGGGTCGGCTGGCACTGTCCCGCATGGGAATATGGCGCCTCGCAAAGCGAGACGCCGCCACAAGGCAGGCGGGAGGGGCCGGCGGAACAGGTCGCTCATTCGCAAGGTATTGAGAGCGTCGGACCAACATCGGAAGGAGAGGATTTGGGAATGTCACAGCTTCGACTCACGCGCCGTCAGGCGCTCATGTCCGCGGCCGCGGCGGCCGTCGCGGCGTGCGCGCCGGGTGGGACGAGCGCATCCCCGACACCGGCGGGCTCCGCAGCGGCGACCGCCCGCGCGGCGGTCCCGTTCAAGTTTCTCTTCGGCTTCACGGTCCAAGCGAACCCCTCGATGCCCGTCATCGTGGCGAAGGAGCTCGGCTACTACAAGGAAGAGGGCGTCGACATCGCCTGGGACTTCACAACGGACTCGACGAGCATCCGGCTCATCGGCACGAACCAGTACAACGCCGGCTCGGTGAGCGACGTTCTCACCGTCGCGAACTTCGTGAAGCAGGGCATCCCGCTCGTCGCGATGGTGCAGCAGGGCCAGGACTCGGCGCGTGTCTTCGCGGTGAAGCAGGGATCGCCGATCAAGCGCCCGAAGGACTTCGAGGGCAAGAAGGTCGGCGTGAAGCCAGGCGCTCCGTGGACCGAATACCTCGCCATGCTCGCGTTCGACAAGGTGGATCGGTCGAAGATCACCGAGGTCCCGGTGGGCTTCAGCTCGGTCGAGCTGAAGGACGGCCTCGTGGACGTTCTGCCGACGTTCATCGGCAACGAGCCGTTCGTGCTCAAGACCCAGCTGAACACGCCGGTCGATCTCATCCTCCCCAAGGACTTCGGCGCGCCGCTCGTCGGCACGACGATGGTCGCGAACAAAGACTTCATCAAGAACAATCGCGACGCGATGGTCCGGTTCCTGAAGGCGACCATGAAGGCGCAGGAGTACTTCATCGCGAACAAGGCCGAGACGGTGCAGATGGCCGTGCAGTACGGCGGCACGGCGACGACCCGGGCGCAGCACGAATACATCTACGACATCTCGCAGAAGGACATGCAGCACCCGAACGGTGTGGGCTGGATCGACAAGGCCAAGTGGCAGGCGAACCTCGACATCATCACGAGCCTCGGCCTGATCAAGGACCCACCGAAGATCGATGACCTCGTAGACGACTCACTGATGAAAGAGATCATCGGCGCCGACAAGAAGATCAAGTACCCGTAGCAGATGACGCGAAGGAGGGGAAAGGCGCCGTGCGTTTGACGCACGGCGCCTCTCTCTGCGGAGGGACCTATCGTGTGTCGAGGAGTCACGTGAAAGCGGCGGTGATGCACGCGCGCGGCACCAGGCTCGTCGTCGAAGATCTCGAGCTCGAACCGCCGCGCGCCGGAGAGGTCGCGGTGCGCCTGGTCGCGACGGGCGTGTGCCACAGCGATCTCGGCGGGCTGCACGGCACGCGTGAGCTGCCCACGCCGATGGTGCTCGGACACGAGGGCGCCGGGATCGTCGACTCGGTCGGCGATGGCGTGACCGCCGCCGCTCCCGGCGACCACGTCGTCCTCTCGGCCATCGGCCGGTGCGGCCGCTGCGCGGCGTGCGTCGAGGGACGGCCCTGGATGTGCGCGACCTGGGGCGCCGCGATCTTCAGCGGCACGCTGCCGGGCGGCACGACGCGCCTCAGCCTTCGCGGGAGTCCCGTCTACCACTGGTTCGCCCAGTCATCTTTCGCCGAGCGCGCCGTCGTACCCGAGGGCTCGGTCGTGAAGATCCGGCGCGACGTGCCGCTCGAGAAGGTCGCGCTGCTCGCGTGCGGCGTGAGCACGGGCCTCGGCGCCGTCTTCAACGCCGCGCAGGTCCGCGTGGGCGAGAGCGTCGCGGTCATCGGCTGCGGCGGCGTCGGCATCGCGGCGCTCGTCGGCGCCGACCTCGCGCACGCCCAGCCGATCGTCGCCGTCGACATCGCCGATGACAAGCTCGAGTACGCGCGCTCGCTCGGGGCGACGCACACCGTGAACGCGGCGCGCGAGGACGCGGTCGCGCGCGTGCGTGAGATCACCGGTGGGGGAGCGGACCACACGTTCGAGTGCGTGGGCAACGCGAAGACGCTCGAGCAGCTCGTGGCGATGGTGCCTCCCGGCGGCGACGGCTACGTCGTGGGCGCCGCGCCGCCCGGCACGCGCTTTCCGTTCGCGACCGACGGCTTCATCCGCAACAAGCACTTGCACGGCGTGATGCAGGGGAACGTGCGCGCGACGATCGACATCCCGCGATACGTCGACCTGTATGCGCGCGGGCGCCTGCCGCTCGAGCGGATGGTGACGCGCACGTACCCGCTCGACGAGGTCAACGAGGCGCTGGAGGCGCTCGAGCACGGCACCGGGCGCGGCGTCGTCGTGTTCGGGTAACGTGACGCGGGAGGGGAGGCTCTGTTGTTCGAGGCGCTGAGGCCGTACTGGTATCCCGTCGCGCTCTCGGAGGAGGTGCCGGCCGACAAGCCGTTCGCGACCTCGCTCCTCGGAGAGCGGCTCGCGCTCTACCGCGCTTCGGGCAAGGTCACGGCCCTTCGCGATCTATGCGTGCACCGCGGGACGCCGCTCTCGCTCGGTTGGGTCGACGGCGATCAGCTCGTGTGCACCTACCACGGCTGGACGTACGCGGCGACCGGCGCGTGCACGCGCATACCGTCGCTCGCGCCCGGCCGCCCGATCCCACCGAAGGCGAAGGTGGACGGATTCCGCGCCGAAGAGAAGGACGGCCTCGTGTGGGTGGCGCTCGACGATCCGAAGGAGCCGATCCCCACGTGGCCCGAGTCCGAGGCGCCCGGGTTCCGCCGCCTCTGGACGCAGTTCCACTGGCGCGCGAACGCGGCGCGTGCGATCGAGAACGTCATGGACTTCGCCCACTTCCCGTGGGTGCATCCGGGCGTGCTCGGCGATCGCGCGAAGCCTGTGTACCCGGACATCGAGGTGAAGACGACCGCGAACCAGATCAGCTACGTCGTCGACGACGAGGCCACGAACGCGGTCCGCTCGTACACCGTGACGCTGCCGCTGACGCTGCACATGCACGTCGCGCGAAGGGCCGGCAACGCGGACGCCGCGCGCAACATCACGTCGCTGTACTTCATCGCCCGTCCGATCGGCGAGCGCGAGACGCAGTTCTACTTCGGCCTCGCGCGCAACTTCGCGCTCGATCAGCCCGATGAGATATTCGCGCAGCGCAACCGGGAGGTCACCGAACAGGACCGGCGGATCGTCGAGGCCCAGCGACCCGAGGAGCTGCCCCTCGACCTGTCCGCGGAGCTGCACCTGCGCGGCACCGACGCGGCGCAGGTCGAGTACCGGCGGGCGCTGAAACGCCTGGGCGTCGCATGGGCCGGCGCGGTCGACGCATGAGCAGGGGAGGACGACGATGGCCGTGAAGACCGAGAAGCCGAGAGCCGTGACCGGGCCGAAGATGCGCGTGGACCCCATCACCTTCGAGATCCTCCGCCACCGCCTCTGGAGCATCAACGAGGAGGGTGCGAACACCCTCGAGCGCGTGTCGGGCTCGCTCATCGCGAGCGAGGTCCACGACATGAACACCTCGATCATGACCGCGACCGGTGACTCGCTCGTGATCGCTCCGTACATGCTCGTGCACGCGATCTCGATGGAGACGCTCGCGAAGAACGTCGTCGCGACGTGCGCCGACAACCCCGGCATCCGTCCGGACGACATGTTCCTCTGCAACGACCCGTTCGCCGGCGCGCAGCATCAGATGGACGTCGTCGTGCTCGGCGCGATCCACTTCGAGGGCGAGCTCATCGGCTGGGTCGGCTCGACGATCCACCAGATCGACATCGGCGGGCCGGTGCCCGGACAGGTGCAGGTCGGTGCGAAGGACATCTACGGGGAGCAGCCCCTCTTCCCGCCGATCAAGATCGTCGAAGGCGGGACGCTGCGGAACGACCTCGTGCGCCTGTATCTGCGGATGTCGCGCGTCGCGGAGATCGTGCGACTCGACCTCACGGCGATGATCGCCGCCAACAACGTCGCGAAGGCGCGGGTGAAGGAGCTCTGCCGGCAGTACGGGGTCGACAAGGTGAAGGCCGTGATGCAGGACATGCTCGACTACAGCGAGCACCGCATCCGCGAGCGCCTCCGTGAGCTGCCCGACGGTACCTGGCGCCATCGCTCGTATCTCGAGTACGACGACAAGATCTACACCGCGATCTGCGCGATGACCAAGCTGGACGACACGCTCACCTTCGACTTCCGCGGCTCGTCGCCGCAGGCGCCCGCGGTCATCAACAACCCGATCCACGCGACGGTCTCCGATGTGCTCTGCTGCGTGATGACGTACCTCTGCTGGGACATGCCCTGGGTGCCGGCGGGCATCGCGCGCGCCGTGAAGTTCGAGTCCGATCCGGGGACGATCGTGCACGTCGCGTGGCCGGGCGGCGTCTCGAAGGCGACGACCAGTGCGACGCAGGCGGTCATCAATCTCGCCGACAACTCGCTCGGCAAGCTCCTCGCCGCGTCGGACCAGCACCGCGAGCACGCCATGGCGAACTGGGTCGGGAGCCTCACAACGGAGGAGCTCTTCGGCACGGACCAGCGCGGGCAGCCGTTCGGCGCGACGGTGCTCGACACGTATTTCGGCGGCGGCGGCGCCCGCGCGCGCAAGGACGGCGTCGACACTGGCGGCTACGTCGGCTCGATCTACGAGGTCGCGCCGAACGCCGAGGCCTACGAGTTCCAGTACCCGATCCTCTACCTGTTCCGGCGCCACCAGGCCGACTCGGGCGGCGGCGGCATGTTCCGCGGCGGCGCGGGCTGCACGCTCTCGTATGTCGTCCACGACACCGAGCGGATCCCGACGAAGATCATGCATACCTCGGGGTCGGAGTGGCCGGAGTCCGCGGGCATCGCCGGCGGCGGACCGAGTCAGACGAACCAGTTCATCATCAAGCGCAAGACCGACGTCCGCAGGCGGATGGCTGCTGGCGAGGTCCCGCAGGAGCTCGCCGAGCTCTCCGGCGATTGGGACATCCAGAAGGTCATCGCGTGGTCGTACCTCGACCACGACGACGTCTATCAGGTGCGCACGCAGTCGGGCGGCGGCTACGGCGATCCGCTCGACCGCGAGCCCGGGCGCGTCGTCGAGGACGCACTCCGCGGGGTCGTCTCGGTCGAAGGCGCGAAGGATATGTACGGCGTCGTCATCGACGTCGCCAAGGACGCGGTGAACGTGGCCGAGACCGACCGCGCGCGCGACGCGATCCGGAAGCGTCGACGCGACCGCGCGAAGCCGGTGGACGCCTCGGCGAAGGGCCGCAGGATCTCGCCGCAGAGCGGGACGGCGGTGAACGAGTTCCTGCGCATCGTGCGCGACGGCGGCGCCGCCGTCATCCAGTGCTCGTGCGGGCAGATCCTCGGCGACGCGTCACGCAACTTCAAGGACGGCACGCTCATGGAGGAAGGCCTCGTGAAGGAGGCCGGCCCTTACGTGAACCAGTTCGACGTCGCGCGGCGTTTCGTGTTCCGGCAGTTCTACTGCCCGGGCTGCCTGCGCCGCCTCGAGACAGAGGTGTGCCTCAAGGACGAGCCGGTGCTCCACGACGTTCAGGTGACGCCGTCGTGAGCTACCGCGTCGGCGTCGACACCGGCGGCACCTTCACCGACTGCGTCGTCGTCGACGACGACGGCAACGTCACCGCGGCCAAGGCCGCATCGACGCCCCAGGACTTCTCCATCGGCGTCATGGAGAGCGTCGCGAAAGCCGCGCGGGCGCTGGGCCTCACCGCGGAGCAGCTCCTCGCCCAGACGACACGCTTCGGTCACGGCACGACCGTGGCGACGAACGCGCTCATCACGCACACCGGCACGCGCACGGGCGTGCTCACGACGCGCGGACACGAGGACGCGCTGTTCATGGGCCGCATCAAGCAGAAGATCGCCGGCCTCGACGAGGATCAGATCCACGACTTCCTCCTGCACGACAAGGCCGTGCCGGGGATCGTGCCGCGTAAGCTCGTGAAGGGGCTGAACGAGCGCGTCGATCACAAGGGCGCGGTCATCGTCGCGCTGAGCGACGACGAGGTGCGGCGACTCGCCGGTGAGCTCGTCGCCGCGGGCTGCGAAGCGATCGCGATCAGCCTCATCTGGTCGTTCATGAACCCCGCGCACGAGCGGCGCGCACGCGACCTCGTACGCGAGGCGCACCCGAACGTCGCCGTCTCGATCTCGAGCGAGATCAGTCCGGTCCTCGGCGAATACGAGCGCACGGCCTCGACGATGGTGAACGCGTACCTCACGAAGAAGGTCGACGGCTACATCGGCGCGCTGGCCGAGCGCCTGCGGAAGGCCGGCTTCAAACATCAGCTGCAGGTCATGCTGAGCAACGGCGGCGTCGCCCCGTCGGAGGACGCGCGCCGGCGGGCGGCGTACCTGCTCGCGTCGGGTCCGGCGGGCGGCGTCATCGGTGCGCGCAATCTCGGCCAGGTCCTCGGCTATCCGCACGTCCTCACGACCGACGTCGGCGGCACGTCCTTCGACGTCGGCCTCGTCGTCGACGGGCAGCCCGAGTACGCGCGCGAGCCGCTCTTCGACAAGTACCACGTGAGCTTCCCGATGATCGACGTCGTCTCCATCGGATCCGGCGGGGGCAGCATCGCGTGGATCGACCGCTCGCACTTCCTGAAGGTCGGACCCCAGAGCGCCGGCGCCGAGCCCGGGCCGGCGTGCTACGGACGCGGCGGGACCGAGCCGACCGTCACCGACGCGAACGTCGTCCTCGGCCGCATCGATCCGGACTATTTCCTCGGCGGGACCTGGAAGCTCGACCCGGCCCTCGCCGCCAAGGCGATCCGCGAGAAGATCGCGGGACCGCTCGGGCTCTCGCTCGAAGACGCCGCGATCGGGATCATCGACATCCTCGACGCGCGGATGGCCGACCTCGTACGGCGAGTCACCATCGGCCGCGGGCTCGACCCGCGCAACTTCGCGCTCTTCGCGATCGGCGGTGCGGGCCCGCTGCATGTCGGCGCGTACGCGCGGGACGTGGGCGTGAAGGCCGTCGTCGTGCCGACGTACGCCTCGGAGTTCTCCGCACTCGCGATCGCGACGAGCGAGATGCTCGTCGTGAACAAGGTCTCCTCTCCGATGGTCGGTCCGTTCGACGCCGTGGCGGTGCGCGCGATCTTCGTCCGTCTCGAGGCCGAGGCGGTCGAGCAGCTGCGCCGGGCCGGGGCGGTCACGAACGGGACGGGCGACCTCACCCTGCTCCGTGCGGCGGACATGAAGTACAAGGGGCAAGTCCACGATGTGAGCGTGCCGGTGCCCGCGGGCGAGTACACCGCCGCGTCCGCGGTCGCGATGGCCGACCGCTTCCACGAGCGGTACGAGAGCCGATACGGGAAGGGCACGACGAACAAGAACGCGCCGATCGAGGCCATGAGCTTCGAGGTACGTGTCGCGGCGAAGGGCCGCGCGCTCCGTCTCGCGAAGGAGCGGCTCGAGACCGGCGCGGCATCGCCGACGCGAGGAAGGCGGCCGGTATATTTCCGGGAGACGAAGGGCTTCACCGAGACGCCGATCTTCGACCGCGAGGCGCTCGCGCCGGGGCAAGAGATCGCCGGGCCCGCGGTCATCGAGGCGCCGGACACGACGATGCTCGTGCGGCCGGGCCAGGCCGTGCGCATGGACGAGTACCGCAACCTGCAGCTCACCGTCTAACACTCCAGGCGTTGGGGCAACGCGCGCTGGCCCGACTGCCCCGCCGGTCTTGACCCGGGCGGCGACCCGAGGCACTGTCCCGCGTGGAGAGACGACCGCTCGCAGCGCGAGACGGTGGGAGGGAGCGAGACGATGAGCCTGGATCGAAGGTCACTGCTGAGGGGCGCCGCGGCGCTCGCGGTCGCGAGCTGCGCGCCCACGCCGGCGACGGGCTCGCCCACGCCGGCGGCAAGCGTCGCAGCCTCGGCCAAGCCGCTCGTTCCGTTCAAATGGCTATTCGGCTTCTCGGTCTCCGCCGGCGCGACCCTGCCGATCGTGATCGCGCGCGAGCTCGGCTACTACCGGGAGCAGGGCCTCGATTTCAGCTGGGACTTCACCACCGACTCGACGGGCATCCGGCTCATCGGCACCGGACAGTACCAGGCCGGCAGCGTGAGCGACGCCGCCGCGCCCGTTGGGTACATCAACCAGGGCGTGCCGCTGAAGATCATCGCCCTCATGACGCAGCGCGGCGCTCGTGCCCTCGCCGTGAAGAAGGGTTCGGGCATCACGCGTCCGAAGGACTTCGAGGGCAAGAAGGTCGGGATCAAGGCATCCCCCTGGACCGAGTACCTCGTGATGCTCGCGAACGACAAGGCGGACCGGAGCAAGATCACCGAGGTGCCCGTCGGCTTCAGCTCGGTGGAGCTGAAGGACGGGATGGTCGACGTTCTGCCGGTGTTCACCGGCAACGAGCCGTTCGTCCTGAAGAACAACCTCGCGACCGACGTCGATCTCATCCTCCCGGACCAGTTCGGGTATCCGCCGCTCGGCACGTCGCTCGTCGTGAACACGAACTACGCGAAGACGAACCCGAACGAGGTGACCGCATTCCTGCGGGCGACGCTCAAGGGCGCGGAGTACATGGTCGCGAAGAAGGCGGAGTCGGTGCAGATCGTCGTGCAGTACGGCGGTACGGTGTCGACTCGGGCGCAGCACGAGTTCCAGTACGACGTGACCGTCCGCGATCTCGTCGCCGGCCTCGCGGCGACGAAGGGCATCGGGTACGTCACACCCGCGCAGTGGCAGGCGCAGCTCGACCTGCTGTCAGACCTGAAGCTCATCACGACCAAGCCGAAGGTCGAGGACGTCCTGGACACGTCGTTCCTCGACAAGGTCCTGAAGGACGGGAAGGTGATCTGGCCGGGGTGACCCGTTGAAGTTCACGTTCAGCAACCTGCCCGCAACGGGCTGGGCGCTACCCGCGGGACGGATCGCCGACCTGGCGCGCGTCGCGGAGCGGGTCGGCTTCGATCGTTTCGCGATCGCCGACCTGCCGTATCACTACGACTGCATGACCGTGATGACGGCCTGCCTCCTCGCGACCGAGCGGCTCGAGGTCGAGAGCCTCGTGACGAATCCCTACACGCGCGACCCGGGTCTCGTCGCGGCGGCGTGGGCGACGATGTCGAGCCTCTCGGAAGGACGCGCGATCCTCGGCATCGGTGGCGGGGTCGAGAGCGCGACGCGCGTGTACGTGTCCCCGTGGGCGCACGACCGCCCACATCCCGCGCGCGCGGTGCGCGAGGCGGTCCAGGTCTATCGCGCGATGTGGCGCGGGGAGAAGGTGACCCTCGACGGCGAGATCGTGCACGTGCATGGCGCGACGCTGGACTGCCCACCCCCACCGCCGATCAGGATCCTCGTCGCGGCGCGCGGGCCCGCGATGCTGAAGCTCGCGGGCGAGATCGCCGACATCGCCCACCTCGCGTCGCTGTTCCTCGACGCCGAGCATCAGCGCGACAACATCCGCGGGGTGCTGGCGGGCGCTCGCAGCGCGGGACGCGGCGCGAGCGCGCTCGAGATCGATCTGTCGGTGACGGTGAGCGTGTCGGCGGACCGTGCGGCGGCGCGGCGCGATGCGAAGCGCAACGCCGCGCAGACGATCCTGTGGATGGCGGGAACCGACTCGCACAACGCGCGACGCACCGACTGGCAGCGGCCGGTGGGCTTCGATGTCGACGAGACGCTGATCCGCGCGATCACGACCGGCTGGGACATGTGGCACGTGCCCGAGCTGCCGACGGAGCTCGAGGCGATGATCGACGACGCGACGCTCGACCGGTTCACGGTGGCCGGCACGCCCGACGAGTGCGCCGAGCGCCTGCGCGCGATGGCGCGTGACCTCCCCGAGGCGACGGGCTTCCGCGTGAAGCTGCCGCGGCCGGTGCGCGCTTCGTCGTACGCCGACTACGAGCAGGCGATCCGCGGCATGGGCCAGGTCATCGCCGCGCTACGCGAGGCGCCGGCCATCGCTTAGGGCGCGTTCGACCCACAAGGCGACCGAGACCGCGCTCGCCTCGTCGTTCGCGGCGATCTGTAACCCGATCGGAAGCCGCGTCCCTGGGATCGGGATCGAGAACACGGCGCTATCCGAGACGTTGAATGGGCGGGTCCACGCGCTCAGCTTCCGGCGGAGCGCGAGCGGATAGCGCGCGCGGAGCGGCGGCGTGAAGGGCACGGTCGGAAGCAGGATCGCGTCGAACGTCGCGAGCGCGCGCCGCGTCTCGCGTCTCAGGCGGAGGGAGTCGCGGCGTGCCGCATCGTGCGACGTGCGCGTCGCGCCAGCGCTCTCCGCGAGGACGCCGCGGACTTCGCGGCCGTAGCGCTCCGGCGCGCTGCGCAGCCACTGGCGATGGAGCGCGTACGACTCGTACTGCAGGACGCCGAACGCCGCTGCTCCGTACGCCGCGAGCGGCGGCAGTGTGATGTCCTCCAGATCGCGCGCGACCCGGAGGAACACGACGCGCACATCTGCGGATACGCCCTCGAGCCAGACCCAGGGCACGGCGAGGCGCGGACGACGCGCTGGAGCGCGCGCGACGGGTGACGCGCGCATGAGGTCGACGATGCGCGCCGCGGTGCGGACGTCCGGCGCGAGCACGCCAACGGCGTCGAGCGACCGCGAGTTCGGGAAGACGCCGCGGCGCGGGATCGCGGCCCGCGGTGGCTTGTAGCCGACGACGCCACAGAAGGCCGCCGGGATGCGCACCGAGCCGAGCGTGTCCGTCCCGAGCGCGCCGTCGCACAGGCCAGCCGCGACCGCGGCGGCGGTCCCGCTCGACGATCCGCCCGCGTCGCGCCGGAGATCGCGCGGGTTGCGCACGTCGCCAAAGTGCTCGTTCCGCGACGTCCCACCCATCGCGTACTCGTACAGGTTCGTCTTGCCGATGAGCACGCAGCCCGCCTCTCGCAGCCGTCGTACACACTCGGCGTCGCGTGGGCGCGGCGCCGTCGGCAGGTGTTGCCCGCCCGCCGCTGTGCGCATCCCGCGCACGTCGATGTTGTCCTTCACCGCGATGATCGGGCCGCGGCCGCGCGCGTCGCGGTCGACGAACACGAACGCGCGGAGGTCGCGGCGACGTGCGATCCGGTCCAGCGCGCGCGCGATGCGCGGTGACTTCGTCGTCACGAGACCACGGGACGCGTCGCGGCAAATGGGTCGATGCCCGAGAGATAACCGGTCTCCACGAGCTCGACCGCGGGCGCTCGTCGTGACAGCGTCGCGCGCATCGGCGCCGGATCGATGGCGCGTGTCACCGGCGGCATCCAGTCGTCGTGATGCGCGAGGAAGACACGTCTGGGCGACAGCATCGCCACCTCGTCGGCGATGAAGTCCGCGAGCCGTCCCTGGACGGGCTCGCCATCGACGTTCGCACGGCCGGACGCGGCAAGGATCGCCACATCGGCCCGGACTTGCCGCAGCACACCGGACCAGTGGCCGGATGTGTCCTTCCACAACAGCGATCCGATCGGCGTTTCGATGAGGTACGCAAGCGCGCCACCATCGCCACGCGGTCGGTGCGGGCACGCGCCGACGTGCTCGCGCGCCTCACGCGATCCCGGCCGATCGTCGCGCGCGAGCCACCCGCCGCCCGCCGCGAGTCGTTCCTCCCGCTCCTCGAGCGTCAGTCCGAGGTCGCCGTGGCATGGCTCACTCGCGTCCCAGCTCGCGCGCGCCCAGATGCAGCTGTGCAGGCTGGGAAGCACACGTGCGGTCACGCCCGCGCCGAGCACGATGCGCTCGCCGCCGGTCACGGCCACGCATCGCTCCTCAGGCACACCGGCGTCGCGCACCAGCCGGACGGTCTCGTGCGATCCCACGACGCGTGCGCCCGTCTGCTTGGCGATCCGCTCCGCGCCCCAAAGGTGGTCGAAGTGCGAGTGACCCACCAGCACGGCGTCAGCGCGCATCACGTCCGCCACGGACAGGCCCACGGGCGGCGCGGCCGGCACGCGATCGATGTACGCGTCGAGGAAGACGACGAGGTCGTCGAGGGTCAGGCGGAAGGTCGCACAGCCGAGCCAGTCGAGCGACGCGCGCACGCGGTCAGGCCAACGCGGCCTTCGCCGCCGCGCCGCTTGGCGAACGCATCCCATCCGCGATCTTCTCGGCGACCATCAGCGTGGTTGCGTTGATGTTCACGCGCGGGCAATCGGGCATGATCGACGCGTCAACGACGCGCAGGCCCTCGACGCCGTGCACACGGCCGGCGGCGTCGACGACGGCGTCCTGGTCCGAGGGTGCGCCCATGCGCGCCGTGCCGCAGGGGTGGTGCGAAGTCAGGACGTTGCGCAACAGCCACTCGTCCATCGCGCTCGGCGAGGCGAGCGCCGCGTCCTCTGGCGTGGCGCGCGAGCCACGCAGCGGCGCAAGCTCCGGACACGACCCGAGCTCGAGGGCGAGCGCGATCATCGCGCGCATGCGCCGGAGGTCGTCCGGCTCGCGGAAGAACCCGAGATCGATCGCCGGCTGCACCTCGGGGTCGGCGCTCGCCAACCGGAGCTCGCCCGCGCTCACGGCATGCATGAGCAACGCCGACACGCCGATGCGCGGCTCGTGGTCCGGCGTGTGCTTCGTGAGGACGGCGGCGCCGAGGCACGCGTCGTTCGTGTACGACGAAGCGGGCGCCGTGCAGCGCAGCTGGATCTGCCACGGGATGGGGAGCTCGGTCGCGTTCGCGTAGCGCTCCGAGGCGCGCCACGAGACCGCGGCGAGCGGGTGGTTGCGCAGATTGCGGCCGACTCCCCGCAGGTCCGCGACCGGCGCGATGCCGAGCGGCCGGGTCTCCGCCGCGGGCCCGATGCCGGAGAGCAGGAGGAGCTGCGGCGAGCCGATCGCGCCGGCGGAGAGGATCACCTCGTCGGCCTCGATCACGAAGCGCTCGCCGTCGCGGATGGCCTCGACACCGCGCGCGCGCGTTCCGGCCATCACGACGCGCAGCGCCAGCGCACGACCCTCGATGCGCAGATTGGGCCGCGACCGCGCCGGTGCGAGGAACGCGACCGCCGCGCTGATGCGCTGCCCATCGCGGGTGTTGAATGGGACCGGGCCGATGCCGTTCGCGTCGGGCGCGTTGTGGTCGGGCGCGGTCGGGTACCCCGCCGCGAGGCAGGCCTGTTCGTACGCGAGCGCGGCAGGCGACCACGACTCGCGCGGCGGTCGGCGCACCGGGATCGGTCCCACGGTCCCGTGCGGCGCCCTCGGGAAGTCGAGATCGCTCTCGATGCGCTGGAAGAACGGGACGCACGCCTCGTAGCGCCACTCGGGGCCCGCCACTGCGGCCCAGCCGTCGAGATCCTCGCGCAGCGCCCAGAGGTACACGGTGGTGTTGATCGCCGAGGACCCCCCGACGACACGCCCGCTCGGGATGGCGAGGGACGGGCGCAGCGCGGTGGCGCGCGCGGTGTGATGCCAGAGCCAGCGCTCGTGCCGCTCGTCGATCATCGACGAGAGGCGCAGCGGATCCGGAAGGGCGCCCGGATCCGGATGTTCGCCGGCCTCGACGAGGCAAACGGAGCGCGCGGGATCTTCGGACAGCCGGGCCGCGAGCACCGCGCCGGCGCTGCCGGCGCCGACGATGACGGTGTCATACCGCGCGTTGCTCACGCTTTCTTGCGCTGTTCCTCGCGCTGCCGCAGATCGATGCGGCGGATCTTCCCGCTGATCGTCTTGGGCAGCTCGGCGACGAACTCGATCTCGCGCGGGTACTTGTATGGCGCGGTCACCTTCTTCACGTGCTCCTGCAGCTCGCCCACGAGCGCGTCGGAGCCGGTGTGGCCCGGGGCGAGCACGACGAACGCCTTCACGATCGCGCCCCGAACCGGATCGGGGCTGGCGACCGCCGCGGCCTCCGCGACCGCGGGATGCTCGATGAGCGCGCTCTCGACCTCGAACGGACCGATGCGGTACCCCGCGGAGATGATGACGTCGTCCGCGCGCCCGACGAACCAGAAGTAGCCGTCCGCGTCGGTCATGCCGCGGTCGCCGGTCGCGTACCACCCGTGGTGGAACGAGGTGGCCATCGCCTCGGGGTTCTTCCAGTACTCCTTGAAGAGACCGAGTGGGCGGTCAGGCTCGACCCGGATCGCGATGTCACCCTCCTTGCCCGGCGGCAGCCGGTTCCCCGCGTCATCGATGATCGCGAGATCGATCCCGGGCGTCGGCTTGCCCATCGATCCGTAACGGACCTCGATCGGCGGGAAGTTCCCGCACAGGATCACCGTCTCGGTCTGGCCGTAGCCGTCGCGGATGACGAGACCGGTGGCCTCCTTCCAGGTCTCGATGACCTCGGGGTTGAGCGGCTCGCCGGCCGCGACGCAGTGCCGCAGCGTGGGGCACGTCACCTTGGAGAGGTCCTCCTGCACGAGCATGCGGTACACCGTCGGCGGCCCGCACAGCGTGGTGATCGGGTAGGTGTCGAGGAAGCGCAGGATCTCGGGCGCCGCGAACTTGCCGGTGCTGTATTGGACGAGGAGCGTCGCGCCGCACTGCCACGGACCGAAGAAGCTCGACCACGCGGCCTTCGCCCAGCCGGTGTCGGAGATGTTCCAGTGAAGGTCGCCCGGCCGCAGGTCGAGCCAGAAGCGTCCGGTCACCTCGTGACCCATGCCGATGGAGGCGTGCGTGTGCACGACCATCTTCGGGTGGCCGGTAGTGCCCGAGGTGAAGTACAGGAGCGACGGCTCGTGCGCCGGTGTCGGCAGCGCCGCTCGCTTCGGCGACGCTTTCGAGACCAGCGCCTCGTATGTGACCCAGCCTGGCCGTCCCGCGCCGACGACGATCCTCGCCTTGAGCTTCGGCGGCGCCGACAGGGCATCCACCTTGCCCGCGTTCGCCGCGTCGGTGATGATCGCGCTGGCCTCCGCCGCCTCGAGCCGGTATGCGATGTCCTTCGTCGTGAGCAGCGTCGTGGCCGGCATCGCGACGCACCGCGCCTTCTCGAGGCCGAGCATCGCCTCCCACCATTCGACCACGCGCGGCAGCATGACGAGCACGCGGTCGCCCGCCGCGAGGCCGAGCTCCTCCAGCGCGTTCGCGAGGCGATCGGACCGCTCGGCGAAGTGCCGGAAGGTCAGCGTGCGGTCCGCCGCGTCGCCGATCCACCGCATCGCGACGAGCTCGGGATCGGCCGCCCATGTGTCGACGACGTCGGTCGCGAAGTTGAAGCGCGCCGCCGTCGGCCAGCGGAAGGCCGCGCGCGTGTCCTCGTAGCTCCGCATGTTGGGCTGCGTCTTCGGGACCGTCGCCATCGCGTCACCCCAATCTGCGAGCCGAGGGGCGGATACTATCGCGAGACGGCGTATCGCAACGTGAGAGGGGAGATCGCGGCGTGAGATTCACCTTCAGCAATCTCCCGGCCGTCGGCTGGAAGCTCCCGCTCCGCGACATCGTCACGATGGCGCGCCGATGCGAGGACGTCGGATTCGATCGCTTCGCGGTCGCGGACCTGCAGTTCCACTACGACGTCGTCGCGGTGATGACCGCGTGCGCGACGGGCACGCGCCGCCTCGGGATCGAGAGCCTCGTCACGAACCCCTACACGCGCGACGCGGCGCTGCTCGCCTGCGCCTGGGCCGCGATCGCGGATGTCTCCGACGGACGCGCGATCTTCGGCATCGGTGGCGGCGTCGAGGTGCCGAAGCGTGTGTGGGTCGCGCCGTTCGGGCACGAACGACCACACGCGACGGAAGCGGTCCGTGAATGCGTCGACGTGGTGCGCGCGCTGTGGCGCGGCGAGCGCGTGACGTTCGACGGCAAGGTCGTCCACGTCCACGACGTCGTCCTCGACTGCCCGCTGCCACCGGCGATCCCGGTGCTCATCGCGGCGCGCGGACCGCGAATGCTCGCGCTCGCCGGGGAGCTCGCGGACATCGTGCATCTCGCGTCGCTCTTCCTCGGCCGCGACAGCCGGGCGGACGACCTCGCGCGTGTCGCCGCGGGCGCGCGCGGCGCGGAGCGCGCGCCGGGGTCGTACGAGATCGACATCTCGGTGACCGTGAGCGCCTCGTACGACCGCGCGGCCGCCCGCCGCGCGGCGCTGCGCAACGCGGCGCAGAGCATCCTCTGGTACGCGGGCGCCGACCGCTACGGAAAGCAGCGCGAGTGGAAGGTCCCGCGCGGCTTCGCCGCACCCCGGTCGACCGTCGACACCCTCGCCGCGGGGTGGGACATGTGGCGCGATCCCGAGCTGCCCACCGAGCTCGGCGCGCTGATCACGGACGATCTTCTCGCGGACTTCACCGTGTGGGGCGAGCCCGCCGAATGCGCGCACCGGCTCGCGGCGCTCGCGACGGAGGCGCCCGGCGCGACCGGCTTCCGGTTGAAGCTCCCGCTGCCCGTGCGCACGAAAACGCTCGCGGAGTACCTCGCGGACGTCGACGCGCTCGCCGAGGTCATCGCGGCGTACCGGCGCGTGGCGCAGCCGGAGCGGGTGGCCTGATGCGACCGAATCGCACCAAGCAGCTGCTGCGCGCCGGCCAGCCGGCCTTCGGCACGTTCATTGGCCTCGGCAGCACGCTCGGTGCGGAGCAGCTCGCGCATACCGGCTTCGATTGGCTGGTCATCGACCAGGAGCACGGCGCGATCGACGCGCCGCTCATGCAGGGGCTACTCCAGGCGATCAGCACGACAGGCACGGTGCCGCTCGTCCGTGTGCCCTCGGTCGATTCCGATTGGATCGGCCGCGCGCTCGATGCCGGCGCGTACGGCGTCATCGTGCCCGCGGTGAACACGCGGGCCGAGGCCGAGGCCGCCGTGCGCGCGACGCGCTACCCGCCACATGGGGAGCGCGGCATCGGCGGCTCGCGTACGCGGCTCTACGGTGGCAACGACTACGTGCAGCACGCCAACGAGGAGATCCTGCTCATCGCCGAGATCGAGCATCGCGACGGGGTCGCGAACGCCAAGGAGATCCTCACGGTCCCGGGCATCGACGCGTACTTCATCGGCCCCGGGGACCTCTGCGCTAGCCTCGGGCTGCCGCACACCTGGGACCCGGATTTCCCGGAGTACTGGAGCGCGCTGGAACACGTACGTAGCGCCGCGAAGGCGGCCGGCGTGCCCGGTGGCATCCACACCTCCGCGACGGGTGTCTCCAAGATGCTCGGCCTCGGCTACCAGTTCATCGCGCTCGGCTTCGATATCTCCTTCATGGCGCAGGGCGCGGCCGCCGCGCTCGACGCGGCACGCGCAAAGCGTTGATGGCCGCCCCGGACCAGCGACGCTCACCTTCCGGGAGCGATTGACAGGCAGCGTGACCGGGCGCAGTGTCTCGCATTCAGACATACCCCCTCGCAGGGCGAGACGCGGGACGCGTTGTGGGAAGGAGCGGAGTACGGAGCACGCGCGCATGGCGGTGGCGCGGTGAAGTTCACGTTCGGGAACCTGCCCTCCATCGGCTGGGTGGATCCGGTCGGCAGGCTCGTCGCGCTCGCGAAGCTTTGCGAGGACGAGGGCCTCGACCGCTTCGGCGTGAGCGACTGGCGTTTCTACCACGACTGCTTCGTCGTGATGACCGCGTGCCTGCAGGCGACGCACAAGCTCGAGGTCGAGAGCCTCGTCACCGATCCGTATGTCCGGCATCCGTCGCTCACAGCGCTCGCGCACGCCACGATGGACGACCTGTCGCGTGGTCGGGTGATCCTCGGCATCGGCGCCGGCGTCGAGCAGCCGACCTTCTGGGAGTACGAGCGCAAGCTGCCCCTCACCGCCGTGCGCGAGGCGGTCGAGATCTGCAAGCGCATGTTCGCCGGCGAGACCGTTACGGCCCGCGGAAAGGAGATCAGCGTCGAAGGGGCGAAGCTGAATTTCACGCCGTATCGCCAAGACCTTCCGATCCTGATCGCCGCACGTGGTTCGAACATGCTCGAGCTCGCGGGTGAGCTCGCCGACATCGTTCACCTGGCGTCGTTCTTCGTGAACGCCGGACACCATCGTGAGAACCTCGACCACGTGAGGCGTGGCGCCGAACGCGCGGGTCGTCGTATGGGTACCTTCGAGATCGACATCTCGATGCCCTGCTCAGTGTCGGAGGACCGCGACGCCGCTCGCCGGGCGGCGAAGCGCCCAGCCGCGCAGGGCATCCTCTGGACGGCGGCAGCGGAGCGCTACTCGCGGGACCGCAAAGACTGGGTGCGGCCCAAGCAGTTCAACGTCCCCGAGCACGTCATCCAGGCGCTCGCCTCGTGGGACTTCTGGACCCAGGCGCACTTCCCCGACCGGCTGGCCGACCTCATCAAGGACGACGTGCTGGACGAGTTCGCGCTCGCGGGGACGCCCGAGGAATGCGCCGAACGACTGCGTGCGCTCCAGCACGAGCTGCCGGAAGTCACCGGCGTGCGCATCTACGCTGTCCCGCCCGCCGGGAAGCCGCTCTTCGACGGTTACGTCGACATGGTCAAGGGCTTCGGTCAGGTCGCGCGTCTCGTGAACGCGGGCGCAGGGTCGGCCGGCGCGTCCGCACGAGCGGCGGTCGCGTAATCGCTGGGCTCATCTGCTTGGCGTGTGGCTTCGCCCACGCCGCAGTGGGAGATGGGGAGGTAGATGAAGGGAACGACGCTGACGACAGACGACGCAACATGTAAGGAGGACGCCATGGCGTTCAGACGGATCCGACATCTCGCACGTGCGCTGGCCCTGCCCCTCGTGGTCTCGCTGGTGGCGGCGTGCACGCAGGCTCCGAGCGCTTCGAACCCACCGGCGACGGCGAGCGCGGCCGCGTCGCCCGCCGGCCCGGCTGGCACGCTCACCATCGCCATGCGGGGCGACATCCAGAGCACGCACCCGTATCTGAGCTACGACATCGTCGGCATCTCGTACCGTTACAACATCTTCGACAGCCTCGTCGAGTGGGACGCCAACGGCAAGATCGTCCCCGGCATCGCCGAGTCGTGGAAGGTCGACGGCTTGAACATCACGTGGACCATCCGCAAGGGGGCGAAGTTCCACAACGGCGACCCCGTCACCGCGGACGACGTGAAGTTCTCGATCGACACGATCAAGAGCAAGGACCTCAACTCGGGCTCGGCCTCGAACTTCGCCGCCGTGGACTCCGCGACCGTCGTCGACGCGAACACGGTCACGTGGAAGCTCAGCCGGATCGACGCGCGGATCTTCGACACGACCGCGAACAACCTGTCGATCCTGCCGATGAAGTACTACCAGAGCGTGGGCCAGGCCGGCTTCATCGCGAAGCCGATCGGCAGCGGCCCCTTCAAGTTCGTGTCGTGGGCCAAAGACGACAAGGTCACCATGGAAGCGAACACCGACTACTGGAGCGGCGGCGCGAAGGGCAAGGCGCTGGTCAAGACCCTTATCTTCCGCGCGATCCCGACGGCCGCGACCCGCGTCTCCGAGCTCCGGGCCGGCTCCGTCGACATCGTCCAGGATCTGCCGCCCGACCAGTTCGAACCGCTGAAGGCGGCGGGATTCAACGTCATCGAGAACAAGAGCCCGGTATACAACTGGGCGTTCTTCAACACCGCCAGCACCGCCGATGCCGCGAAGCCGCTCAAGGACGCGAAGGTGCGTCAGGCGATGAACATCGCCGTCGACACGGCGACCATCATCAAGACCGTGCTCGGCGGACACGCCCGCCAGCTCGCCGCGGGCATCACCGACCTGACGGACGGCTACACCGCGGACCTCAAGCCGTTCGCGTTCGACCAGGGGAAGGCGAAGTCGCTGCTCGCCGAGGCGGGCTACCCGACCGGCTTCTCGATCGATGCTGACATCTCGGCAACGGCCAAGCCCGATGTCGCGCAGGCGATCATCGCGCAGCTCGGACAGGTGGGCATCAAGGTCAACCTGAACGCCCTTCCGACCGACGTCTTCAACGACCGGTGGATCAAAAAGACGCTTGACCCGCTCTACTTCGTGACCTGGAACACCTTCACACACCCCGCGCTGCTCGACCTGCTCGCGGGATGCAAGGGCTTCATCTCGAGCTTCTGCAACCAGGACGCGCAGAAGTTCCTCGACCAGGGTGGCGCGACCCTCGATCAGCCGACACAGACCGCGGCGTACACCCAGGCCGCGAAGGTCCTCGCGACTGATCCTTTCGGCATCTACATCAGCGCCGACAACGCGCTCTACGGTCTCAGCAGCAAGGTGTCGGGCTGGAAGGCCCACGGCATCACCGTCGTCCTCGGCACCAACACGACGGTGAACAAGTAGCGTCGTTCGGACGACCCGCGCCGGCGGTGGCGCCGGCGCGGGTCCCTCCGGCCCCCAGGTCGGCATGAAGTTCACGTTCGATCTCCCGACCTCGCTGTGGCGAGAATCGTCGGAGCGGTTCGTCGACCTCGCGCGCCACTACGAGGCCGCGGGCGTCCACCGCTTCGGCGTCGCCGACTGGCGCTATTACCCCGACCTCTACGTCCACATGACTGCGTGTCTGGTGGCGACCGAGCGCCTCCAGCTCGAGAGCCTGGTCACCGACCCGTTCGTCCGCCATCCCGCGCTCACGGCACTCGCGCACGCGACGATGGACGACCTGTCGCGCGGGCGCGTCGTGCTCGGCCTTGGCGGCGGTCTCGAGCAGCCCGCGTTCTGGCCGGCGGAGCGCGCGCATCCGCTCGACGCGGTACGCGACGCGGCCCTGATCTGCCGGCGCCTGTTCCGTGGCGAAGAGGTCACCTATCGCGGCCGGGTCATCAGCGTCGAGCGCGCGAAGCTCAACTTCAGGCCTTTCCGTCCAGACCTGCCGATCCTCATCGCCGCGCGCGGCAGGCGCATGATCGAGCTCGCCGGCGAGATCGCCGACATCGTCCATCTCGCCGCGTTCTTCGTGAACGTCACCCACCATCGCGAGCAGCTCGAGCACGTGATAGCCGGCGCCGAACGCGGCGACCGCGCCATGGGCTCCTTCGAGATCGACATCTCGCTGCCCTGCTCGGTCTCCGACGATCGCGTCGCGGCGCGACTCGCCGCGAAACGCCCCGCCGCACAGGGCATCCTGTGGATGGCGGGAGCGGAGAAGTACTCGCGCCAGCGCGCGGACTGGCGACGGCCGAAGGAGTTCGACGTGCCTGAGCACGTCATCGCCGCCCTCGCGAAGTGGGACTTCTGGACGCAGCCCTACCTGCCGCCGGAGCTCGCCGATCTCATCACCGACGACGTCCTCGATCAGTTCGCCGTCGCCGGAACGCCGGAGGAGTGCGCCGGGCGCATCCGCGAGCTCCACGCGGCGCTGCCCGAGGTCACCGGCGTCCGTCTCTACGCGCTTCCGCCGCCCTCGGACTCTTGGTTCGACGGGTACGTACAGATGTCGGGCGCGATGAAGCGGATGATCGCGCTGGCGAACGCCGCCTAACGTCGCCGCTGGCGCGGATCCAGCGCATCGCGCAAGAAGTCGCCCACGAGGTTCGTCGCGAGCACGGTGAGCATCACGGCGAAGCCGGGGAAGAGCGCGATCCACCACGCGGTCGCGACATACTCGATCCCGTCGAACACCATGCGGCCCCATGTCGGTGTCGTCACTGGCACACCGACACCGAGGAACGACAAGCTCGCCTCGAAGAGGATGAGGTTCCCGACCATGAGCGTGGCGATGACGATGATCGACGCCGCCGCGTTCGGAAGGATGTGTCGGACGATGATGCGGCCGTCGTGCGCGCCGATGACGCGCGCCGCCTCGACGAAGAGCATCTCGCGCAGCGCGAGGACCTCCGCACGCACGACGCGTGTGAAGGTGAACCACGTCGTGATGGCGAGGATCGCGATGAGGTTCAGGACGGTCGGCCTCACTACCGCGGCCACCGCCACCGCGAGGACGAGCGCGGGGATGGCCTGCTGGACGTCGGCGATGCGCATGATCACGCGATCCCACCTGTGGCCGAGGTAGCCCGCGACGAGCCCGAGGGTGATGCCGATGCCGCCCGACAGCACGACGCCGAGGAGCCCGACCGTGAGCGACACGCGCGCGCCGTGGGTCATCCGCGCGAGGATGTCGCGCCCGAGGCTGTCTGTTCCCAGCAGATAGCCGTGCTCGCCCCCGGCCCAAGACGGCGCTTCGAGGCGCTGCAGCAGCTGTTGCGCGTTGGGCGTCGGCGCGAGCTGGTCGGCGAAGATCGCCGCGAGGACGAGGATCACGAGGATGGCGGTGCCGATGACGCCCGGCACGGTCCGGGCGCGCGAGCCGAGCCGACGCCTCAACTAAGCCTGATGCGGGGATCGAGCCGCGTGTACACGAGGTCGACGAGCAGGTTCGCGACGATCACGATCACAGCGGCGACCGTCACGAACGATTGGATGACCGGCACGTCCTTCCTCGAGATCGCTTGCACCGCGAGCCGTCCCACTCCCGGATAGGCGAAGATCGTCTCGGCGACCACGGCGCCGCTCAAGAGGAAGCCCACCTGCAGCCCGAGCATCGTGACGAAGGGCAGCGCCGCGTTCTTCAGCGCGTGCCGTACCACGATGGTCCTGCCGCGGAGCCCCTTCGCGTAGGCCGTGCGGATGTACTCCTGCGAAAGCACCTCGAGCAGGCTCGATCGCAGCAAGCGCGCGAGTACGGCGGCGGAGAACGAGCCGACCGAGACCGCCGGCAGGATCAGGCTCTTCCACGAGTCCGCGCCGGAGGACGGGAGCCAGCGCAGACCGACGGCGAAGACGAGCATCAGCACCATCCCAAGCAGGAACACGGGTATCGATTGGCCGAGGAAGGCGAGAAAACGGGCCGCGATGTCGATCCAGCGGTCGTGGTTCATCGCCGCGAGCAGCCCGAGCGGGATCGACACGACGAGCGCGAAGAGGACGGCTGCGGCGGTGAGCCGCAGCGTCGCGGGCAGCCGCTCGAGCACGACCTGCATCGCCGGCTCCTTGCTGCTGTACGACGTGCCGAAGTCGCCCTGCACCGCGTGGACAAGGAAGTCGAGGTACTGGATCGGCACCGGCCGGTCCAGACCCATGTTGTGTCGGAACTGCTCGAGCTCCTCCGGTGTCGTGTCGAGGGGCGCGAGCGTCGAGGCAGGATCGCCGGCGATGAAGGTGAGCGCGAAGACGATCGTCGTCACCCCGAGGAGCACGAGGATTCCCTGCACGAGCCGCTGGGCGAGGTAGAACACAGGCGGATGCTCCCGCACACCGGCTCGGAGGTCCAGCGGCGCGGGCGGCGCACCCAACCCACCGGCATCCCGTATCGTGAGACGGCACCTCGGAACGCGGAAGGAAGGACCAGACCGCGATGAGCGCGCTTCGTGTCATCCACTACCTCAACCAGTTCTTCGGACGCATCGGCGCCGAGGAGGCCGGCGATCACCCCTTCACCGTCAAGGAAGGGCCGGTCGGCCCCGGCGCGGGCCTGCAGAAGGAGCTCGGCGACGCGGGGACCGTCGTCGCGACTCTCATCTGCGGCGACAACCGCGCGGCGACCGACCTCGAGGCCTTCGGCGCCGAGGTCGAGAAGGCGCTCCGCGAGCACACGGCCGACGTCCTCGTCGCGGGTCCTGGCTTCAACGCCGGCCGCTACGGCCTTGCGTGCGGTGAGGCCTGCGCGCGCGCCGCGGCCATGGGGATCGCCGCGGTCACGGCGCTCAACGCCGAGAACCCCGGTGTCGAGCTCTACCGGAAGAAGACCTACATCCTGCCGACGACGCCGACCGCGGTCGGCATGAACGAGACCCTCGGACGGCTAGCGCGCTTCGCCGTGCGGATCGGGCGGCACGAGGAGATCGGGTCGCCCGCGGTGGAAGGCTTCTACGGCAAGGGCGCGCATCACACCCGCATCCTCGAGCGCCCCGCGGCGGACCGCGCGCTCGACATGCTCCTCGCGCGCATGACCGGCGCGACGTTCCAGACCGAGCTCACGCTCCCTCCGGTAGACCGTGTCGCGCCGGCCGCGCCGATCGCCGACATCACGAAGGCGCGTCTCGCCATCGTGACCACCGGCGGCATCGTGCCGAAGGGCAACCCCGACCGCCTCAAGCAGTCGAACTCGACCGAGTGGCGCGCGTACTCGATCGAGGGCATCGACGGTCTCGAGGCGGGGAAGTACGAATCGATCCACTCCGGCTACGACGCGAGCGCGGCCAACTCGAACCCGAACTACGTCGTGCCGCTCGACGCGCTGCGCGAGCTCGAGAAGGCGCATGCCTTCGGCGCCCTCTACCCGCGCTACATCGTCACGATCGGTGTCGGCACCGCGGTCGTGGAGGCGCGGAAGATGGGCCGCGAGATCGCGGCGGACCTGAAGACGCGGGGCGTCGACGGGGTGATCCTCACCGCCACCTGAGGGACCTGCAATCGCTGCGGTGCAGCGATCAGTACGGAGCTGGAGCGCGCCGGGCTGCCCACGGCGATGATCACCGCGCTCGGTCCGGTCGCGTCGGACCTCGGCGCGAATCGCGTCGTGCGCGGCGTGAAGATCCCGCATCCCTGCGGCGATCCAGCGCTCGATCCGAGCGGCGATCACGCGCTCCGCGTCGGTCTCGCGCGTGCGGCGCTGGGCGCCCTCGCGACGAAGCTCGAGGCCGCGGCGATGTTCGATCGGGTCACTCCATGACCGCGAAGACGCTCGAGCTGCGCTCTTTCGACGTCGACCGCGTGACGTTCGCCGATCGCACCGCGCTAGACAGACGCACCCTCACGATCGACCGTGACGCCCTCGCGACGCTCGCGGCCTCGGACCCGGCATTCACCGGCGTGGACGTGATCCTGGTGAAGCCCCACGAGTCCGTGCGGATCCCGCAGATCACCGACGTCGTCGAGCCGCGCGCCAAGTCCGGCGGGACCGGCGGCGTCTTCCCAGGTGTGCTCTCGCCCGTCGAGCCCGTCGGGACGGGACGCACCGATCGCCTGCGCGGTGTCGCGGTCGTCACCGCGGGCGCCGTGCCGTGGCTCGGCGCGAAGGGACTCTTCGTGCCCCACGACAGCGTCCTGGACATGGCCGGGCCGGGCGCGGACTTGCATCCGTACGCGGACCTCCACCTCGTCGTCCTGCACTTCCACTTCGCCGACGGCGTCGACCACGAGGCGTACGAGCGCGCGCTGCTGCTCGCGGGCGAGAAGGTCGCGCGCGCCCTCGCCCTCGTTGCGCGCGACGCCGAGCCGACCGCGGTCGAGACGCGAGCGCTGTCCGCGCCGGCGTCACCGCTCCCGCGCGTCGTGTACGCGTACCAGGTGCAGTCGCAGGGCGTTTTCCTGCGCAGCCGTCTCTACGGCCGCATCCTCGACGAGCTGCAGCCGAGCCTCGTGCATCCGAACGAGCTGGCCGACGGCGCGCTCACGAGCGGCGGTCTCGGTGGCCACGGCGCGAAGATGCACACCTGGATGCACCAGAACAACGCGGTGGTCGAGCGCCTCATGGCCGGCCACGGCTCGCGCTGGGATTTCGCCGGCATCGTGCTGCACCGCGGGCACTTCTACATCTATGAGGACAAGCAGCGCGTCGCTCTGCGCATCGCAGAGAGCGCGTCCCTGCTCGGCGCGAACGGCGCGCTGTTCACCCTCGGCGGCGCAGGGAACAACGTGACCGAGGTCATGCTGGCGATCCAGGAATGCGAGCGCCGCGGCATCAAGACCGTGCTCATCACCTGGGAGCACGCCGGACCTGACGGCTCGGACTATCCGCTCCCGTTCGCCGTCGGGGAAGCCGTCGCGATCGTGAGCACCGGCAACCTCGACGAGCCGCTCTCGCTCCCGGCCATGGCGCGCGTCGCCGGCGACGCTGCGATCCGTGTGAGGCCCGAGGTCGGCGGCATGCCGTTCCCGATCGACGCGGGGATCGAGCTCGAGCGCCGCACGTTCTACGCTGGAGCGGCGAACCCGCTCGGGTTCGGGCGCTCCGGCTCCGTGGAGAGCTGAGGCCCGCTCCCCGCGCCAATTCGCGCCGTCTCGGCTGGCGTGACGGCGACTCACGATACGATATGGCGAAACGGCGGAGGGAGGTGATGCAGTGGATCTTCACGGCAAGAAGGTCATCGCGATCGGCGAGCGTGACGGAGTGCAGGCGACGGCCATCGCTGCGGTGGCGCGCAGCGCCGGTGCCGACGTGCTGCTCGAGCTCAATCAGTGCTTTGTCTGAACGAGCGCCGGTGCCTCGGACCTGGATGAGCAGACCGAGATCAAGCGCATCTACGACGAACTGGGCAAGGACGGGCTGGTCGTGATCCTCGGAGCCGCCGAGGTCGGTTACGTCGAGATGATGGCTGAGACGGTCACCGCGGGCGACCCCACGTACACAGGTCCGCTGGCCGGAGTCTCGTTGGGACTCCCCGTTTACCACGTGACCGAACCTGAGGTCCGGGAGCACGCCGACGCGTCGGTGTACCAGGACCAGATCGGGCTGTCGGAGATCGCCATGGAGACCGAGCCGATCTGGACGACGATCCGCACCATACGCGATCGCACGCCCGGCACGGCATGAGCGACCTGACGGCGTCCCTACCGACCATCCGCGGGATCTCCTGCGTCATCGCGCACACGCCCGGACTCCTCCGCTACGGCTCGAAGCCGACGCGCGAGCTCGCGAAGGACCCCGCTCTCATCGGTAGCGTGCAGCGGCACCTCCGCTTGTTCGAGGACGCGGTCGCGTATCCGCCGAATCAGGTGTTCATCGGGAATCATGCCCCGGAGTGGCTCTGGGACGTTCCCCTGCCGCACTGGCGCCACGGCGATGAGGGCGCCCGCGCGCAGGGCCCCGCCGGCCGGATCGTGGGCGAGGACGCGTTCTGGGGACTTCTTCGCGCGGCAGACGAGTTCGGTCTCATCGACATCGAGCGCGCCCGCCTCGAGCGTTCGCGCGCACTCCTGGCGGAGACCGGTCTTTTCGCCGACGCCGAGCTCGAGCGCATCGTTCGGCCAGCGACCGCCAGCTCGTCATCGGAAGGCGCGATGAGCTTGCACGCTGCCGACGGCACGGTCGTCGGCCGGATCGCGAACGGCTACCCCGGCGACTCGACGCAGACCGCCGACGTGCTGCTCGAGAACTTCGCGTGCAAGGCGTCGGGCGCGCTCGCGCTGAAGCAGCTGCTGTCGCAAGTCGACATGGCTCCAGGCGACGTCGAGTACGTCCTCGGCTGTGGAGAGGAAGCGGTCGGCGACCGCTACCAGCGCGGCGGCGGAAGCATTTCGAAGGCGATGGCGGAGATGGCCGGCTGCGCACAGGCGACCGGATCCGACGTGAAGGCTTTTTGCTGCGCGCCGGTGCATGCGCTCGTCCTCGCCGGCGCGCTCGTCCAGAGCGGGGTCTACCGCAACGTCATCGTGGTCGGAGGCGGATCGCTCGCGAAGCTCGGGATGAAGATGGCGGGCCACCTCGCGAAGGACATGCCGCTCCTCGAGGACTGTCTCGCCGCGGTCGCGATCCTCGTCGGTCCAGCCGATGGGAGCGGCGTGCGCATGCGACTCGACGCGGTCGGCCGTCACACCGTCGGCTCGGGCGGATCCGCCGGTGCGATCTACGAAGCGCTCGTCGCGCAGCCGCTCCACAAGCTCGGCCTGAAGATCGCGGACGTCGACCGCTACGCCGTGGAGCTGCACAACCCGGAGATCACGGTGCCCGCGGGCAGCGGCAACGTGCCGCGAACGAACTACCGCATCATCGCGGCGCTCGGCGTGAGCCGCGGCGAGATGACGCGCGAAGACGTCGACGGCTTCGAGCGCGCGCACGGCATGCCCGGCTTCGTGCCGACGCAGGGCCACATCCCGGCGGCCCTGCCGTACCTCGCGCACGCGCTCCCGCGGCTGCGCGACGGATCGATGCGTCGCGCGCTCTTCATCGCGAAGGGCAGCCTCTTCCTCGGCAAGATGACGAATATGGCCGACGGCATGTCGGTCCTCGTGGACCGCGAGGACTGAGCGCAGCGTCGGTCCGCGGCGCGAAGGACGGACCGCCTGGGCTCGCCACGCGCCTCGCGCCGATCCTCGACGCGCTCTTCCCAGGTGTAGCGGACGCCGGGGCATCGCGCTACGTGACGCGCTGGCTCGCGGGGGCGACGCCGGCATCGCGTGTGTCGCTTCGCCAAGCGCTCCTCGCGCTCGACCGCGTCGCGCGGGAGCGGCGTGGCCGCCCACTGGCGCATCTCGAACGCGCGGCGCTCGACGCGCTCCTCGCTGCGGTCGCGGATGATCCCGGGGCCGCCGAGGCGCGCGCCGCGCTCTTCGCGCTGCGCGCGATCGCGCTCGAGGCGGCGTTCGCGGACCCGTCGTACGGCGGCAACCGCGACGGGTGGGGGTGGCGCCTTTTGGGGTCGGTCGGCGATCCGCAGCCGCGCGGCTTCAGGGCGCAAGAATTCGCGACGGCGTCGCCGGTGCGCGTACGCATCGGACGCGCCGCGCGCTGGACCAGGGCGTTCGCGTCGCGCTCGCGCGCGCGCGGCGACGACGCGGACGTGTGCGTCGTCGGGCTCGGGGCGGCCGGCGGCGTCATCGCCGCGGCCTGTGCCGAGTCGGGCCTGCGCGTCATCGCGATCGAGGCCGGCGCGGCGACCGTGCGCGGCAGCACCGACGAGCGCGAGTTCCAGTCGCGCCGCGCGCTCTTCTGGAACGAGCCCGAGCATCTCGTCGTGAACGGCGGCCCGCCGATGCGCGGCTCGTGGCTGGCGCGGAACATCGGTGTCGGCGGCCCGCTCCACTGGACGACGATCACGTATCGCTTTCATGCGTCCGACTTCCGGGCGCGCACCGAGTCCGGCCCGATCGACGGCACGAGCCTCGCCGACTGGCCGATCGCATACACCGATCTCGAGCCGTACTACGACCGCGCCGAGCGCGAGCTTGGCGTCGCGGGTAACGCCGGGGCGAATCCCTATGAAGGCGCCCGCAGCAATCCGTTCCCTCTCGCGCCGCTACCCCTCTCGGCCGCCGCGTCGCGGTTCGCCGACGCCGCGCGGCGTCTCGGGCACGTACCGTACGCGACGCCGGCCGCGATCCTCACCGAGCGGCGTGGCTCGCGGCTCGCGTGCAACCTCTGCGGCCGCTGCTCGCACTACGACTGCCTGCGGCGCGCGAAGGGCAACACCCGCGACACCGTGCTCGCGCGCGCGGCCGCGACCCGGCGGCTCGACGTGCGCTCCGCGGGCCGCGCGCTTCGCGTGCTCATCGACGAGCGCACCGGGCTCGCGACCGGCGTCCGTTACGACGGACCGGGCGGCAGGCGCGATGTCACGGCCCGCACCGTCGTGCTCGCGAACGGCGCGGCGTACCAGACGCGGCTCCTGCTCCGATCGACGTCACGCGCGCATCCGAACGGGCTCGCGAACTCGAGCGGACTTGTCGGCCGCAATCTGATGTTCCACACGAACGTCATGGCCTGGGGTCTCTTCGACGAACAGCTGCACGTCGAGCGCGGACCGCAGACAGGCGCCGCGTTCGACGACCTCGACGAGGACCGCCCGCGCGCGCGGCACGGCGCGTCGTTCGTTCGCGGAGCCGCTGTCGTCGGCGGCCTCCCCGTCGTGTTCGCGGGCGGGCCGCTCGCGTTCGCGAACGCGGCCGGGCAGGCCATCAGGCTCCCGGCGGGCGTTCCGAGCGTCGGCGCGGGCTTCCGCGACTTCGTCGCGCACGCGTACACACGGCACTTCGGCGTGTTCGCGCTCTGCGAGGACCTCCCGCTCGAGGAGAATCGCATCGAGCTCGACCCCACGATCCGCCTCGACGACGGCGGGCCAGGCCTGCGCATCCACTACCGCTACCACCGCAACACGCTCGACATGGAGTCGTTCATGGAGGAGCGTCTCGCGGCCGTCGTCGGCGAGGCCGGCGCGCGGCAGACCTTCACGCAGCGGTCCGCTCTGCCGGCGGGCATGTTCGCCGGGCACCACATGGGCACGACGCGCATGGGCGTCGATCCGGCGACGAGCGTCGCCGACGCCGACGGGCGCGCGCACGACGTGCCGAATCTGTTCCTGCCGGGGAGCGGCCTGTTCGTCACGTCCGCGGGCGTGAACCCGACCGGGACGATCTGGGCGCTCGCGTACCGCACCGCGGAAGTCATCGCACGCGACCACCGAGTCCACGCGCAGAATGGGCCGCCACGCGGCGCCGAGAGGGAGTACGGAGATGCCTGAGGACAAAGTCCGCAAGATCGAGCTGCCGCGCCTCGACCCGAAGGAGGTCGGGCTCCTCGTCATCGACATGCAGAACGGCTTCTGCCATCCGGAGGGCGCGCGCGCGAAAGCATTCGGCGTAGATGCGATCGCGATGCCGCGCGCGAGCATCCCGAACGTCGTCGGGATGATGCGGCTCTGCCGGTCCGCGGGAGTGCGCATCACGCTCACGCGACAGGTGCACTACCCCGACGATCAGGCCCGCAAGCGACGCCGCATCCCGTCGCACCTCGACCGCCGTGGTGTGAAGCTCGAGCTCTGCTGGCGCGGCACGTGGGACTCCGAGCTCATCGACGAGATCAAGAACGAGGTGCGGCCAGAGGACGACGTCATCATCAAGCACCGTGCGAGCGCGTTCTACAACACGCCGCTCGAGGCGGAGCTGCGCATCAAGGGGATCCAGGTCCTCATCATCACCGGCACCACGACGTCGTTCTGCATCGACTCCACCATCCGCGACGCGTACATGCGCGACTACGACGTCCTCGTCCCCGCCGAGTGCGTGTCCGATACCGACCAATCCGCGCACGACGCCGTGTTGGCTTCCGTCGACCGGTTCCACGGCCTCGTGACGAGCACGCCCGACATCGCGAGGGCGCTCGGCGTCGCGAGCCCAGTGCTGGCATGAGTCCGGCGAACGGCGCGCTCGATCGCATCCTCGAAGGCGCGGTCGACATGCATTGCCACTCCGGTCCGTCACCGTTCCCGCGGCGAATGGATCACGTAGAGGCCGCGCGCATGGCGGAGTCTGTCGGCATGCGCGCGATCGTCGTCAAGTCGCACCACCATCCGACGGTCATGGACCTGCGCGCGATGGCGCCTCGGCTCGACGGCCTGAAGACGAAGGTCTATGGCTCGATCGCCCTCAACTCGCAGGTCGGCGGGCTCAACCCCTCAGCGGTCGATCTCGCGCTGAAGATGGGCGGCAAGGTCGTGTGGTTCCCGACGATCTCCGCGCGCCGCCACATCGAGCACCAGCAGGCGCATCCCGACCTGAAGTTCCCGAAGCCGAGCGTCCCGCTGCGCAAGCCCGAGATCGTCGACATCCTCGACGAGCGCGGCGACCTGCGGCCGGAGGTCCCGGTGATCCTCGGCATGATCGCCGAGGCCGACGCCGTCCTCGCGGCCGGGCATCAGGCGCCGGATCGGATCCAGATCCTGCTCGCCGCCGCCGCCAAGGCCGGCGTGAAGCGGATCATCGTCAACCATCCCGAATACGTCATCGCGGCGACGCGCGAGCAGGTCGTGAAGTTCGCGGACAGCGGCGCGCTCATCGAGCACGAGTGCTGCATGTACGACGAGCGGTCCGAGTTCTACCACTGGGATCTCGCAGCGCTCAAGAGCTGGGTCGATCTCGTGGGTGCCGACCGCACGAGCATCGCCAGCGATCTCGGTCAGGTCAACAACCCGCTGCCGATCGAGGCTTTCAAGAAGCTGCTCTCGGGCCTGCACGACCTCGGCGTGAACGAGCGCGATCTCGGCAAGATGGTCCGCGACAATCCGGCTCGACTTCTCGGCCTCAACTGATGGCGGAGGTCTCGCACGCGACGCGTCTCCGAGAACGGCTGCGCAGCGGCCCACCACTCGTCGGCACGTTCGTGAAGCTGCCCGCACCAGAGAGCATCGACCTCGCGCGCTCGGTCGGCTTCGACCTCGCCGTCGTCGATGGCGAGCATTCTCAGCTCGATGAGGGCGCGATCCTGTCCCTGCTGCGCCACGCCGCCGCGCTCGACTTCCCGATGCTGGTGCGCACGCTCTCCCGCGACCCGGGCTCCCTGAATCGGCTGCTCGAGGCGGGCGCTGCGGGGATCCAGCTCTCGACCCTTCGCGCCTGCGCCGAGCGCGACGCGATCGTGTCGGCGACGCGGTACGCGCCGGACGGCACGCGGAGCGTGAGCCTCGCGCATCCCGCCGCCGACTACAGCGCGATCCCGCTCACGCAGTACCTCGAGCGCAGCAGGCAGTTCCCGCTCCTCGTCGGGCAGATCGAGACCGCCAGCACTGTCGACCCGCTTCGCGAGATCCTGCGCGGGCTCGACGCCGCGTTCATCGGGACGACCGACCTATCGGTCGACCTCGGTCGGCCCGGGATGCTCGACGACCCGCTCGTCACCGACCGCGTGGCCGAGATCGCCGCGGCTGCGTCAAGTGCCGGCGTCGCGCTCGGCGCGTGGGTCGCAAGTCCCGCTGCGCTCGGAAAGCTGGGCGATGCGCGCTACCGCTACGTGCTGATCGGCTCCGACGTGCAGGCGCTGCGTGCCGGTCTCAGTATCGTGCCGTCCGCGGCGCGCATGGCGCTCTCGTGAGCCGCGCATCCTCGACGCGCCCAGCCTCGCGTGTTACACCTCTCGCCGCAATGCGAGAACGCGTCTCACTTCGCGGGACCCGCGAGAACGGCGAATCCGCGATCCAGTCGGTCGCGCGGGCGGCGCACATCCTCGGTTTCTTCACGGTCGGCCGCCCACGTCGCTCGCTGTCCGAGCTTACCGCGCGGCTCGGCGTGAGCCGTGCGACCGCGCACCGCTACACCGTCGCGCTGCGTCAGGCGAACCTGCTGCGCTTCGATCCGGCGACGAATGAATACACGCTCGGCCCACAAGTGCTCACGCTCGCCGCGGCAGCCGGGGCGGGGCTGCCCGTGGTCGCGATCGCCGGCCCGCACATGGAGGCGCTCGTCCGCAAGGTGAACGAGACCGTGGTGCTCAGCGTGTGGGACGGCGAGGCGCCGATCGTCGTGCGCGCCGACGACAACCCTGACCGCCTCGTTCGCATCAGCATTCACACCGGTGCGCGGCTGACACCGTTCCGCTCGAGCCAGGGACGCGTGTTCTGCGCGTTCCTGCCGGAAAGCGAGGTGCCCGGTCTGCGCCGCGCGCTGCGCCGGGAGCCTTCGCTCGCCGCGGAGCTGCGCCGCATCCGCAAGGACGGCTTCGCCGAGGCGAGCGACGTCGAGCCGGGGATCCGCGCACTCGCCGCGCCGGTCTTCCAGGGCGATCACTGCATGGCAGCGGTCGCGATCGTCGGCACGGTCGAGTCGGTGCCCGAGTCGCGCACCTCGTCGATGGCGCACGCGCTGCTCGCCACGGCGTCGCAGCTCTCGCGCGAGTTTGGTGCGCAACCCGAGCTCAGACAGACCGAATCCACTGCGCGGAATCTCGCGTGACGCGTGCGGTCGAACAGCGCGATCACTGCCCAAGCAGATGAGCGTTGCGGAGCAGCGCGATTACGAAGCACTCTTCGAGCGCTGGGAGCAGCTGTACAGGCGCGCCCACTATGGCAAGCTCCATATCAAGCGCACTGACGTCCCGGTCGTCGACAGTCGTCAGGGCACGAGCCAGTTCTACGTCATGCCGCAGTTCGAGGAGCTCTCCCTGACGCAGTGGGTCGTGTTCGTGCGCGACCACACCGGCGTGCCGAGCGGGCGTCACACGCATCAGGGCGGCATCACGATCTTCGGCGTCGAGGGCGACGGCTACAGCGTCGTGAACGGTCACCGCTTCGACTGGAGTGCCGAGGACGCGGTGCTTCTCCCGATCGTCCCCGGAGGTCTCGATCACCAGCACTTCCGCGCGCGCGACGATCGTCCTTCGAAGTTCATGGGGATCATCTACGAGCCCCTGGTCGTCGGCCTCGGTGCGGAGATGGTCCAGCTCGAGCCGCAGACGCGCTCCACGGAGTGGGAAGCGGCCAAGGTCGGCAGGGTCTCGGAGGACGGCGTCGCCGCCGCGCCGAAGGCACCGACGCTCGCGGGCCTGCTCGATCTGTGCGCCCGCCAACGGACCACGCTCCACCCGCCGGCGCTCATCCGCCGCGCGGACCTGCCCGTCGACCGGAACGGCTTCGGCGAGCTGCGGTGGTACGTCCATCCCGCGGCTCCGGGTTTCGCCGGCACCGCGCCGATGTTCGTGTTCACGCAGCGGCTCGAGGCGGGGCAGTCGAGCGACCTCCTCACGATGCCCGGCAACGGCTACCTCTACGTCCTCGCCGGGACGCCCACGGTCGAGGTGGACGACGAATCGTTCGCCTGCGAGCGCGGCGACATCGTGTGCCTGCCGCCGCGCCGCAATGGGCTTACGCTCGGTGTGCGCGCCGGCCGCGAGGAGAGCCGCATGGTTATCTCGCTCGCGAACCTTTCGGGCCTCGTCGGCGTCGCGATGGGGGCCGACTTGGCGCTTCGGTCGCGGCGCTAGCGCGTCGGCGCTGCCTGCGATGCGAGCGGTCGTATCGTATGGCGAGACGGCGGAACGGAGGGCTTCACGGAAGATGGCGCAGACCACGACGACGCGGCCGAACGTGAGCGTGACCGACCGCCGCAGCCCGTACATCGTCGAGAACTGGGGCGCCCGCACCTTCCGCGTCAATCGCGAGGTCTTCCGCTCGGAGGAGATCTTCGCGCGCGAGCGTCGCCAGATCTGGGACCGGCAGTGGCTCTACCTCGGCCACGAGAGCGAGGTGCCGAAGCAGGGCGACTTCAAACAGCGGACGCTCGCCGGCCGGCCGCTCATCTTCGCGCGCGACAGCAGGAACAACGTGCGCGCGTATCTCAACTCATGTCCGCACCGCGGCACGGTCCTCTGCCGTGAGACCGAGGGGAACGCGAAGACGTTCCAGTGCTTCTACCACGCGTGGACGTTCGCGAACACCGGCGAGCTCGTGGGCATTCCCGATGCGGGCGCGTACCCGCCCGAGCGCGGCTTCGCGGCGGAGATGGGGCTGCGCTCGGTCCCGCGGTTCGAGAACTACCGCGGCTTCGTGTTCGTCTCCTTCGCAGCGAGCGGCCCGAGCTTGTCCGAGCACCTCGCCGACGCCCGCGACTACCTCGACATGATGGTCGACCATTCCGAGCAGGGCCTGCAGGTCATCCCCGGCACGCACCTGTACGCGATCCGCGGGAACTGGAAGCTCGCGGTCGAGAACGCGATGGACGGCTACCACTTCTCGCCCACGCACGTGACATTCATCGAGTACCTGAAGGCCACCGGCTACGTGACGAGCGACGAGGGCGGCCGGGCCATCACGCTCGAGAACGGGCACGGCGTGCTCGTCTTCTCGGGGCACGGCGGGCGCGTCGGCATGCAGTGGGAGCCGCGCTTCGGACCGGAGCAGAAGCTGCGTGTCGAGGAGAACGTGCGCCGTCTGGCCGCGCGTGTCGGCGAGAAGCGCGCGAAGCGCATCGCGGGGACCAGCCGCATCCTGTACCTCTTCCCGAACCTCTTGCTGTTCGACATCGAGGGCCTCGCGGCTCGACAGCTCGAGCCGGTGCGGCCCGACTTCACCGACGTGCGTGCGTGGGAGCTCGCGCCGGCGACGGAGTCGCCGGAGGAGCGCGAGTTGCGCATCCGCATCCTCGGCTCGTTCATCGGCCCCGGCGGACTCGCGACGCCGGATGACGTCGAGGCGTACGAGTGCGTCCAGCGCGGCGTCGTCGCGACCGCGGGAGATCCCCGGCCCGAGGTGGACTGGAGCGACATCAGCCGGGGCATGGCGCGCGAGGCCGAGGGCCAGCCGGCGCGAAACGTGGACGAGGCCGGCATCCGCGGGTTCTGGCGCCACTGGGACGACGAGATCGCGGGAGCGCGTGCGTGATCGCGACCGTCACGCGTCAGGAGGTCGAGGACTTCCTCTTCCGTGAGGCTGCGCTGCTCGACGAGTGGCGCCTCGACGAATGGCTCACGCTCTTCGAGCCGGGCGCGTCCTACGAGGTCCCGACCACCGACCGTCCGAACGAGGATCCGCACAAGTCGCAGTACTACGTGTGGGACGACTACGAGCTGCTCACGGCGCGCGTGCGGCGCCTCAAGAGCAAGCACGCCCACGCCGAGAACCCGCACTCGCGCACGCGGCGTCTCGTCACCAACGTGCGGGTGGGGGAGCCGGTGGGCGCGGAGATCCCGGCCTACGCGGCCTTCCTCATCTACAAGATCCGCGACGGCAATGTGGACCAGTTCGTCGGTCGCTACGAGCACACGCTCGTCGCGAGCCGCGAGGGCCTGCGCTTCCGCAAGCGCCGCGCGGTGCTCGAGCTGGAGGTCCTGCGCCCCGGCGGTAGGCTGAGCTTCATCCTGTGATCGACACCAAACGAGGAGTGGGAGGTTCGCTGACGTGAACGTGAAGGGTCCATATTCGTTCGAGTACGCGCGCATCGCGGTACCGGACGTGGCGGCGACAAAGGCCTGGTATGAGAAGTATGTCGGCGTCGACGAGGCCGGCAAGACCGATGGTCACACGTATCTGCGTGCGGGTCTTCCGCACCACGCGCTCGATCTCATCGAGGACACGTCCCTCAAGAATCACGAGGTGCGCGCCTTCGGGTTCAGCGTCGAATCCGATGAGGTCCTCGAAGTGCTGAAGAAGCGCGTGAAGGACGCGAACGCACCGGTCAAGGAGCTCGATGCCGCGCAAAAGGAGTGGTGCGCCGGAGGCTTCGCGACTGTGGACCCCGCCGGCAACACGCTCGAGTTCTTCACCGATTATCAGGAGTGGGCCGAGATGCCCTCGCTCTTCTACACGCCGGCCTATATCGTCCATCCGTTCATCGGCACGCCCAAGTTCGACGAGACATTGAAGTTCTACCTCGACGTCCTGGGCTTCAAGGCATCCGACTACATCGCGAACGTGACCGCGTTCCTCCGCAGTGAGAACAGGCTCCATCACTCCTTCGCCATGCGGCGCGCGAAGGAGAAGGAGATCGCACACATCTGCTTCGCGATGAAGAGCCTCGATCACGTCATGCGCGGCCGTGCGCTCGCTGTCTACGACAAGATCAAGATCGCCGCCGACATGGCGAACCACTCCGCGTCGAAGTCGATCGCCTTCTACATCGAGGACCCGAAGCACGGGCCACGCATCGAGCTGTGCGACGGCCACCGCCGACTCACCGAGGAGGAGCACGCGACCGCGAAGCCGCGCCGCATGTCCATCGACGCGCGGAACATCGACATCTGGCGTCCCGCGGCGGACGACTGGCACGACCTCTAGCCGGTGAGGCCCGCGCCGCGCGCGGCTGATCGCGGAGCGCGGGCCGGACGGGACACGACCATGACCGGCGTGCGCGTCGGCCTGAAGTTGTCGCAGCAGGTGTTCTCGCTCGACGCGCAGCGCGAAGCGTGGCGGATGGTCGACGTCGCCGGGTTCGACCATCTGTGGCTCTTCGACCACCTCGTCGCCATCCATCAGGAGACACCACAGCCGATCTACGACGGCTGGACGATGCTCGCCGCGGTCGCCGAGCTGACGACCCGCGTACGCCTTGGCCTCAACGTCACGGGCAACCTCTACCGCCACCCGGGTCTGCTCGCGAAGATCGCCGTGACGGTCGATCATCTCTCGGGCGGGCGTCTGGAGATGGGTCTCGGCGCTGGATGGAACGAGCCCGAGTTCGCGATGTATGGCATGCCATTCCCGAGTCAGCCGGCGGAGCGGATCGACCGGCTCGAGGAGGCCTGCCGCGTGTTGAAGCTGCTGTGGAGCGAGCCGCGGGCTTCGTTCAAGGGCCGCTTCTACCAACTCGATCAGGCGATCGCCGAGCCCAAGCCGCTGCAGAAGCCGTATCCGCCCATCTGGATCGGTGGCAACGGTCCGAAACGGACGCTGCGCGTGGCTGCGATGCATGCCGACGTCTGGAGCTGCGACGTGTGGCCGACGAGCATGACCGCGATCGAGTCGGCGTACGCTCTCGCGCGCGTGCTCGACGACCACTGCGCGAGCATCGGGCGCGACCCGAGGTCGATTCGTCGCGCGCACGTGCTCCTCGCCGACGGCACCGAGGCGGCGCTCGACATGGCAAGGGCGTCCATGCGCGCGGGCTTCACCGAGTTCCTTCTCTTCCCGGTCGCGGCGCTCTCAGGTGAAGGCGACGTGCGGGCCGCCGTCGAGACCGCAACGGCGCTCGTCCCACGGCTGCGGGCGCTTGCCTGAGAGAGCGACCGCACGCGGGTCGCGGTGGCGTGTTGACAGGCTCCCGACCCGGGGTAGTGTCTCGCATCTAGGGACGCCCGCTTGCAGGGCGAGACGGCGGTCTCGCGGCGCTACCCGTGGCGGGGGCGAGAAGGAGATCGATCGAGATGACCGAATTGCAGCTCACGCGCCGTAAGTTGCTCATATCGGGGTCGGCGCTCGCGGTCGCCGCGGCCTGCGGCGGGACCACGGCCGCGCCGAGCACGAGCGCCGCTCCGGCCACCGGCAGCGCCGCGCCGAAGACGAACGCGGCGCTCCAGGCGATCATGGACAAGGCCAAGAACGTCGAGAACGGACAGATCACCCTGACGTGGGCGAACTACTACGACCCGCCCATGCAGAAGGACTTCCTCGCGCTCTTCAAGTCGACCTACGGCTTCGATGCGAACGTCACGAACACTCCCACGAACATGTCCACCGACGCTCCGGCGATCATCCAGCAGTTCAAGGCCAACCGCCCGTCCTCGACCGACGTGTTCATGTGCACGGACCTGCTCGCCTATCAGCTCGAGCGCGATGGTCCGAACGCAGGCGAGGCCGCGGACTGGAGTTTCTCCGACACGATCACCGCGAATCCGAAGATCCTCGAGCACGGATTCGCGGTCCACATCATCGATTCATTCCGCGGGATCACCTACAACTCGGACCGGCTGAAGGGCGCGGACGTTCCCAAGTCGATGGCGGACGTGTTGCGGCTCTCGACGAAGTACGCGGTCGCGAGCACGCCGCAGGCTTCGCTGTTCGAGACGCTCGCCACGCCGGACATCTGGGGCGAGCAGAAGACGGTCGATTACGTCACGCAGCTGTCGCAGAACCTCAAGGGCCTGATCCAAGGCAACGAGCTCCAGCGGATCTCGAGCGGTGAGTTCGACATGATCGTGATCGACTTCGGCAGGGACGTCGCGCAGGCGCGCACGAACCAGGGGCAGCCGATCGCCTGGTCATTCCCGACGGACGCGGTCGTCGTGAGCTCGATCTACAACGTCGTCCCGAAGAACGCGGCGCATCCGAACATGGCGCGCCTCTGGATCAACCTCATCGTGAGCCCCGCCGGCCAGCAGACGCTGTTCAAGGACCAGTTCGTCGACAGCACGCGCTTGCCGGGGAGCAAGACGATCGAGGACATCAAGTCCCTGCAGTCGCAGGGCTTCAAGGTGACCATCACGAATCTTGACTTCGCTGCGAAGAACCAGGACGCGTATGCGCGTCTTCGGCCGATCATGCAGAAGATAATCGCGAAGAAGTAGCGGGATTGGCGACGCGCGCTGGACCGGCGCGCAGGCCGTTCGCTCTCGTGGGGGCCGGCCTCCGCGTCGATCCGCTCGTCATCGCTGCGGCGATCCCGATCCTCCTCATCCTTGTGCTCCTCGGAGCCGTCGCGAAGCTGGCGTTCCAGGAGACGGTCCTCGACGGCACACCGACGGTCCGGCACTTCGTCGAGTTCGCGACCGATGAGGCCGCTGCCGTCGCCCTTCGCAACACCGCCCTGTACGCCGTGCTCACGGCGCTTTGGGCCCTGGCCTTCGGCCTTCCGATCGCGTGGCTCGTGGAGCGCTCCGACATCGGTAAGAAGGCCGCCATCTCGACGGCCATGAGCATCGGGGTGCTCATCCCCGGGTTCGTGTACGCGATGGGCTGGATCCTGTTCGCGCATCCGCGCAGCGGCCTGCTCACGAAGCTGATCCAAGATCTCGGCTTCGACCGCTCGCCGCTCGATCTTCTGACCATCCCGGCGATGGCCTGGGTCGACGGGATGTCCTTCGCGCCGGTCGTGTTCATCCTCACCGGCGCGAGCCTTCGCACCATGGACGCGTCGCTCGAGGACTCCGCACAGATGTGTGGCGCGGACTTCGTCACGCGCATGCGCCGCGTGACCCTGCCGCTCGTCCTGCCGGGTCTTCTCGGTGCGGCGATCTACGTCTTCACCATCGCGCTCTCGTCGTTCGATGTGCCGCTCGTCATCGGTCTCTCGAATCGCATCTACGTCTTCAGCACGTACCTTTACACGCAGGTGCAGCGCTTCGAGGGTGCGCCGGCCTACGAGGTCGCGGCCGCGTTCTCGTTGTTCATGATCGCGTTCGGGGTGGTGCTCGCGTGGATCTACGGCCGGATGCTCGTTCGCGCGCGTACCTACCAGGTCGTGACCGGCAAGGGGTATCGGCCCCGGCTCACGGCACTCGGTCGATGGCGCCCCATCGCGTGGGTCTTCCTGGCCGGCTACCTACTGCTCTCGCTCGGTCTGCCGATCGTCGTCCTCCTCTGGACGTCGATCCTTCCGTTCCCGCAGCTCCCGTCGGCGCGTGCCTTCGCGTCGTTGACAACGGTCAACTACACCGAGCTCAACTGGCCGCTCATCGCACGCGCCGTACGTGGGACCGTGCTCCTCATGATCTTCTCGCCGGTCGTCGCGCTGTGCGCGGCGCTCGCGGTGTCGTGGTTCGTGCTGCGGACGCGCCATCGGCTGCGTTACGCGGTCGATTTCGTCGCGTTCCTACCTCAGGTCGTGCCGCGCATCGTGTTCGCGTTCGCCGCGCTCATGCTCACCATCGGTGTCTGGGTGGTGCTGCCCATCGACGTCTACGGATCGATCGGTCTGCTCGTCGTGGTCCTCGCGCTCGTGCAGCTCCCGTTCGCGACGCGTCTGGTGAACGCCTCGCTCATCCAGATCCACAGCGAGCTCGAGGAGGCCGCGCGCACCGCCGGGGCGGCGACCTTCAACGTGCTGCGGAGCGTCACGATCCCGCTCATCCGGCCGGCGCTCACGTACGGATGGGTGTGGCTCGCGCTCCTCGCGTATCGCGAGCTGACGATCCCGACGATCCTGCGAGCCGGGGATACGATCACCGTCTCAGCGGTCATCTACGACAACTACATCAACGGGCTCCTCGGTCCGCTTGCCGCGCTCGTCGTGCTCATGCTCCTCGTGCTCATCCCGCTCATCGGGCTCTACTGGCGCGTCGGCGGCTCGCGTCGACCGACCGTGTAAGCGAGCATGGTCCGCGTGGGGATGCCCCAAGCGTCTGCGAGGAGCGGGTCGCTGGTGGTGACCGGGATCAGCAAGTCGTATCTCTCTGGGCATGACGGTTTCCGCGCCGTCGAGAACGTGAGCTTCACCGTCCCCGAGGGATCCTTCTATACGCTGCTCGGTCCCTCAGGCTGCGGCAAGACCACCACGCTCCGCTGCGTCGCGGGGCTCGAGCGCGCCGACGAGGGCATGATCGAGCTCGCCGGGAAGGTGCTCTCGTCGCCCCGGAGCTTCGTGCCGCCGCACCGCCGCGACATCGGCATGGTCTTCCAGTCCTACGCGATCTGGCCGCACATGACGGTCTTCGAGAACGCGGCCTTCCCGCTCGAGGCGATGAAGCCTCGGCCATCGAAGGCGGAGATCAAGCGCCTGGTCGAAGAGGCGCTCGCGCTCGTCGGCCTCGAAGGCCTCGAGTCGCGGCCCGCGCCTCAGCTCTCCGGAGGCCAGCAGCAGCGCCTCGCGCTCGCGCGGGCGCTGGTGCGCAAGCCGCGGCTCCTCCTCCTCGATGAGCCTCTCTCGAACCTCGACGCGAAGCTGCGCGAGCGGATGCGCATCGAGCTCCGCGAGCTCCAGCGCCGGCTGACCATCACGACCGTCTACGTCACGCACGACCAGGCCGAGGCGCTCTTCCTCTCGCACCGCGTCGCGGTCATGCAGGACGGACGGATCGTGCAGGAGGGCTCGCCGCGCGAGATCTACCGCGATCCGGCGTCCGGGTTCGCGGCGGACTTCGTGGGCAGCGCCACGTTCCTTGCCGGCGACGTGGCGGAGGGCGGGATCCGCGCGCTGGGCGGCCTGGTCCGGTGCAGCATCCCCGATGACCTCAAGGCGGGCGAGAAGGGGCTGCTCGTCCTGCGTCCCGAGAACGTGATGGTCCGGGGCAGGCCGGAGCACCGCCCGAACGAGTTCGAGGGCAAGCTCGAGATCGCCGCATTCCTCGGCGACCATCTCGACTGCATCGTCTCGATCGGCGACACGCTCGTGCGCGCCCGCGCCCACCCATCGGTCCAGCTCACGCGCAGCCAGAGCGTGTTCGTCGAATTCCCGCTCGAGCACTGCGTCGCGATGCGCGACGACGGCTGGCGGCCACGCGCCCTGCAGCGGACGTTCGACGAGGACGAGGCGTGACCGAGACCATCGATCGTCCGGACGCCCCGCCGATCCTCGTCCCCGGGTCCTACGGCCAGCAGCGCTTCGGCTCGGATGTCGTCGTCGACCTGCTGCGCGGGTTCGGCATCGAGTACGCGGCCCTGAATCCCGGCGCGACCTACCGCGGCCTCCACGACTCCATCGTCAATTACGGCGGCAACAAGCCCGAGATGATCCTCTGCACGCACGAGGAGATCGCGGTCTCCATCGCGCACGGGTACGCCAAGGTGACCGGCAAGCCCATGGCCGCCATCGTCCACGACGTCGTCGGTCTGCTGCACGCGGCCATGACCATCTACTACGCGTTCATCGACCGCGTGCCGCTCGTCCTCATCGGCGCGACGGGACCGCTCGACCGCACCAAGCGCCGCCCCTACATCGACTGGATCCACAGCGCGCTGGTGCAGGGCAACGCCGTGCGCGATTACGTGAAGTGGGACGACCAGCCCGCGACGATCGCGGACTTCCCGGCCTCGTTCGCGCGCGCGTACCGCATCGCGACGACCGAGCCCGCAGGACCCGTGTACCTCTGCTACGACGCCGGCCTGCAGGAAGACCCGCTCGACGCGCCCGTCCCGGTGGACGCGGTGCTCCGCGGCGCGCTGCCCTCGCCGGTCCAGGCCGATCCGCGCGCGCTCGAGCGCGCGGCCGAGCTGCTCGCCGGAGCCGAACGGCCGGCCATCATCACTGAGTTCACCGCGCGCCACGCGCCGGCGCCCGTACATCGACTGGATCCACAGCGCGCTCGTCCAGGGGAACGCGGTGCGCGACTTCACGAAGTGGGACGACCAGCCCGCGGTCGTCGCGGACTTCCCCGCCTCGTTCGCGCGCGGCTACCGCATCGCGACGACCGAGCCCGCGGGGCCCGTCTACCTCTGCTACGACGCGGGCCTCCAGGAGGACCCGCTCGAGAAGCCGGTCCCGATCGACGACGTCGTGGGCGCCGCGCGCCCCGCGCCAGTGCAGGCCGACCCACGCGCGCTCGCGCGGGCCGCCGACATGCTCGCGAAGGCCGAGC
>DASYUY010000119.1:0-7953 GCA_036000705.1 Candidatus Limnocylindria bacterium | reverse complement strand
TTGCGATAGAACCCATAGACACCGCGATAGATGTTGAACGCGCCCAGCTGCTCAGTGTCCTTCGACGCAAGCTTGAGACGTGGAGAAGTCGGAGGATCCGCGAATGCGATTCGCATGAGCTCCTGCGCGTCGTGCGTCGTTCCGCCGCTCTTGTCCCGAACGCGGTCCTCGAGGACGGTGCAGGCGATGTTAATCGCGCGGTCGTGGTCGCTCTCGTGCTCGAGCAAACCCGACACGCGTCGACGCAGGTCCGCGTCGCGAATCTTTGAGCTGAGATGGATTTTCCCCGTGTAAGCCATGTCGCCGGGGCTCCAGGGGAGACCGGTCAGTCGCCTGACATCCTTCGTGAGACGAGCCACCCACGTGGCAAAGCCTCCGACTGCGAACGAGCTGCCGTCGCGCTCGACGAAGATGTGCTCGGGTGTCTCGGTTGCACGTGCGCGCTCGGTCGACTTGAGGTACGCGTCGACTGCCGCGACGCAAGCACGGCTGAGTCGGACGCGGCGGAGCACCTCGCCGCCCTTTCGGTGGACGGTGTATCGAATCCATCTGCTTTGCGTGTCGAGATTGCGTCGAAGCAGCGTGCCAATGTCCGCGCTGCGCTCGGTCGTCTCGTACACGAGGCGTGCGTATGCGATGCCGCGCAGGCGATCGTTGCCCTTGCGCTCTGAGAGCGCGATCCAGACCGCCTCGAGTGTCTGATCCGAGAGAGGCTGTCGCTTTCGACTCGTTGCCTTGCTTCGGTCCAGTCCCGCCAACACGGACTGGCCGGTGAGAGGATCGCGTCGATAAGCCTTTCGCCAGCACCACTTCGCGAAGGTCCTGAGCGCGTCGGTCCCGAGCCGCGCGACGTGCTCGCTGTACGCGAGCGTGCTGCGCCATTCGATCGCCGTGGCTATGGTCAGCGAGCTCGCGTCGCCGTCTTTCGTGTGCGCCACGAACCTGTCGAGGTAGTCGCGATACGTGCTGATCGTCTTAGGTCGAAGCCGTCGCCGCTCGTCGCGAAGCCACTCGTCGACGAGCTCCGAGAGCGGTCGCGGTGGCTGATCCGGAGCGTCTAACTGCTCGTTCATCGCTTGCATCCCCGGCGTATTGTGAGCGCGGAAGCACAGCGCTCTGACGGGCCTACGTGTAAAGGAGACGCTCTGACCAGCTGAGCTAGTCGCCCGTCATGAGTATGACGGCGCGCCGCGCTCCACAGCGAGCCACGGCATCGGCGGCAACGGGAACAGCCGCACGTTGCGTCCGGCCAGAACGAGCGCGTCCGCGATGCCTTCGAGGCGGCCGAGTTGTGTCGCGAAGAAGTCCATGCGCTCGGCATCACGCTCCCCGAGCGGCCACTCCTCGCCACCCCGGCGCGCGATGAGCTGCCAGAGCTGGAAGTAATCGCGCGTGATGTCGTCCGCCCGCTCGGCCAGCTGCACCGTGTAGCGGCAGCGCGACATCCGAAGGCTCGCCGTCTCGAATGACGAGAGACGGCCGAGCGCCGCGAGGAAGTCGGCCCGCAGACGGATGGACTCCTCGCTCGCAGGTAGGGCGCGCGAACGCCGATAGGTGCGCGCGCGCAGCTTCGCCTGCACGGACAGCTCGCGGTGTCGCTCGTCGAGGCGCTTGTGGAAGCGCTCGCCGCCGACCGCGATCGTCGACCAGATCACCGGTGCGCGTGGTGGCATCTCGCTCGCGATTATCCTGCCGACGATGCGCTCTTCAAGACTTCCGAGCGTGGCGACGTCGTGAGATAATTGAACGAGCCCGCGCTCATCAACGAACTGCTCATGGGCGAGCGCACGATCGCCGTCGTCGGCTACTCGAGCGATCCCACACGACCCAGCAACTCCGTCTCGCGGTATCTGCGTGGCCAGGGCTTCCGGATCATTCCCGTCAACCCACGACTGCGGGGCGCCGTCGTCGACGGCGAGCGGTCGTTCGACCACCTGGTCGACATCCCGGCCGGAACCCGGGTCGATCTCGTTGACGTGTTCCGCCGCGGGGACTTCCTCGACGCGGTCGTGGATGACGCGATCGCCGCGAAGGTCCCCGCCATCTGGTTCCAGCTCGACCTCGGCAACGTCGACGCTGCGCGGCGTGCGGAAGCGGCGGGCCTGCGCGTCGTCTGGGATCGCTGCACCGCCATCGAGCACCGCCGGATGCGCGCTGGCTAACGCGCTCAGGAACGGCTGCGCGGCGTGAGACTGATCTCCTTCGACACATCCTCGCCGGCGGCGACGCGGGACCAGAACGGATCGAGATCGACGCGCGAATTCGCCTGGCGCAGCAGCGCGATGAGAGGCACGAAGGTCCGCAGCCGATAGGGCTTCGTGTTCACCTTGACCGTGGAGTCACGCCCGCGCGCGACGAAGAAAGGTGCCGAAACTCCGGAATGCCCGCCGGGGTAGCGCTTCGCGTCGATCCGCTGCAGCGAGCCGATCGGGACGCGCTCCTCGTGCCATCCGAAGTTCGTGCGGAAGACCAGCGCGTCTTCCTCGATCGCGAGCGTCGTGAAGTAGGCCTGGTTGGCGACGATGAGGATGTTCACGGCAAGCAGGAGCAGGCCGATCCCGATCATGACGGGATCACCTCCGGCCGCGCCGAAGACGAGCACCGCCAGTGCCGCGAGCGGGAAGAGGGTGAACGACGGCCAGAGCAGCGCCAGATCCGGACGGACCGCGGTCATGGCGCGAGTCTAGGTCGAGCGTCAGAGCACATCGATCGCGAGGCGGCGCTCGACCTCAGCGAGCGCGACGCGGACACGTGGGTCGTCATCGTCCTCGAGACGTGCCTCATAGAACTCGCGGAGCCGCCGCAGGCTCTCTCGGATCGCGAGCGGCGCGTAAGCGAGGTCGGCGGTCTGGCTCGCGATGCGGAACTCGAGCTCGGCCGCGCGATAGCAGTTGCGGCATACGAAGACCGGCCGCTCGACGCCATTGTCGAGGACGCGCGTCGGGTGGGCGTCGGCGCTGATGTCTTCGGCACGACAGCGCGGACACCGAAAAATGCGCATCGATCGCAGCGTAGAATGATGGCTCTGGCCCAGGTGGTGTAACGGCAGCCACGCGAGTTCGAGGGGCTCGTGTCCGAAAGGACGTGCGGGTTCAAGTCCCGCCCTGGGCACCGACGCGGTCCCGATCACACTCTCACCCTCGCCCACGCACCGCTCCTGAATCGCAGCGCGAGCAGCCCTGCCCGCACGAAGTAATCGATCGTGACGCCGAGCCAGATGCCGGTCAGCCCGAGCCCGAACACGAACGCGAACACATACGCGAGCGGCAGTCGGACCAGAAACCAGTTCACGAGCGACACGATGAGCGGGTAGCGCGTGTCCCCGGCACCGCGCAGTGCGCCGCCGAGCGCGAAGATCACGGCCTGCGCCGGTTGGCCGATCCCGACGACCGCGAGCGCGCCGGTCCCGGCCAGCACGACCGCCCCGGAGATCGTGAAGATGCCGAGCAAGAGGCTCGGCAACAGGATGAACGCGATCCCCGCGGTGGTGGCCCACACGAGCGCCATTCCCGCGGCCGCCCAGCCCGCGCGGCGCGCGCGCTCCGGATCGTTCATGCCCAGCGCCTGGCCGACGAGCGCGCTGGCCGCCGCGGAGAACCCGATGCACGGGAAGAACGAGAAGGTCTCTATCTGACCGATGATCTGGTGCGCGGCGACGTCCACCGTGCTCAGGCGGAACACCAGGCCCGAAAGGAACAGGATCCCGAAGCTGAAGGTCGCGCTCTCCGCCGCGGACGGGAGGCTGATCGCGAAGAGTGTGCGCGTCGTGTTACGCGTGATGTGCCAGGGTCCGCCCGCGATGCTGAGTCCCGCGACACCGCGCCACAGCAGAGCGAGCATCGCGCACATCCCGAGTATCCAGGCGATCGACGACGCATAGGCCGAGCCCATCGGCCCGATCTGAAGCACGTCGATGAAGACGTACGCCAGCGCCACGCTCACGAGAACACCGGCACCCGACAGGTACATCGGCGTCCGCGTGTCGCCGGCGGCGCGCATCGCCGACGTGCCGATAAGCCAGATGGTCGCAAAGGTGTTCGCAGCGCCGATGACCGCGAGGAACGGAGCTCCGATGGCGACGATCTCGTCATCGGCGCCGAGCAGACGTAGCAGCGGGGCCGAGAAAACGACAAAGAACGCGCCGAACAGCACACCTGCGCTTGCGCCGAGCAACAGCGACTGGCGCGTCGCGTCCGCGGCCTCAGCCGGGCGCCCTGCTCCCATGCGCCGACTTACGACGGCGATCGTTCCGATCGCGAGCGAACGCCACACCGGGAACATGAGGAAGAGGAAGTTGCCCGCGGCGCCCACGCCGGCCGTCGCACTCGCCCCAAGATGGCCGACGAACGCGAAGACGACCGCGGTCCCTAGCGCGCTGAGAGACTGCTCGATGATCCCAGGCCACGCCAGTTCGAGGGCCGCGCGGCTGGGCGAAAGGCGCGCGAGCTGCGCGGCTCGCGCGCTCGGTGTGGGTGCCTCTTCTCCTTCAACCTCCTCGACTTGCTGGATGCTCACGCCGTGACGATCACACCCTGACCTTCGGTCACCTCACCGACCCGCGTCGCGGTCACGTTGTGCGCGGCTCGCGCGCGTTCCCATCCGTCCGCATGCGCGGCCGGAACGCCGACGAGCAGCCCGCCGGAGGTCTGCGGATCGAGCAGGAGCGTTCGGAGGGCGTCATCCACGCCCTCGAAACGAACGCGTTCGTCGTCCAGGAAGTACGCCCGATTTCGTTCCAAGCCGCCAAAGCTCGCGCCGAGCGCGTGTTCGCGGGCCGCCGGCAGCAGTGGCACGAGGCCCGCGCGAATACGAACGCTGACGCGCGACCGCTCCGCCATCTCGTGGGCGTGGCCGACGAGCCCGAAGCCGGTCACGTCCGTCGCGGCGTGCAGGCCGGCGTCGACCGCGGCCCGTGCCGCGCCACGGTTCAGCGCGACCATCGAGGCCACCGTCGATGCGAGGTCCTCCGGCGCGAGCACGCCGTTCTTGTGCGCCGTCGTGAGCACGCCGGTCCCGATCGGTTTCGTCAGCCACAGCGCGTCGCCGAGGCGCAGCGCGTTCTTGCGAAGGATTCGCTCGGGATGCACGCGACCCGTGACCGCGAGACCGTACTTCGGCTCGCGGTCGATGACCGTGTGACCGCCCGCAACGACGCCGCCGGCTTCTCGGACCTTGTCGACGCCGCCACGGAACAGCGTCTCGAGCTGGTCCACCGAGACGTCCTCGGGCCACGCCGCGATCTGCAGCGCGAACAGCACCTCGCCGCCCATCGCGAAAACGTCGGACATCGCGTTCGCCGCACCGATCGCGCCCGATGCGTACGCGTCGTCGACGATCGGTGGAAAGAAGTCGAGGGTCTCGACGATCGCGGTGTCGGGCGCGACGAGGTATACCGCCGCGTCGTCGCTCGGCTTCAGACCGACGAGCAGCTCGGCGGGGCTTGGCTGCTGCTGCAGTGGGCGCAGGACCTGCGCCAGTGGGCCGGGGCCCATCTTCGCGCCTCAGCCAGCGCAGGTCGCGAGCGTCGTGAGACGGACCTCCTCGCGTGTGAACACTCGATCAGTCTAGGTACGAACGACTCAGGGCAACGCCGCCGGCGTACGGATCGTCGTGTACCAGACACCGACCGCCAACACGATGAGCAAAGCCGCGAGAGCGAGGTATTGAACAGATCGTCCCCGCCGCATGATCACGACGAGCAGCAGCACGCCGGCGCCCGCGACGAGCGCGAGGTCGAGCAGCAGGAAAAGTGACAGCGCGTTCAGATGACGTTGTGCTCCCTGATGAGGTCGCCGCGACGGAACCGATCGTACGCGAGGGGCGCGATGTCGAGCGACGTCCGCCCATCCACGATCAGCTCGGCGATCGCCTCGCCCGCGGCCGGCGCGTGCATGATGCCGTGGCCGGAGAAGCCGGCTGCGCACAGGAATCCCTCGAGACCGGGCACCGCGCCGATGATCGGATGCTTGTCGGGCGTGTCCTCGTAGAAGCCGGCCCAACCCGTCTTGACGTTCGCGCGCTCCAGGATCGGGAGCCGGTACAGAGCGCGCTCGACGAGGGTCGGCAGGAAGTCCCAGTTCACGCTGGCGTCGAAGCCAGGACCGTCCGTGGGATCGGCCATGCCCATGAGCACGCCGCCCGACTCGCGGTGGAAGTAGAGCGTGCTCGCGAACTCGACAGTGAGCGGGAAGTCGTGGTCCAGCCCTGCGACCGGGTCCGTGACGAAGATCTGTCGACGGAGCGGCCGGATAGGCAGGTCGATCCCGGCGAGGCGTCCGACCTCGGCGCCCCAGGCGCCCGCGGCATTCACGACGGTCGCGCACGCGATGTCACCTTTCGCGGTCTGGATCGCTCTCACGCGACCACCGTCGCACGTGATGCCGATCGCCGGTTCGTGCTCGCGGAAGCGCACGCCCTCTTGCCGCGCGCGCGCGACGTAGCCGTTGAGGAGACTGGTCGGATCGCAGTAGCCATCGCGCGCGCAAAACGTCGCGAAGCGCAGGTCGTCGACGCGGAGCTCGGGGAACACGTGATGGACACCGGCCGCGTCGAGGCGCTGCGCGGGCACGCCGAGACGATTCCACATTGCCAGGGATCTCTCGAACGGCTCGACATCGCGTTCCTCGGTGATGAGAAACAGGTAGCCGACCTGGCGGAGATGCGGATCGACTCCCATCTCCTCCACGAAGCGCTCGATCCGCGGCAGCGAGCGCAGCGACAGCCGCACGTTGATCTCGGTCGAGAACTGCAGCCGGACGCCGCCGGCGTTCCGCGTCGTCGAGCCTCCGCCGATCTCGTCGCGCTCGAGCACGACGACATCGCGAACTCCGCGCGCCGCGAGGTGGTATGCGATGGACGCTCCGACGATGCCGCCCCCGACGATGACGACGTCAGCGCGCTCCACGCCGGGCGGACGGTCCTCCTAGGTCTGCTCCGGCGGAACGGCCGCCGGAGCGACGCGCACCATCGCGAGCATCGCCTTGTACAGCTCGAGGTAGTCGCGGGACGCGTACGACACCGCGCGCGGTCCGCTGCGTTTCGTCGTCGGGATCAGCTCCGCCATGTCGGCCATCGCCGAAGTCAGGAAGACGAGCTCGATCTCGTTCGTTCCTTTCGGCACGAGTGGCTTCAGTCGCGTCGCGAGCGCGACCGCCCGGGCCGCGCCCTCGCGCAGCGCTTCCTGCACGCGGCTGGGATGCTGCATCTTCGCCGAGAAGCGGCCGGTCGCATCCTTCGTCTTCACCGTGACGACGTCGGGAACGAGAGCGCGTCCCTCGCGGCAGGTCGCGTCGTCGCCCGACACGAGCGAGACCGTCGCGCCGAAGTGACCGGCGAGGTACGCGTTGAGCGTGGTCTCGCCGACGGCCTTGCCGTTCAGACGGCACTCATAGATCGCGCGGCTGGCGTAGGTGTGATCGAGGACGGCCCTCGGATGGCCCGCGCGCCCGTGGTACCCGACGAAGAAGCAGGTGTCGTAGCCGCCATCGATGCCCTGACCCATGCTCCACGGCTTCGCGGTACCGACGACCAGCTCGGCGCGCGGATCGAGATCGTCGGCGAAGATGTTGTGCATCGCGCCGTGCGAGTCGTTGACGCAGAACCGGCGCGCACCGCCGTTCGCCGCGCCTTCGATGCACGCGTTCGCTTCGTGCGTCATCCATTGCCGCGCGCGTTCGTACTCGATCCCTTGCATCATCACGTGGGAGTACGCCGCGACGCCGCCGATGCCTTCCATGTCGATCGAGATCCACACACTCGTGGCGGCGCGTTTGGGCACGGAGCGATGGTAGGAGGTTCATGTCGACGACGTGACAAGGTAGAATGAACCTTCGCGGGCGGATGTGGCGGAATTGGCAGACGCGCACGCTTCAGGGGCGTGTGGCCGAAAGGTCGTGAGGGTTCAAGTCCCTCCTTCCGCACAGACTCGGTCGGGCATCGCGACACTCCCTTGCC
>DASYUY010000118.1:0-58052 GCA_036000705.1 Candidatus Limnocylindria bacterium | reverse complement strand
GCGCTGACGTCGTTCGGCGTCTGATCGTCGAGCGGGTCGGCCATCGCAAGAGTTGCCTCGCTGCGGCCAAGTGAGACCAGGACCACGTGACGCTGCTCGCACAGTCGTTTCGCGAGCTGCGCCACGACGGTCGGGTCGATCGGATCGATCAGGCTGCGACGGCCGCGCGCCAGCCGCACGACGCCGGTGTCGTGGTACGGCGCGAGCGTCACGAGCGGATGACCACTGACGCGCGACAGGACCTGTGCGGCGCGGGTGTCCGGGACGAGCCCGGTGCGGATGAGCGCGGCCGACAGCGTCTCGCGTGCTTGACGCGACGCCACGAGGCGCGACATCTGCTCATCGGTGAACAGGTGCTCCGCGACGAGCGCGTCGGCCAGCGTGTGCTCGATCGCGGTGAGCTCCGCCGGCGTAGCCTTGGCGCGCTGCTGTGCGACCTGACGCAGGATGCGAAGCGTCTCCTGCGGCGCGGTGTCCTTTGAGATGTGCGCGACCGCACCGACCGCGAGCGCGAGGTCGCGGATGCCGGGGTCGAGCGTGAGGAAGACGATCGACGCGTCGGGGAGCAGCGGCTTCAGCTCGCGCGCGACCTCGAGGCCGGTCTTGCCCGGCATCGAGTTGTCGAGAAGGATCAGGTCGGGCTTGAGCTCAAGGGCCATCCGGCTGGCCTGGACGCCGTCGGCGGCCTCGCCAACGACGAGGAGCTCGTCATCCGGCGCAAGCAGCGAGCGGATGCCCTCGCGGATCGCGAGGTGGTCGTCGGCTACGAGGACCCGTGTTGGCATGCCGATAGGCTCGTCTTTGGGCGCAGTCGGGCCATCGGTCTGAGGTGTGAGTTTGGTAGGAGAGCCGTGTCGCGATTCCAGACAAGGTCTGAGCATCGTTGACAGCTTTGTCCCTCGCCCGGGGGATGCTCCTATTTAATCGGCGTCGACGAGCTCATGAGGGCGTTGAATAGCGCCGTTGGCGCAGACAAGGGTGCTCCTGGTGATCGCGCACCCGGTCATCGGCTCGGGCATCGAAACGCTGCTCAAGCTCGAGCAGCGGTACGACGTCCGTCGGGTGGTCAGCGCCTCTGAGGCCGCCGCACTCCGAGACTGGCGGCCCGATGTCGCACTCATCGACGGCACGCTCTTGAGCAGTGGCGCGAGCATCCATCTGGCGGCCCCGACCCTGGTGCTGTCCGGGAACGAGGCCGATGGACGCGCCTTGCTGAGGCGAATGCCCGAGGGACGAGGCTGGTTACGAAAGGATGCGACCGCGGCGGAGTTCACGAAGATGATCGATGGGTTCGCCGCGGGCACTCCATCGCAGCGCGCGCTCGGCACGCTTGGCACACTGGTGCTCGTTCTGCTCGTCTTCGCGTTGATCCTCCTCGTGGTCTATCTCATCTGGCTCGCGCTGTATTGAGCGCGAAGGGATGTGCGCGATGAGCTCTATCGTCCGTGGACCGTACAATCACGCCGTGACACGTGTTCTCCTCGTCGACGACCACGAGCTGGTCCGACAGGGCGTGGCGGCGATGCTCAACAAAGCCGACGGCATCGAGATCGTCGGCGAGGCGCGGACCGGGCGCGAGGCGATCGAAGCCACCCGTCGGGATCTGCCCGACGTCGTCCTCATGGACGTGCGCATGCCGGACATGGATGGCCTCGAGGCCACCAAGCGCATCAAGGAAGAGCGCCCGCGCACCGCGGTGATCATGGTGACGATGCACGACAACCCGGCGTACCTGCGTGACGCGGTGCGTGCCGGCGCGGCCGGCTACCTCCTCAAGGACGTGTCGAAGGAGGAGCTCGTCGACGCGATCCGTCAGGTGTCGACCGGCGGCGCGTTCATCGAATCCAAGCTGCTCCGCGGCATGCTGAGCGAGATGAAGCCCGCGGGCCCGGTGCCGTCCGCGGCGAAGAACCTCACGAAGCGCGAGCGCGAGATCCTCGGCCTCGTCGCCGAGGGACTGTCCAATCGCGAGATCGCCGACAAGCTCGTGCTCTCGCCAGAGACGGTGAAGAGCCACGTCGCCGCGATCCTCGAGAAGCTGAACGTGTCGGACCGCACGCAGGCCGCGATCTACGCCGTCCGCAACGGCCTCGTGGACGCGACGCAGCTCTAAGCCGCGCGCGCCTTCCGCACGACGAAGGTCGTCACCGCCGCAGCCTGAGTCGCGAGCGCGACGACGAGAACGATCCGCGCCATCACAAGAGGATCGGTCGCGGTGGTCAGCAGCAGCGCCACCTCGGCGACGACCGCCAGCGCGAGCAGCAGACCGACGCGCATCTCCCCACGGCCGATGAAGTACGAGATCCACTGGCTCAGCAGCGCGTTCGCCAGCGCGGCGGCGCCGTAGGTGCCGACGATCTTTGTCGTCTCCGGGTACTGCGACCCGACGACGAGCGGCACGAGGAATTCCGGTAGCACGACGTAGGCCGCCGCGACGACGCCGCTCGTCGCGAGCACGAACGCGAGCGCCAGGTACAACGCGCGATCGGTGTCCTCCCCGCGCGCGTGTGCGCGCGCGGTGCGCTCGAGCAGCAGGAAGCCGATCGCGATCGGCGCGAACAGGACGATCTTCCCCATCGTGATCGCGCCGGCGTAGGCCCCCGCGTCCTCCGGCCGTAGGAGCGACCGCGCGAGGACCGCGTCGATGTTCGTCAGCGCCGCGTACGCCAGAAGCACGACCGCCGCGAGGGCGAAGAAGCGCGTCTCCGCCGAGCCGAGCTCGTGCTGTACCACGCTCCCGCGCGCCGCGCGGAGCAGCGGAAGGAGCGGAAAGCCGACGACCACGAGGCTGATCGCGATGGCCGCCGTCGCGCCGGTGAAGGCGCCGTCGACACCGAAGCCGGCGACGACGAGCACGACGCCGACCAGCAGGCGACCGCCGGCCTGCGCGATGAGTGCGCTGCCCATCCACACGAAGCGCGCGAGGCCCTGGAGCAGCCCCAGCCCGAACGTGAAGACGAGCGCGAGGAACAACGTCACACCGAGAAGGGCGACCGACAAAGCGGGCAGCGCGAGCGCGCCGGCGATCGCGCCGGAGAGGACGGCGACCAGGAGCCCGACCGCGGCCGCGCCACCGCCGACGCGCACGCCCCAGCGCCGCACGAAGGCATGGAGGGCCGCCTCCTCGTCGCGCGCGCGGTACTGCGCGGCGAGCTTGGCGGTCGCCGCCTGGATCACCTGGCTCGAGATCGACTCGAGCACCAGGATCCCGAAGAGGGCGGTGAGCACCGCGTAGTCCGCCGGTGAGAGAAGACGCGCCATGACGATCTGATAGCCGAAAGCGAGAACGTTCGCGACGAAGGTCGCGATGAAGAGGTACAGGGCGCCGGAATGCTGGCGCGCGCGGGCGAGCACTCGCGAAGGGTACCGAGTGTCGCTCTCTTAGGCCCGGACCGGCTCCTTGAGCGGCGCGACGAGCATGAAGTTCTCGACCAGCTCGTCCGCCTCGGGCGACGTGTAGTTCTCGATGTCGCCGTTGTCGGCGTCGTGGGCGATCTGTGGATCGATCGGCAGCTTCCCCATCAGCGGCGCGTTCGAGGCGATGACGAGCTTGAGACCCTGCGACGGCCCGAACACCTCGAGGCGCCCGCCGTCGGGAAGCGTGACGTAGGCCATGTTCTCGACGACCCCGACGATGTCGCCGCCGAGCTGCTTCACGAGCTTCACGGCCTTTGTCACCACCATGGTCGCCAGCGCCTGCGGCGTGGTCACGAGCACGACGCCATCGACCGGCAGCGCCTGCATCACGGTCAGCGGCGCGTCGCTCGTGCCCGGCGGAAGGTCGACGATCAGGTAGTCGAGCTCGCCCCACTGCACGTCGCTGAAGAACTGCCGGATCGCGCCCGAGACCATCGGGCCGCGCCAGATCACCGCCTCCTCCTCGCTCGGGAGAATGAGGTTCATCGACATGATCGGGATGCCGCCGCGCGACTTCGGCGGAACGAGCGTCTTGCCATCGGCGGACATCGGCTTCTCGCGCACGCCGAACATCCGCGGGATCGACGGACCGGTGATGTCGCCATCGAGCACGCCGACGCTGAACCCGCGTCGCTTCAATCCGACGGCGAGAAGTCCGGCGACCAGGGACTTGCCAACTCCGCCCTTGCCGGACATGACCGCGATGACGTGCTTGATGCCCTTCTGCTCCGCCATGCCGCGCGGCACACCCTTCGCCGCGAGAGAGGGGGCGGGCGGCGCGCCTTCGGGAAGCTTGCCGGTTTCGGCGAACACGTTGAGCTCGCCGATGAGGTCGTCGAGCTTGACGCGACCGGCGCCGTGTCCGGCGGCCGCTTGGGCGATCGTCTCGCTCTTGCTGATCGCGCACGACGCGCACCCGAGCGTGTAGCGCGCGAAGATCCGCGCCGAGTCGGGCCAGCGGTCGACGACCGAGGCGATGGTCATGTCGGGGGTGATCTGCATTGCCAGAGGGGACTCCTTCCTAGGACGCGGGCTGCTCGGCCTCCTCGATAAGCATCACGGGGATGCCATCGCGGACCGGATACCGGCGGCGGCAGCGTGCGCAGATGAGACGATCGCCTTCCTCGCGGAGCGCACCGTGATCCGCGGGGCAGACGAGGATCTCGAGCAGCTGCTTATCGACGGGCACAGCTTCGATGTTAGTCGTTCATCTGCAGGGTCGCCGTCGCGCGGAGCGTGCGTGTCGTCCCGCCGTCATTCGACTCGAACTCGAGCAGGAGGACGTAGGCGTCGGCCGGAACCCGCACCCCGAACTCATCAGCGCCGTCCCACACCACTGCTGCCATCACGCGATTCCCGGCCGTCGCGGTCGCTGCCTTCGCATCCAGGCGCCGCACCAGCACCTCGGCCGGCGAGCTCCCTTCGTTGATGCCGCTGGCCATGACGCGGGCTTCGGTCGGTCCCGTGATCGTTCCGCGCGTCGCGACGATCGCGATGTCGATGCGCGCGGGTGCGCCGAGGGCGTACTTCGGCTGCAGGGCGATCTCGACGCGTCCGTTCGGCAGCTCCGTCGGCACGACGATCACCGCCGGGGTGGCCGTGCGCTCGAGCGTGATCGGCCGCGGCGCACACCCGACGACGATGAGGGCGAGCGCGAGCACGCTAGCCGGCCGCCGCACGGCTCCGCGCAATCGAGCGTCCTGTCCAGACCACACCGAACAGTGTTGTGGCCACGAGCACGATGGTGCCACCCGACGCCGCGTTGACGTAGTAGCTGAGCCAGATGCCGGCGATCGATGAGGCCACGGCCACCAGCAACGCGATGACGACGAGCGTCCGCAGGTCCCGCGCGAGAAGGCGCGCGGTTGCCGCCGGCGTGACGAGCATCGCGACGACAAGGACGACGCCGACGATCTGCACCGATACCGCGATCGCGAGACCGATCAGCCCGAGGAGCACGGTGTCATAGCGCAGCGTGTTGAGGCCCGCGGCGGCCGCGCCGACCGGGTCGAAGCTGACGAAGACGAGCTGCCGCCAGATGATCCACAGCACGACGAGAACGACGGAAGCCGTGAGACCACCCAGCACAAGCTGATCGGCGGCGACGCCAAGGACGTCGCCGAACAGGATGCCGAGAAGGTCACCCGTGTACGCGCGGATGCTGCTGAAGAGGACGATGCCAACCGCGAACATCCCTGAGAACACGACTCCGATAGCGGTGTCCTCCTTCAATCCGCTGCGTCGAGCGACCGCGCCGATCGCCAGCGCCGAAGCGACCGCCGCGATCGAGCCACCGATGACGATGTTGATCTTCAACAGGAACGCGATCACGACGCCGGGAAAAGCGGCATGCGCGATCGCGTCGCCCAGGAAGGCGAGTCCACGCAGGACCACGAACACGCCAACGCTGGCGCACACGAGCGCCACGAGAACAGCGGCAATGAGTGCGCGCTGGACGAACGCGTACTGGAGTGGCTCGAGGAGGTCAGGCATGGTGCTCGTCCGCGATGTGCTGCGGACCGCCCGGCCGGTGGCCGCCATAAGTCCGGCGAAGCACCGCGTCGTCACGCAGGATCGACGCATCACCATCCGCGACGATCCCACCGTTCATGCAGAGCACGCGGGGGAAGTGCGCCATCACGCCCGCGAGGTCATGCGTGGCGACGAGCACGGTACGGCCATGGCTCGCGAGATCGCCGAGCAGCGACATGAGCTGCTCCTCGGTCGCTGGATCTACGCCGGTCGCGGGCTCATCGAGAAGGAGAAGCTCGGGATCGGCCGCCAACGTTCGTGCCAGCAGCACCCGCTGACGCTGCCCCCCGGACAGCGCGGCGATCGGGCGACGCGCAAGGTCGGCGACCTGTACCCGGCCGAGGGCGGTTGCGACAGCCGACCGATCCGCCGGCGACGGACCGCGGCCGGGGCTCGCCTGCGCGACGCGTCCCATCAGCACGACGTCTTCGACGCGGAGCGGGTAATCCCAGTGCACCGTCTCGGCCTGCGGCAGATAGGCCAGGTGGCGTGCGCCGCCGCCCGGTGCGGAGCCGAACACCCTGACGTCGCCCTCGTACGGTCGCAGCAGACCGACGATCACTTTGAGCAGCGTGGATTTCCCAGAGCCGTTCGCGCCGACGAGGGCGACGAGCTCGCCGCGGCGCACCTTGAGATCGACTCCCTCAATGACCGTTCGGCCGTCATAGCCGGCGCGGACGCCGCGCAGCTCTATCACCGCCGGCTCGTTCACGGGCACCGACGATACGCGAGGCGGCGTCCGAACCGGTCCTTCTATTTCAGCGCGGCCACGATCTTGTCGATGAGGACGCGCATCAACCCGACGTACGAGTCGGCGGGCTTGTCCAACAGACTGTCAGTGGGCAGATCGGTGATGACCTTCGCCCCGGTCTCCCTCGCGATCGTCTCGGCGAGCTGTGGTGAGGAGCCGGCTTCGGAAAAGATCGCGGAGACTTTCGCCGCCTTCACCTTATCGATCAGCTCGGCGAGCTCACCGGCCGACGGCATCTTGCCAGGCTCGGGCTGCGCGAAGCCGATGATCTCGAAGCCGAATGCCTCGGCGAAGTATGGGAACGCGTCGTGCGAGGTGACGAGCTTGCGGCGGTCGGGCGGGATCGTCGCGACCTTCGCCTTGAGTTCTACGTCCAGGCTGAGGAGATCCTGCGAGTACCTCAGGGCACTTACCGTGTAGAAGTCCTCGCCCTGCGGGTCGAGCCGAATGAGAGCATCGCGGATCTTCGCGACGTACCCGCGTGCCAGAGCCGGGTCGAACCACATGTGCGGATTCCCATCGATGTCCGGCAGCCCCTCGGTCACGACCACGACCGGGGCCGTCGGCTTGGCGTTGCGGAGGAGTGGCTCGACCCACTTGTCGAGATCAAGGCCGTTCGTGAGCACCAGGCCCGCCTCAGCCATACGCCTCGCGTCGGCGGGCCGGGGCTCGTACTCCTCAACGTGAGCGCCGGCAGGCACGATCGATCCGACCGTCATGCGGTCGCCCGCGACGTGCTTCGTCATGTCCGCGAGGATCGTCGTCGTGGCGAGGACCTGCGGGCTCCGATCACCGACGGTCCCGCACCCCACCAACGGCAACGCACCGAACACGAATGTCAGGGCGATCGCGAGCGCGCGCACCCCAGCGTCTCCCCCTCTTCGTTGACGAGAATGAGTCTCAATACACTAACGAGAATCATACTCGAAATGCTCGGGTATTGCGCTATGCTCTGCTGATGCCGCAGCTCGCACGCCGAACCGCGCTCGCCAAGCGCATTACCTCGCGCGGTCGGCGACTCACCAAACAAAGGGTCATCGTCGCGCAGGCTCTTTCTGCCGAGCGGCAGGCCGTGTCGGCGCAGGAGCTGCACGAACGCTTGCACCGCGGCCATCCGCGTCTCGGACTCGCGACGATCTATCGGGCGCTCGAGGCGCAGGTCGAAGCCGGAATGGCGACGCGGCTCGAACGGCCGGGCCACGTCTCCGTATACGTCGCGTGCGTGCCCGAGCACCACCATCATCTGGTCTGCACCAACTGCCAGCGTGTGGAGGATGTCGACGAGACCATCCTTCGTCCGGTCCTCCGCGGCATCCGCGACCGCCACGACTTCCAGGTCGACCACGAGCGTCTCGATTTCTACGGACTGTGCGCGCGTTGCCGCCGCGAGCGGGCTGCGCTCTAACGCAGGCGCCGACGAACGAAGTACACAGCGATCGCCGTCGTGATCGGCACACACAGGACGAGTCCAACGCTCGCGGCGAGAACGGTCAGGATCGACTCGACGATCGCCTCGCCGTTGAGGGCGACCGCGAGCGGCTGAAAGCCGAGCGAGAGCAGCAGGATCAGTGGCATCGCGCCCCCGAAGTACGCGAGCGCAAGCGTGTTCACCAGCGAACCGATGTGATCCTCCCCGACGTTGAGCGCCGAGCGGAAGAGCCTGCGCCATTCGCGGCCGGGATCCACCGCCGCCAGCTCCATCGTCGCCGACGCCTGACCGACGCACATGTCGACGAGGGCGCCAAGCGAACCGACGATCACGCCGGCGAGCACGAGCCGCTGCATGTCGATCCGGCCATCGGTGCCGACCGCGAGGAAGATCTGGTCCTCCGACCCGAGCCCGGTGATGCGCAGCGACGCGATCCCAAGCACGCCGATCAGCGCGACGACCAGCAACCCGGCGTAGGTCCCGAGCAATGCCGCCACGCTCTTCCAGTTCGGTCCGTGGACGACGAACACCGACACCGTCACGACGGCGGCCCCACCCAGCAGGGTCGCGATCAGCGGATCGCCCCCGCGCTGCAGCGCCGGCACGATCGCGAGCAGGAACACCGCGATGCTGGACGCGAGTCCCGCGAGCGCGGCGAGACCCTTGAGCCGCGCGACGGCGAGCAGCGCCGCGAAGAGGAAGAGCCCGAATGGGAGGAGGCCGGGAAGACGCACGATCTCCTCGATCGCGTAGCGGCGCTGCAGGCCTTCTCGGCTCTCGGTCACGAGGACGCGGTCGCCCGCGCGGAGGAAGCCGCCTGGGTCGAGCGCGCGCCGGCCGCCCCACTCGACGACGACGAGCTCTCCACGAAAGAGACCGCCATCGAGCTGCAGCTCCAGGCGCTGAAAGGGCTGACGCATGCCCGTGGGCGCGGGATTCCGGTCCCCCGTCTCGACCACCCGCACGACATGGGCGTCGATGACAAGAGTCCCCTGCCCCCTGTTCCAGTCCTCGCACGCGGTCAGCGACAGCGCCGCGACCGCGACGAGCAGACCGAAGCGGAGCGCCGCGGGCACACGCCTCACCTCGGCCGAACGATATCGGTTCGATCCCATCCGTTTAGCGGGACATGACCGACAATGGGTGGTGCCCATGCGACACAACGTCTACTTGATCGCCGTCCTGGCCGCCGCGCTGAGCGCCTGCGGCGGCGTGGCCGCCGGACCCCAGGCCACCGGCCTGCCCGCGGGGACGTATCGCGGCTCCGGCACCGGCGCCGCGCTCGAGTCCCTCACCGCCCTGGCGGTGCGCTTCCAGCTGCGGCACCCGGGCGTCGTCTTCAAGCTCGAGGACGTCGGCGCCGACACGAGCGTCGCGCTGGTCGCGAACGGCGACTCGGACTTCGGCTTCCTGAGCCGCGATCTCAAGACCGATGAGAAATCGAAGCTCACCGCGATCCCCTACGCGGGCACGGGCACCGGCCTCGCGGTCAACCCGGCCAACGCAGTCACCGGCCTCACGACCGAGCAGGTCCGCAAGATCTACACGGGCGAGATCACCGACTGGTCACAGGTCGGCGGAAAGCCCGGCGACATCCGGCCGCTCGTGAGGGAGAGCGGCAGCTCCACCCGTGCGAGCTTCGAGGCGTATTTCTTCGGCGGCAAGCCCACCTACGGCAAGAACGTCATCGAGGTCGTCGAGTCCGGCTCCACCTATCAGGCCCTCCGCGACTTCAAGGGCGCGATCGCGATGGTCACGATCCAGAAGACGACCGCCGAAGACTCCACCCTTCGCCTTCTTTCGCTCGATGGGATCGCCGCGACCACCCGCAACGTGAATAGCGGCGCGTATCCCGTGCGACGACCGATCATCCTGACCGTGCACGCGGACCCCGGCCGCACGAAGCCCGCGGTCGCGGCCTTCTTCGAGTTCATCAAGACCGCCGAAGGCCAGGAGATCCTCGCCGGCTTCTAGCCCTCCCCGCCGAAGAGCAGCTGCTGCAGATCCGGCAGCGCCGTGCCGAGGCCCACGATGAACAGGGCCCCGATGACGAGACTCGCCACACCCGCGAACGCCCCGACGATGACGTAGAGCGTGCGCATGCGCTGGGCTCCGATGAAGCCGCTCGCGCTCACGACCGCGACAAGCGTGTTCGAGAGGAGCAGCCCCGCGACGAAGGCCAGGAGGATCACGATGCCGGTCGTACCGGTCACCCCGGCGATCCCGGCGAGGAGCAGCGCCTGCGACCCCGTCTCGGCGCCGATCCCGTGGATCATCCCGACCCCGAACGCGGTACGCGGACCGTACTGCGTGGAGTGCGCGGACGGCCGGTGCTCGTGGCCATGGATGCGCGCCTGCAGCGCGTCCCATCCGTTGCGGGCGAGATCGAAGACGAGCATCCAGCGGCTACGGAGCCGGAACTCGCCTTCGCCGCGCAGGTACTGCACGACCGAGTAGATCACCCACGCGCCGAGCAGCACCAGCGTCACGCCGACGACCTTCTCCAGGATGGGATCCACCCAGTCCGGCAGGACCGCGCCGAGCGTCAGCGCCAGCACGCCGAGGAACACGACGACCGAGGCGTGCCCCAGTGCGTACAGCGACGCGAGACCGATCGCATGCCGCTGCTCGTGCGCGAAGCGCGACTCGCCGAAGGCGTGGATCGGACCGGGACCGCGCAGCGCGTGCTGGTGCACATGCGCGCGCATCTCGCCCGCGTCGTGGCCGTGCGGCGTCACCGGCGACGCGGCCGGCACGTCGACCTCCGCGTGCCCAGCGGTCGTCGTGCTCGTGATGTCGGTGATCGCCGCGATGTGATCCCAGTCGAATCCGTGCCGGAATCCGAGCGCGACCATCCCCAGGAGGAGGATGACGAGGCTGAGGTCCACGGATCGCAGCCTACCGAGCCACCGTCCTTATCGCAAACGGCCGCAATAGTGGTCTGTTGCAACACGCTCGCGTTTGCGCGACGCTTGCGTCATGAGCATCGACGATCGGGTGCACGCCAGCGGCATGCGGATGACCGTCCAGCGCCGCCTCGTGCTCGAGGCGCTGCAGCGGGCCCGCCACCACATCACGGCGGATGACATCGCGACACGGATCCGAGCGCGCCACCCGCGGATCGATCCGTCGACCGTCTACCGCAACCTCGAAGCGCTCGAGGAGCTCGGGTACGTGACCCACACGCACTTCGACGACCGCGTCACGCGCTGGCATCGCGCCGACGCCCAGCGGCACGGCCACCTCGTCTGCCGCAGCTGCGGCGCCGAGCAGGAGCTGCCGATCGGGCTTCTGGAGCCGCTCGCCCGCCGTCTGCGCGACGAGCAGGGGTTCCGCGCCGATCTGGCGCACTCGGCGATCGTCGGTATCTGCAAGGCCTGCTCGAACGTATCCTCTAGCTAGAGATGCGCCTCTTCGCGATCGTCGTCTTCGCACTGGCCGTGACCGGCGCCACGCTCGCTGGCTCGGGACTCGTCGTCGCGCCGCACATCGACCCGCCGGGCACGCCGAAGTACCACGACCACGTGCTGGCGGCGTATCGCCTTCCGATCTTCCTCGCCAACATGCAGGCGCGCTTCGATCCCCGTCAAGGCGTTCTCACCGAGCATCTCTCGGACGCCGCGACCTTCGCCTTCGTCCTTGCGCTGCTGACGTTCGTTTGGCCGCGGCTCCCGCGGCCGACGCGCCGCGCGATCGCCGAGCTCGCGCCCGCGCCCATCGTCCCGGCGCAGTGGCACACGCCTCTGATCATCGGACCACCGCGCGTCTGACCTCCGACCTTGCGAACGGCCCGGGGAACGCCGGGCACGAAGGACCTTGGAGGGTCACATGACGCGTCTCATCCCGCTCGTTGCGGCGGCGCTCGTCGTCGTCTCGAGCTTCGCGATCTACGGCGGCACGGCCGCCGCGCACGAGCGCCGCATGGTCGGGCCGTACCAATTCGTCGTGGGTTGGCTGAACGAGCCCGCCTACGTCGGGGTCATGAACAGCCTCGACCTGCACGTGACCGACACGCGTATCACCCCGGCGAAGGCGGTCGAGGGTCTCGAGAAGACGCTGACCGCCGACGTGCAAAGCGGTGGTCTCAGCGCGCTGCCGCTCGCCGTCACGGCGCGCTTCGGCACAGCCGGCGCGTACAACGGCTACGTGATGCCGACCGCGACCGGGACGTACATCTTCCACATCAAAGGCAAGGTCGAGAGTCTCGACGTCGACGAGAAGTTCGAGTCCGGCCCCGGCCGGTTCGGTGACATCGAGCCGACCACCGCACTGCAGTACCCGAACAAGGTGCCCGCGGCGGACGAGCTTGGTAAACGTCTCGGCGACCTGCAGAGCGGCGTCGACCAGACGCGGCTGCTGTCCGGGGTGGCCGTCGTCATCGGCATCCTCGCGCTCGGCGTGTCCATCGCGATGTCCCGACGCCGCGCCTGATGCGCGTTCTTGCCGCGGTGCTCGTCGCCGTGTCCGTCCTCTACCTGATGGGCGGCACGGCGGCGGCGCACGCGAACTATGTCAAGTCCAACCCGGCCTCGGACGCGCGGCTCTCCAAGCCGCCGACCGAGGTGCGGGTCACTTTCAGCGAGACGCCTGACGCGCGGGGCAGCGACCTTGCCGTCCTGGATGTGAGCGGCAAGCGTCTCGACCAGCACGACGTGACGCTCGTACCCGATGAGCCGAACACGCTGCGCGTCACCCTCGGGGCGATCGGCGATGGCGGCTACCTCGTCTCGTGGACCACGGTCTCCGCCGTCGATGGCCACGAGACGAAGGGCGCGTTCGCCTTCGCGGTGAACGCGCCGCTTCCGCCGATCGCCGACATCGGTCCGTCCGCACCTCCGCCCACAGCGCTCGAGATCGCCGGACGCGCGCTCTCGTACGCCGGCATGGCGCTGCTCACGGGTCTCGGATTCTTCACGATGTTCATCCGCATACCGCACGCGGACGCCGAGCTGCGGCGAGAGCGCCGTCTGGTGATCGTCGGAGGAGCGGCGCTCGTCGCGGGCAGCGCACTGCTCGTTTTGGGTCAGGGCGCGAACATCCCCGGGCGGCTGCTCGCGTTGCTCGCGCTGCGCGCGTTCGCCGGCGTCGCTGCCCTCACGTCGCTCGCCGTTCCGGCGCGCCTCCTGCCGTCGGACGCGCGCCGCGAAGCGATCGCGTTCTTCGGTCTCGCCGCGGGGCTCACCGCCACGCTCGTGTCGCACGCCGCCGCGCTCGGCGACCTGCGCTACGTCGCGCTCGACTATCTCCACGTCATCGCCATCTCGGTGTGGCTCGGCGGGGTCGTCGCGTTCGCGTATGTGGTCATGCCGTCTGCACGGAGCGACGACCCCCGCGAGCTCGGACGCATCATCTGGCACTTCTCGCTGACCGCGCTGGTCGCGGTCGCGGTGATCATCACCACCGGGACTCTGCAGGCACTCGATCGATTGGTCCTCCTCGAGGATCTGGTGGAGACGCCGTACGGCATCGCGCTGCTCGCCAAGATCGTGCTGCTCGTCGGCCTGCTCGGGCTCGGCGCGCTGAACCTCCTCGTGTGGGGTCCACGCATGCGCCGCGGGGCGACCGCGAGCCGTCAGTTCTGGCGCGGCGTCGTCGGCGAGAGCACGCTGTTCGCCGGCGTGCTCGTCGCCGCCGCGTTCCTCACGGCGTTCGCGCCGCCCGCGCAGGCGACGGGCGCGGCCTTCGACGAGACGAAGCACGTCGACGGTCTGCGCGTCGAGCTCCTCACCGCGACGACGCTCCCGGGACGCAACCGCTTCGTCGTCCGCGTACAGCAGGGCCTCACGCCGATCAACGGCGCGGAGAAGGTTGCGCTGCGTTTCACGATGGTCGAGCACGACATGGGCGAGCAGGAGCTCGTCGCGAGCGAGCGCGCGCCGGGCGAGTACGTCGCGGAGGGCAGCCCGACCGCGATGCTCGGCACCTGGCGGGTCGAGACGATCGTGCGTCTGGCGGGCCGGCCCGACATCCACGCGCTCTTCACGGTGCCGGTCTCGCAGCCCGCGGGGCAGGACGCGACGACGAAGATCATCGCCATCCCGCCGTATCAGCTCATCGTGTTCTCGGAGCCGTTCCAGCCCCAGGCCGGCGCACCCGTCACTATCAATGTCGTCGTGGTGGACTCGAAGGGCGACCCGGTGACCGGCAAGAAGGTGCGCGCGACGTTCAGCGGCCCGGGGACGCAGCCGCCGCTGGACGCCCTCGAGAACCCCGCCGAGCTCGGACCGGGCCGCTACCGCGTGAGTGTGCCCGGCCTCGACGTCGGGACCTGGAAGGTGACGCTCAGCGTCAGCGACGCCGGCAGCGGTGTGTACGAGCTCGACGTGAGCAGGTGACGCTGCTCTCCGTACTCCCGCACGGCGCGACCGGGACGTGGCTCGACGAGATCCTCGAATTCGGGATACCGCTCGTCGTTCTCATCGTCCTCTACGTCTGGTCGGCGCGTAAGCCGAAGGAGAAGCAGAAGAGCAAGTGACGTTCCCCGTCTCACGTCAGGGTCTGCAGGACATCGCGCAGTTCCTCATCGCCGGGGCCGTCGTCTTCGTGCTGCTCGCGCTCGTGACGCGGTATCGGGGCGGTGAGTGGCGGCGCTTCGCGATCAGCGCGGTGGGTCTCGGCGTGCTGGTCATCGTGTCGTACGCGCTCGCGTTTACCGTCGCGCCGAACATCCCGACCCCGCCGGTCCCGTTCACGGCCCGCTTCGCGCAGAACCCGACCCCGGACACGCCCGAGACGATCGACAAGGGGCGCGCGCTGTTCCAGGCGAACTGCGCGATCTGTCATGGGCCACGGGCCCTCGGCGACGGGCCGCAGGCATTCGTGCTGCAGCCGCGGCCGGTCAACCTGCAGCTGCACGTGCCGCAACACGCGCCGGGCGAGATCTATTACTGGATCACAAGCGGCGTCGCCGGCACGGGCATGCCGGCCTGGCGGCAAGTGACGGCGTCGGACGGGTCGCACGTCAGCGGACTCACCGACGAGGAGCGCTGGGCGATCGTGCGCTACCTGCAAGCGCTCGCGAGCGGCAAGGTGGACCGGTAGAGGGGACGCTCCCCCGGCCCACCTGACCGGAGTTAGCTCTTCCGCACGAGCTGATCGCGGCGCATCCGCTCTTCGATGACCGACTCCGGGTGTCCGTCGTGGGTATTCGAGGTTGGAGCGTTTTCGCCGTGCTCCATCGCGGTCGCTGCCTGACCACGCCACTCGCGCAGCGCGCGCGCAGCCTCTTCGCGTCCACCCAGGCCGAAGGCCAGGCCGAATGCCAGAGCGACACCTGCGACGACGCCGGTGAACAGGATGTTGATCAAGGTCGCCGCGACGCCGACCTGTGACGCCGCGGCGACGACGCCGAAGCCGAGCACCGTCGCGTACGCGAGCATGGCCAGCGCGCCCGAGTTCGGGACGCCGGCGCTCTCGGTCGCGCCGGTCACGAGGTTGCGCGTCACGCCGGCGAGCCACGCGAACGCACCGAGGATGAGCAGCGCGACGAGCAGGTTCGGGATGAAGCCGATGATCTGGCTCAGCACCGCGCTCACCGCGGTGATGCCGACGGCGTTCGCGGCCATGACGACGAAGATGAGCCGCACGTACCAGGTGACGATGCCGCCGACCAGCCCGGCCGCATCGAGCCTCAGTCGTGCGCGCTCGAGGAACGCGGTGATGCCGGCGCGTGTCGCGAGCTGATCGAGACCGACCTTGCGGAGCAAGCGCGTGACGAGTCCTCCGACGATCCCGGCGACGATCCAGCCGAGGACGAGAAGCAGCAATGCGCCGACGAGCGACGGCAGTTGTACGAGGAAGGCAGCGAACAGTGCGTCCATGTCAACACCTCATCGCGAAATTCGCCTGCTCAGCGAGCATGCGTGAGGCCCAACCGCCCCGAGGGTTATGGCGCGGCCATGCTCTTCCGTAACGGACGCGGGGCGACTCGGTATCACCCCTCGCCCTCACGACTGCAGGGCGGATCGCTGAGGCACGGCGGCGAACGGCGTAACGTGATAGCGGCACGATGACAAGCTGGTCGCGGCGGCGTTTCCTCCTTGTTGCGGGCGCGACGCTCACGGCGGCGTGCGCGCCGGCTTCACGCCCGGGCGACGCGCTCGTACCGCTGTACGCGAATCCCGCGAAGAACGAGTGGCCGAGCGAGTTCCTGGAACTGGCCCCGGAGACCCAGGCGATGTATCGCTACGCCGCGGCGAATCACGACACCCTGCAGTACGTCCCGTGCTTCTGCGGCTGCGTCGCCGCCGGGCACCGAAGCAACTTCGACTGCTATGTCCGCGAGATGTATTCGGATGGCCGGATCCGCCTCGATACGATGAGCTTTGGCTGAGACATCTGCACGGGCATCACGCGTGACGTGATGGACCGGAAAGCCCAGGGGCAGTCGCTACGCGCGATCCGTTCCGCGATCGATGCCAAATGGAGCGATCGGGGCCCTTCGACCAACACACCGCTGCCGCCGAGTTAGGAGGAACCGACATGGCCACCGTCACCGAACGCCGCCAGACTGAGCCGTGGCCCGTGTGGGCGAAGCTGCTCATCATCGTTGTCTCGTTGCTCGTGGTCGCGACGGTCATTCCGTGGTTGTTCATGACCTATGCCATGGCGGCGAGCTGCGCTCCGATGATGGGTCAGATGATGGAGATGATGCGCGGCGGAATGATGCACTAGCGCTCAGGCGCTGCCTTCGAAGCACATCTCCCGCGTGAAGGTCGCCTGCGCCTGCTGCTGCCAGGGCATCCACATCGTCCTGATGTACGCGAGAACGGCGTCGATCTCGTCACGTGACAGGCTACCTTTGAACGGCTGCATCGGCACGGCCGACCTTCTGACCTCGGAGATCCCGGCCGAACCCTCGCGGATCATCTGTCTCAGCGCGCAATCCGGATGGTGCCAGGTATGCCCGTTCGCGTTGTGGCGCGGCGGATCGTCATCGATGGTCCCGCCGGTCGGACCACCATGGCAGCTCAGGCAATTGGCGCTGTAGACCTGCTCACCGTGTCGCTCCTGAAGCGCAAGCGTCAGCTTGCCGGGCCACGCGACGGGAGGACCGAAGGTGAGCCAGAGACCGCCGATCAGCAGGATAAGGGCGATTCCGACGACGAAACCGATGCTCGTCGAGCGAGTCATGTGGGCGCTCGATGTTAGCCCTCGACCAAAAATGAGAGGCGCCTCTTGTTGCACTCAGCCGGTGGCGAGGATCACGGCCGCGACCATGCCGAGCGCGATCGCGATGATCTGGCGAGGCGTACTCCGCTCGCGAAGAACAACGACACCGAGGAGTCCCGCCAGCGAGGGGCTCGTCGCGACCAACGGCACGACGACGCTCGCCGGACCCACCGACAGTGCGTAGAGATAGCCGATCGTCGCGACGGCCGCGCTGATGAGCACGCCGACGATGGCAAGTCCGCGACCGCTCGCGAGCCCGCTCACGCCGAGCGGCTCGCGTCGGGCGATGACCGCGCCGACCGCGAGCTGGACCGACGCGCTCGTCAGCAACAGGTCCGTCGGCCCGGAGCCGGTCACGACGATCTTCGCGATGAATGCGCCGACACCTTGCATGGCGAGCGACGCGCACGCGAGGCCGAGCCAACCCGCGAGCGCCCCTGGTGCCGCGGGCCGGAACGCTAGCAACGCTGCCGAGAGAGCTCCGAGCACGACGCCGGCGAGCGCGAGTGCTGTCGGACGCTCGGCCAGCAGGAGCAACGCGAGAACGACGGTGAGCGCGGGACTCAGCGCCGTGAGCGGCGAAACGAGCCCGACCGGGCCTCGCCGCGTCGCCTCCGTCGTCACCCAGAACGTCGCCGCCATCAGGAGCGACAGCGCGAAGGCGCCGGCGAGCCCCGCCGGGTGCGGCGGATTCAGCACGGCGAACGGCGCATAGACGAGCAACGACAGGAAAGCGTTCAGTCGGTAGAAGTAGGCGGTCGACCAGCGCACCAGCGCGAGCTTGGTGACGACGCGTTGAATCGACCAGACGACGAGCGCTCCGATCGCGAAGGGAAGCCACGGCTCCAACGCTGATCGCTAGAGCGGACTCGAGCCGGTGATCGTCGCCCGCGCGACCTTGATCGCCGGGCAGAGACAGACGATCGAGCCCATCCCGTTCGAGGACCACCAGTCCCGCGCGAGACGCTGCGGGCCCATGAGCTCGATGCCGGAGAAGAGGTCGAGAGCGCTCATCGTGTAGCGGACGTTCGCCAGCGCGCGCCTGATGCGACCGTCTTCGATGAGGAACGTGCCGTCGCGGGTAGTCCCCGTCATCGTCGCGCGTTTGGGATCGGGCGTGTTCGTGTAATGGAAGCGCGTGATCAGAAGGCCGCGTTCGGTGGCAGCGATGAGCTGCTCGCGTTTCGCGTCGCCGCCGGCCATCGTGAGATTGCCGGCGTGGCCGCCGACGCTGTAGCGGCGCGGATCCGCCGCATGCCCTGTCGAGCGCGTGTCGAACCACTTCGCCGACTGGCGGTCGTGCACGACGCCTTTCGCCACTCCGCCCTCCACGAGCGCGACGCGCTGCTTCGGCGTTCCTTCGACGTCGAACGGGATCGCGAGGGTGCGTCCGTCGAGCGCGTCTTCCCATAGCGAGAAACGTGGACCGGTCACCTGTTCGCCGAAACGGCCGGCCATGAAGGACCGACCATCCCTCAGGGTCTGGCCGGTCAGCCCGGTCAGGGACATGAAGCGCAGGACCTCTGCGACCGCGAGCTCCTCGAACACCGCTTCGTAGTCGCCCGGCGCGAGCTGGGTGCGGTCGCGGTCGAGCGCCGCCTTCTCGATCGCACGCGCGGCGACGCCGGATGGATCGAGGGAGCGCGCGCTGCAGCCGAGATCCTCGGCCCAGCCCGTTCCCGTGTCGCTCGTCACCAGCGCACGCAGGTAGGCCATCGTGCTGGGCGCGTATCGCGCGACGCCGCGCGTGTTCGCCAGTGCGTCCTCGGTCAGCTCGATCTGGTGCGTGCCCGCGGCGCGAAAGCCGCGCGGGGCGACCGCCGCGGTGATACGGCGGATGGTGGTGGCCTGGCTCGCGGCGTCGGCGCGCGCCGTGTCTGCGTCGTACGCTCGCGGCGGGGCCGCCTGCGCCGGCTCCGCGAGGCCTGGCCAGTCGGCGTTCGGCGCGCTCTCGCGCGCCGCGGCGGTCGCATCCGCGACGAGCCGGCGCAGGTCGGCACCGTCCAGCGAGTTCGCGGTCGCGATGCCGACCGCTCGCCCGACCACCACCCGAGCCTGGACCTGCGTCTCGTCCGCGACCGCGTTCTGGTGGATCTGGTCTCTCGCGTATCTGGTGATCGCCGACCGGCGGCGGTGCGCCCAGAGCTCGGCCTCGTCGGCGCGAGCATCGCGCAGCGCGCGCTGGAGCGGCGCGAGCATGCCGTCGCCGCCGCGGACGATCACGCGCGCACCTCGATCGGCACGTCGCGGAAGCGCGCGTGCGCGGCGCCGTGCCCGACGCGCATGAGCTGCAGCGGCTCGCCCTTGGCGCACGAGAGAAAGCCGTGCAGCTCCCAGTCGTCGGCGACGCCGTCGCAGCGTCCCCAGAACGCCGGGGTCAGCGACTGGAACGAGACCCCACGCACGTAGCCCTCGAGCGCGCCGTTTCGTATGACGCGCGCCGACTGCGTCGAGAAGTGGAAGTTCTGCCGCTTGTCGTCGAGCGAATACGACGCCGGGGCTTCGAGCAGCAGGCCGTCAGCGACGTCACCCAGGAGAGTGTCGTAGCTCACCGTCCCCGGATCGAGACTGACGTTGACCATCCGCACGATCGGGAAGTGCTGCCACCCTTCGGCGCGGGCCGAGCCGATCGCAACGGGCATGCCAAGCGCGGCCGCGGTCTCGCGCGACGTGAGATAGCCGACGAAAGTGCCCCGGTCGATGAGCTTGGTACGCATCGCGGGCACGCCGTCGTCGTCCCAGCCGAACGTGCCCATCCCACCCGGGACGGTCGCGTCGGCGGTCATCGATACGTGGTCCGAGCCGTAGCGGAGGGTGCCACGGTCCTTCGGCCACATGAAGGTCGTGCCTGCGAAGGCGATCTCGTGCTCGAGCACTCGATCCGCCTCGGTCGGGTGGCCGCACGACTCGTGCACGAGCAAGGCGAGGAACTCGGGTGTGAAGACCAGCGTGGTGGGCCGCTCGGTCGCGAGCGGCGCGTCGAGCAGCGCCTCCGCGTCGTCGCGATAGCGCGAGGCGCGCGCGATGAGGTCGAGATGCTCGATGAACTCCCAGCCGGCCTGCCGCGTGAGGCGGCTGTCGTAGCGCTGCGTCGGCTTCGCGCCCGCTTTCACGGCCGTCACCGCAACGCCCGCGCCGGACTCCACGATCTCCTGACGCACGTCGGTGCCTTCGCTCGTCACGAGATGCTTGCGCGTGCGGTAGGCGGCGACGCTCCCGCGGCGCGACACCGCGTGCGGACCCCGGAGGTTCGCGTCCGCGGCGCGCAGCAGCGCGATGCGCTCGGCCACCGGGACCCCGAACGGATCGCGCTTCACGGTGGTGCGGTACTCGCCGCGCTCCGGCGCGATCGGCGCGAGCGTCACCGGCGCCCTGCGTGTGCTCGCCGCCGCCTCCGCGCGCGCGAAGGCCTCGTCGACGACGCCGCGGAGCGCTGTCTCGTCGCCGCGATCGGTCGCGGCGAAGCCCCAGGCGCCCTGGTGAATGATCCGAAATCCGATGCCGCGGTCGCTCGAGCGCGTGACAGATTCGACCTCACCGTCTCGTACCGAGACCGCCTCGTACTCTCGCTCGACACGGCGGGCGTCGACGTAGGCCGCGCCTCGCCGCGCGCCGAGATCGACGAGGTCGGCGAGCTGGGAGTCGCGCTCTGGCACGTCGAAAGACTAGCGAGCGGTGTCGGTCCTCGCGTCGGTCGGGTACAATCGCATCAGAACAAAACGGCGCGCGCGACGACCAATGCGTTCGTGATGGACGCGCTCGCGTACCGACCGCGCTTCGGCGTCACGGATCCCGTGAGCCAAAGAGTGTTTGGACGAGGGTGAGCATCAAGCGCGTGACTCCGCAAGGGGTCCGCGAACGGGTCGGGCGGCGTGTGCGCTCCATAGGAGAATCCCTTGCCCGACGTCGCTCTCCTCATTGACTGGGAGAACGTCTACTACACGCTGCGGCAGCACACCACAGGACCGCTGCCGTCATCCCTCGCGATCCTGCAAGCCATCCTGAAGAAGGCTGCCGAATTCGGACCGGTCCGCGTAAAGCTCGCGATCTTCGGCCAAGAGGTCGCGATGCAGGACGAGACGCTGCTCATGGCCCTCGAGTTCACCGGCATCGAGCCGATCCCCGTCGCCCAGCGCATGAGCGGACGGCTCCTCAAGGGGCGGTCCGACGCGGTACTCATCACCCGCGCGATGAAGCTCCTCTACAAGGATCGGCCGGACATCGAGGTCTGGTTCATCGTCTCCGGCGACCGCGATCTCAACGCCCTCTGCAAGGCGCTGAAAGACGAGGACAAGAAGGTCTACCTCGTCGCGGGCGATCTCTCGCTCGCGAACGAGCTGCGGGAGTCGCCGCATCTGCGCGATGACGTCTTCTTGCTCGAGGACCTGATCCCCGAGGCGCGTTGGACGCGCGGCGGCCTGCGCGCCGACGACACACAACACGGCAAAGAGGAGCGGCGACCCGAGGACGCCGCCGCCGCCCCGCGGACGCGCGTCCGTCGCGGGGGTCGCAGCGGCGGAGGCGGCAGCCGCGGGGTGCGCACGCCACCGGTCGTGCCGGCTGTCGTGCCGACCGGATCGCCCGAATCCGAGAAGGAGCAGCGCCGGCTCGCGGTCCTGCTGCTCGACCAGCTCGTCGCGATCCATGCCTCATCGATGGCGCGCGGCGACTTCGTGCGATCCGTCGTGCCGCTGTCGGAGAAGGAAGCCTCCAGCGTGCTCGAAGAGCGGATCGACGCCGCGATCGAGCAGCATCACATCGAGGCGAAGTTCGAGGGCCGGACGCGCGCGAAGGCGAAGCAGCTCCTCGCGCCGAACCTCACCTCGCCGCTCGTCGCCGAGACGTACTTCCACTTCGTCCGCCTGCTCCGCCGCATCAACACGGTCACCAAAGACACCAAGCGCGTGCCCGTCGTCGAGGCCGTCCTCGATCCCCTCTCGCGCGCGGACCAGCCGGGCGGCATCGCGCGCGGGCGGACGGCGCGGCGCGTCCTGCTCGAGACGCTGTTCAACATCGCCGAGGAGCGCGGCGCGATCCAGAGCGAATCGGTGCAGCGCGACGGGCGCGAGATCACGATGTGCTGGCTCGTCGACGACCATCCGCTCGTCGTGTACGCGCGTCAACCGGCCGCCGCGGTCGCGCACCTGTTCAACTTCGTCAGCACGACCCGCGCTCACGGCGACCGCGCCGATTGGGTCAACGCGGCGCTCTTCGCGGAGCTGCTTTCGCGCGTCGAGGGCGACGCGCTCGAGTCGAACATCCGCAGCGCCGTGGAGCGCGGCATCATGAAACCCGAGGACCACGGAAAGAAGGCCGGGTTCGTCGTCGCGCGCGATCATCCCGAGGTCCGCACGATCCTCGGTGAGTTCGGTGGCCTCAACGGCGAGGCTGTCGAACGAGCGGTGGCGACGGCTACGGCGCCGCCGCTGGAAGCCGAGGCCACGCCGAGCGCCACGACGAGCACGACGGAGACGTCCGCTGTGCCGCGCAAGCGCACCAGACGCGGATCGCGCGGCGGACGGCGGCGGGGTGGACGCGGCCGCAAGAAGACGACGGCGGCGGGAACGGGAACGGAAGCCGCGGACTGATGGCGCGCATCCTCATCGTCGAGGACGACGCCTCGAGCATGGACCTCGCGCTCCGCATCGTGCGACTCGCACGGCACGAGCCCATCACCACGATGGACGGTGAGACCGCGTTCGCGGTCGCACAGGCGACGCACCCGCAGCTCATCTTGCTCGACCTGCACATCCCGCGGCTCGACGGATACGCGTTCGCCCGCGCCGTCCGTAGGGAGTCGTGGGGAAAGGACCTGCGCATCGTCGCCGTCTCCGCCTCGGCGACGCCGCCCGATCGCGAGCGCGCGATCGCGTCGGGGTGCGACGGATTTCTCGCGAAGCCCTACTACCCGGAACAGCTGCGCGCGGTCATCGATCAGTACCTACCGGCGCACGCAAAACGCGCCCATCGGGACCGCTGAGCGAAATTCTTTCGCAGGGTCAGCGCTCGCTTGATCGCGCCGAAAGCACGGCACGTTGACGGCCCGATACCTGATCGTTGCAAAACCGCGCCGGAGTGGTGTAACGACCGCGCGAATTGGCATGGGGTCCGCAGGCCAGAGGGGCATGGTTACAGGTGGTAACGCTCGTACGCGGGTCGTCGTCGTCGTCGAGGACGACAAGCCCATCGGGGAGCTGCTCGCGGGCGTCATCAACGAGGAGGAGGGCTATCACGCCATCCATGTGACGCGTCCGACGGAGGCGCTGCGCACGATGGAGCAGGTGAAGCCGGATCTGCTCGTCCTCGACGTCGGTCTCCCGGGGATGAGCGGTTTCGAGCTCTACGACCGCCTTCACCAGGACGAGCGCCTGCGCAACGTTCCCGTGATCTTCGAGACGGCGGTGTCACGCGAGCACCGTGCCGAGTTCCGCGAGCGCGGCATCCGCAAGGTGCTGCAGAAACCCTTCGACCTCAACCAGCTGATCGCTGACGTGAAGGAGCTGGCCCCGCCCGCCGCGGCTTAGTTAGTCGGCGCGCCGTCCGCCCGCTTCTCGCGCGACTTCGCGACGCGTGTGACCTCGTCGCTGGTCGCCTGGGAGCTCGCCATGAGCGACCGGAACGCGGTCGCGTCGAGGGCCATGACCTCGAGCGACGTCTTCGCGCGGACCGTGGCGTTGCGCGTGTGTCCGCTCAGGATGCCGACCTCACCGAAGTAGTCACCGGGATGCAGCGTGCCCAGGACGCGCTCGCCACCCTTCCCGTCGTGCTGCACGACGAGCGCCTCGCCTTTCGCGATGACATAGAAGCGATCCGAGGGCTCTCCCTCGCGCATCACAACCGCGCCCGGTGGGAAGGTGAAGATGCGCATACGGCTCGCCGTCTGCGCGACCGCCTCGCGCGGCGCCTGCGGGAAGGCACGCTCCGTGTGCTTCAGCTCTTCGATGTACCGCTCGGCGTGCAGTACCGCCGTCGTCGCGTCGCCGACGGCTGTGGTGATCTGCTTCGCGAGCTGCGCGCGCGTATCGCCCGCGGCGTACACCCCGGGAATGCTCGTCTGCATGTACTGGTCGGTGATGAGGTAGCCGTTCTCGTCGTGATCGATGTGATCGGCGAAGAGCTGCCGGCCGACCGGCTTGAAGCCGACGAAGACGAAGACGCCCTCGACCGGGATCCGCTCGACATCGCCGTCGCGCGCCACGTCCATCCACTTCACGGCAGTCCCGTCACCGCCAATCTCCTTGACCGTCGCGGGCGTCACGGTGTGGACCATGTCCTTGGCGAGGAGCCGATCTTGCAGGATCGCCTGCGCGCGGAAGTCGCTGCGCCGATGCACGACATGGAGCTTCTTCGCGAAGCGGGTGAGGAACAGTCCCTCCTGGAACGCGCTGTCCCCACCGCCGATCACCGCCAGATCGCTACCTTTGAAGAAGGCGCCGTCGCAGACGGCACAGTACGAAACGCCGCGGCCGTGGTACTCCGCCTCGCCCGGCACGTCCAGCTTGGTGGGCTCGCCACCGACGGTGACGATGACGGCGTAGGCGCGGTGCGTCGTGCCGTCCTCCAGCTCGACGACCTTGCGGTCGCCGTCGACGCGGATCTGCTTCACGCGCGCGTACGTCTCGATCTTGAGACCGAATTTGCGAGCATGCTCCGCCATCTTCTGCGCGAGGTCTTGACCGGTCACCGACTCGAAGCCTGGGTAGTCCTCGATGAGCTCGGTATTGAGGATCTCGCCTCCGACGTCCTTGCCCTCGAGCAGGACCGCGCTCATGTTCGCGCGCGCGGCGTAGAGTCCGGCGGTCAGCCCGGCGGGGCCACCCCCGATGATGATGAGGTCGTAGTCGGCCAAGAGCGGTCCTTTCTGGAAAGAGCTTCCACAGACTAGAACAGCGGAGCATTCCATCGGCATTCCTGCGACGGAGCGCTGGCTTGCCCTCGGTGACTCGTTCACGATCGGAACGGGCACAACGCCGGACCGTTCGTTCCCGGCGGTGCTCGTGCGCCTCTGGGCCGCTGGCGGGCGCGCAGTCGTGCTGCGAAACCCGGCCGTGAACGGCTACCGCACCGACGATCTCATCGCGGAGGAGCTGCCGCTCATCGCGGCGTTCAGGCCAACGCTGGTCACGATCCTCATCGGCGCGAACGACATCATCGCCGGATCCTCGGACGACAGCTATCGCGAGCGGCTACGCCTGATCCACGGACGCTTGCGCGCGGAAGCACCGAACGCCGCCGTCTACGCGCTGCCGCAGCCGGACTGGTCGCTGTCGCGCGCCGGCGCGTCGTTCGGCGACGTGGCGGCGATCGCCGCGCGTATCGAGCGCTTCAACCGGGTCGCGCGCGAGGAGGCGGAGCGCGCCCGCGCGGACTACGTGGATATCTTCCCGCTCATGCGCGAGCAGATGCGCCGCGGCCTCCTCGCGCCGGATGGCCTGCATCCATCGGCGGCCGCGTACGCCTCATGGGCGGACGCGATGCGCGATCGCTTGATCGACCGGACCCGCTAGGTCGCAAGCTCGCGGAGAATCGGACGTAGATCGCGCGCGAAGCGGTCCGAGTCCTCGAAGTAGGGCGCGTGGCCGCCGGGGATCGTCACAGGTCGTAGGCCCAGCACGTCCGCAAGCCACTGCGCGCCGCCGATCGCATCGCGCACGCTCGAGGTGCCCAAGCCGATCCGCAGTGGGACACGCGACGCGAGGAGCGCCGCTGGCTCGGGCCGGTACGTGAGGAACGGCTCGACTTCGGCGCCTAAGAACGTTTGGGCGTTCCCGAGCATCCGCTCGCGCAGCGCCGGATCGAGACGGTCCCAGTTCTCGCTGCCGGCGAAGTGCCGCACGAACGCCTCGACGACGGCGCGCGGCCCGCCACTCGCCATGGCTGGACCAACGATGGGCGCGAGGGCTGCCTGGGCCTCCTCCGGCGTCATGATCGGTGCGCTGAGCGCAGGCTCGTGAAGAATGATGCCGCGCAGCAGGTCGGGATCTCGCAACAGGAGCTCGATGCCAACGTCGCCACCGCCGCTGGTCGCGAAGCACACCACTGGCTCGACGCCGAGCGCGCGGACGAGCGCGGCAGCGTCGTCGGCCTGCTCGGCCATTGTCGTCGTGGTCCATCCTGCGGGCCGCGGGCTGCGCGAGTTGCCGCGGCGGTCATACGCGATCGTCTTGAACTCGTCCGCGAGTCGCTCGGCTGTCGCGGAGAAGTGCCCGGCGTCGCCTGTCGCGCCCGAGATGAAGAGGACCGCCGGTCCCCGTCCCCGCAGCTCGTAGTACAGCTCTGTCCCGTTCGCCTGGATCGTGCCGATGTTGGTTTGAGCCAGGGTCATCGCAGATACCTCCCTCGCGTAATGGATCGAGCCTCGCGGCGAAGCGACACGGTTGCATGGGACGTTCGTCCCTCGTTGCCCGGGACGGCGGTGGCCATACTCGCCGCGTGGCGGAGAAGCGCCTCGCCGCGATCCTTGCCGGCCTGTCGTTGGCGGGCGACCTCGGCCATGGCCGTGCGCTCGAACACTCGCTGCGCGTGACCTACCTCGCCTGCCGGCTGGCAGACGCACTGGGTCTGGATGCGGCCGCCCGGCGCGACGCCTTCTACGTCGCCCTGCTGCAGGCCGTTGGCTGCGTCGGCAACGCCCATCAGATCGCGGAGTCGAACCGAATGGACGACATCGCCTTCAAGCGCGACATCGCGGTAGCGAACTTTCTCGGCCCGGGGCAGCAGCTCGCCGCGGTCGCGCGCCACGTCGGCAAGGCCGGCCCGGCCGTTCTCCGACCGATCGTCTTCGGACGCGCTCTCGCCGACATGAACGGACGCCACGAGCACACACTGGCGCACTGCGAAGTCGGGGCGCTCATCGCCCAGCGCGCCGCCCTGGGCGCGGGGACGGTGAGCGGTCTCTTCAGCACCTTCGAACGCTGGGACGGTCGCGGCTCGCCCGCCGCAGTGCGCGGGCTCGACATCCCGCTCGTCGCGCGCGTCGCCGCCGTCGCGATCGCCGCCGACCTATTCGTCGCAGCTAACACGACGGTTCTGCGCTCGCGCCTGACAGAGATCGCTGGCGCGGCGCTCGACCCCGATCTGGTAGTCACATTCCTCGAGCTAGTGGAGCGGCGCCCACCGTGGACCGTTCTCGGTTCGCCGGAGCTGTGGGACGAAGTGCTCGCGCAAGAGCCGTCGCCGCAGCTGACGGTCGTGGCCGAGCGCATCGACGATCTCGCTCTCGCGTTCGCCGATTTCGCGGATGTGAAGGCACCCTGGTTCGTCGGCCACTCGCGAAACGTGGCCGAGCGGGCAGACTTGGCAGCCCGAGCGCTTGGCCTCGGTGCGCTGGATGCGTCGCTCGTCCGGCGGGCCGCGCTGCTCCACGACGTCGGCCGCGCAAGCGTGCCGAACACGATTCTCGATAAGCCACGCTCGCTCACGCCCGGTGAGCGCGAACGCGTGCGCCTCCATCCGTATTACACCGAACGGGTTCTCGAACGCGCGCCCGCATTCGCCGAATGCGCGCAGATCGCGGGCGCGCATCACGAGCGGCTCGACGGCTCGGGCTATCACCGCGGCGCGAAAGCGAACGCTTTACCGATCGCCGCTCGCATCCTCGCGGCCGCGGACACCTTCCAGGCGCTGAGCGAAGCGCGCCCGTATCGCGGCCCCATGACCCCCGAGCAGGCCGCAGCCGTCCTGCGGCACGACGCCGCCGAAGGACGTCTTGACGGCGACGTGGTGGCGGCGGTGATCTCTACGGCGAGCGGTGCGCCGCCGCGCCGCGTGCGCGCATCAATGGCGCTCACCGATCGCGAGCTCGAAGTTGTCCGGCTGGTCGCACGCGGAGACTCGAACAAGGAGCTCGCGCGGCAGCTCGAGATCAGCGAGAACACCGCCCGTCACCATCTCGAGAGCATCTACGCGAAGCTCGACGCGCGGACACGCACGGGCGCGGTCATGCAGGCGCTTTCCCGCGGACTGCTGTAACGAGCGCGCATTCCGAGCCGAGGGCCCTAAGCCGGCTTCGTGACCATCAGGAAGACGATCACGATCACGATGATCCCCAGGACGATGCCCACGCCGCGGCCGCGCGCGGCGAGGCGCTGATACTCCTCGCTGCCCGGGCCCTCGCTCTCGAGCGCGCGGATCTGATCACGGAGCGTCGGCGTGTAGATGCCGAGCCCGACGACCAGCAGCACGAGCCACAGACCGATGCCGCCCGCGATCCACAGCTGGCTGAACGGGATCCCGGCGCTGAACACCATGAACAGCCCGGTGAGCAGCAGCAGCCCGTACGCGGGATTCGCGATGCGGTCGTCCATGAACTTGATCGTCCGCAGGACATGGCTCTGCGTCGCCTGCGGCGCCTTGGCGGCCCGCGCGAGCCAGATCCCGTACGAGGCGTTGAATCCGACGGCGACGATCGCGAGCAGCACGTGGATGAACTTGATGAACTGGAAATCCATGTCCTCGGTCTCCTTACGTCACGTCCGCGCGGTGATCGGGATCGCCGCGCCGTTCACGCCGCTCGCCTCGCGCGACGAGAGGAACAGGATCACGTTCGCGACCTCCTCGGGTGAGGGCCACAGCGTCGGGTCTGCCTTGGGCATCTGCGCGCGGTTCGCCGGATGGTCGATCGTCGTCGGCAGCACCGCGTTCACGGTGATCCCCTCGCCCTTCATCTCCGCCGCGAGTGATTCGGTCCAGCGCACCAACGCTCCCTTCGACATCGCGTAGGCGGCGTTGTTCCGCCCGCCCTTGAGCGCCGTCAACGCGGAGACGCTCACGACGCGCCCGTAACCGCGGGCGCGCATGGGCCGCAGGCAGGCCGCCGCTGCGGTCACCGCGGTGAGCACGTTGGTGTCCCACAGCTCGCGCATGCGACCGGCATCGAGCGCCGGTCCGCCCTTGAAGATGCCGGCGAGATTGTTGAGGATGTCGATCCGACCCCAGGCGCGCAGCACGCGCTCGACGAGCGCGTCCATCGCCGACGCGTCGGCGGGGTCGGCCTCGATGACGAGGAGGCGTGGGTCGTCGGCGTCACCCGCGACGTCGGCGAGCGCGACCCGTAGCGCCTCTCCTTTCGCGGCATCGCGCACCGCCGCCGCGACGTGCGTCCCGCGTGTGAGATAGGCGCGGAGCACGGCGGGTCCGAGATTGCCGGTCACGCCGGTGACGACCGCCACGTGAGACGAAAGACCCTGCACGCGCCCGTAGTATGGGCACGATGCCGGTACTCGAGCGCATCAACGATCCGCGCGACCTGCGCGCACTCCATCGCGACGAGCTACTGCAGCTCTGCCGCGAGATCCGCGACTACACGGTCGAGATGGTCCAGCGCACCGGTGGCCACATCTCGTCGAGCCTCGGCACCGTCGAGCTCACCGTGGCGCTGCACCGGGTCTTCGAGTCGCCGCGCGACAAGCTCGTGTGGGACACCGGTCATCAGGCGTACGTGCACAAAATGCTCACCGGTCGGCGCGCGCGATTCGACACGCTGCGACAGCTCGGCGGGATCTCCGGTTTCCTGGTGCGCACCGAATCGGAGCACGATCAGTTCGGCGCCGGGCACGCGGGAACGTCGATCTCGGCCGCGCATGGCATGGCCCTCGCGCGCGACCTCAAGCACGAGGATTTCCACGTCGTCGCGGTCATCGGCGACGGCGCGCTGACGGCCGGCATAGCGTTCGAGGGCCTGAACAACATCGGCCACGACAAGCGCCGCGTCATCGTCGTCCTCAACGACAACGGCATGAGCATCGCCCCCAACGTCGGCGCGGTGTCACGCATGCTCGAGACCCTGCGGACGGCCACCCCGTACCGCGGCGCGAAGCAGGTCGTCCGGCAGGTGCTGGACCACATGCCCGCCGGCGACCTCGCGGAAGAGGCGCGTCGCCGCATCTTCAACAGCCTCAAGGCCCTGCTCATCCCGAACCTCCTGTTCGAGCAGCTAGGGTTCACGTACTTCGGCCCCGTCGACGGGCATGACCTTTTCGCCGTCGAGAGCGTCCTCGCCAAGGCACGCGATTTCCGCGACGGGCCCGTGTTCGTACACCTGCACACACAGAAGGGGCACGGGTACGGTCCGGCCGAGGACGACAACGTGAAATGGCACGGCGTGTCGGCCACCGGCGCGGCCAAGGCGACGGCACCGCAGTACACCACGGTCTTCGCCGACACGGTGCGCGAGATCCTCAGCGCCGACGACCGGACGGTCGCCATCACCGCGGCGATGCCGGGTGGCACCGGATTGCTTCCACTCTTCAAGCAGTTCCCGCAGCGTGTCATCGACGTCGGCATCTGCGAGCAGCACGCCGTCACGATGGCCGCGGGCCTGGCCACCCAGGGCATCGTTCCGATCGTCGCGATCTACTCGACATTCCTGCAGCGCGGATTCGATCAGGTGCTGCACGACGTCGCGGTGCAGGATCTTTCGGTCGTCTTCGCGATGGACCGCGCCGGCATCGTGGGCGACGACGGGCGAACGCACCAAGGCCTGTACGACATCGCGTACCTCCGACCGCTGCCCGGCTTCACGCTCATGGCGCCGAAGGACGAGGGCGAGCTGCGCGACATGCTCTGGACCGCCCACCGCCACGCCGCGGCACGGCGCGGCCCGATCGGCGTGCGCTTCCCGCGTGGCACCGGTTTCGGCGTCGCCTTATCCGACCCGCCGCGCGAGATCCCCATCGGCGTGTCGGAGACGCTGCGCGAGGGCGATCATCTCGTCATCGTCGCGTACGGACAGCCGGTGAACGCGGCACTCCAGGCCGCCGAGACGCTCGCGCGCGAAGGACTGCAGGCGACGGTCGTGAACGCGCGCTTCGCAAAGCCGCTAGACGCCGAGCGTCTCCTCGCGCTCGCGGCCCGCACGCCGCGGTTCGTCACCGTCGAGGAGCACGTCGTCGCCGGCGGCTTCGGCTCCGCGGTCGCGGAGCTCTTCCACGAGCGTGGCGCACGGGTCGAGCTCGAGATGCTCGGCATCCCGGACGAGCACGTGGACCACGGCGCGCAGAAGCTCTGGCGCCGCCACTACGGGCTCGACGCCGAGGGGATCGCCGCGGCGGTGCGGGGTCGCTGGCCGCAGCTCGTCCGCGCGCACGAGCCGGAGCGGACCGCCGGCTAGAGTCCGGCCTGGTCCAGCACGTCCAGCCACCGTGGGGCGCGAGCGTGCGCGGCGAAGGCCCGCGTCCGCGCCGCGCAGGCCGCCCATTCACCGCCGAGCGGAAGACGTCGCGCGGAGGCGATGCGCACACAGGCGACCGTGTATCTGTGCCAGGTGCCTCCGAGGCCGACGTGCTCGGATAGTGCATACGCGGATCCGAGGGCGCTCGCGGCGGCCGCGGCATCATCGGCAAGGATCGCGCGAGCCGCGGCGGCATAGTGACGGCTGTTCGTCCCGAGCACTCGGCTCCCGACCTCGGCCTCCGCGATATCGATCCAACCCGGCTCGCCGAGCAAGCCCGCTGCGATGAGCACGTCGTGCATCGAGGGTCCGCCGAGGATGCTGCGGGGCGTGTCCAGGTCCGCCGCCCCGGCCCGATACGGAGCGATGAGCTCGCCGAGCGCGGCAAGGTGCCCGCGTGCCTCGTCGAGCTGATCGGCGTCGGCAAGGCCGGCCGCGAGCGCGGCTCTGCTCGCGATCAGCACGGTCGCGTCGCCACCCGGCCGGCTTGCGAGCTCGGCGTAGACGGGCAGCGCCGCGCTCGGGCCCTCGCGCGCCGCAACGACCCAGGCGCGAGAGATGAGCGCCCAGCGATACACCAGCGACGCGCTGTAGACGCGAGCGGTCGTCGCGAGCATCGCGTCCCAGTCGCCCGATCCGAACTCGAGGCCGCCCTTCATCGTGAGCAGGTACGAGAGTCCGGCCTCCTCGTGGCCGCGCCGGCGGGCGTGCTCGAGGCCCTCTTCGACCAAGGCGGCGCGCTCCGTCGCCGGTGCGGCGGTCTCGATCAACACGATCTGGATGTTGTTGTACGCGCGCTGGGCGGCCTCGTTGATGCCGCTCCGTAGCGCGACCGCGAGACCGCGGCGGAGGAATGGCAGTCCACGCTCGCCTCGCAGCGCGCTGCCGTGCGTGATCAGCGCGTTCGCCAGCGTCCACGGATCGCCCAGCCGCTCACCCATCTCGATCGCGCGCTCCGAATGAGGGATCGCTTCCGCCATCGCGTTCCGGGTCATGATCAGACCGGCCAGCTGTGCGAGCGCGCGTGCGAGCTCGACGCACTGCTCGCCCTCGAGCACGTCGATGGACGCCTGGGTGCGTTCCTCGGCTAGCTCCTGCCGACTCTCGTAGAAATGCCCTCGGCCCTCCAGGCGGAGCATCCGTGACTGCCCACGCCGATCACCGACCTGCCGATATAGGGCGAAGGCCTCCTGCGCCGTCTTGATGGACAGAGGCGTGTCGAACGGCTGGTAGGCCTCTGCCTGTCGCTCGATGACGGACGCCAGCTCCGTTTCGGGCAGACCGATCTCGACGGCGCGCGCATAGTGGGCCGCCGCCTCGCGCGGCGCGTCCGCACGCGTTGCGTCGTCGCCGGCCTGTACGAGCACCGGCACCGCTCGCTCAAGCTCGCCCGCCTCGAGCAGGTGGTGGGCGAGCAGCGCCGGCGGCGTGACGCGCGCCGCACCCAGAGCGTCGGCGACCCCGCGGTGCAGCCGCTTGCGCTCCCGCACCAGGAGATCGTCATAGACGACCTCGCGCGTGAGTGCGTGGCGGAACGCGTATTCGTCGCGACCGCTCGCCGTCTCGCTGACCAGCTGCTGCTCGATGAACTCGCGAAGATGTCTCTCGAGCGTGGCCTCGTCGATGTCGCGTACCTGTCGCAGCACGTCGAACTCGAACCGGTGGCCGATCGCCGCGGCGGCCGACAGCGTGGCCCGTGCGTCCTCCGAGAGCCGATCGACGCGCGCGCGGACGGCCTCGCGGATCGAGCCAGGGATCTCGAGCTGGTCGATCGGCTTGCGGTGCCAGCCACTCGCATCGAAGTACACCCCTCCCGACTCGACGAGCGCTTTGAGCAGCTCCTCGGTGAAGAACGGGTTGCCCTCGGACCGCGCGTAGATCGCGTCGCGGAACTCGTCGGTGATCCGGACCGCTGCCTCGCTCTGTGCGAACGTCGCGCGTATGAGCTCGGTCGTCTCGTCGGGCGTCAACCGCTTCAGGCCGATCTGCGTCACCAACCTCTCGCGCTCCAGGTCCGCGAGCGCACGCAGGAGAGGATGGCGTCGATGCATCTCGTCGCTGCGATACGTCGCGAGGATCGCGACGCGCGCGTCGCGGAGCTCGCGGGCGAGGTGCTTCAGGAGCTCCAGGCTCGCCTCATCGGCCCAATGCAGATCCTCCACGACGAGCAAGACGGGCGATCCGCGGGCGAAGGCGCGGAACAGATGCTGGAACGCGACCGCGAGTCGATGGCGCTCGATGCCCGTCGACGCCTCCGTACCGCCAAGGCGACCGAGCTCCGGGAACAACTGTGCGAGGTCGGGCGCGCTGCGCTGCAGAACTCGGCCGAGCTCGTCACGCTCGAGGCCGCGGAAACCAGACCGCACGGCCGAGATGAACGGCGCATACGGCAAGCCGGCGTCGGACTGGTGCGTGAGTCCGACGAGGATGCGGAAGCCCTCCGCGGCCGCGGCTTCGTCCGCACGGCGCACGAACGCGCTCTTACCCACGCCGGCCTCGCCGGCCAGCACCAGCGTCTGGCCGTGACCCACCTTCGCTGCCTGCAGCCCGGCAGCGAAACGTGCGGTCTCCGCAGCGCGTCCGACGATGACCGGGCACAGGAACTGGCCGGACGGCGCGGGCGCACGCTCGCGGCTCGATGCGACCGCCGCCGGCTCCGGCGCCGCGGGCCGTGGCTCGTGCCAATCGACGGTCCAGGCACGGATCCCTTCCGTCACTCCCTTGAGCTCGAGCGGACCACGCTCCTGCATGGTGATGCTGCGGCTCGTGCGAACCAGACCGCGCAGCGTGTCGCTGATCAGCAGCTCGCCGGCGCCCGCCTTGCCGGCCAGGCGACTCGCGATGTTCACGGCGCTGCCGACGAACTGGTCGTCGTACGCGACCGTCTCGCCGGCGTGCACGCCGACGCCGATTCGCAGTGGCGCCGTCGGGTCGCGTCCATTGCGTACGTCGGCGGCGCGGAGGATCGCCACCGCGCAGTCGAGGGCGACCGACGGTGCGTCGAAGACGACATAGAAGGAGTCTCCTTCGGTCTTGACCTCGGCGCCGTCATGCCGTGCGACCTCGCGGCGCACGAGCGTGCGGTAGTCGCGGAGCAGACGGGCCGCCGCCGCGTCGCCCTTCGCTTCGACGAAGCTCGTGTAGTCGCGAAGGTCAGAGAAGAGGAACGCCCGCGTCACTGCGGGCTCTGGCTTCTTGCGCTGTGTTCGTGATGGCTGGGCGCGCGGCATCGCGCGATTCTAGGCGGCGATCTCCGTCTTCCTCGCCGCGCCCATGAGATGCTGCGCACGCGCGATCAGCGCGTCGACATCGAATGGCTTAGCGATCACCTCGTGGACTCCGGTCGCGGCGTTCGCCCGCTCGGCCTGTTCCGGCAGGGCGGTCAGGAACAGCACGGGAACTCCCTGCCAGTGCGCATCGCTGCGCAGCAGGTCGAAGACATCGAGCCCATTCAGGCCCGGTAGGCCGACGTCGAGGATGAGGAGATCGGGACGCCCGACGGCGACGGAGTCCATGACCAGCGCCCCGTTGGCGACCGCGTCGGCTTCGACATCAAGGCGGTCGGCGAGTGCTTGGCGCAGGACGTCCGCGATATCCGGGTCGTCCTCCGCGATCAGGACTCGTTTCACGCGACGAGAAGTGCCAAGATGCGAAGGAAGATGCGTTCGCTGATACAGACCTTGCAGGTGCACATGCCGGTGGTCCTATGCACCAGGCGTGCCACCTGGCATGGTCGCTGCACTTGCGACCGGGCATGAGGACCGGGAGGATCCTGGGTGCCGTCGCGTCCGTTATTCGCTGGGTCGCAAGACGGACGGGTGTGTTCGCGCGCTGGAGCTTCGAGCGGAGCGAGGAGGAGCTACCGCCGCCGCTGAGGCCACAGCCTGGGCCGCCACACGGACCGATACCTGCGATCGACTTGCGGCGCGAACCCCATCGCGGCGAGATCCCGCCGAGCGCGGGGCCACCGCGGAGTTAGCTAGGGCCGCCCCTCCGTCGAGCGGGGCGTGGCGGTGCGCGGCGAGTTGGTGCGTTCGTTACCGCGTGGCGGGGCCGCTGGATTCGTGCGCTCTTCGGCCTTGTCCTTCTTGTCCTGCGAGGTCGGCGTCTCCTTGCGCTCTTCCTCGAGCGCGCGATCCACGGACTCCTTCGCGCTACCCGAGAGACGATCCCTCAGCTGCTCGAGCACCATCTCGTGCTTCTCGCGCGCGGCATCGGCGACGTCCTGAGCGAGATCGCTCTTGTCGGCATCGGGCGCCGCCTGCTGCAGAGCATTGACCGCTTCGCGGAAGCGCAGCACGGCCTGCGCGTACTCCTCGGATGCCGTCGGCGCCCTGTCGTCGCGGTTCGCGACCTTCTCGAGCTCGGCGAGGCGCTGGTCGGCGATCTCGGCGAGGACGCGCACACGCTGCACGTCGTCGAACGTGAGTGCGACGCGGACCTCCTCGATCGCGCGCTTCAGACCGAAGGCCACGTCGCCGGGCACACTGTCCGCCGCGGCGGAGCCCGCGCCGGCCATGAGGACGAAAGCGGCAAGGCTGACGGCGAGCGCCGGCCGGAGCCACGCGGTCCAGGCTGTCTCGCGACGCCTCGGGGTGAGCGTGACCGCCGCTTCGCGCATCAGTCGCGCGCGCAGCTCGCGCCGGAACTCGTCGCGCATGCGCGGTTCGGGAAGCCTGCGCCGGCTCAACCCAGCGCCTCGCGCGAGGGGATCAGCTGTCGCAGAGCACCGAGCGCGCGGAACTGGATCCCGCGAATGGTGCCCTCGCGCTTTCCGATCAGCTTCGCGATCTCGTCGGTGGAATAGCCCTCGAGGAAGCGCAGGACGATGACCTCCTGCTGCAGCGGTGTCAGCTGTCCGAGGGCGGTGCGGAGCGTCGCGCTGTCGGACCCGGCGAGGACCTCGAGGTCAGGGTCGACCGCGTTGTGGACCTCCGGGTGCTTGAGGGCGTCCTCGAACGAGACCTGACGGCCGCCGCGGCGCACGTGGTCGATGACGGCGTTGCGCGCGATCCGATAGAGCCAGGCGAGGAACGCCTGACGGGGCTCGTATCGGGGGATCGCTCGCAGGGCCTTCATGAACACATCACTGGTGAGGTCTTCCGCCTCGGCGTCGTCCCGCACCCGGTAGTAGACGTAGCGGTAGACGGCGCTGACGTGCCGGTCGTAGAGCGTCCCGAACGCTGCCGGATCACCCTTGGACGCCCGTACAGCCAGAGCGGCATCCTCTTCCTTTCCATCAGGCGTAACGGGGGGCTGGAGGCGGTCGTTAGGAGCCATCTGTCACCTCAACGAGGCCAGATAGGCGACCAGAGCGGCCAGATCCTCCGCTGAAAGGTCCCGGGCGACTCCCCGGGGCATCGAGTCCGGGTACCCAGGCACGACGTAGGCCCCCGGATCGGTGATCGACTGGCGCAGGTACTCCTCCGCGCTCATGCCCGAGACCCGCTTTCCGGCCACCAGGCCGATCCGGTCGAGCGGTGGCCCGACCGGGCGGAAGAGGTTGGAGATGCTGCCTTCGTGACAGTTCGCGCAGCCCAGCTCCCGGTACAGCTGCCGGCCGCGGGCTATCGGATCGGTCGCAGGCGGCTCGGGAGCACAGGCGACCGCGACGAGAACGACGGCGAGGCTGCAGAGGCATAGGAGCCGCCCCATCATGCGGCGCGTGCCGGAGAACGCATCCCTCAACGATGTCACGGTCGTCCTGGACGACCGCCCCATCCTTCGGGGAGTCTCGCTCGAGCTCGGTCCCGGCCTGGTGCTGCTGCGCGGTCCGAACGGCGCCGGCAAGACGACGCTGCTGCGCGCCCTCGCCGGTCTGGCGCCCCTCGCGCGAGGCCGCCGATCCGTGCCGGGCGGTCAGCCGCTCTACATCGGACATCGCCCCATGCTGCTACGCGGCCTCACCGCGCGCGAGAACCTCGCGTTCCTCGCAGCCTTCCGGGGACTCGTTGCCAGCGATGTCGCGGGTGCGCTGCGCACGTGGGGCCTCGGCGACGAGATGGATCGCCCGATCGAGCGGCTCTCCGCCGGCCAGCGACGCCGCGCGTCGCTCGCGCGGATCGAGACGGAGCCGGTGCCGCTCGTCCTGCTGGACGAACCGTTCGCCGACCTCGACTCGGACGCGCTCGTCCGCCTGCGCGCGGCGATCAACATGGCGCAGGTCCGCGGACAAGCGGTGCTGATGGCGACGCATCTCCATCACGAGCTCGACCAGGACGCAACGCATCGCTACCTGCTCGACGACGGAGCGCTGCGCGAGGTATGACGTGAACGCGCTGGACCGCGCGCTGCTGGTCGCCGCGCGAGAGCTCGCGGCAGAGCGCCGGCACCCGGACGGTCTCGTCGCAGCGCTGACATTCACCGGAGTGCTCGTCCTCATCGAGAGCCTCGCGCTCGGACCGGGACAGGCGCGTCAGCCCGGCGTGGCGAGCGCGCTGTTCTGGATCGCGATCCTCTTCGCGGCGACGCTCGTCGCCGCGCGTTCGTTCGACCGCGAGCTCGAGGATGACGCGATCGACGCTGTCCTCGTGCTCGACGGAGGGCGCGAGGCGCTCTACGCGGGAAAGCTCGTCGCGATCTCGCTCGTGCTCGGGATCGTCGCTCTGGCGGCGGCCGTGCTGTCGCTCGTCCTGCTCGATCTAGACGTCGCGCTGGGAGGACACCTCGCGCTCATCGGCGTGCTCGGCATCATCGCGCTCCCGCCGGTCGTCGTGCTCACGACGCTGCTCGCGCTGCGCGTGCGCGCGCGTGTCGCGCTGGTGCCGATCCTCTCGTTCCCGATCCTCATCCCGCAGCTCGTCGCGTGCACGCAGGGCGCGGCGGCGGCGCTGACCGGCGATGCGTCCGTCGCTCTCGGATGGGCCGGCATCCTCGCCGCCTTCGCGCTCGTCTACGGGGTCCTCGGCCTTACCATCGTTCCTGCGGCCATCGAATGATCGAAACGAGTGCGGCACCCTTCCCCACCATCCGCGTCCGGCCCTGGCTGGGCCGCCTGGCGGTCGTCGGCTCGATCATCGCGACGTTCATGGCGCTCGTGTGGGCGCCGACCGACGCCGTTCAGGGCGACGTGTACCGGATCATCTACGTCCACGTGCCGCTCGCGTGGCTCGCGTATCTCGCGTTCTTTGTCGTCTTCGTCGCGAGCCTCGGCTGGCTGTTGACGAAGCGTCCGTGGTTCGACGCGCTGGCGGTCGCCTCGGCCGAGGTCGGCGTGCTCTTCACCGGCATGTTCATCGTCGCGGGATCGATCTGGGCGAAGCCGACGTGGGGCGTGTGGTGGACCTGGGATCCGCGCCTCGTGACGACCGCGATCATGTTCATGATGTACGTGGGCTACATGCTGCTGCGATCTCTCTCGACCGATTTCGCGCGACGCGCGACGCGCGCGGCGGTGCTCGGCGTCATCGCCGTGATCGACGTCCCCATCGTGCATTTGTCCGTGCTGTGGATGAACTCGCTGCACCAGCTGCCGACCGTCCTTCGGGCCGGTGGCAGTCCGTCACTCGACGCGGCCATGGGCATGACGCTCGGCATCTGCGTCATCGCCTTCACGCTCGTGTACCTCGCCTTCGTCGCGGAGCGCATGTCGATCGAGCTCGATCGCCAGCGCCGGATGTTCGAGGCCCGAACGTGATCGAAAATCTCGGCTTCATCGTCGCCGCGTACGTCCTGGTGTGGGGCGGCATCGCCGTGTACCTGATCTCGCTGCGCCGGCGCCGTGACCGTGCGCAACGCCCGCGAAACTGAGCGCATGGGAGCGCGCCGCGTCCTGCTGATCGCGGTGCTCGCCGCCGCGGTGCTCATCGGCTTCGTCGCGGTGCAGAACCTCGCGAGCTCGGCCGTCTACTACCTCACGCCGACCGAGGCGCGCGAGCGGAACGTCGCGGCTGGGACGGCCGCACGGCTCGGCGGCCAGGTGGAGACCGGCAGCCTCCGGTACGACCCGCAGACGCGGGATCTGCGCTTCGTTCTGACCGACGGCACGACGCGCGTGAGCGTCATCGGGACCGGAGCGCCGCCGTCGCTCCTGCGTGAGGGAGCGGGCGCGGTCGTGGAGGGAACCTTCGCGCCCGACGGGACGTTCCGCGCGACACAGGTGATCGCGAAACACGACGAGCAATACGCACCGCCATCGCCCGGCGCGACGCCGAGCCACAACACGCCGTGACGATCGGCTTCGCCGACCTCGGCATCGGAGCGCTGCGCGCTGCGCTGCCGCTCGCGATCTGGGGGATCGGCGCGGCGGCCTACGCGGCGGCACGACGCGACGGCCGAGCGCTCGCGAGCGCGCGCTGGTCCGCGCTGCTCACGTTCCTGCTCGTCGTGCTCGCCGCGCTCGCGATGATCGGCGCGCTCGTCACGCACGACTTCTCGATCGAGTACGTGGCGCGGAACAACGCGCGGGAGACGCCGCTGTTCTTCACGGTCGTGTCCCTGTGGGCGGCGCTCGAGGGATCGATCCTCCTGTGGACGGCCATCCTCGCGGGTGCGACGGCGTATGTCGCATGGCGCGGCACGCCCGTGCTCCCACGTCTGGCGACGACCGCGCTCGCGATCCTGTTCGCGATGCTCACGTTCTTCCTGCTGCTCGTGACGACGCCCGCGGCGGATCCCTTCGTGCGCAGCGAGGTCGTTCCGCTGAACGGCAACGGCCCGAACCCGCTGCTGCAGAACCATCCGCTCATGGCCCTGCATCCTCCACTCCTTTATCTCGGCTACGTGCTGTTCTCGGTGCCGTTCGCGTACGCGATCGCGTCGCTGATCCTCGGCGAGGGCGGCGACCGCTGGCTGGTGGCGACGCGGCGCTTCGCGCTCGTGTCGTGGGCGCTCCTCGGCGTCGGCATCGTCGCGGGCTCCTGGTGGTCGTACGCCGTGCTGGGCTGGGGTGGCTACTGGGCGTGGGACCCGGTCGAGAACGCGGCGATCATGCCGTGGCTCGTCGCGACGGCGTACCTGCATTCGGTGATGGTCGAGGAGAAGCGTCGCCTGCTGCGGAGCTGGAACCTCTCGCTGGTGATCGCGACGTTCGCGCTCACGATCCTAGGCACGTTCCTCACGCGCAGCGGCGTCGTCAACTCGGTACACGCGTTCACGCAGTCCGCGATCGGACCGTTGCTGCTCGGCTATCTCGTGGCGATCGTCGTGCTCTCGGTCGGTCTGCTGCTCTGGCGCATGCCGATGCTGCGCGACACCGGCGCCGTCGGCGCTCCTCTTTCGCGCGAGGCGATCTTCCTGTTCCAGAACGTCGTCTTCGTCGCCGCGACGCTGACCGTGCTCCTTGGCACGCTGTACCCGCTCATCGCCGAGGCGATCAGCGGCGATCAGCTCTCGATCGGCCGACCGTACTTCGACCGCGTCGAGGTCCCGCTCGCGCTCGCGCTGCTGTTCCTCATGGGCATCGGGCCGCAGCTGCCCTGGCACGGCGCGTCGCGCGCGACGCTCGAGCGCCAGTTCACCGCGCCCATCGTCGCCGGTGCCGGCGGCGCGCTGCTCGCGGTCGCGACGGGTCTGGGCGGCGCCTTCGCGGTCCTCACGTACGCGCTGGCCGCCTTCGTCGCCGCGACCGTGGTGCAGGAGTTCGCGCGCGGCATCCGCGCCCGAAGCGCGCTGCACGGAGAGAGCGCCGGCACCGCGTTCGCGAACCTCCTGCGACGGAGCGGGCGGCGCTACGGTGGCTACGTCGTGCACCTCGGCATCGTGCTCGTCGCGGTGGCGGTCGCGACGAGCCAGTCAAAGACCGTCGAGATCGAACGCACCGTGCGCGCCGGCGACCATTTCGAGGCAGCGGGTTACACGGTCACGTACAACGGTCTCCGTAGCGTGGACGAGCCGCAGCGCGATCTCCTCGTCGCGGACCTCGCCATCACGGGGAACGGCGCCGACGCGCAGCTACGCCCGGCTCTGGTGTTCTTCCCCAACGCGACACAGGCGGTGGGGTCGCCCGGCATCTCCGCGGGACTTCGCGATGACGTGTACACGATCCTGATCGCGTACGACACGAGCGCGCAGACGTGGGCGACGGTCCGCGTCCTGGTCATCCCGCTCGTGTCGTGGCTCTGGCTGGGTGGCGCGGTCGTCGGTCTGGGCGCGGTCATCGCGGCACTGCCGCAGCCGAAGCGACGCGAAGCCACGCGCCCGCTGGTGGAAGCGCCGGCCACGGTCGGGGACTGATCTGATGCCGAGGTGGCTCCGTTACTCCATCGTCGCCGGGATCGCGGCGCTGACGGTCGTGCTCATGCTCGCGTTCCGCCACGATCCGTTGGACATCCGCACCGGCACCGTCAATAAGCCCGCCGCCGCCTTCGCGCTCGATCGCCTCGACGGGGCCGGCAAGCTCGCGCTCGCAGATCACGCGGGCAAGGTCGTGGTCCTGAACTTCTTCGCGTCGTGGTGCATCCCATGCAAAGAGGAGAACCCCGCGCTGGTCCGTGTGTGGGAGCGCTACCGCACCAGTGACGTCATCGTGATCGGCATCCTCTATCAGGACTCGCTCGACAGCGGTCGCCGCTACGTGCGCGACAACGGCGTCACCTGGCCGACCCTGACGGACGACGACGGGCGCATCGCGTTCGCGTACGGCGTCCGTGGCATCCCGGAGACATATTTCATCGGGCCCGACGGCATCATCGCCGGGCGGCACGTCGGACCGATCGACGAGGCCACCCTCGTCAACGCGATCGACAGCCTCAGACCGAAGGCAGCGCGATGACACGGGAGCGGGCGCTCATCCTCGTCGCGCTGCTCGCGATCCTCGGCGCGGTCGCGTGGAGCGCGCGGCCGCACGACGCGACAGCGGCGGAGCGCGTTGACCGGATCACCAGCGAGCTGCGCTGCGTGACGTGCCAAGGGCTCTCGGTGAGGGACTCGCCCGCCGCGAGCGCGCGGCAGATGCGTGACCTCGTCGTTCAGCGCGTCGCCGAGGGGCGGACCGACGATCAGATCCGCGACGAGTTCCGCGCGTCTTACGGCGATTGGGTCCTTCTGTCACCGCCCGCGTCGTCGTGGACGGGTCTGATCTGGCTCGTGCCGCTCGCCGCGCTCGGCGCCGGATTGGCGGTCGCTCTTGGCCGCATCCGCGGCACCGTGCCGAGTGTCGCGGCCGTACCTGCCAGGGAGCTCGCCGCGCTCCGCGAACGCGTCGCGCGCGAGGAAGCGCTGGATCTGCCACAGGGGGACGGCGCGGAGTGAGCTACCTCCTCTTCACGACACTGTTTCTCACCGGACTCGCCTTCGCCGTGCGGCCGCTGCTCGCGCGGCGCGCGACGCTCTGGCCGGCCGAGACGCCCGACGCCCATGACGACGTCGCCCGGGCGGTGAGCTCGCTGCGCGATCTCGAGTTCGCGCGGGCCGCGGGCACCATCGCGCCGGCCGACCACGAGCGCCTCCGGGCCCTGCTCGAGCGCGGTGCGTTCGTGAAGGAACGCGAGCCACGATCCGTTCCGGCGCCGTGGCGCACGCTCGCGCTCGCATCGCTGATCGCCGGCATCGCCGTTGTGCTCGTCGTGATCGAGCTGCCGCGCGCGGCGGGCGACCGCGCGCCGGGCGAGCCCATCACCGGAACCGCACCGGCGGGCCCGACGATCGCCGAGCTCGAAGCGCGATCGAAGGCGAGCCCGCGCGACGTGCCGACGCTGCTCGCTCTGGCCGAGGCGTACGTGGGCGAGGACCGCGTGACCGACGCGGTCGCGACCTACCAGGCGGTCCTGGCGATCGACAAGGACAGCGTCCCGGCCCTGAACGGGATCGGCTTCATGCTGTTCCGCTCCGGCGAGATGGACGGCGCGCGCGTCGCCGCGGACCGCGTGCTGGCGCTGCGTCCGCGGGACGCGGACGCGCTGTTCCTGAAGGGGCTGGTCCAGTACCGGACCGAGGACTGGCGCGGCGCCGTCGACACGTGGAAGGTGTTCCTGGATGTCGGCGAGTTCCATCCCGCCGCGCAGATGGTGCGCCCGCTGTACGACGATGCGAGAAAGAAGGCGGGACTCTGACGCGACCGCTCGTCTAACATTTCATCCAGACAGGAGTCCCTGTCTCTCGCGGCGGCTATGGTGTAATGGCAGCACTGATGGTTGTGGACCATCCAGTAGCGGTTCGAAACCGCTTAGCCGCCCCGCATTTCCCATCCAAATCTTCTTGACACGACACGGCGGACTGGCTACACGCCAAGTATCGACGACAAAGATTTCTACTGGGTACGTGGCGGCCATCACCGGTCATCGCGCTGCGATCTGGATGCGCCGGCTACACGACGCGATGGGCGCTCGACGGCGCGCTGCGATCGACGCCGCACTGGCTCAATGTCATCCGATCCGCCTGATCGATCCTCCGACGACGTGCGTCGTCCCGAGCTGCGACCGACCGCACCGTGGCCGTGGCCTCTGCCATAAGCACTACATGATGTGGTCGCGGGATCGAGCGAAGTCTCGCGACGCGCGGATCACTCCGCTGCGCTAGGGTTTCTTCCCGCCCGCCGGCGCATCGCCTGCGCCCTGTGCCTTCAAGCTCGGCGACTGCTTCACGTTCGTCTTGCCATCCGCACTCCGACTCACGTCGACGGTCGCGCGGCCCTGACCGCTCGTGTCGGCGGTCACCGTTCCGACCAGATTGACCGGTGCGCTGCCCCTCTCCTCGACCGTGGTCCGCAGATCGACCTCGCCACCGCCGGGCTTGCGCACCAGCGCCTCGAGGCGGCCGTCGGACACGTTCGGGAGAATGACCTGTAGCTTCCCGTCCGTCGTCTTGACGAGCTGCGCGCCCGGGGTTTCGATGCGCTTCTTGCCGTTCCTGTCGATCCCGTTCGCGCGCCCTTGCGCGTCGATCACGAGTGAGTTCTGGTCGTCGAGGGTCACCGTCACGGTGCGCTCCGACTGTGGCGCGACGGTCGCCGGTGCGGGGCGCGCGTTCTTCTTCTGATCGTGCGTCTTGCCAGCGGGCACCGGCACGTCGACGGTCTGGCCCCGGCGGTCGGGATCCGCGACGCGATCGACGACCGTGCCCTCGGTCGTCGTGACGACCGTCCGGTCGGCGTCGCTGTCCACCTGGAACGCGGTGCCGCGCACCGACGCGGTGCTGGCGGGCGTCTTCACTTCATATTTGGAGTTGCCCATGATGAGCTTGGTCACCACGTGCCAAGTGCGACCGAAGTTCTGCTGCATGACCACGACGGTGCTGCCGTCGGCCAATGCCGACGCGGTCTCGACGACAAGCTCGCTGTTCGGCTCGACGCTCACCGTGGAGCCCTCGAAGTACGTGAGCACCGCGCGCGACCCGTCTCCGGTGCGCACCGCATCTCCCGCAATGAGGACCTCGCCGTCGGTCGCCGTGACGAATGAGCCGGACGCGCCGTGACGGACCTGGATATCCCCGGAGATGATCGTGACGGTACTGGAGGCGCCGAGCGCACGGCCACCGAAGCCGCCACCGACACCGAACGCCACGACGACGAGGAAGACCAGAACGGAGTGTCCGACGAGCTTCGAAAAGCGCATCGGGTCCGTGACGCCTCCCACCCGCACCACACCAGCGGTGCTTTTCCCACGTACCACCGGAAGTCAGCCTATGTGGCGCCATCAGCCGCTCATCCGCCGTTCGGGGGACTCGCCAGTCTCACCCATGTAGCAGGGCGAGGACCTAATCGCGCGGCGGCGAATATTCCGAGAGCGTCACAAGGAAGGGTCGCGTCCGACCGGGCTGGATGGTGAGCGGCTCGGCGAGTCCGGCCTTCGCGAACACGGGGACGCGTAGTCCATGGAGCCGCTCGGCACTTCTCTGCCACTCCGTTCGGCACACCGGACACACGAACGGTCCGTCCGGCATCCGCTCGCCATACGACAAGAGGATCTTCGCGCAGCACCGTTCCACGTTGGGCTGGTGACCGTCCACTGCGCCGAGATACGGGAACGACGCCTGCGGCCCGACGCGAGTGCGGCGCGTGAAGATCCGCCCATCGCCACGCCGGTACGTGTCGGTCGCGGTCTTCGACCAGTCCGTCGCGCACTCGGGGCAGCGGAACGCACCGTCGGCCTTGTAGAAGCCGCCCCATTCGATGATCCAGTCCTCGCAGCAGTCCGCGAGGATGACGCGCTCCCTCATCGCCGCTCCTCGAGCAGCCAGCAGAGGATCGCCTTCTGCGTGTGCAGCCGATTCTCGGCCTGATCGAAGACCGCGCTCTGCGGGCCGTCGAGCACGTCGTCGGTGATCTCCTCACCGCGGTGCGCGGGCAGGTCGTGCATCACGATCGCGTCCGGTTTCGCGTGCCGGAGGAGCTCGGCGTTCAGCTGGTAGCCCATGAACGCACGACGGCGACGCTCGTACTCCTGCTCCTGGCCCATGCTCGTCCACACGTCGGTGTACACGACGTCCGCGTCGCGCACCGCCGCGATCGGATCAGCCCCCAGCGTCACGACGCCGCCGTTCTCGCCTGCCGCGCGCTCCGCGAGCTCCCGATACCGCGCCGCGGGCTCGTAGCCGGCGGGCGTCGCGATGCGCAGAGTCGCGCCGCTCTTCGCCACGCCGAGCATGAGCGAGTGGAGCACGTTGTTGCCGTCACCGACGTAGGCAACGGTCACGTCGTGCAGATCGCCCTTGCGTTCGCGGATGGTGAAGACATCCGCAAGGCCCTGACAGGGGTGCGAGACATCGGACAGCCCGTTCACCACGGGGACCGCCGAGTACCGCGCGAATTCCTCGATGGTCTCGTGCGCGTAGGTCCGGAGAACGACGACGTCCACGAGCCGGCTCACGACACGCGCGACGTCCGCGACGCTCTCGCGGCGGCCGAGGCCGACCTCCTGCGGCGAGAGGTACACGCAGTGCCCGCCGAGTTCTGCCATCGCGACGTCGAATGACAGTCGCGTGCGCAGGCTCGGCTTTTCGAAGATCTGAGCGAGCGTCCGTGCGCGAAGGAGCGGATCGCGCGACGACCGGCGCGCCTTGAGCTCCGCGGCGCGGTCGAGGAGCCGGCGCAGCTCGGCCGCGTCGAGGTCCGCGATCGAGACGAAGTGGCGCGCGCGAGCCGCGACCGCCATCACAGCGCGCGCAGCGCGGGTCGGCGGCGCTGCTCGACGAGATCGAGGAGGGCGCGCGCCACGCGCTCCGGGTCGTGGCGGATCGTGTCCTCTTTCAGCCAGAGGTCGCGCGGCCCGCTCCACTTGTCGATGATCGGCGCGGTCACCGCGCGCACGCCCAGGTCACGGATCCGCCCGATCTCTTCGGGACTGGGATCGAGGAGCTGCAGACCTTTCTCCGCGTAGTGCAGGCGAAGGTGCGCCGGCGGCGGATCGTCGTTCACGAGCACGGCATCGAGACCCGCGCCGCCGAGATAGTCCTGCACCGTGCGCACGTGATCGGACAGCGACAGAGTGTCCGTCTGCCCCGGCTGCCGCGTGCTGTTCGCGACGTAGACAACGAGGCCCTCCGCATTGGCGATCGCGCGTGCGATCTCCGGCACGAGCAGGCACGCGCACACCGTCGTGTAGAGGCTTCCCGGACCCAGCGTGATGAGGTCTGCCGAAGCGATCGCCTCGACGCTTCCCGGTGTCGCGCGGACCTGCGTGTCCTTGAGGAACACGCGCTCGATCGGCGCCTTCCCGGTCGCGCGGACGCTGACCTCGGTCTCGACGATGCTCCCATCGGTGAGCTCGGCGCAGAGGTGCGTGTTGTACAGGGTGACGGGGAGGACGCGTCCGCGGAGCTTCAGCAGCCGCGAGGCCTGCTCGACCGCGGCGAGGAACGATCCCTCCTGCTGCGTGAGTGCCGCGAGAAAGAGGTTGCCGAACGCCATCCCGTTGAGCTCCTCGCTCTTGTCCGTGTCGAAGCGGTGGTTGAAGAGCCGGGTGAGGACAGGATCGCCCTCGGCCAGGACGGTCAGCGCGTTACGGATGTCGCCCGGCGCTGGGACGTCGAGCGCGATGCGAACCTTGCCCGTCGACCGCCCGGAGTCCGTCACCGCGATCAGGCCGGTGATGTCCGCGGTGTACGCGGTGTACGCGCGCAGGCCGGCCATGACCGTCGGCGCGCCCAATCCGCCGCCGACACAGACGACCTTCAGCGGGTCCATCGCTGAATCTTCGCAGATATGCGACGAGGCCCCGGAATATCCGGGGCCTCGTCCGGCATGGGAGCGAATCGGTTAGTGGCCGATCCAGTAGACGTGCGTGAGGATGAAGCGGCCGTTGCCCAGGTCCTGCGAGTACCAGCTGCCGCGGGCCTGAGACGCACCAAAGGGCGTGCCGTTCTCGTCAGCTCCCGGAGCACCGACAGCGTTCACGCCCGTCGAGGCGCCGACGGTGGTCGTGCTGTCGAGATGCGCGTAGATGCTCCCGAGCTCGTCGTAGTCGTGCCGGTTCGGATGCGTGCTCTGCGTATCCGACGCGCTGGTGTTGTGGTAGTAGTCCATGCAGGTGTTGAGCGAGGTCCCCGATTCGTCCTGGTGAGCTAGCCCGAAGGTGTGACCGATCTCCTGACAGATGACGTGCTGCATCTCAGCGGTGTTGTTGTACTGGTAGGTCGAGCTCCCGAAGTAGTAGTCGTTGTTCTTCACCACGCCCTGGACGATGTGAGAGCCTGAGATCCAGATCTGCGCCAGGCCGAGCCAGCCGTTGTTGCCATACGAGGCGCTGCAGACCTCGACTTGCCCGCTCGTCGGACGGCAGGGTTTGCCCCTCGTGCCACCCGCCACGACTGTCGTGTCCAAGACGCTCGACTGTGTCCAGTCGTTCGAGGCGGTCACCAGCATGCTGTCCCAGAGTCCGGAGACGTTGTCTCCGAGCTTCAGCGTGAACGGGTTCGCCGTCCGCGCCCAGTGATAGCCATTCCACGAGTGATTCGCAGCGGCGGGAGTCGCGCTGACGGCGAAGGTCAGGACCGCGGCGGCCAAGGCGGCGACAAAACGACGCATGTACCCTCCTCATTTGCGCTCGACCGGTCACCGGGGAGCAGGCCAACGGAATGATGGACCGGCAGGAGCGCGGGAGGAAGCCCATGCAGTTACAGGTTCTTTGCCACATCGGTTACCTGCCCGACCACCTGTGAAGCGCGCCGGCACGTTCCTCCCGATCTGGGCGCTGCAGTTCGTCATCGGCATGATCGCGGTGCTGCTCGCCGTCGGCCTGTTCGCCGCGCTCATCGGCAGCGTCGTCCGGGGACCGGCGACCTTCTTCGACGAGGTCGGAAAGACGGTCGCGCGGATCGCGCCGCAGCCGCAGGCCGACATCCGCGGCGACGCCGAGCTCAAAGCGGTCATCAAGGCGCTGCCGGATGGACGCTTACGGGTCGCAAGCGTCGTCGCCGACCAGAACCGCGTCGTCTTCACCGTGACGGCCGACCGACCGGCGGTGAAGGCGGCGGTCCAGCCGGGCGACGAGCTCCGCCTGTCGCGCACCACCGGGGAGGTCGAGATCGTGCCGACGGGCATCCCCGGACTCGTCGACCGGATCCAGCAGGCGATCGACGATCTGCGGCGGTCTTGGTTCGGGAAGTAAACGAAAGGGCCGCCCCTGGGCGGCCCCTTTCGACCAAGCTGTGGCGCGCGGACGAGTCAGCTCGCCCGGCGCAGCTGCTCCAGCGCGCGGCGGGCGACGACCTGACGGGCGACGAGCTCGCCGCGCCATTCCTTGCGGCGCTCCAGTGCCTGACTGAACCCGCGCTGGTAGGACCCGACGGCAAGGAAGCCGACGACGACCATCCCGAACGCGATACCGACCACGAGTCCCGCAAAGAACGCGTCCACTAACCGCCGTCCTTTCCCGCCGCTGGGGCGGAGCCTTCGCTGAGCACGCGTCATAAGCAACTGTCGTGCCATGTGATCAGCGCGTCGCCGCGCCGCGCGCTACGGCTGAGGAGCGACGCTTCGGACGGCTCCGGCTGTTGACGGAACCGATACCCACCGTCGATCTCGACTATGTTTCCTGCCGGAAACCGATGTGATGACCGAAGTTGCCGTCGTCGCTCAGGGCGTTCGAAAGCGCTTCGGCACCGTCGAGGCGCTCCGGGGGGTCGATCTCGCGGTACGCGTCGGCGAGATCTACGGGCTGCTCGGCCCGAACGGCTCTGGCAAGACCACGTTCATCCGCTGCGTTGCCGGATTGTTGCGTCCGGACGCAGGCACTCTCACCGTTCTCGGCCAGACGCCGCGCGCGGCGGTGAACAGCGGACGCGTCGGCTACATGACCCAGGCGCCCGCGCTCTACGGAGAGCTATCGGTCGAGGAGAACCTGGCATTCTTCGCGGCGCTCGAGAGCGTGCCGACCCCGGATCAGCGGATCGAGGAAGCCCTCCGTGCCGTCGATCTGCTGGGCCGTCGGACATCGGTGGTGAACACGCTTTCCGGCGGGATGCGGACCCGCGTCTCGATCGCGGCGACTTTCCTACACCACCCGAGTCTGCTGCTCCTGGACGAGCCGACGGTCGGCGTCGACCCCGTTCTCCGTCACGAGCTCTGGTCGCGCTTCCGCAGACTCGCGGCGGCGGGCATCACCATCCTCGTCTCCAGCCACGTCATGGATGAGGCCTCGCGGTGCGATCGTCTGGGCCTCATCCGCGGCGGAGTCATCCTCGCGGAAGGCAGCGGGCGCGAGCTGGTGTCGCGAGCGGGTGCGCGCGACCTCGAGAGCGCGTTCCTGTCGCTGGCGGAAGCGCGCTGATGGATCCGCGGCGCGTGCGCGCCGTCGCCAAGCGCGTCGTTCTCGGATTTCGCCGTGATCGACGGTCGCTCGGACTGCTCTTCGCCGCGCCCGTCGTCGTCCTGTCGCTCGTCGGCGCGGTCTGGGGATCGGCGACCGAGCGGGTGCCGACGGTCGTCGCCGCGACCGATCGTTTCACGCTGCCGGCACCGATCGTCGACCGCTTCGTCGCATCGAGCGCGATCCATGGGCGGCGTGGCTCGTTCGACGACGGACTGCGGCAGCTGCGCGCCGGCGAGGTCGATGCGGTCGTCTGGCTGGAGGGCACGACCGTGCACATCCAGATCGAGGGAGCGGATCCACTCGACAGCGGCTCCATCGGCGGCGCGATCCAGAAGGCGCTCGCCGAAGCCGTCACGGGCGGCAACGCGCTCCCGGGCGGACCGGCGGTGAAGATCGACCAGCTCTACGGCGGCCCGGACTACTCGATCCTCGACTACCTCGCTCCGGTGCTCGTCGCGTTCTTCGCGTTCTTCTTCATCTTCCTGCTCTCGGCCGTGTCGTTCCTGCGCGAACGCACGAGCGGCACGCTCGAGCGGCTCATGGCAACGCCGCTCCGCCGCCGCGAGCTCGTGCTCGGTTACCTGGCGGGCTTCAGCTTCTTCGCCCTGCTGCAGGCCATCGTCATCCTGGTCTTCACCGTCTTCGTCCTGAAGGTCCATTACCGCGGCAACCTCGCGACGATCTTCATCGTCGAAGCGGTGCTCGTCGTCGGCGCCGTGTCGCTCGGGCTGCTCGTGTCGGCGGCCGCGCGCAACGAGCTCCAGGCGGTGCAGTTCGTGCCCATCGTCCTTCTGCCACAGGTCTTCCTCTCGGGACTGCTCATCCCGGTCGACCAGCTCCCCGACTACCTCCGTCCCGTCTCCGCGGTGCTCCCGCTCACGTACGCGAACGAGGCGCTGCGATCGGTGATGATCAAGGGCTACGAGCTCGCCGATCCGCTCGTGCTGCGCGACATCGGAGTCCTCGTCGCCTTCGGCATCGTCATGGCGATCGGAGCCGTCGCCTCTATCAGACGCGAAGTCGCGTAGTCTCACCTGCGCTGTCTTCGCATATCGCGCAGAAGGAGGATGACCATGCGACTCTCGTTGATGCCGAGGAAGAGCTTCTTCTTCGATCAGTTCGACAAGCACGCGACGAATAGCCTCGAGGCGGCGGTGGCTCTCGAGCGGCTGCTCACCGATTTCACGGACGTCGAGCGCAAGGTCCGCGACATCCACGCCATCGAGCACTACGGCGACCAGCTGACCCACGAGATCTTCAAGAGCCTGAACGAGACGTTCGTCACCCCGCTGGACCGCGAGGACATCATCGGCCTCGCCTCGAAGCTCGACGACGTCGCCGATGTCGCCTATGACGTGAGCGAGCTCGTCCAGCTCTACAAGGTGCGCAGCGTGCGGCCGCAGGCGATCCGTCAGGTCAAGGCGCTGGTCGGCGCGGCGACCGAGATGGTCGCGATGCTGAAGGCCCTCGAGGGGCTCAAGGGCCTCGAGCCGTACTGGATCAAGATCCACACCTTCGAGAACGAGGGCGATCAGGTGTTCCGTGATGCGGTGGGCGATCTGTTCGCGAACGTCAGCGACCCTATCGAGATCATCAAGTGGAAGGACATCCACTCGCTGATCGAGGTGGCCATCGATCGCTGCGAGGACGTCGCCAACATCGTCGAGATGATCGTCATCAAGCACAGTTAGGCGCCATGGATAACCCGCTGTTCGCCATGGACAACGCGCTCTTCCTCCTTGCGCTGGTCGTCGTCCTGGGCGTGATCTTCGAGTACGTCAACGGCTTCCACGACGCGGCGAACGCCATCGCGACCGTCGTCGCGACGCGCGTTCTCACGCCGGCGCAGGCCGTGCTCATGGCGGGGAGCCTGAATCTCGTCGGCGCGCTCTCGGGCGTCGCCGTGGCGAAGACGGTCGGGAACGGCATCGTCGACGCGAAGATCGTCACGCAGGATCTGGTCGTCGCCGCGCTCCTCGCCGCGATCGCGTGGGACCTCATCACCTGGTACTTCGGCCTGCCCACCTCGTCGAGCCACGCGCTGATCTTCTCGATCATCGGCGCGTCGGTCGCGATCCACGGTCCGGGCGTGATCATCGTCGGCGGCCTGGAGAAGACGAGCTTCGGTGTCGTGTACTCGCCCGCGGTCGCGTTCCTCGTCGGCTACCTGATCATGCTGTCGCTCTACTGGATCCTGCGGAACACGTCGTTCGGCTGGGTGCAGCGCTTCTTCGGCCGCGCGCAGATCGTTTCGAGCGCGTACATGGCCTTCAGCCACGGCGGCAACGACGGGCAGAAGACGATGGGCATCATCGCGCTCGCGCTGGCCGCCTACGGCGTCGTGCCGGCGGGCGCGGATTTCTACATCCCCGACTGGGTAAAAGTCATCTGCGCGGTCGCGATCGGGATCGGTACCGCGACCGGTGGCTGGCGGATCATGAAGACGATGGGCGTGCGCATCACCAAGCTCACGCCGGTGCAGGGCTTCGCGGCCGAGACGACCGCCGGGACCGTCATCGAGCTCGCGACACGCTTCGGCATACCCATCTCCACGACACACGCCATCTCGGGCGCGATCCTGGGTGTCGGCTCCACCCGGCGCCTGTCCGCCGTCCGATGGGGCATCGCCGGGCGGATCGTCACGGCCTGGGTGCTCACGATCCCCGGCTGCTTCGTCTTCGGCTACGCGATCGCCGTTCTAATGCGCGCGGTCGGAGTTCATCCCTAGCTCGACGGAGACCGCTCTCATCAATTCGACGTAGCGCGTCGTCCGCGTGTCTCTGCCACGTATCGGGCATCCCCCGCCTCACCCGACCGGGGGATGCCTGAAGGACTCCCCCGGGCCTTACTAACGCCGACTCGGCTGGGGATGAGGGAGAGAGCGAAAGTGATCCGACGGGCGGCGCGCGTGCTTGCGGCGACGATCACCGTCGCGCTGATCCTCGGTACGACCGCCGGTCCCGGCGACGCCTCCTCTTTTGACGCGAGCAAGATCGACGCGGCCTTTCTGACCGAGGTCCTCGCGGCGCCGACCTCCGACTTCGACGTGATCGTCCGCTCCGACCCGAAGCGGTCGGGCGAACGCGTCGCGCGGGCGGCCAAAGCCGTGCAGAACGACGGCGGGACCCCCAAGCACGCTCTGGCGATCGTCGGCGGGGTGTCGGCACGCATCAAGGGCACCTACATCCTCAAGCTCACCCGCGACAGCGACGTCGACTACGTCGTCAAGGACCGCCGGATGCGCGCCCAGTTCGACCCGGCGCTCGACAGCGGCAAGGCGGCAACGCCCGGGATCCTCGAGGTCGGCGCGCCGCAGGCGTGGTCGCAGCTCGGTCTGACCGGCCAGGGCGTGGGCGTCGCCATCGTCGATAGCGGCGTCTACCCGCATCCGGACCTCGCCGGCCGGATCGTCGCCTCGATCGACTTCACGAGCGAGTCGCCGACCGTCTCGAGCGCGTCGACCGGCGACCCGGGCGGGCACGGGACGCACGTCGCCGGTCTCGTCGCCGGCGACGGCTCGCTCTCTGGCGGCGCCTTCACCGGCGTCGCGCCACGCGCGAACATCGTCAATGTCCGCGTCATCGACGCGACCGGCAGCTCCAACGTGTCCACCATCTTGCGCGGCTTGCAGTGGGTGCTCGCGAACCGCGTCACCTACAACATCAAGGTCGTCAACATGTCCCTCGGCTCGACGCCCACCGGCAGCTACAAGTCCGATCTGATGGCGACGGCGGCCGAGGTCCTGAACTTCGCGGGCGTGACCGTCGTCGTCTCCGCCGGCAACACCGGCCCGTTCGCCGGAACCGTGACGGCACCGGCTACCGATCCCTACGTCATCACCGTCGGCGCGCTCGACGATAACGGGACCAGCCTGTCGCTCGACGACCTCATGGCGGCATTCTCGTCTCGCGGCCGCACGTTGTTCGACAACCTGTCCAAGCCGGACCTCGTCGCGCCGGGCCGCAAGATGGTCAGCCTCCGGTCGCCGGGCAGCGCCCTGGACACGCTCTTCGCCGATCGTCAGGTCACGGCCACGGGCGCGGTCACGGCGGATTACTACCGCCTCTCGGGCACCTCGATGGCCGCACCGGTCGTCGCGGGTGTCATCGCGCTGATGGTCGAGCGCAATCCGACGCTGTCGCCGGCGCAGATCAAGAAGCGCCTCAAGTCCACTGCGACCGCGTTGACCTTCGGGACCGCGTTCGACCGCGGCGCAGGGCTCGTTAACGCATACAGGGCCGCGTCCTCGGTCGATACGGGGAAGGAGTACGCGCCGGACCGCGTGAGCGACGCGTTCGCCAAGGACATGAAGAAGTTCATCCAGGGCCAGCCCTTCGTGTGGCGCGATCTCACCTACCACGGCGGCGTCGACTCCGCGGGCATCAGCTGGGAAGGCGTGACCTGGGAGAACGTGCGCTGGGACACCGTGACCTGGGAGAACGTCACCTGGGAGGGCTTCACCTGGGAAGGCATCAGCTGGGAAGGCGTGACATGGGAGACGGTGACCTGGCAGTCCACTGACCAACAGTCCACAGGCGCGCAGTCGGGGACCGGCGCGTCGTGGGACCCGGTCGATTAAGGGGGGCGCGATGGATCGGAAGCAGCTGGTGAAGACATATGTCCTCTTCGTCGCCGCGCTCGGTGCGGCGGCGCTGGCGCAGTCGCTGCGCACGGTGAGCTTCGCGCACGTCGACCCGCTGATGCTGGCGATCCTGATCGCCCTGGCCGCCGCCGCCCAGCGCATGCCGGTGTTCCTGTTCCGCTCCAGCGCCATCTCGATCAGCTTCGCCGCGGTCATCGCCAGCTACGTGCTGTACGGCACCGAGGTCGCGGTGCTGGTCAGCCTGTTCCAGGCCGGCGTGAACGCCGTCACCCCGCGGCGCAAGCCGGCGCTCAAGGCCCTGTTCAACGCCGGGTCGCTGGCGACGAGCGCCTTCGTGGCCGGGACGGTGTACCGCCTGACCGGTGGCCAGGTGCCGCCCGGCGAGATCGCCCTCACCCTGGTGGCCGTCGCGGTCTCGGCCCTGGCGTACTTCCTGGTGAACACCAGCAGCACCGCGTTGGTCATCGCGCTCAGCGAGCGTCAGCACTTCGCCCAGGTCTGGCGCACCAACTACAGCTGGATGCCGGTGAACTTCCTGGCCACCGCGGCCCAGGGCGCGGCACTGGCGCTGGCCTCCCAGGCCCTGGGGGTCTTTGGGGTCATCGTCTTCACCCTGCCGCTGGCGGTCGCCTGGTACAGCTTCAAGCTGTACATGAGCAAGAGCAGCGAGGTCCGCGCGCGCAACGAGGAGCTGCAGTCGGTGAACGACATGCTGCGGCGCACCAACGACCGGCTGGAGGAGTCGCACCTGTCGGTCATCGGCGCGCTCATCGGGGCCCTGGAGGCCAAGGAGGCGCGCACCGCCAAGGGCGCGGCCCAGACGATGTTCTACGCGGTGCAGGTCGCCACCCACCTGGGCTGCTCGGATGATGAGCTGGCGGCGATCAAGCTCGGGGCGCTGTTCCACGACATCGGCACCATCGGGGTGCCCGAGCACCTGCTGCGCAAGCCCAGCGCGCTGGACGCGCGCGAGTGGGCCGAGGTCAAAGCCCACCCGGTCATCGGCGCCAACCTGCTGAGCAATGTGCCGATGCTGGAGCGCATCCGGCCGATCGTGCTCAGCCACCACGAGCGCTTCGACGGCACCGGCTACCCGCAGGGCCTGCGCGCCGACAAGATCCCCTTGGCGGCCCAGATCATCGCCGTGGCCGACGCCTACCAGGCGATGACGGCGTCCCGGCCCTACCGCCCGGCCCTGTCGGCCAAGGCCGCGCTGCGCGAGCTGCGGGCCCACAGCGGCACCCAGTTCAACCCGGTGGTGGTCGAGGCCTTCATCAAGACCGTCGTCGGCGAGCGGCGCAGGAGCGCCCGCGGCGCCGAGAGCCCGCACGAGCAGGTCTACCAGCAGGCCGTCGAGGCCGTGCGGATCACGCTCTAGCGACGCCTCATCCGGTTGCGGGACGCCCTCTACACCGATTGATGTAGGCGTCCCGCGCCGCGATGAACGTGGGTCTCCGTCGCGTATCGGGTGTAACTCGCAGGTCCTCCCCTTCACCCGCGCGGGTGATGACCAAAGAGTGACGAAAGCCCACAACTACCTACGTGGGGATGGAGCGCGCCGCTGGACGATTCGTGACGCCGATCATCATCTTCGCGCTGCTCCTCGGGACCGCGTGGACCGGCCGCGCCTCCGTCGCGCGCGTCGACGTCGATCCCGCCCTTCACTCCGGTGACATCGCCCTCATCCAGGTCGCGGCCGGCACCGCGTGGACCGTGGCGCACGACCTCACCTCGGCCGGCGCGACCGAGGTCGCCGCGTTCGACAGCGTCAACGTCGTCAGCGCGCGCGTGAGCGATCAGGCCCTCGCCGCGATCGCGACGGACCGTTCCGTCCTCCGCGCGACGACCGATGCGCACGTCGCCGCGGTCGGCGGTGGCAAGAACGGCAGGGATCTGGACAAAGTCGGCAGCGCCTCGACGAAGGACAGCATCGGCATCGCGGCGATCAACGCCGCGGACGCGTGGTCGTTCACGACCGGCGCGGGCGTCGTCGTCGCGCTCATGGACAGCGGCATTGCCGCGCATCCCGATCTGCCGAGTGGCAAGGTGATCGCACGGGTCGACTTCGCGGACGACGGTGCCCCTGGACTGGATCCGGCTGGTCACGGCACGCACCTCGCGGGCGTCATCGCCGGACACGGCACGACATTCCGCGGCGTCGCGCCGGATGCGCGTCTGGTGGACATCCGCGTCCTCGACGAGAGCGGCGAAGGTACGCTTCGGGGCGTCGTCTCCGGATTCGACTGGCTGCTGAAGAACCGTGCGGCGCTGTCGATCCGTGTTCTCAATCTCTCGTTCGGCATGACGCAGACTTCCTCGTACCACTCCGACCTGCTCGCCGCGCTCGCCGAGTCGGCGTGGTTCGCGGGCGTCACGGTCGTCGCCGCGGCCGGCAATGACGGGCCCGAGGCGGGCACCATCTCCACGCCGGGCGCGGATCCATTCATCATCACCGCCGGGAGCTTCGACGATCAGGGAACGCGCAACGAGCAGGACGATCGCGTGTCCGGCTTCTCGAGTCGCGGTCCCACGCTGGACGGCTTCACGAAGCCGGATGTCCTCGCGCCGGGTCGTCGCGTCGTCTCGCTCCGCGCCGCGGGGTCGCAGGCCGCGCCGATCCAGAGCGAGCACGGCTCCAGCCAGGACGGCAAGCCTTCGAACACCTCGAACAATCTGTACACGCGCATGTCCGGCACGTCCGTGTCGAGCGCGATGGTGTCGGGCGTTGCCGCCCTCGTCCTGAGCTTCCACGCGTCATACACACCGACGAAGACGAAGGGCGCGATCCTCGCGTTCGGCCGCAGCATCACGGGGTCGCCGACGAAGGCAGTCATCGCCCCGAGCGCGGTGCTCATGCCTCCGCGCACCGTGAACAGCCAGCTGCTTCCTTCGCGGCTGCTCATGACCGCGCTCGAGAAGAGCGGACTCGTCGGCACCGGCACGACCTGGGAAGGCGTGACCTGGGAGGGCGTGACCTGGGAAGCCGTCACATGGGAGAGCGTGACCTGGGAAGCCGTCACATGGGAGAGCGTGAGCTGGGAAGCAGTCACATGGGAAAGCGTTAGCTGGGAGGGGGTCGCATGGGAGCAAGTGAGCGTGACTCAACATTCAGCCGGGGGCGTGTCGCGATGACGAGCGGTCTGCGCTACTACGTCCTCTTCGTCGCCACACTCGGTGCCGCGGCGCTGGTGCAGTCGCTGCGCACCCTCAGCCTGGAGCGCGTCGACCCCTTCATGCTGGCGATCCTCATCGCTCTGGCGGCCGCCGCCCAGCGCATGCCGGTCTTCCTGTTC
>DASYUY010000117.1:0-32094 GCA_036000705.1 Candidatus Limnocylindria bacterium | reverse complement strand
GGGCCACGCGGGGCGCACCCGTGATGAACTCCTCGACGGCGGCATCCCACTCGTCGAACACGTCGAAGGGCAGGTGGCCCTGGCCCGGAAGGACGACCAGCCGCGCATCCGGGATGTGCGACGTTGTCCACGTGGCCTCATCGACCGAGCACACGGGATCGTCCTCGCGGACCATGACCAGGGTCGGAGCCTGGATGCTCGGCAGGATCCCGCGAACGTCGATGAGCATGTTCATGCGCGCCTGTGCGTACCGGGCCGCGGGTGAGCCCTTCGCCCGTTGGAGCCGGCCCCAAAACTCCAAGAACGCCTGATCGTCGCGGAGACCCGGACCGAGCCACCGTTGCCAGCCGGGCGTCGTGAGATCCTCGACGTAATTCCGTTCGCGGGCCGCGCGCCAGGTCTGTTCGAAATCCTCCTCTAGCGTGCCGTGGGGCCAGTCCGGCGCCCACGCGTGGCGAACGGGCGCTCCATACAGGATCACCCCGGCGACGCGCTCGGGGTACGTCGCCGCGAACAATGCGGCCATGGCGCCGCCCTCGGAAAAGCCCATGAGGTAGGCATGCCGGCTTTCGGCCGCGTCAAGGACCGCACGGATGTCGTCGATCCTCTCTTCGAGCGTGTAGATGCGTTCCGTCCGATCGGAGAGCCCGGTGCCGCGCTTGTCGAAGAGCATGAACCGGGAGATCTCACCCAGACGCTCGAAGGTGCGCGCCCAATGAGCATTCTCCCAGAGAACGTCGAGGTGCGAGTACGAGCCGATGCAGAAGATCAGATCCGGCGGTCCCTGGCCGACCACCTGGTACGCGATGCTGACATCGCCGCTCTGGGCATACCGAACGGGCGGTGGCACGCTCACGATGCTCGCACCCGCCGCAAGGGTGCTAGTCGAGCACCACTTCCGGGACGCCGCGAATGGTCTCCTCGCAGAGCGCGTCGACGACTTCGTGCAGATGACCGGTCTCCTGCCACACCCGGAGCTGGCGGTCAGCGCTCGTGCCCTCGCGCGCGATCGTGAGGAGGTGCTCGCACTCGCGGCGCGAGCCGAGCGCGTCCACGACGTCGTCCACGAACTCGAGGATCTCGACCGCGAGGTCTGTCATCGGCACCTCGGCCTGCTTCCCGAGGTCGATGAGCTTCGCGTCCATGCCGCCGCGCGTCGCGCGCCACTTGTTCTCCTGGATGAGCGACGGCATGTACTTGCGGAAGCCGAGGTTCTTGTCGCGCAGCACCAGGAGCTTCGCGCAGAACGCCTGCGTCAGCGCCGCGATGCAGAGCGACTCCTCCACGGTGGTCGCGGCGTCGCAGATGCGGAACTCGATGGTCGGGTAGAACGCGTGCGGCCGCAGGTCCCACCAGATCTTCTTGCCGTCATCGATCGAGCCGGTGCGGACGAGCAGCTCGACGTAGTTCTCGAACTCGTCCCACGACGGGAAGTCCGGCGGGATGCCCGTCCGCGGGAAGCGGCTCCAGATGACATGGCGGTACGACTTGAGGCCCGTGTTGCGGGCGAGCCAGAACGGGCTGGAGGTCGAGATGGCGAGGAGATGCGGCAGGAAGTAGCGCGCCTCGTTCATGACCTCGATGCGCCGGTCGCGGTCGGGGATCCCGACGTGCACGTGGAGGCCGAAGATGAGCAGCTCGCGGATGACGTCCTGCAGCTCCTCCTCGAGGATCTTGTAGCGCTCGTGCTCGGTGACGTCCTGGTCCTGCCAGTGCGAGAACGGATGCGTGCCGGCCGAGGCGATGCGCAGCCCGGCGGGCCGCAGAAGCGCGGCGATCGAGCCTCGCAGCGTCACGATCTCGTCGCGGGCTTCGCTCACGTCGGCGCAGATCTTGGTGCCGGCCTCGACGACCGACTGCATCATCTCGCGCTTGAGCTGGTCGCCGAAGCGGCCACCGGCGGCCGCGAGGAGCGTTTCGATGTGGCTCTTCAGCTGTCCCTGGGCGTCGACGATCTGGAACTCCTCTTCGATGCCGATCGTCAGGCGCGGGACGTCCTTGACCTTCACGCAGCGCCGTCCAACACATAGGTGGGAACGACGCTGCCCGCACCTGCGGTGACGTTGAGTAGCGCGCTCGACGACAGACGCGTCAGCACGCCACCGACGCGGCCCCAGAAGAGATACGGATCGCAGTCCACGCTGAGGTCGAGGAAGTGCACGCGGTCGAGGAGCACTGGGAAAGGCTCGCGCGGGACGGCGACCTTCTCCTGGACGACGAAGGACGAGGTGAGGGCGCCGAGCAGCGCCTGCTCCCACTCGTGGCGGTCGACGGTCCAGCCGAGAACGACGCCCTTGCCGCCGTACTCGTCGTTCGGCTTCAGCACCAGCCGCTCGCGGTTGCGCACGACGAATTCGGTGAGATCGATCACCTGACTGCCGTAGGTCGTATGACCCTCGCGCACCTTCCGCGTCCACGGAACATGCTTCGCGATCGCGCGCCGCTGCGGTGGCGTGTACAGGCGCGCGTACCGCTCGTCGGAGAGGAGCGCCAGGCTCATCTTCTTGTGCAGCAGCTTCGCACGGAAGCTGTTCACCACGGTGACGTCGCCGGCGAGGTACGCCCGCAGCAGCGGGCGCGCGACATCGGGCTTGGCGAGCAGCTCCGAGAGAAGGACGCGGCGATAGACCAGGTCGATCGGCGTTCCCTTCGCGCGGAGACGACCGGTGCGATACGTCAGGTCGTCGGGGGCGCAGATGACGGTCTTCACGCCGAGGTCCATGAACGCACGCTGGAACATCTCGAACTCGGTCAGCGTGGGCAGCCCGCGCCAGTCCACGATCGCGATGGTCCCGACCTTCCGGCCGTGGGCGCGGCGCATGACCGTGAGCTGCTTGCCGGCCGCGCGAAGTGGGCGCGCGCGGTACCGCCTGCGGAACGCGCGCATCGCCGGCAGGCGGTCGAAGATCTTGACCAGGACGTCGTTGTACGCCATCCCCGCCGGCGACTCCGCGTTGTACTCCACGTAGCGGATCACGCCGTCGGAGACGAAGCCGTCGAGCCGCGATGACGGCGACGCGGCCGCGAACCCGGGATCCGCGAGCGCGAGGCGATCCTCCTCGGGCGAGAGATCGAGCTCGCGACGCAGCTCCTCCTCCCGCAGCAACCCGCGCTCGAGGCGCGCGAGCGCGCCGTACAGCGCCTCGGAGGCCGAGACGTTCGCGGCGTGCTGCCGCTTGGTCACGAAATTCGGTCGCAGCGAGACGCACAGCGGGCGGTCGCCGAAGACCGCACGCGCGGTGCGCTGGCCCTCCGCCAACGTCTCGGCGCAGGCCGCCGCCGTCGACGCATCCGCGAGGAGCGCGTTGTACGCGACGACGAACGCCGGCTCGGTGGTCATGTCCGCACGTGCCGCCACCACCGGTGCTCGCCCTTCCACGGCGGTGTCGCCGCGCCGGTCGCGTAGGAGATGACGAGGTCGCTCATCTTCTCCAGCACCCAGTTGAAGTTGTCCTCCTTGATGGAGAACGAGTCGAAGTCGGGCGCGGGGTTCAGGAAGTCGATCGCGTACAGCGTCCCATCACGCACGGCGAATTCGACCGTGTCCATGTCGTAACCCAGCGCATCGACGAGAGCGCGGGCATCGTGCACGACGCGGTCACGCAGCTCACCATCGACCGGACGGCTCACGACGTAGCGGTCGGCGAACGGCGCGGTGGGGTCGTAGCGGATCGGCAGGATGTTCGTGCGGCCGATGCAGATGCAGCGGACGTAATCCTCCCACTTGATGAACTCCTGCAGGATCATCGTCTTCGGCCGGTGCCCGGGGCTGAGGCCGCCCGACTGGTCGTACGCCCAGAGCAGGTCCTGCTTGGAGTCGACGCGATACACGTCTTTCCAGCCACCGCCCGTGTTCGGCTTGAGGATCGCGGGCAGGCCGACGTACGACAGGATGTCGTCCCAATCGAGCGGATACCTCAGGTTCCGTAGCGACTGATCGCTGATGTCCGAGATGTAGGACTTGTTCGGGAGGACGACGGTCTTCGGCACCGCGACGCCGAGCATCCGCGCCAGCGTGCACTCGAAGAACTTCTCGTCCGCCTCCCACCAGAACGGATCGTTCACGACGACGGTCCCCATGAGGGCCGCGCTCTTCAGATGTGCGCGGTAGTACGGGACCTCATGGCTGATGCGATCGACGATGACGCGGTACCGCGGCAGCTCGAGCTCGCGCGTGCCCCCGAGGATGGCGAGCTCCGCGCTGACGCCCTGCGCCGCACCTTTGCGATTCACGGTCTCGATGAACGGTCCGGGGAAGGTGTTCTCGCGCCCGACCAGGATCCCTACGACTTTGCTCACAGGAACACGTCCACCATCTCTTTCCAGTACGGCCAGTCATGCGCCCAGCCATCCCACACGTGCAGGCTCGCGGGTACACCCTTGTCCTGGAGTGCCGTCGCGATGCGGCGCGATTCCTCGACGTTGGGGTCGTCGCGGCCCGTCGCGATGACGATCTCGGTCGACCGAAGCGGCTCGAGGTAGCGCGCGTCGTTCAGGTTCGGGAGGAACGTCAGCGGATTCACGTAGTAGGCCTCGCCCTCGCGCGAGCCGCCCAGCCAGCGCGCCGCGTCGTACGCGCCCGACAGACCGATCGCTTTTCGCGCGAGCCCCGGGCGGCGCGTCGCGAACGCGAGCGCGTGGAACGCGCCGAACGACGCGCCCACGACGACGAGGAAGTCGACCGGGTTCTCGGCGCGGATCGCGGGCAGCACCTCCTCCACGAGGTAGCGCTCGTAGTCGAGATGCCGCGCCGCGCGATCCTGCGGCTGCTTCTTCTTGTCGTAGAACGACTCGGAATCGACGCTGTCGACGCACCAGAGCTGCAGCCAGCCGACGTCGATGCGCTCCGCCATGTGGGCGATCATCCCGAAGTCCTCCCACTGGTAGAAGCGCCCCATCGACGTCGGAAAGACGATCACCGGCGTGCCGCCCTCCCCGAAGATCAGCAGCTCCATGTCGCGCCCCAATGCGGAACTGTGCCACTTCCGGTACTCGCGCTTCATGGATGGCTCTCCCTTCGCCCGTGGGAGGATAGTCGAGCGGCCTCGCCGCTCTCGTCGGCTTGGCGGGTGCGCATTCGCGCCGCCGCGGTGGCCGGCGCGCTTCGTTACCGGAACCAGGCCTCTTCCAGCACGCGCATCACGTTGCCGCCGATGGCTTTCGCGATGTCGCCGTCGGAGTAATCGTGCTTCACCAGCCAGCGCACGATGTTCGGGAACGCCTCCGCCGGGTTCTCGATGCCGTCGACGAACTCGACCTCCTCGAACCGTTGCGCGCCGTGTGCGGCCTTGATGGAGAGCTGCTTCGCGAAGTAGTGATGCAACCCGACGTGGTCGCCGAACAGCGTGTCCGGTCCGAACGCGACGTGGTCGATGCCGACGAGATCGGCGCAGTACTCGAAATGTTCCATGAAGCTCTCGATCGAGTGCTTCGGATGCGTCCTGGTCAGCGTCGTGTGCGGAGCGGCCTCGATCCCGATGACGCCTCCCTTCGCCGCCATGGCTTTCAAGACCTCGTCGGGCTTCATGCGCTTCGTGTTCCACAGCGACCGCGCGCCGGCGTGGGTGATGAAGATCGGCTTCTCGCTCGCCTCGATGGTGTCGAGCGACGTCTGGTCGCCTGAGTGCGACACGTCGATCGCGATCCCGAGCTTGTTCATCCGTCGGACCGCCTGACGCCCGAATTCGGTCAGCCCGCCGTCCTTCGCTTCGCGGAGGCCGCTGCCCAGCGTGTTCGCCTCGCTGTACGCGATGCCCGACGAGCGGATACCGAGGCCGTACAGGATGTCGAGGCGGTCGACCTCGTTCTCGATCGCGGTCGCGGCCTCGAGCGAGGCGATGAAGGCGATCTGTCCCTTCTCCTTCGCCTGGCGGATGTCGTCGATCGTCTCGCCGCGGGAGATGAAGTCCTGATGCGCGATGTCCGAGAGGCGCATCCCGAGGTCGTAGATGATGTCGTCCCACTTCCAGCCCGCCTTCGACGTGATCGTCGCCGTGCCGTCCATGAGGCAGTCGAAGACGGCGTCGAGCCCGGACCGCGCCATCCCGGCATAGCCGGTGAAGTCGCGACCCTGCCGTCGGTATTCGGCGAGATCTGCGAAGTCCTCCGGGACGACGAAGCAGTGGTCGTGGAGCGAGATCGCGAGATGCTCGTCGAGCACACGCTGGACGCGCTCCTCCTGCGCGGGGCTGACGTCGACCTTCCGCGAGGGAACGCGGTCGAGCTCCTTCGCAAGCGCGAATTCGCGGTAATCGGCACCGGGCTCGAGGTACTGGAAGCTGCGATAGCCGGAGTAGCGCGTGGCCTTACGCGTGTCGGCGGTCTTCATCTCGTCCTCCCCCTGCGTGGCCCGTCGATACTAGCGACGGCGGCGCGGATCCAGCGCGTCGCGCAGGCCATCGCCGAGGAAGTTGAACGCGAGGACGACCGCCGTGATCGCGAGGCCCGGGTAGATGGCGAGCGCGGGGGCGGTGAAGACATACTGCTGCGCCCGCTGGAGCATGTTGCCCCACGAAGGGAGCGGCGGCTGCACGCCGAGGCCGAGGTAGCTGAGCGCCGACTCGGTGAGGATCGCGAAGGCGACGCCGAGCGTCGCGGACACGACGAGCGACGGGATCGCTTGCGGGAGGATGTGCCGCGCGAGCAAGCGCGACGGAGGCACGCCGAGCGAGACCGCGGCGACCACGAACTCGGCCGCCTTCCAGCGCAGCGTCTCCCCGTAGACGACGCGCGCGACCGGCATCCACGACAGCGCGCCGATGACAAGAACGAGTGTCCCGATGCCGGTGCCGAGAACGGTGATGACGACGAGGATGAGGAAGAACGCCGGCACGGCGAGGATGCCGTCGGTGAAGCGCATGAGCAGCGCGTCGAGCCAGCCGCCGTTGAAGCCGGCGATCGCGCCGACAACGACGCCGATCAGCAGCGCGGCGAGCATCGCGGCCACGCCGACGAGGAGCGTCACGCGGCTGCCGTGGAGCAATCGGCTCAGCACGTCGCGCCCGAGCTCGTCGGTCCCGAGCGGATGGGTGCCGCTGGGCGCGGCGAGCCCCAGCGCGGGGCTGGTCGCCTCGGGCGGAATGGACCAGAGGAGCGGGCCGACGACCGCGAGCAGCGCGGTCGCGGCCAGCGTCACGAGCGCCACATAGGTGAGCCGGCTCATGCGATCCGGATCCGTGGATCGATCCGCGTGTAGGCAACGTCGACGACCAGGGTCGTCGCGACCGCGATCGCCGCAACGACGACGGTGAGGCCGGTGATGAGCGGGTAGTCCCGCCCCTGCGCCGCCTCGAGCGCGAGGCGCCCCATGCCCGGCCAGCTGAAGACCTGCTCCGTCACGACCGCCCCCCCGAGGAGCCGTGGAACCAGCGCGCCGATCGCGCTCACGACCGGGATGAGGGCATTCCCCAGCACATGCCGCGTCAGGATGACGCGCGGTGCGAGGCCCTTCGACGCCGCCGTGCGGACGTAATCCTCGTGCAGGACATCCATCGCGGCGGAGCGCATGAAGCGCACGACGGTCGGTAGGACCGTCGTCGCGAGAGCGGCCGCGGGCAGGATGAGGTGCCGCAAACGGTCGAGCAGCGTGTCATCCGCGATCCCTGTGACGCCGGCCGAGGGGAGAACGCCCAACGAGACCGCGAAGATCAGGATCATCACGATCCCCAACCAGAAGACGGGCACCGCCAACCCGACGGCGCTGAAGAGGCTCAGAACGTGATCGAGCGCGCTCCCGCGCCGCAGCGCCTGGATGAGACCGATCGGGATGCCGAGACCGATCGAGAGCACGAGCGCAGCGCCCGCGAGCACCAGGGTGTTCGGGAGCCGCTCGCCGATGCGTTGCGTCACCGGCTCGTCCGTGAGGAGCGACGTGCCGAGGTCGCCGCGTACCGCACCCGCCACCCACTCCACATATCGCTGGGTCACGGGCTTGTCGAGCCCCATCCGCTTGATGAGCGCCTCCCGCTGCTCGGCCGTGACATCGAACCGCATCACCGAGGCGGGGCCGCCCGGCGCGAGGTTCACGAAGAAGAAGGTGAGGGCGCTCGCGAACACGATCACGAGCGCCCCCAACGCGATCCGCTGGAAAAGGAAGCGGACTACTTCTTGGCCAACCACCATTCGCCGATGTAGTGCATCGAGTCGCGGAGACCCAGCTCCGGTACACCCTGGAGGGCCGTGCTCAGCACGTCGATCTCCTGCGGGTACCAGAGGAAGAGATACGGCAGCACTTCGGACGTGTACTGCTGAAGCTGCTTGTACACGGCTTTGCGGGATTCGAGATCGCTCGCGCTCTGCCCCTGCACGAGCAGGTCATCGAGCTTCGGATCCTGGTAGCCCGGGATGTTGAAGCCCTTGCCCGCTGCGCTGGAGTGGTAATACGGGAAGACGTCCGGGTCGCTCGGGTACGTCCACCAGTTGACCGTCGCGGTGTACTCGCGACGCACCACGTCCTTCTGGATGTAGGCGTTCCATTCCATCGTGTTCAGATCCACGACGACGCCGACCTTCTTGAGGTCCTGCTGGATGAGCGCGTTGACGGGCTCCAGAACGCCGCGCTGCCCGACGTCCATGGTGAACTGGAATGGCTTGCCGTCCTTCTGCAGCACGCCGTTGGCACCCGGCGTCCAGCCAGCGGCCTTGAGCAGCTCTGTCGCCTTCGCCGGATCGTACGGGTACTTCGACGCGAGCGAGGGGTCGTAGTACGCCTTGAGCGCCGGCGTGATCGGGCTGTTCGCGATCGAGCCATAGCCGAGCTCGACCGACTTGATGATCGCCTGACGATCGATGGCGTGGACGAACGCCTGACGCACGCGCACGTCGGTGAAGCGGCTGTCGGTCTGATTCAGCGAGAGCCAGTAGTACTGCACGAGCGGACGGGACACGACGCTCAGGCCCGCGGCGCTCTTCACGCGCTCGACCGCCGCCTTGTTGTCGAGGATCATGATCTGCAGATCACCGGCCAGCGCCTGAGCGATCTGTGTGTTCGGGTCGGCCACGACGGTGAACACGACCTTCTCCAGGTAGGGCTTCGGGCCGAAGTAGTTCTCGTTACGCACGAGAGAGACACTCTGACCCGACGTGTACTTCTCGACCTTGAACGGGCCAGTGCTCACCGGAACGCCCTTGTTGAACGATGTCGTCTTCAGCGGGTCGGCCGAGAGCACGTGCTTCGGCACGATGCCCGCGTTGTACGCGAGGAACGACGCAAGGGCCGCGAACTTGCGGGTCAGGTCGAACCGCACGGTGTTCGCGTCGACCACGGCGACGCTCTTCACGGCCGCGTAGCTCGCGGCGTTCTGCGCGCCGAGGTCCTTCTTCAGCACGATGTCGTTGAACGTGAACGCCACGTCATCGGCCGAGAACGGCTTGCCGTCACTCCACTTCACGCCGCTGCGGAGCTTGAACGTCCAGCTCAGGCCGTCGGACGCGGTCGTCCAGCTCTCGGCGAGGTCGGGTGCGGGCGCGAGATCCTTGCCGGGTTTCGTGAGGCCGTCGAAGATCACGCGATTGATGAACAGAGACTCGACGAACGCGTTCGGGCTCCAGGGGTTGAGCGTCGGGTCCGCCCCGATGGGGATCGTCACCGTCCCTCCGGCCACCGGACCGGCCTGTGCCGACGGAGCGGTGGACGCCCCCGGCTGCGTCGCGCTCGTGCATGCCGATACGGCGAGCACCGCGACGACCATCAGCGATGTGGCACGCGACATGAACGAAGACAGGCCGAGTCTCATGGCATACCCTCCCCGCGCCGTTGTCGCGCGGAGTTTAGGCCTCCGGCTTCGGCGGTGGGTCGTTCAGTGGAAGTTGCGGGCGCGAACACGATCGTCACCTCGCCCTTGGGTGCCTTCTCGCCGAAGCGTTGGGCGAGGTCCGCTGCCGTGCCGCGCACGAGCTCTTCGTGGACCTTCGTCAGCTCGCGCGCGACGACGACCGGGCTGGCGGGCGAGACGAGGGCGAGATCCGCAAGCAGATCGGCAACGCGATACGGACTCTCGTACAGGACGACGGTGCGGCCCTCCGCGAGCAGTCGCTCGAGCAGGCGGCGACGCGGCCCGCTCTTCTTCTCGACGAAGCCGACGAACGTGAACTCGCGCGTGGGCAGACCGGAGGCGACCAGCGCGGCGATCGCCGCGGCCGGACCCGGCACGGCGACGATCTCGTGGCCCGCGGCGATGGCCGCGCGTACGAGCTGCTCGCCTGGATCGGAGAGCGCCGGCGTACCGGCGTCGGACACGAGCGCGACATCCCAGCCGCGGTCGAGCTGGCCGACGAGCTCCGCGACCTTCCGCCTGTGGTTGAACTCCGTGTACGCGGTCAGGTGCTTCGCGCGGATCTCGTGCTTGCGCAGCAGGATCTGCGTGTGGCGCGTGTCCTCGCACGCGACCATGTGCGCCTCCTGCAGGATGCGAAGCGCGCGCTGCGAGACGTCCTCGAGGTTGCCGATCGGAGTCGCGACAAGGTAGAGCTTCCCCACTTACGGCGACGGTGCTCCGCGCACCACACCCGCGCGCGAGTAGGGCGTCGGCGCCAGCAGGTGGTCCAGGGTCTTTCCGACGAGGTCGCCGTGCTGAGCGCGCGTCACCCGCTTGATCTCCTTCCACTCGTCGTCGGCCTGGACGCGAAGCGCGACCCTTCAGGGAGCGACGACTCCCACATCGCCACGATGTCGAAGCCGCCGCCGCACGGCACGCTCAAACGCTGTCCGCGGTCGGCCGAAGGCTCTGCGCGATGAGGATCGCCACGACCACGATCGCACCGCCGGCGACCTGCGGCAACGCGAGCTGCTCGCCCAAGACGAGGAACGCGGCGATCGCCGCGACGACCGGCTCGATCGTGGCCGTCAGGCCCACGCGCGCCGCGGGGATGAGCTTCACCGCGGCGAGAGTGAGTCCAAAAGGGATCACCGTCGCGACGATGAGCACGCCGACGAGGAGCATGTAGATCTCGGACGGCGTCGTCGTCCAGGGCAGCGTCCAGATCGGGCGGAAGATCGCCCACGCGACGAGAGCGAACCCGAACCCGTACACCAGGAGCGTGGGTGTCTCGTAACGCCTCAGGATCCGCTCCGCGACCGAGAAATAGATCGCGAAGATGAACGCGGACAGCACAGACAGCGCGACGCCTTCGGTGTTGAGCTGAAAGAGCGCGGCGTCGTACGCACCCGCGGCGAAGAAGCAGCCGACCAGCGCGAGCGCGGCGGCGAGCCACAGCCTGCTGCCAACCTTGCGTCCGCGCAGCCGCGCCCAGACGAGGAGCAGGACCGGCGCTGTGTACTGGATCACGACGGCGACGCCGACCGGGAGCCGTTGGATCGATTCGTAGTACGACCACTGCACGCCTGCGAGACCGACGATCCCGAAGAGGGCGAAGAGCGGCAGATCCGAGCGATGGATGCGAAACGCCGAAGGACGGATCACCGCGAAGATCGCCGCATAGACGATGAAGCCAAAGAGAATGCGCCACTCCGCCAGCAACGACGGCGGGACGCCCGCGTTGAACGCCGCCTTCGCGATGATGCCGCCGACCCCGAAGCACGCGGCGGCCGTGAATGCCAATCCATATCCAAGCGCGAGGCGAAGGGGAGGCGACTCAGACGTGTCGGGCGCGGAGCCGACCGAGGGCCCCCGCGCGCGAGGGGTCCCCGTCCCGACGAGGGACGGGGTTTCGCGCGTTGAGAGGGTTTCGGTCGGCTCCGCGCCGTCAGAAGACGTGCTCAGTCGGCTTCCCAGTCTCTTGGATATAGGAAGTCATGGCCGACCGTGCGGAGGCTCACCTTCGCGATGAGCGGCATCACTCGTTTGTAGTGGCTCCTACGCACGCGCTCGCGGATGTTGTTCACGAGCGGCGCATCGAATCCAGCTGCGATCAGCTCGGATGGACGCAGGCGGCGATCGACGAGGTGGTACAGGATGAGATCGGCCTGCGCGTACGTGAATCCGAGCTCGCCCTCATCGGTCTGCCCCTGCCAGAGATCGGCCGTCGGTGCCTTGCGCACGATGACGTCGGGGACGCCGAGGTGCACCGACAGCTCGCGCAGCTGTGTCTTGTACAGATCCCCCACGGGGTTGAGGTCGCAGGCCATGTCGCCGTGGCGTGTCCCGTAGCCGAGCAACAGCTCCGTCTTGTTGCTCGTCCCGAGCACGAGTCCGTCCGGCCAGGCGCGGTCGTACTCGATCGACTTCCGCTCGCGCGCCATCTTGTTGCCGCGCCGGACGCGGTCGACGTCCCCGAGGCGTCCGAGATACGCATCGACCTGCGGCGTGATGTCGACCTCCTCGAGCGTGAGACCGAACGTCGTCGCGACGAGACGGGCGTGCTCGCGCGACGTCGGGTCGGATGTCCGGTACGGCAGGAACAGCGGCGTGACGTTTCTCGGCCCGAAGGTCTCCGCCGCGAGCGCGGCCACCGCGGCGCTGTCGACACCCCCTGATACGGCGACGACGACGCGCCGGTGACCCGACTTCCGAGTCTCCTCGCGGAGGAATGCCACGAGCATCCGCCGCACGAGCGCTTCGTCGATACGCAGTGGCGACTCGTCCGTCGGATCGGGACGGATCGCGCCGATGCGTTCGGTCACGCTCACGAACGCTCCACCGCGACGTCCGGGGCGCGTACCAGACGCGTGCGGCGGGCGAGATGGCTCTGCACGAGATCTGGCCGCTCGTCGCGGATGAGCGGGTTGCGGTCGCGCTCGCGGGCGACGAGGTCGGGTTCGACCTCTGCGATGAGCAGGTGCTCCTCGAACTCGGGCGCGCGCGCGACCACCGTGCCATCCGGCGCGACCACCTCGGAGCCACCCCAGAACGCGATGCCATCCTCGTGCCCGACGCGGTTCGCGAACAGCATGTAGAGGGTGAGGTATTGCGCGTAGAAGCGGTCCATCAGGCGGCACGACTCCGCCGTGCCCAGGTCGCCGCCCTCCGCGACACCGCGCCCCGGGCTCGACGCCGGGGATAACACGACCGTCGCGCCGGTCGCCGCATACACGTACGGCACCGACACGTGCCAGAGGTCCTCGCAGATGGCGAGACCGGTCGGCCCGACCGCGCTGTCGAACACGTCGAAGCGCTCGCCCGGCCCGAAGTAGCGTCCGTCATCGAAGATGCCGTAGGTCGGTAGGTACACCTTGCGGTGCACGTGCACCAGACGGCCGCCGGACCAGTAGCCCTGCGCGATGTGCAGGCGCGCATCGGACGCGCGCTCGACGAAGCCGGCGCAGACGTCGATCCGGCGCGACGCGTCGACGATCGGCTTCAGGCGCTCGTCCTCAGGCGCGCACGCGATGTCGCCGGCGAGGTCCTTGAGGTAATAGCCGGTCAGCGACAGCTCCGGGAACACCACCAGGCGCGCACCCGCGACCTGCGCGCGACCGATCCACTCCTCGTGCATCGCGACGTTGCGCTTGAACGCGCCGAGCGCGGGCGCGCATTGTGCGATCGCGACGCGAACAGTCACCGGCGCGGCACCTACGCCTCGGCCCGCAGCCGCTCGAGACGGTCGGCGTACTCCTGAGCCAGGCTCCAGGCGCGCGCCTCGTCGTTGGCCTCGGCATAGACGTTGAACAGCGGACGGTCGCCGTCGGGCAGCACCAGCACCCACTCTCCGTCGCTCTGGTGCTTCACGCCGTCGATCTGACGCGTCTGCTCGGTGCGCGGGTCCTGCGCGAGCACGCGCATCACGCGACCCTTGCGCTCCCATTCGCACGGCACCTGCAGCCGCGCGACGTTGGCTGGCGGCGTCTCGTCCATCACCTCCGACAGCGACTTGCCGGTGACCGCGAGGAGCTCCAGCAGCCGCACGGTCGCGAACAGACCGTCGTACGAGGGATGGAAGCGCGGGAAGATGAAGCCTCCGACGCCGTCGCCGACGACGAGCGGATGCTCGCGCGCCGCGAGATTCATCTGCGCCTCCGCCGAGGCGCGCACGCGCTGCACCTTGCCGCCAAGCTCCGCGACGACGCGCTCGATCGCCGACGGTGCGTAGACGGGCACCGCGACCACGCCCGGCGTCACGCGCGCCGACAGCGCGGCGAACGCGGCCAGGAAGTGCATGTCGTTGATGTTCCGGCCCTTGTCGTCGACGAAGAAGACCTTCTCGCCGCCGGCGTCGATGATCACGCCTGCCGATGCGGACAGCGCCGCGACGATCGCCCCCAGCTCGCGGCGCTCGTTCTGGAACTCGTCGAATGAGCGCGCCCCGACGCTCTCCGACACGACTCCGTTGATCGCGATCAGCTCGATGCCGAGCGTGCTCAGGAGCGGCGGCAGGAACTGGGCGGCCGTACCGTGCGAGAAATTGACGACGATCTTGAATTGGCGCTCGGCGACCTCCGCGCGATGGACGATCTCGGCCAAGAAGGCTTCGCTGTACGCCTCGCCGACGCGCTGCGATTCGTAGATCCGGCCGACATCGGCGTAGCCCACGCGACGGATGTCCTCGCGAAAGAACACCGTCTCGACCTTGCGCTCCTGCGCCTTGTCCATGTCGAGCGCCTGGCGGTCGAAGAACTTCACGTCGCACACGCGCGCGTCGAACGGCGACACGCGCACGTGGACGCCGCCGCCGGCGCCAAGGCGTCGCGTGTGATGCCGGCCGATGGGCAGCGGTGCCTGCAGTAGGTCGGCGACGTGGATACCCGCGGACACGATGCCGCCCATGAGCGCGCGCTTCAGCATCCGGCTCGACCGGTGCTGGTCGCGGTTCATCGTCACGGTCGTCCCCTCCGGAAGCGTCGACGCGTACGCGGCGCCGAGACGCGCGCAGAACTCGGGCGTGAGGTCGATGTTCACGAGACCGGTGACGCCGAAACGGCCGAACAGCGCGCGGCGTCCCTGCGATCCCCAGATGAGGCTCGAGCCAACGACGGCGCCGCTCTCGATCTGCTTGTCCGGCCAGATCTTCACCTGGCTGCGGACGCGCGCGTTGTCGTTCACGATGCAGTGGTCGCCGATGACGCTACCCTCCTCGAGGACCACGCGCGACTTGAGAGCGCACTGGCGCCCGACGATCGCGCCGTGCAGCTCCGCGCGCTCGCCGACGTAGCTGTTGCGCCACACGATCGAGCGGTCGACGAGCGCGCCGACGTCGACGGTGACGTAGTCGCGAAGGACCGTCGGGCCGACGAGCTCGACGTGGGGACCGATCTTCACGCCGTTCCCGAGGTAGACCGGACCGGTGATGCGTGCCGACTCGTCGATCTCGACGTCGCCGTTGGTGAAGACGCCGGGTAGGAGCTCGCGGCCGAGCGGGCTCGCAGTGAGGCGCCCTTGCAGCAGGTCCGCGTTCGCTCGTGCGTACTCCGGGATCGAGCCGACGTCGGTCCAGTAGCCCGCGGCGATGTACCCGTAGAGCGGCTCGCCCTCCCGCAGCAGGGCCGGAAACAGATCCTTGCTGAAGTCAAACGCCTCGCCCGGCTTGTAGCGCTCGAGCACCCGCGGCTCGATCACGTAGATACCGGTGTTGATCGTGTCCGAGAAGACCTCGCCCCACGACGGCTTCTCGAGGAACTTCGAGATCCGTCCGTCCTCACTCGTGATGACCACGCCGTATTCCAGCGGGTTGGCGACGTGGTACAGCGTGAGGGTGACGGCGGCTTTGCGCTCGCGGTGGAAGGCGATGACCTTGGACAGATCGATGTCGGTGAGCGCATCGCCGGAGATGACGATGAACGTGTCGTCGAGAGCGTCGCCGATCTGACGGACCGAGCCTCCGGTGCCGAGCGGCGATTCCTCGACGCTGTATTTGAGGCGCATCCCGATCGCGCCGCCGTCACCGAAGCTGTCCTGGATCTGCGATGCGAGGTATTGCAGTGTGACGAACGCATCGTCGATGGCGTGACGCTGGAGCAGATCGAAGATGTGCCCCAGGCATGGCTTGTTGACGATCGAGACCATCGGCTTGGGCCGATTGATCGTCAGGGGCCGCAGGCGGCTCCCCTCGCCGCCGGCCATGACCACGGCCTGCATGAGGCCGAGTCTAGGCGACGGCGCGCACCGTCAACGCGGGCTGCCCAGCCCGAAAACGCTCTCCAGGTCGTGCTTCGAATACGCCCGGAACGCGACATGCGTATGGGTGCGTGCGACGCCGGGCACCTGCGCGATGCGCCGGGTCACGATGTCGGCAAGCTCCTCATGCTCGCGGGCGCGCACCATCGCGACGAAGTCGATCTCCCCGGTCACCGAGTACACCTCAGACACGCCGGGGACGGCTGCGAGGTCCTCGCCGACCTTCGGGAGAGCGCCGCGCTCCGCGGTGATGAGCACGACCGCGGTGATCATGGTGGCCTAGAGGCTCTTGACGTCGATGTCGTGCAGCGCCGACTTCACGACGTGCGCGGCTTCCTGGTAGCCCATCGCCTTGCCTCGCTCCAGCGCGGACTCGTACGACTCGTTGCTGTCCTGATTCGACCGCTCGTCATAGCGATGGAACGCCTCCTCGAGCTGGTCGATGGCGAGCTTGATGCGATCGCGAGCGGCGCTGCTGATCAAGACGGCCCTCCCGGCGCGTGTTCGGGCTGAGGATAGCGCCGGAAGGGCCGTGCTTCTCAGCGCTTGTCCTTCTCGACCGTCTCTTCTTGGCGGATGACCGTCGAGCTCACCGGCTCATCGACGATCTCTTGCTCTTCCTGGACCTGCGTGGTGCCGTCCGGACCGACGTTGATGTTCGTCGTCCTCGGCGTCGTCTTCTCGCGCGAGACGGTCTCTCGCTCGACCTCGATCTTCTTCTCGACGATCTTGCTGTCTTCCATCGGAACCTCCACAAGGATCTGGCGACGAAAGGAGCACGACCGATGCCAGCGGAAGTAGCCGTCGCGTCGACGCCTCTAGCCGATCTCCAGCTCCTTCGTCGGCACAGCGATGTCCACTTCGACTCGGCCGCCAACGATGCGTACCGGATAGGCATTCACCGGGAACACCGCGGGCAGCGCCCTCACCTCGCCGGTGAGCAGGTCGAAACGCGCGCCGTGCCGCGGGCACTCCACCAGGCAGTCCTCGAGCTCGCCCTCGCCCAGCACGCCGCCGTCGTGGGTGCAGACGTTGTCGATCGCGCCCCAGGTGTCATCCTCGCAGTGGCCGACGCAGAGGCTCTTGCCTTCGGCTTGGACCACCGCCACTTCGCCGGGCGGGATGTCGGACGTCTTCGCGACCGGGACGTAGCGGCTCAAGCCGCTGCCCCCTCCACCTCGGCGATACGACCGATGCGTGGCGCGAGCGCGCTGATGACGCGCGCGCGGACCTGCACGTCGGGGATGTCGTTCACGACGCGCTGGAAGAACCCGCGCACGAGCAGCTGCTCGGCGGTCGCGCGGTCCAAGCCGCGCGACATGATGTAGAAGAGCTCGGTGTCGTCGATGCGTCCCGCGGTCGCGCCGTGGCCACACCGCGCGACATCGTTGGTGAGGATCTCGAGCACCGGGATCGGATCGGCGCCGGCCTTGTTCGAGAGCAGCATGTTCCGGCATTCCTGATACGAGCCGGTGCCGCTCGAGGTGGGCTCGACGCGGATGACGCCATAGAAGATCGCGTGCGCCGACTCGTACAGCGCGGACAGGTAAAGCAGGTCGCTCGTCGAGGCCTTGCCGTCGACGCGCTGCAACGAGTTCACGTCGATGCGCTGGTGGTCGCCCGCTGCGACGAGACTGTAGAGCTTGACCTGCGCTCCGTTGCCGCGAATATCCGACTCCACGCCGAGCTTGGTCCGTTTGCTTCCGACGAGCACGTTGAAGTTCGCGAGAACGCTGTCGCGCTCGGAGATGCTGCGCTGCTGTCCGATCTCCCAGACGTCATCGCTGTAGCGCTGGATGCCGACGTAGCGGACCGTGGCGCCGGGACCGGCGCGCACCTCTAGCGAGGGCACCGCGACGCGGCCGGAGCCGCCGCCTTCCGACGAGAGCTCTTCGAGCAGCGTGACGGTGGACCCTTCCTCGGCGACGACCAGCGTGCGGAAGACGATCGGCGCCGTGCCGGCGGCCCAGCGCTTGTGCACCTCGAGCGGGAGCTCAACCTGAAGGCCGGCCGGGACATGAAGGAACGTGCTGCCGTGACCGTAGAGCGCGCCCGCCCAGGCGCGGAACGCGTCATGGCTCGGCATGCCTGCGCCATCCGGAAGCCAGCGCCGGACGAGATCGGGGTGGTCGCGCACCGCGGACGTCCACCGGTCGAACACAAGGCCCCGGCGCGACGCGTCGAGCGGCACCGAACCGTACTCGCTCGGCGGATGCGAGACGTCGAGCAGCTCGGCCGCGTTCACGTGCGGAAGATCCCTGAGCGGAAAGCGGCGCCATTCCTCTTCCTGCCCGGTCGGCCACTCGGCTCGCTCGTAGCGCTCCAGCGCGGCGATCCGGTCCTCGAGCAGCCAGTGCGGCTCACCTCGCCCAACACTGAGCCGCTCGACCGTTGCGCGGTCGAGCGGCAATGACGGCGCGGCCACCGTGGCGAGGCTCAGCCGATCGCCCCCACCATCTGGAGCTGGATCAGGCGGTTCATCTCGATCGCGTAGTCCATCGGCAGCGTCTTCACGATCGGCTCGATGAAGCCGTTCACGACCATCGCGGTGGCATCGGCCTCACTCATCCCCCTGCTCATGAGGTAGAAGAGCTGCTCCTCGCCGACCTTGGACACGGACGCCTCGTGGCCGATGGTCACGTCGTCTTCGTCGATCTCCATGTAGGGGTAGGTCGAGCTCCGCGCGGTGTCGTCGAGCATGAGCGCGTCGCAGCGCACGGTGCTCTTGGCGCCGTGTGAGCCCGCGTAGATCTTCACCAGACCGCGGTAGCTCTGAATGCCGCTCCCCTTGCTGATGCCCTTGCTCGTGATGAGCGAGGTGGTGTTCGGCGCGGCGTGGATCATCTTCGCGCCCGCGTCCTGATGCTGATTGTCCCCGGCGAAGGCCACCGACAGCACCTCACCGTGCGCGCCCTCGCCGGTGAGGTACACGCTCGGGTACTTCATCGTGACCTTGCTGCCGAGGTTCGCGTCGATCCAGCTCATGCGGCCGCCCTTCTGCACGACGGCGCGCTTGGTGACGAGGTTGTAGACGTTGTGGCTCCAGTTCTGGATCGTCGTGTACCGAACGTCGGCACCTTCCTTGACGATGATCTCGACGACGGCGCTGTGCAGCGTGTTCGTCGTGAAGACCGGTGCGGTGCAGCCCTCGACGTAGTGCACGCTCGAGCCGGGCTCGGCGATGATGAGCGTGCGCTCGAACTGGCCGGCGTTCTCACTGTTGATACGGAAGTAGGCCTGCAAGGGCATCGTGACCTTGACGCCCGGCGGGACCCACACGAACGAGCCACCCGACCACACCGCGGTGTTGAGCGCGGCGAGCTTGTTGTCGTTCGCCGGGATCACCGTGCCGAAGTACTGCTTGACGATATCGCCGTGCTCTTTCAGCGCGGTGTCCGTGTCCATGAAAATGACGCCGAGCTTTTCGAGATCCTTGCGGATGTTGTGGTAGACGGATTCAGAATCGTACTGAGCTCCGACGCCCGAGAGGTACTTCTGCTCGGCCTCGGGGATCCCAAGCTTGTCGAACGTGCTCTTCACGTAGGCTGGTACGTCGTTCCAGCTCTTCTTCGACTCGTCGGATGCCTTGAGGTAGTAGTAGATGTCCTCGAAGTCGATGCCTGAGAGATCCGCACCCCACGTCGGCATCGAGCGCGTGCGGTAGTGCTTGAGCGCCTTCAGTCTCCGCTGGAACATCCAGTCGGGCTCGTGCTTGTAGTCCTGGCTGATCTCCCGGACGACGTCCTCCGAAAGGCCCTTCTTCTTGACGTTCCGGTAGACGGCGTCCTTGTCTTCCCAGCCGAACTTGTAGTTGTCCGGGACCTGTTCGCGAACATCGGTGGCCATGTCTATCTCTCCTATCCGGCCGAGCGCGCCTTCGCCTCGTCCTCGTCTGGCCACGCCGGCAGACCCCACGCCGCGCCCTTCAGCGTCTTGAGGCTGAGGAGCGCGCACTTGATGCGCGCGGGGCTGATCGGGATGCCGAGGTTCTCCAGGATGCGATCGCGGTCGATCGCCTTGATCTCGTCGAGCGTCTTGCCCTTGATCTCTTCAGTGAGGATCGAAGCGGACGCCTGCGAGATCGCGCAGCCCTTACCACTGAAGCGTACATCCGCGACGCGGTCGTCATCGATGCGCAGCGTCATGGTCAGCTCGTCGCCGCACAGCGGATTCGAGTCGCTGTACGTGTTCGTCGCCCCGGGCAGCTCGCCCTGATTGCGCGGATTCTTGTAGTGATCAAGGATGTAGTCGCGGTACATGTCGTCCATCATCTAGACCTTGAACACTTTCTTGGCCTTCTCTATTGCGCCCAGCAGGGCGTCGCACTCCGCGGTCGTGTTGTAGAGGTAGAACGACGCTCGCGTCGTGGCGGCGACGCCGAGGCGCGTCATGAGCAGCTGGTTGCAGTGATGGCCGGCACGCACGCAAACGCCTTCGCGATCGAAGATCGTGGCGACGTCGTGCGGGTGGATGCCCTCGATGTTGAACGACACGACGCCGACCCGGTCGTCCAGCGTCTTCGGCCCATAGACCGTCACGCCGGCGATCCCCGAAATCCGCGGCAGTAGGTACGCCACCAGCGAGAGCTCGTGCTCGTGGATGTTCGCGACGCCGACCGCCTCCAGATAGTCGACCGCGGCACCGAGGCCGATCGCGTCGACGTAGGAGGAAGTGCCGGCCTCGAACTTCCACGGAAGCTCGTTCCATTCCGTCTTCTCGACCGTCACGCGGCTGATCATGTCGCCGCCGAAGAGGAACGGGCGCATGCGCTCGAGGAGGCCGATGCGCGCCCACACCCCACCTGAGCCCGGCGGCGCGAGCATCTTGTGGCCGCTGAAGACGAGGAAGTCGCAGTCCAGGTCCGTGACGTCCACTGGCGTATGCGGAACGGCCTGCGCCGCGTCCACGAGAACAGTCGCGCCGGCCGCATGGGCCTCGGCGACGATCTCTTTCACCGGGTTCACCGTCCCAAGTCCGTTCGAGGTGTGCGTGATCGCCAGCAGCCGCGCTCCGCGCTTCAGCTCGGCCGAGAGCTGGTCGCGGCGGAGCCGGCCTTCGCCGTCGACGTCGATCATCACGATCTGCGCGCCGACGTCCTTGGCGAGCTGCTGCCACGGCACGAAGTCGGAGTGGTGCTCGAGGACGGTCGAGATGATCCGGTCCCCGGACTTGATGTTGTCCCGGCCCCATGAGTACGCGACGAGGTTCACGCCCTCGGTCGCATTGCGGACGAAGATCACTTCACGGTCATCGCGCGCGCCGATGAAGCGCGCGACCTTCGCGCGCGCGCCCTCGAAAGCGGCGGTCGTCCGCTCGCTGAACTCGTAGACGCCACGGTGGATGTTCGCGTTGTGTTCCTCGAACACAGCGCGCATCGCCTCGATGACCTGGCGCGGCTTCTGGCTGGTCGCGGCGTTATCGAGGTACACGACGGGCTTGCCGTTGACCGTGCGCGACAGGATCGGGAAGTCGGCCCGGATCCGCCCGACCTCGAGCGGCGAGCGCGCCTCCGTGCCGGTCTTGACCGTGACGGCCACGCTCAGGCCCTCCCCGCATAGAGCTCTTCGCGCACGAAATCGTAGCCCTTCGCTTCGAGCTCGGCGGCGAGCTCGCGGCCGCCGGTGCGCACGACGCGGCCGTCCACGAGGACGTGCACGAAATCTGGCTGCACGTACCGGAGGATCCGCTCGTAGTGCGTGATGAGGACGATACCCACCTCTGGTGAGCGCAGGGACTCGATCGCGCGCGCGACGACCTTGAGCGCATCGATGTCCAAGCCCGAGTCGGTCTCGTCCATCAGAGCGAGCGACGGCCCGAACATGTGCATCTGCAGCGTCTCGAGGCGCTTCTTCTCGCCACCCGAGAACCCGTCGTTGACCGAGCGCGTGATGAACGAGTCGTCGATCTCGAGGAGCTTCATCTTCTCCTTCAGCAGCTTCATGAATTGCGGGATCGGCATGTTGTTCTTCCGCGCCTCCTCGGCCGTTCCGGCGGTCGCGCCGGGCTCCGCGCGTCGCGCGTTGATCGCGGTGCGCAGGAAGTTCGCCACCGAGACACCGGGGATCGCGGCCGGGTACTGGAACGCGAGGAAGAGGCCGGCACGCGCACGTTCGTCGACGGCCATCTTGAGGACGTCGCGGCCGCCGTACGTGACCTGACCCCCCGTCACCTTGTAGCGCGGATGACCCATGACCGTCAGCGCGAGCGTGCTCTTGCCCGAGCCGTTCGGGCCCATGATCGCGTGCACCTCCCCGCTGCGGACGACGAGGTCGACCCCCTTCAGGATCTCCTTGCCCTCCACGGTCACGTGCAAGTCGGTGACGACGAGATCAGGCAACGGTCACCTTCTCCTTCGCGAGGTCGGCCAGCGTCATCCCATCGAGCGCCTGGGCGATCGTCGATTGCAGCTTCACCCACACCGCCCGCGTTCCGCAGTCCTGCTCGCGGATGCAGTTGAGGATCGGATCGCCCTCCGCGGTGCAGATCTGAGGCTCGATCGGACCCTCGAGCGCCCGCACGATGTCGCCCGCTGTGATCGCGGACGGATCGCGCGCGAGCGTGTAGCCGCCGCCCGCGCCGCGTTTGCCGTTCACGAGGCCTGCCTTGCGGAGCACCGCGACGAGCTGCTCGAGATACGCCTCGGGCAGGTCTTCACGCTGCGCGACCGCATGCAGCGACACGGTGCCCTGCTGCCAGTGCCGCGCGAGGTCGACCATCAGGCGCATGCCGTATTCGCCCCGCGTGGAAACGTGGAAGGCCGTCTGTGGATTTCCGAGCACTGCACTCGGAATTCTAGGCGCTCGGCGTCGCGACCGCCAGGCTTTTTGCGTTCTAGCATCGCCGCCCCAGATGCCCCTTTCGTACGCGCGCGCCGCGGTCGGCTCGCGCAATCCGGCCAAGATCGAGGCCGTAAGACGTGCCCTGGCGAGGCTGGCGCCTGGCTGCGCGCTCCAGGCGGTCGAGGCCGCGAGCGGCGTCCCGGATCAGCCCGTGGGCGACCACGCGACCCGCCAGGGCGCCCGCAACCGCGCCAGGGCAGCGCTCGCGGCGACCGGCGCGGACATCGCCTTCGGCCTCGAGGGCGGGGTCGAGCACGAGCCGCCGGTCGTTTGGCTGGTCTCCTGGGTCGCTGCGGTCACCCGTGACGGACGATCTGGCGACGCGAGCGGTCTGCGGATGCCGCTGCCCCCCGCGGTCACGGACCGCCTGGCCGGGGGCGATGAGCTGGGCACGATCATCGACGATCTCTTCGGTGTGACCGCATCCAAACAGCAGAGCGGAGCCGTAGGACTGTTGACGGAAGGCTTCGTGTCGCGGACCGACGCGTTCGCCGACCTGGTCGCGATGGCCTGCGCGCCGCTCCTACGGCCGGATCTCTATTCACCGGGAGGGAAGACCTGATGCGTCTTGCGATCCGCCTACTCGGTCCCGCGCTGCTCATAGCGGTGCTTGCCGTCGGCTGCGCGTCGACCCCCGCTGGGGCACCCGCGACGGGCGCGGTCGGCAGCGGCGCCGTCTCCATCAAGGGCTTCGCGTTCAACCCCGCGCAGCTCAGCGTCAGCAAGGGCGCGATGGTCACATGGACGAACGACGACGGCACGACGCATACCGTGACGAGCGGCGTGCCCGGCACGCCCAGCGGAAAGTTCGATCAGCGAGTGGAGGCGGGCAAGACGTTCACCTTCACGTTCGCCGACGCGGGGACGTACGACTTCTTCTGCAACATCCACAACTCGATGAAGGCGACCGTGCTGGTCAAGTAGCGACGGGAGCGGCTACGCGCCTCAGCGGACCACCCGCAAACGACGGATCTCGCCGGTGGCCGGAAGGCCGGCAACGATCGCGACCGGCTCCCCCGGCTCGGCCTTGCGGACCGAGTCCTCGTCCACGAAGCGTCGGGTGTAGAGGCGGTGGTAGAGGCCACCGAGCGTGAGCAACTCGCCGTGGGTGCCCTCTTCGACGATGTGCCCGTGGTCGAGCACGAGGATCCGGTCGGCCCGCTCGACCGTGGAGAGGCGGTGCGCGATCACGATCGTCGTGCGCCCGCGCATGAGCCGGTCGAGAGCCTGCTGGACGAGGTACTCGCTCTCGTTATCGAGTGACGACGTCGCCTCATCGAGGAGCAGGATCGGCGCGTCGCGAAGCAGCGCGCGCGCGATCGCGATCCGCTGACGCTGTCCGACGGAGAGCCGCACACCACGTTCGCCGACGATGGTGGCGAGGCCGCTCGGAAGCCGTGCGATGAACTCGGCCGCGTTCGCGGACCGCGCGGCGTCGTCGATCTCGGCATCGCTCGCGTCGAGACGGCCGTAGCGGATGTTCTCCCGGATCGTGTCGGCAAAGAGGATCGGCTCCTGCGGCACGACCGCGATCTGCTCCCGCAGCGAGCGGATGGTGACGTCGCGGAGATCGTGGCCGTCGACGACGATGCGACCGGTCACCGGGTCGTAGAAGCGGCCGACGAGGTTGACCATGGTCGTCTTCCCCGCCCCGGACGGTCCGACGAGGGCGGTCGTCTCGCCTGGGGCGAACGTCGTGGTGACCCCGTCGAGCACCATCGGCTCGGGACCCGCGGGGCCGTACCGGAAACCGACCTCCTCGAAGCGGATCTCGCCGCGCACCGGCGGCAGCGCCGCTGTCCCCGGGCGGTCCTGGATCTCCGGCACGGTATCGAGCAGCGCGAAGATGCGGTCCGCCGCGCCGAAGGCCTGCTGCACCTGCGTCCATTGGCTCGCCAGCATGCCGACCGGGCCCGCGACCATGTTCATGTACAGGAGGAACGCGACGAGCATGCCCGCGGTCATCTCGCCGCGCGCGACCTCGTGGCCTCCGTACCAGAGGACCACGATCGACGACATGAACCCGAGGAAGCCGATGATCGGGAACATCGTCGCGGCGATGCGCGAGCGCTCGATCGTCTTGTTGAAGGTGAAGAGCAGCTTGTCGTGGAAGCGCGCCGCCTCGTAGTCCTCGCGCGTGAAGGCCTGGACCACGCGCACCTCCGCGATGGCTTCCTGCAGCACGCCGACGGCCTCGCCCTGCGCGTCCTGCGCCGCGCGCGAGATGTCGCGGATCCGGCGTCCCATGCGCTGTCCGAGCACCGCGATCGGCGGCGCGACCACGAGCGTGAGAAGCGCCAGCCGCCAGTTCATCAGGAAGATGACCGCGACGCCCCCGGCCAAAGTGAGGACCTGACCCAGCACCTGGATGATCGTCTGCGTGATCACACCGTGGACCAGGGTCGCGTCGCTGGTCACGTGCGACATCAGCTCGCCGGTCTTGCGCCGATTGAAGAACGACAGCGATAGCGACTGCATGTGGCGGACGATCGCCATCCGCAAGTCGAAGATCACCTTCTCGCCGGTGTAGGCCATCACGAACTGGCGCAGGCCGTCGATCACCGCGCGCACCAGCAGGACGACGACCAGACCGAGGATCAGGAGGTCGAGGAATCCCGCGTCGCGCAGACCGAGATCGATCACGCGCTGCACGACCTGCGGCCAGACGAGTCCCAGCGCGGTCGAGATGATGAGGAGCACGGCAGCGAAGGCGAGATTCCATTTGTAGGGGCCGACGTACTGGAGCAGGCGCCGGTACATCGAGAGCGAGGGCCGTTTTCCCTCCCCGCGCCCGCCCGGTCCCCACATGAAGACGTGCATGCCGCCCGGACCGCCCATTCCCATCATCAGGGCCAGCGTAGAGCAGCGCGGGTGCCGCGAAGTATCTCGCTGGTCACTTCCCGAGCCAGACGGTCATGTACGCCTCGACGCCGATCGGGTCGAGGACGATCCCTCGGACCTTCTTCGTCGTGCCGACGAGCGTGTTGGCATGCACCAGCGGAACGCGGGCGGCGTCCTGCTGGATCAGTTTCGAGACCTGCTTGTACAGCTCGGTCCGTTTGCTCGCGTCCGCCTCGTACTTCGCGCGGCGCAGGAGCTCGCGCGCGACGTCACCCGCCCACGATCCGCCGTCGGAGAAGAACGAATCGGGATCGGCGCTCTCACCACCGGCGTCACCGAGCCAGAGCGGCAGGCGCGACGCGCTCACGTCCGCGCGGTAGGCCGCGATGTCCTCGGTGCGCGGCGTGGCCACGATGCCGATCTTCGCGAGGTCCGCGGCCAGGGTTTCGGCGACCCGCCGCGGATCGGGATAGGACGCAGGCCAGGCCGAGGGATACCAGAGCTCGATGGTGAAGCCGTTCTGAAGGCCCGCGTCGACGAGGAGGCGCTTCGCGGCCGCCGTGTCGTAGCGGTAGAACTCGACGACGCTGTCGTCGTAGCCGAGCATCCCAGGCACGATGAGCTGCGAGGCCGGGCGGCCCGCGCCGCTGTAGAGGGCGGTAACCAGCAGGGATCTGTCGATGGTCATCGCGATGGCACGGCGGACCGCGACCTTGTCCAGCGGCGGGGCGGCGGCGGCGACGCCGAGGTAGGACGTGCCGAAGGCGGGCCGCGCGACCAGCTGCAGATTCGGGTCGGCCTTCACCGTCGGCAGTGCCGTGGGCGTCACGTCGCGGACCGCGTCAACACCGCCCGAACGCAGCTCGGCGATGCGGGCCTGCTCATCTCTGACCACCCGCAACACCACCCGATCGGCGTACGGCAGCGCGGCACCGCGGGGATCCTTCGCCCAGTACGCGCCGCTTCGCTCGAGAGCGATCTGCTGACCGGGCTGCCACGCGCCCGGCCGCACGACGAACGGTCCCGTGCCGGCCGCGCTCTTCGACGCCGGCGTCGCCCAGCCCGCGGGATCGTCGCGCATCGTCTTCGGACTCACGATCGCGAAGCTCGGCATCGCGAGGTCCGCGAGGAGCGGTCCGAAGGGCATCCTGGTCGTGACGACCACCGTGCGGCTGTCGCTCGCCTCGACCCGCGCGATCACGGACGCGTCGTCGAATCCATCGAACAGCGCCGCAAACAGGCGGAAGCGATCGGGACCGGCGGCGCCGCGTAGCGGATGCGCGGCCTGCCGGGCCCGCTCGAGGTTGAGCACGACCGCGGCGGCGTCCAGGTCGGTCCCGTCGTGGAACTTCACCCCGCGCCGCAGCGCGAACGTCCACGTGCGGCCGTCGGAAGAGACGGACCAGCTCTCCGCCAGCTTCGGCGCGATCTTGAAGCCACCCGGCTCGTAGTCCACGAGCGTTTCGAAGATCTGCCGCGTGACGAGGAGCGTGTTCGTGTCGTTCGCGTTCCACGGATCGAGCGTGGTGAGGTCGGCGGCCAGTGCGATCCGGAAGGTGCCGCCCGCGTCGACGCTGCTTGCCGGCGTCGGCGTCGCTGTCGCGGCCCTCGGCGGGGGGGCAAGCTGACACGCGGTAAGCGCGAGGACGGCCGCGGCGGTCGCGAGGCGCACCAGCACTGGCGCCTCTAGTTGATCACTTCTCCCCTTTGAGGCGCGGATCGAGCGCGTCGCGCAGGCCGTCACCGATGAGGTACAGGCACAGAACGGTGAGGAAGATCACGACGCCGGGCGGCACGACGAGCCAGGGCGCGCGGTTGAAGTACGTCGAGGCGTTCGTGAGCATGTTGCCCCAACTCGGCGTCGGCGGGATGATCCCGAGCCCGAGGTAGCTGAGCGCCGACTCGGTGAGGATGATCGAGCCCACATCGATCGCGCTCAGGACGAAGATCAGCGGGAGCACGTTCGGCAGGATGTGGCGGAACATGATCCGCCAGACCGACGCGCCGACCGTGCGCGCGGCGGTCACGAACTCGCGCTCGCGGAGCGCGAACGTCTGCCCACGCACGAAGTTCGTGATGCCCGTCCAGAACAGCGCGCCGATGACGATGGTCAGCGTGAGCGGACCCGGCGCGAAGAGCGCCGAGAAGATGATGAGCAGGAAGATCGCCGGGACCGAGTTGAGCGTCGTGATGAACCAGGTGATGATGTCGTCGATGCGCCCGCGCTGATAGCCCGAGACGAGTCCGAGCAAGACACCGATCGTGAGCTGGATGAGCGTGGCCATGAAGCCCACGAACAGCGAGACCTGTCCGCCGTAGAAGAGACGGACGGCCTGGCTACGGCCGACCTCGTCCGAGCCGAACACATACCCGGGCGGATCGAGCGTCGGTGCCGCGTACGCGTGAAGGAGATCCTGTCTCTCGAACGACATCTGGAATACGTACTCGGCCAACAGCGGCGCCGCGAGCGACAGCACGATGAGCACGATGAGCACCACCGCCGAGGCCATCGTGAGCCGGTCGCGGCGCAACCGGTACCACGCGTTCGACCAGAGACCCGCCGAGGCGCGCCGGTCGATGATCTCGACCGCGCCGACCGCCCCGACCGTCGTCTGCGTCGTCGCCACTATTTGACCTTGATCCGCGGATCGACCACCGCGTACATGATGTCGCGCAGCAGATAGCTCGCCACCAGCAGCGTGCTCGCCACCATGACGCCGGCCATGATCACCGGGTAGTCCTTGCTGCGCGCCGCCGCGTACGTGAACTGCCCGACGCCTGGCCAGGTGAAGACCTGCTCCACGACGAGTGCTCCAGACACGAGCGCGGCGAGGATGCCGCCGAGCGCGGTCACCATCGGGATCAGCGCGTTGCGCAGCGCGTGGACGAAGACGACCGTGCGTTCGGACAGGCCCTTCGCGTGTGCGGTCCGGACGTAATCCTGGGAGATGACGTCGAGTGTCTCCGTCCGCAGATACCGGGAATAGTTCGCGATCCCGGCCAGGGCGAGCACGAACGCGGGCATGACGATGTGTTTTATCCGGTCCGGTATGTCCCAGACGTCGTGCCCGACGGTGAGCACGCCCTGGCTGGGCATGAGCCGGAACGTCACCGAGAACACGATGATCATCAGGAGGCCGAACCAGAAGGTCGGGACGGCGTGGCCGATGACGCCGAAGAAGCGGACGACATTGTCGATCCAAGTGCCGCGCTTCAGCGCCGCGATGACACCGAGGGGTACGCCGATGGTGAGCTGCAGCACGAGGGCCGCGACCGCGAGCTGCAAGGTCGCCGGCAGCCGCTCCAGCAGCAGCGGAAGGGCGGGGCGGTTGTACTGCAGGGACTTGCCGAAGTCGCCCTGCAGGACCTGGAAGAGCCAGCTGGCGTATTGCTCGTAGAGGGGCTTGTTCAAGCCGTAGTGCTCACGCAGCGCCTGGATGTCCTCTTCGGTGATGTTGAGCGCGCCGAAGGTGTACAGGCGCACCGGGTCGCCGGGGGAGAGCCGGGTGATGAGGAACACGATGACCGAGATCCCCAGCAGCGTGGGGATCGCGTAGATCAGGCGCCGGATGATGTACGTCCGCACTCGAGACGGCCCTCCACGCGATCGGGCGGCGGCCGGTTCGCCGCCGCCCGATCAGGTCTCAGCGTGCCGTTACTTCTTGATCCACCACTTCTCGATATTCCAGTCCGCGTTGGGGCTGAACGATCCAGGCTCGATGCCACGGATGCTGGATGCCGTCGCGAGGATGCGGTTCTGTGCGAAGCCGAACATGTACGGCACGTCGTCGTTCAGGATCTTGTTCATCTCCTGATACGCCTTCTGACGCGCGCCCTGCGAGCAGTCCGGGCCGTTGCGGCCCGTCTCGATGAGCTTGTCGACAGCGGGGTTGTTGTAACCGACGAAGTTGTTACCAGCCTTGGTCGGGCTGGCGACGTTGCTGGAGTGCCAAATGGTGAACGGATCGGGGTCCGCACCGAGCTGCCAGCCGATGATCACGGCCTCGACCTCGGGCGATCCACCGGTGAGCTTGGGCACGAGTGCCTCGAAGGCCTCCAGCTTCGGCGTGATCTTCACGCCGACCTGCTTGTACTGCTCGACCGCCACCTGCAGGAACGTTTCACGCGTCTTGTTGCCCTGGTTGGTGACGATCGTGATCGCCAGCGGCTTGCCGTCCTTGGCGTAGAAGCCGTCGGCGCCCTTGGCGTAGCCGGCCTGCTTGAACAGGTCCTCGGCCTTGGTCTTGTCGTACGCGTAGGCGCTGAGCCCGACGCCGGCCGCCCACGAGACGGGCGGGTGATGCGCGAGCTGCTTCGTCCCCTCGCCGAAGAGGACCGCCTTGACGACCTCATCGACGTTGATGCCGTACATCAGCCCCTGGCGGATGCGCTTGTCGCCGAGGAACGCGACGTTGGGGTTGTTCGTCCGCCATCCGATGTAGACGTATCCGTTGTCCGCCCACTTGTAGAGCTTGACGTTGTCGGCCTTGGAGAGGTCCGCGACGTCAACGGGCTGTGCGAGCGTCATCGTGAGCTCGCCGGTCTTGATCTGCGCGGCCGCGACCGTCGAGTCGGCGACCACTTTCTGCACGTACTCCTCGATCAGAGGAGCGCCCTTGAAGTAGGTGTCGTTCCGGCTGAGGATAACCTGGTCGCCCTTGCGCCATTCCTTGAACTTGAACGGGCCGCTCGCGACGGGCGGCGCGTTGTTCTCGGGAGCGTCATCGACGACCTTGTTGATGTCGGCGTCGTCGGTGTACTTGCCGAAGATGTGCTCCGGCATCGGCGCCGAGCCGAACACGTTGATGAGCGCGGGGCAGAAGATCTTGGTGAACTTGACCGTGAACTTCTTCGGGTCGCTCTTGTCGACGACGATCCCCGAGATGCTCGTCGCCTTGCCGGTCGAGTAGTCCTGGTATCCCTCGATGTCGTTGAAGACGCTCTTGTTCGGAGTGACCTTGCTGCGAGCCTGCATCTTCACGCGCGCGAGGAAGTCGTTACCGATGATCGGCTTCCCGTCGGACCAGTTGGCCTTCGCGTCGATCGTCCAGCTGAACGTGAGGCCATCGGAGCTCACGGTCCACGAGCCGAGGTTCGGTTTGACCTCAGCGTTCTTGGGATCGACGCGGATGAGCGAGTCGTAGATCTTGCCGCTGACCTGGGACGACGTCGCGTCGTTCGACGTCGCGGGATTGAGCCGCTGGATGTCGCTGAAGGATCCGAAGATCACCCGACCACCGGGTGTCGGCTGGTCCGCAGCCGCGGTCGCCGACGGGGCGCCGCTGGCCGTCGGGCCGCCTGGCGTGCAAGCCGTCGCGACGAGCATCGCCGCCGCGAACACGGCAATGAGGACCCGTCCAGTTCGCTTTTCCAGTGTCATGTGTCCCCCTCTTGCTCCTTTTGCTCTACCCACGGTGATCGGTGGCAGAGTCTATCCGGGCGGCCGTCTACGCCGTCCGCTCGTCTATACGGGCGGGCGGCACCCGCCGTTCACTTCTGGAGCCACCAGCGGTTGACGTCGGTGAAGAGCGAGAAGGTGCCCGGTCGCAGGCCGCGGAGCGTCGGCGGAGCTGCCAGCAGCGCATCCGGCGTGAAAGCGAAGAGATATGGCTGCTGGACGTTCAGCAGCTTATTGACCGCTTCGTACTGCTGGACCCGAGTCGCCTGGTCGCAGCTCGCGCCGGGCTGCGGGCTACGTGCGGCGTCGATCGCGCGATCCAGGTCGACGGAGCTGAAGCCCCCGACGTTGAGACCTGCGGTGCGTTTCGCGGGATCGGGGATCTGGCTCGAATGCCAGACGCCGTAGGGATCGGGCTCAGGACTCATCGCCCATGAGATGAGCCAACCGTCGCCCTCGGCGGAACCGGTTCCGAGACGATCGAGCAGCGTGTCGAGCCGCTCGAGACGCGGCTCGGCCTTCACGCCGAAGCGCTGCAGCTGTTCGATCGTCATTTGCAGGAACGTCTCGCGCGCCTTGTTTCCGGCGTTGGTGTAGAGGACGAGGGACAGGGGCTTGCCGTCCCTCGCGAATATGCCATCGGCGCCACGCGCGAATCCGGCCTGCTGCAGCAGCGCCTCGGCCGCCGGCGTGTCCTGCCCGTATCGCGTGAGCGATGCCGCGGGAGCGGCGGGCCAGGTCCCATCGAGATGGCGCTGCTGCACTCGATGGCCGCGGCCGAACAGCGTGCTCCGTATGAACCCATCGACGTCGACAACGTATGCGAGCGCCTGCCGGACGCGAGCGTCGCGCAGCGCTGGTGTGCCGCTGCGTAGGTTCCACGCGAACGCGGTGTAGGACGCAGCCGGATACGTTCGGACCGAGAGTCCGCGACGCGATGCCGCATCGGCGTCCTTCGGCTCGATCGCCGCGAGGTTGAGCTCGGCGTCGCGCGACAGCGCCGCAAACG
>DASYUY010000116.1:0-12252 GCA_036000705.1 Candidatus Limnocylindria bacterium | reverse complement strand
ACGCTGATAGTCAGGCGGTTTGTTGACATTCGCCTCTGAAGGCGAAAGAAAGCACGGAGTTCGTGACCCACTTCAAAGGAGACGAACCCCGTGCTCAAATCCGAGAGTACCTGCGTTGTCCAGGTCGATCTCAGCTCGCCCGATGGGTCCCTCACAGGATGGGAACGCGCGTTCGTCGGGACGCGCGATGATCTCGCGCCGGCGATCGCGGCCCGCGCCCTGCGCTGCTTCGAGGACCTGCTGATCGAGCGCGCCTGCGGTAGGCGCGGCCGACCCACAGCGCGTCGCGCCGACGTGGGTTGCCCACGCTGCGGCGCCGACGTGGGCTTGCGTCGCCGCGGCCGCCGTCGACGTACCGTGCTCAGTCGCGCCGGTCGCCTGGAGCTGCGCCTGGCGATGATCGGCTGCCGCTGCGGTCATCGCTTCGCGCCGCTGCTCGGTGCGCTCGGCGTCGCGCCGCGCGCGCGGCTCGCACCGGGGCTGGCGCGTCGGGCGCTCGAGTTGTGCAGTGAGCTGCCGTATGCCCGGGCCGCCGCTCAGCTGCGTCGGGAAGCCGGGGCCGCGCCATCGCCACGCAGCCTCGGGAGATTGGTGCGCCGCGCAGCGGCCCGGATTGCGCTGGGTCGTCCGCGCTCGCCGCTGTCCGGCATCGAAGCTGTGCTCATCGACGAGACGCGCGTGCGCGCCGGGCCGCGCAAGGGCCGCGACGATCGCGGGCGCGAACTCAAGATCTGCATTGGGCTGCGTACGCTCGGCGCGGGTCGACGCATCGAGCTGATCGGCGCGACCCTCGCCGATAGCTGGACCTCGCTCGGCCCCGTGCTCGCCGCGGCGCGCGGCGCACGGATCGCCGTGACGGATGGCGAGTGGGGTGCCCGCGCGCTGCTCGCGGCGACCTTGCCGCGGGTTCCGCACCAGGTCTGCACCTTCCATGTGCGCCATTCGCTCGACCACCGGCTCTGGCAGGATGGCGTCTCCTTCGCGCGCCGTCGCCGGCTCGCGGCCCAGCTCGGCAACGCCATCGAGTTCGCGCGCTCCGCCGCGGGCGCCGACCACGCGCTCGCCACGGCGCGCGATCGCGCCGAGCGCGAGCGCTGGCGGCACACCGCACGGCATCTGCGCGAGGTCGCCCCGCACCTGGCGACCTGGCTGCGACTGGACCCGACCGGTCGGCTCGCGCACACGACCTCGCTCCTCGAACGCACGATGCGTGAGGTCAATCGACGGGTGGATCCCGTCGGGGTGCGCTGGTCGCTCGAGGGTGCGCGAGCGATGACTGCGCTGATCCTGGCGCGACGCTTCGCGCATCCACGCTGGCTACGTCTGTGTCAGGATCGAGGGCCAGCGACGAGTCGGGTCCGGATCTCGTGAGTCAACGAAACGCCTCGCTATCACGACGCTAGCGGCCGAGGACGGCGCTCTCGATGAACCCGGCCGCGATGAGCAGCGCGAGCGCGATCGCGATCGTGATCGCGAGGCGCCGGAAGTCCTTCGCGACATACGTTCGCTCGAGCAGCGACGCGCGCTCGAGCGCGGCGGACGGCGCGCCGGCCGCGCGGGAATAGCCGAGGCGGGTGACGGAGCCGCGTGCGCGATAGCCCGTCGGGCGCGGGGCAGCGTCGTGCTCGGCCGGGCGCGGCGACGTCGCGCGTCGCGATGCCACCGAGTCGCGTCGTGCGCGCGAGCGTGTGCGGTTCCGCCTCGCCATGGAGCGTCCAGCATATCGGAACGGGTATCGTCCGCGACGATGATCCTCGACGAACGGACGCTATCGCTGCTCGTCGTCGCGCTCGTCGCTGCGGTGCTGCTGCTCACCGTGTGGGTGGTGTGGCTGCAACGCTCCGAGGCTTTACTCCGCCGTAGATTGCGGCGCGTGCTGCCGGAAGGCGAGAGCGGCGGCATCGACGAGATCCTCGACCGCCAGCTGAAGCGCATCGACGGCCTCACCGAGCGCGTCGATGCGCTCAACAAGCTGCAGCACGAGCTCGAGCACCTGAGCCAGCGAACGATCCAGAAGGTCGGCGTGATCCGTTACAACCCGTTCGCGGATACCGGGGGCGATCAGTCGTTCGCGATCGCTCTGCTCGACTCGCTCGGCAACGGCGTCGTCCTATCGAGCCTGCACAGCCGGACCGACACGCGCGTCTTCGCGAAGCCGGTGCAGAGCGGACGATCGCGCTACCAGCTGTCCGACGAAGAGCAGGACGCGATCAAGAAAGCGCTCGCACCCAGCTCGTGATCGGCATCGGCGCCGAGCGCACGCTCGCGATCGTCAACCCCGCCGCGGGCGACGGCAAGGGCGCGCGGGTCGGAGCGGGCCTCGCGCGCGAGCTCGAATCGTCGGGATTCAAGATCGAGATCATCCGGACCCCGGGGCCGGGGGAGGCCGCGCGGATCGCGCGCGAGGCCTCCGCCGACGGCTGCCGCACCGTCATCGCTGTCGGCGGCGACGGGACCGCCAACGAGATCGCCAACGGCCTGGTCGGGACGAGCACCGCGCTCGCGCTCTATCCGATCGGATCGGGGAACGACTTCGCGCGCTCGCTCGGATATCCGCGCAAGCGCCGCGACATCGCGCGCTTCCTCGCGGGGGCGCGCCGCCGCGTCGTCGATGTCGGCGAGGTGAACGGCCGGATCTTCGTGAACGCGGCCGGCGTCGGGATCGACGGCCACGTCGCCGAGCGGATCGAAGCGAGCGCGCGCATCGTCGGCCCGGCGCTCGGCTATTTCGTCGGCGCGCTCGTGTCGATCGCGACGTATCGGCCGCAGGCCATGCGCCTTCGCATCGACGACCAGACGCTCGAGGGCAAGTATCTCGTCGTCGTCGCGGCGAACGGAACGCATTTCGGGAGCGGGATGCACGTCGCCCCGAAAGCGCGGATCGACGACGGCCTCTTCGATATCGTCGTCGCAGGTGATCTCGGTCGGTGGGCGTCGCTGGTGGCACTCGCGAAGCTGTATCGCGGCACGCACGTGAACGGACGTGACGTCCTCGCGTTCCGCGCGCGCTCGCTCGACGTCGAGCTCGACCGCGAGCTGCCCGCGCAGGCCGATGGGGAGCCGCTGCGCGCACGCTCGCTGACGGTGCGCATGCGACCCGGCGCGCTGACGGTGCTCGCGCGTTGACGACCGATGCGCGGCGCCGGCTCCCATCCGTCGACGCCGTCGTCCGCGCCGCGGGCGAGGTCGACGTGTCGCGCGACCGCTTCGTGCGCGCCGTGCGCGACGTCCTCGCCGAGGCACGCGCCGCGGGCGCGGCGCTCGACGAAACGGCGGCGGCGGATGCGGCGCGGCGCAGGCTGCGGGATCGCGATCGGCGCTCGCTCCGCCGCGTGCTCAACGCGACCGGTGTCGTCCTTCAGACCAATCTCGGCCGCGCACCGCTCGCTCCGGTCGCGCTCGCCGCGATCGCGGAGGCGGCCGGCGCTGTCAGCGTCGAGTACGACCTGGGTGCCGGGCACCGCGGCGAGCGCCACGGCCACGCGGCGCGGCTTCTCGCGGAGCTCGCCGGCGCGGACGACGGCGTGGTCGCGAACAACAACGCCGCGGCGGTGCTGCTCGCGCTGGCGGCGCTCGCCTCTCGGAAAGAGGTCATCGTCGCGCGCGGCGAGCTGGTCGAGATCGGCGGCGGCTTCCGGATCCCCGACGTGCTGCGGCGGTCCGGCGCGAAGCTGGTGGAGGTCGGCACGACCAACCGCACCTACGTGCGCGACTACGCGGCCGCCATCACCGAGCGGACCGGGGCGATCCTCCGCGTGCATGCGAGCAACTTCAAGCTGACCGGGTTCGTCGCGCGGCCGGAGGACCGCTCGCTGGGAGCGCTCGCGCATGAGCGCGGCATCACGTTCATCCACGACCTCGGGAGCGGTACGTTCCTCGATACGTCGCGCTTCGGTCTCGCGCGTGAGGAGACGGTGCCGGAGGCGATCGCCGCGGGTGCCGACGTCGTCACGTTCAGCGGCGACAAGCTCCTCGGCGGCCCGCAGGCCGGGCTCGCGGTCGGCCGCGCTGCGGCCATCGCCGCATTGCGCGCGCATCCCCTCATGCGCGCGATGCGGCCGGACAAGCTCACCCTGGCGGCGCTCGTCGCGACGCTCGAGCTGTATCGCGATGGCCGCGCGGAGAGCGAGCTCCCGGTGTGGCGGATGATCTCCGCGACACCGACGGCGCTCGCGAAGCGTGCGCGCGCGCTCGCGGCGCGGCTCGCGACCGGCGACGTCGACTGCGAGGTCATCGAGACACGGTCCACGATCGGCGGCGGCTCGCTGCCCGAAGAGACGCAGCCGTCACGCGCGGTCGCGATCGGAGCGGCGCACGGCCGCGCCAACGACGTCGCGGCACGACTGCGCGCCGCCGACCCGCCCATCGTCGCGCGCATCGTCGACGATCGCGCAGCGCTCGATCTCCGGAGTCTCGCGCCAGAGGATGATGTGATGCTCGAGCGAGCGGTCACCGCCGCTCTTGCGAAGGAGAGATAGGAAGTGGATCTGCGCAGCGTCTCCACCGAGAGGGCGCCGACAGCGATCGGACCGTACAGCCAGGCGATCGTGACCGGGGATCTCATCTTCACCGCGGGTCAGGTCGCACTCGATCCGGAGACAGGCGATCTCGTGAGCGGCGACATCAAGCTCCAGACCGCCCGCGTGCTCGACAACCTCGCGGCGGTGCTCGAGGCGGCCGGAACCGGCCTCGACCGCGTCGTGAAGTGCACCGTCTTCCTCGCGGACTTCGCCGAGTTCGCGGCGATGAACGAGGTCTATGCACAGCGCTTCGGTCAGCACCGGCCGGCCCGTTCGACCGTCGGCACGAGCGCGCTGCCGCGCGGTGCCCGCATCGAGATCGAGTGCATCGCCGTCCGCCGCTAGCCGACCGCAGGGATCGCTCGCCGCTTCCGCCGGTCGCGACCGGGATCGCGCTCGGGCTCTGGATCGCGCTGATGCTCGTGCTCGCGTTCGTCGTCGTGCCGACGCTCTTCGGCATGTGCGCCCTGCCGCAGGGTGGGCCGGCTCCGTGACGACGGACGGGACCACGATCCGCGTCGTCGGGACCGCGGGCCACGTCGATCACGGCAAGTCGACCCTCCTCACCGCTCTCACCGGAATGGACCCCGATCGCCTGCGCGAGGAGCGCGAGCGCGGCATGACCATCGACCTCGGCTTCGCCTGGGTGACGCTCCCGGGTGGGGGAGATATCGGATTCGTGGACGTGCCGGGTCACCAGGACTTCATCCGCAACATGCTCGCCGGCATCGGGAGCATCGACGCCGTTCTCCTCGTGATCGCGGCCGACGAGGGTGTCATGCCGCAGACTCGTGAGCACCTCGCGATCCTCGGCCTGCTGGGCATCGACCGCGGGGTCATCGCCCTCACGAAGCGCGATCTCGTCGACGACGAGTGGGCGGCCCTCGCGGCGAGCGACGCGCGCGCGGCGCTGCGCGGCACGGCGCTGGCCGACGCGCCGCTCGTCGAGGTCTCCGCAACCACGCGCCGCGGGCTCGACGAGCTCCTGCGCGCCCTGGAGGACGTCCTCGGCGAGGCACCCGCGCGGCGCGACACCGGGCGCCCGCGCCTCCCGGTGGACCGCTCCTTCACCATGGCCGGGTTCGGCACGGTCGTGACCGGCACGCTGCTCGACGGCTCGCTCGCGGTCGGCGACGAGATCGCCGTCGTGCCCGGCGAGATCCGCGGACGCGTGCGCGGACTTCAGACGCACCGCCGCTCGCTCGATGTCGCGCGGCCAGGCAGCCGCGTCGCGGCGAACCTCTCCGGCGTCGACAAGGAAGCGGTAACGCGCGGGATGGTACTGGCGCGGCCCGGCTCGCTGCAGACCGCGACGCTCATCGCCGTGCGGCTCGCGCTGCTGGCCGGCGCGAGCGGTCCGCTGGAGCACGACGAAGAGGTCAAGGTCCACGTCGGCACCGCGGAGACGATGGCGCGCGTCGCGCTTCTCGAGGGACCGGCGATCGCCCCAGGTGAGACGGCGTGGGCGCAGCTGCGCCTCGCGAACCCGGTCGCGGTCGCCGTCGGCGATCGCATCGTGATCCGGCGACCCTCGCCCTCCGAGACGCTCGGCGGTGGTGCGATCGCGGATCTCGCCAGCGCGCGAATGCGTCGGCGGAGCGAGACCGTCGCCGCGCTCGAGCGGCGCACCGCGCCGTCAGCTGCGTCGCGTCTGCTCGCGTCGCTCGACGTTCCGCGTACACCCGCGGAGGCCGCCGACCGAAGTGCTCTCGCTCCGACCGAGCGCGACGCCGCCGTCGCCGAGGTCGTGGCCGACGGCCGCGCCGTGCCGCTCGGCGACGCGCTGGTGTCCCGCGACGCGTTCGAGGCGCTCGCGACGCACGTCGAGCGTATTTGCGCACAGGCACATCGGAAGACGCCGCTGCGCGCGGGCGCGTCGCGTGAAGAGGTGCGCTCGGCGCTGGGCCTGCCCGCGAAGCGCTTCAACGCGCTGGTGGAGCGGCTCGTCGCGGACGGGCGCCTCGCGGCGCGGGCGAGCGCGCTGGCTCTGCCGTCGCACCGCGTGCGACTCTCGGAGGACCATGAGGGCCGCTGGCTGAGAGCGCGCGCGGCGCTCGCGAAGGATCCGCTGCAGCCGCCGAGTGCCGCGCAGCTCGAGACGGAGCACGGTCTCGATCGCGAGCTCGTGGCGGCGCTCGCCGAGCGCGGCGACATCGTGCGTGTCGGCACCGAGGCGGTGTTCCTGCCGGAGGCCGTCGCGCGCTTCGCGCGCGCCGTCGTGGACGAGCTGGCATCCAGCGGATCGATCACGGTCGCGCGCGCGCGTGATCTCTCGGGCTCGAGCCGCAAGCACGTCCTGCCGCTCCTACAATTCCTCGACGATCGTGGCCTCACGCGACGCGTCGGCGACGATCGCGTCCTCGTGCTCACCCCGGACACGGCTCGCGAGCGCATCGCGACATTCACGCGCCAAGGGGAGGATCGTCCATGAAGTTCCGCGCAGTACGCGCGTCCGCGCTCGGCGCGGTCGACGCGATCATCGTCCCTCTCAGCAGCGATGGCAGCGCGCCGACCGGGTTGCCACGTGCGGTCAAGACCGTCGTCGATCGTGTCGCGAAAGGGCAGACCGGGGCCGGACGGCCGTACGGCGTCACGTCGCATCACGGCGAGCCGCTCATCGTCGTCGTCGGTGCGGGTCGCGCCGCGGACTACGACGCCGAGCGCGCCCGCAACATCGCCGCCGCAGGCGTGAAGTCGCTCTGGCGCTCGAACGTGCGAAAGCTCGCGGTGTTCATCGCGCCGAACGGCCTCGCCGAGGACCGCGCCGTCCAGGCCGCAGTCGAGGGCGTCGTCTACGCGATGTGGCGGCCGGAAGCGCACCGCACGCGCGAAGAGGACCGCCGTCTTCCGCCGCTTGACACCGTTCTTCTGGTGACCGCGAAGCCGGTGACGAAGGCGATCGAGCGCGGCCAGGCCGTGGGCGACGCCGTGAATCTGCAGCGCCGCCTCGCCAACGAGCCCGCGAACAAGATGACACCGACGATGCTGGCGAACGAAGCGCGCGCCGCGGCGAAGGACGCGGGTGTCCAATGCGAGATCCTCGATGCGGACCGTTGTCGTGCGCTGGGGATGGGCAGCTACCTCTCCGTCGCGCAGGGCAGCCACGAGCCACCGCGCTTCATCGTCATGCGCTACCACGGCCGGCCCGGCATGAAGAATGACGGCAAGGGTCGCGGCGGGCGCAGGTACGACCTCGCGTTCGTGGGGAAGGGGATCACCTTCGACTCGGGCGGGATATCGATCAAGCCCGCCGACAACATGCACCAGATGAAGGCCGACATGACCGGAGCGGCCAGCGTCATCGCCGCGCTGGCGGCCATCGGCCGCCTCAAGCCGGAGGTGAACGTGCTCGGCGTCGCGCCATGCACCGAGAACCTTCCAGGCGGCGGCGCGACGAAGCCGGGTGACGTGTTCACCAGCATGAGCGGCAAGACGGTCGAGGTGATCAACACCGACGCCGAGGGCCGGCTCGTGCTCATCGATGGGATCACCTACGCCCAGCGCGAAGGGGCCCGACGCGTCGTCGACATCGCGACGCTCACGGGCGCGGTCAGCATCGCGCTCGGCCCGTACTTCGTCGGCCTGTTCGGCAAGCCCGACGCCTTCGTCGAGACCGTACGCGGCGTCGCGGGCGCGGCGGGGGATCGGGTCTGGCCGATGCCGCTCACCGACGAATACAAGGACGAGATCAAAGGTGAGGTCGCGGACATCCGGAACAGCGCCGGCCGCGAGGGCGGCGCGATCAAGGCGGCCGCGTTCCTCTGGGCTGCGGTCGAGGATGGGACCGAATGGGCGCACCTCGACATCGCCGGCGTCGACTGGTTCGACAAGGACCGCGCTTATTCGCCTCGCGGGCCCCAGGGTCCCGCCGTCCGCACGCTGATCGCCCTGGCCGAGAGCCTTGCCCCGTAGCGTGGCCAGGGGCGAGTCGCTGCGATGTGTAGAATAGAACAAATGAGCGAACTGCTTCCGACGACCGGGCCGTGACCGCTCGCGCGCGAGCCTGCGCGTGACCGAACAGCTTGCTTTCGGGCTCGGCGAGCCGAAGCCCGACATCATCCGCGGCCTGACCGACGAGCAGCGTCGGGCGGTCGAGCATGGCGTGGGGCCGCTGCTCATCGTGGCCGGGGCGGGAACGGGGAAGACCCACGTCCTCACCGCGCGTGTCGTCCACCTCATCGCCACCGGCGCGGCGAAGCCGCACGAGATCCTGGCCGTCACGTTCACCGAGAAGGCCGCGGCCGCGATGCAGGAGCGCGTCGATCTCAACACGCCACTCGGCCTGAACGACGCGGCCATCAAGACGTTCCACGGGTTCGGCGACGAGGTCTTCCGTGAGTTCGCGCTCGAGCTGGGCCGCTCCGGCGAGCTGCGCGTGCTGTCGAGCGCCGAGCAGGCCATCTTCCTCCACAAGCACCTCTACGACCTTCCGCTCAAGCGCTACCGACCAGCGGGCGATCCTCTCGCATACGTCCGCGCCCTCATTGATCTGTTCGGCCGCGCCCGCGATGAGGACGTCTCGCCTGAGGAATACGCGGCGCACGCGAAGCGGCTGCGCGAGGCGGTGGGGGAGGGAATCGATGCCGATGTGCGCGCCGACGAGGCGGAAGCGCACGAGGAGCTCGCCGCGGCGTACGCGGCGTACACCGCGCTGAAGGAGCAGGAGGGCGTCATCGATTTCGGCGACCAGATCGCCCTCTGCCTCCGCCTGCTGCGCGACCACCCCGCCGCCGCGCGCCGTCTCCAGAACCGGTACCGCTACGTGCTCGTCGATGAGTTCCAGGACACCAACGACGCGCAGTTCAAGTTGCTGCGCCTCCTCGTCGAGCCGCACCGCAACATCACGGCTGTCGGCGACGACGATCAGTCGATCTTCGCCTGGCGCGGCGCGACACTCGGGAACTTCGACGCCTTCCGCTCCGCGTATCCCGACGCCGCCGTCGTCACGCTCGTCCAGAACCGGCGGTCCTCGCAGGGGCTGCTCGACGCCGCGTACCGCCTCATCCAGCACAACACCGAGCGGCTCGAGACGCGGCTCGGGATCGACAAGCACCTCCAGGGCCGCGCCGAGGCCGCCGACGTCGAGGTCGACCACATCCAGAAGGTCAGCGGCGCCGATGAGGCCGAGCAGGTCGCCGACGTCATCGCGCGCGAGGCGCTCCGCCACCAGCGTCGCTACGGCGACTTCGCGATCCTGGTCCGGAACAACAGTGACGCGACGCCGTTCCTCAACGCACTCGCCCGTCGTCAGATCCCGGCGCACTTCTCCGGCGGCGGTCAGCTCTACGAACGCCCCGAGATCCGCCTCTTGATCTCGTTCCTCTCCGCCGTCGCGCTCCCGTCCGACTCGCGTCACGTCTACAGCCTCGCGGTCTCGTCGCTCTACGCCTTCCCGGCGGTCGAGCTCGCGCGCGCTGCGGAGGCGAGCGGCCGCCGTCAACGGCCGCTGCGCGCGGTCTTCGAGGAGATCGCGCGCGCCGACGGGGGATTCTCGCCGGAGGCAATCGCGGCGGCGAAGGCTCTCTGCGAGGACCTCGCGACCTACGCGCAGCGCGCCACAGAGCTCAGCACCGCTGAGCTGCTCTACGAGTTCCTCGAGCGCTCGAAGCTGCTCGCGCGCTACCTCGATCCCGATTCCGCTCTGGCAGAGGAGCAGGGTCAGAACGTCGCGAAGTTCTTCCGTCTGGTGCATTCGGCCGCGCGCACCCTTCCGACCGACCGCGCCTCGTTCTTCGTGCCGTACCTCGAGCTGCTGCGCGAGGCGGGGGACGACCCGGTGGCCGCGGACTTCGAGGCGTCTACGGAGCGCGTCAACGTGCTCTCGATCCACAAGGCGAAAGGGCTCGAGTTCTCGGTCGTCTTCCTCGTGCACTGTACCGACGAGCGGCTTCCGGGTTCCATGCGTTCCGACCCGCTGCCGCTGCCCGAGGCTCTCACGAAGTCGCCGGGACCCTCACGTGAGAACCACATCGCCGAGGAGCGCCGCCTTGCCTACGTGGCGATGACGCGCGCAAAGGACACCTTCTATTTCACCAACGCCGTGGATTACGGCGGCACGCGCGCCTTCCGGCCGAGTCGCTTCATCGGCGAGGCCCTGGGCCGGCAGCCCGAGCGGATCTCGGCGCGCCTTGCGGCGTACGAGGAGCTGCAGCGCTTCCAGGTGCCGGCGGAGGAGGCCGACGCACCGCTGCCGGCGCTCGGACCCGACGACGTTCTCACGGTCTCGTACAGCGACATCGACGATTACCGGCGCTGCCCACTGCTCTATCGCTTCAAGCACGTGCTCCAGATCCCGGTGCTTCCAACACCGCCCATGATCTACGGCCTCGCGCTGCACGAGGCAGTGAAGGACTACCTGCGGCACAAGCGCGAGGGGGAGCAGCCCAGCCTGGCCGAGCTCCAAGGGACGTTCCGCGCCGCGTGGCTGGCCGAGGGGTTCATCAGTCCGGAGCACGAGACCGAGCGCTTCCAGGCGGGGCTCGAGGCGCTCCGCCGCTTCCATGAACAGGAGCGTTCGCGGCCGGCGCCCGACCTCGTCGAGCAGCGCTTCTCCTTCATGCTCGGCCGAGACCGCGTCGTCGGACGGTGGGACCGAGTTGACCAAGGCGCCGATGGCGCCAGCGTCGTGGACTACAAATCGACGGCGATCGACGAGGGCAGCGACAAACCGCAGCAGGCGGCGAATCAGGACCTACAGCTGCGCCTCTACGCCCTCGCGCACGAGAAGATGTACGGCTCGCGACCCGCCGAGGCGGCGCTCCACTTTCTCGAGACCGGCGAGCGCGGCGTCATCAAGCCCACCGACACGGACATGAGCGTCGTGCGCACCGTCGTCACCAGTACCGCGGCCAAGATCCGCGAGCGTGCGTTCGGCGCGGCGCCGATCAAGGGTGTGAAGACTTGTCAGCAGTGCGCCTACCACCAGATCTGTCCGAGCTCGCTCACGGTCCGCTGACCCGCGCGTACCTGCGCAAAGACGCGCGCCCGTAATTGGTATCAGGGCGTGTTCTGGACCAGGAAAGCGCTCAGCGACTCGATGTCCGCGTCGCTGAGGTGCAAGTCGGGCATCAGCGCCGTGTAGCCGGAGACGCGATACGCGCCAGGATCGCGGAGCGACTGGCGCACGTACGCGCGAGCGTCGAGGCCGGCGACGCGCGTGCCGGCTCGCTGGGGGAGTGCGGTGAGATCAGGTCCGACCTGCATCCGCGCATTCGGGAACGCGGCGTGGGTGTGGCAGCCGATGCAGCCCTTCGTCGCGAAGAGGAGAGCGCCTCTGCCGCTCGAGATACTCGCGGGCTGGGCGGCGGCCGTGTCATCGGTCGTCGCGGAGCCCGCCGCGCTGCGTGTCTCGGGGGCCAGGCTTGCCGCCGTCAGCAGCACAGCGAAGGTCCCGTACGCGGCGAGCTCCACGATCGACCTAGGCATCGGATCAGGTGGCGGCGCGTGCGCGACGTGTCGCGCGAAGCATGGTGACCAAGCGCCAAGCGAACATCGCGGCGGCGGCCGCGGCGGCGAACGGCAGTGCGGTGCGGACGGGGTCGCTGCCCTGCGTTGCGGGGGCAGAGGCCGGGACCGCGGGGCTCACCGCCTTGTCGTTGGTGGCGGCCTTCGCGGCTGCGGCGGCTTTGTCTGCGGCGGCAGCCTTGTCAGCCGCTGCAGCCTTGTCGGCGGCCGCGGCTTTGTCCGTCGCGGTCTTGTCGGCTGCGGTCTTGTCCGTGGTCTTCTTGTCGTC
>DASYUY010000115.1:0-12059 GCA_036000705.1 Candidatus Limnocylindria bacterium | reverse complement strand
GTTCGTATCATCGAGCGAGTGGCTGATGTCTTTCACCGACCGACCGACTGGGAAATAGTCGCGAACGAGAAGCTGTTCCGCATCAAGTGGGACGACGGCCAGGTGACCGAATACGAATGGGACGGGCTCCGTCGAGCCTGTCCCTGCGCGTACTGCTCGGGCGAAGGCGCGTTCGCGGGTAACGTGAACGCAGACACGAAGTTCAGCGACGCGCAGACGACCCTGAGGGAGGTCTACGCGGTGGGCCGTTACGGGATCACGCCGGAGTGGGCCGACGGTCACGACACGGGCATCTACACGTTCAAGATGCTGCGGCGCGCGTCGGGCCTCGAATGAGCGAGATGGAGCAGCCGTCATGAAGTTCTTCACCAAGAAGGCCGACCTCCCCGCCGAGACGGCCGCGCGCGTTCCGCCCGGTCAGTACCTGACGGGGAAGTGGCCGGTGCTGCACTACGGGCCGGTGCCGCCCTTCAACCCGAAGACCTGGGACTTCCGTGTCTTCGGGAACGTCGAGAACGAGATCAAGCTCAACTGGGAGGAGTTCCAGAAGCTCGACCAGACGGCGGTGACGGCGGACATGCACTGCGTCACCACGTGGTCGCGCCTCGATCAGAAGTGGGAAGGCATCCCGTTCTCGAAGATCGTCGAGCTCGCGAAACCGAAGTCCGATTCCAAGTTCGTCATCGCGCATTCCGAATACGGCTTCACCGCCAACACGCCGATCGAATACTGCCTGCGCGACGATTGCCTCATCGCGCTACGCGCCAACGGCGAGCCTCTCACCGCCGAGCACGGATCGCCCGCGCGTCTCGTCGTGCCGCGCCTTTACGCGTGGAAGAGCGCGAAGTGGCTGCGCGGCATCGAGTTCCGCGAGACTGACGCCTCTGGGTTCTGGGAGAGGAACGGGTACCACAATACCGGCGACCCCTGGAAAGAGCAGCGCTATTGGGGCGACGACTGAGCTAAGGCGTTCCCCGCTCGGGCGCTTCCACCGGGTCGTAGTGCGCGCGGAAGAAGCGGACGATCTGTGTCTGATCGACGCTCGGTAGCTTGTATATCCAGGTCCACGCCGTGAGCGCGACCTTCGCGTCCGCCAGCTTCGGGTATGGCTCGAGGATCACTTTTGGGAATCCGTTCGACATCAGGTTCCGGACCAGCGTTTTGAGCTGATCGAGCTCGGAGGCCGACAGGTTGTTGTACGCGATGACCACGCCGCCGTGCTCGAGGTTGTGCGTCGTGACCTCGTTGGGAAGGTTCGTGTCCTTGATTCCCCACGGGGCCGGCGCCGTCGGCGCCGCGTAGTGCTGGCCGGACGTTGGCGGGACAGAGTTGTAGATGCCGGTCTGGCCGGTCGGGATGTGCTCGGCGGGAAGGGCCTCGACCTTCGTGCCGACGGTCTGGCCGCTCGGGTCGAACTCCTTCGCGTTGACGTCGACTGGAGCCGCCGGCGCGTCGAACACGCCGAGAGCACGCGCGACGAGGAGCAACGCGACGACGGCGACCACCACGCCGAGGACGATCCAGGCCTGGCCGATCCGGCGGGGCGCGGGGCTCCCACCGCCCGACGTCCGTCGGCGCTGCTGCCGGGTGCGCTCCCGCTCGCGGCGTTCGCGGCGTGTCGTGACCGTCATTTCCTTCAGGATACCTAGACTTGAAGACGTGACCGTTCGCGTCCGTTTCGCGCCCTCGCCCACCGGATCGCTCCACATCGGGAGCCTGCGCACGACCCTGTACAACTACTTCTTCGCCCGACAGAACCACGGAACGCTGATCCTGCGGATCGAGGACACCGACCAGGACCGTCTCGTGCCGGGAGCGGTCGAGTCGATCTACGACGGGCTCGCCTGGCTGGGCGTGAGCTGGGACGAGGGCCCGCGCGAGGGCGGCCCGCACGCCCCCTACATCCAGTCGGCGCGCCTCCCGCTCTATCAACAGCACGCGCAGCAGCTCGTCGACCAGGGCGCGGCGTATTTCTGCTTCTGCTCGAAGGAACGCCTGGCGGCGCTCCGCGCGCAGCAGGCGCAGCGCAAGGAGATCACGCGCTATGACGGGCTCTGCCGGCGCATCGATCCCAAGGAGGCGGCCGAGCGCGCGAAGACGGAGTCGCACGTCGTGCGACAGAAGGTGCCGGACGAGGGCATCGTCGCGCTCGACGACCTCGTGTACGGCCACATCGAATGGCCGCTGAGCGCTTTCGAGGATCAGGTCCTGCTGAAGTCGGACGGCTTCCCGACCTATCACCTCGCCGTCGTCGTCGACGATCACGTCATGGGCATCACGCACGTCCTGCGCGGCGAGGATTGGCTGCCATCGACGCCGAAGCATCTCCTCATCTGGCAGGCGTTCGGCTGGACGATCCCGCCGCATGCGCACGTGCCGAACGTGCTCGGCCCTGATGGAAAGAAGCTCTCCAAGCGCCACGGCGCGACGAAGGTCGAGGAGTTCCGCGCGCAGGGCTACCTACCCGCGGCGATGGTCAACTACCTCGCCCTGATCGGCTGGGCATCGGGCACCGAGGAGGAGATCTTCGGGACGGACGAGCTGATCCAACGGTGGCGCATCGATCACGTGCATCGCGCCGGCGGCAAGTGGGACCGAGCGCGGCTCGACTGGTTCAACGGCGTCTACATCCGCAAGCTGACGCCGGACGAGCTCATGAAGGAGCTCGAGCCGTTCCTGCCCGCGGAGTGGGACCGTGCGCTGGTCCGAAGGGCGATCCCGTTGATCCAGCCGCGCATGCGCACCCTCGTGGAAGGGCGCGACATGATCGCGTTCCTGTTCACCGATCAGGTCCCGATCGACCGATCCGTTCTCGTCGGCAGGAAGCGGCAGCCGGAGGAGATCGAGCGCGCGCTGTCGAAGTCGGCGGTCGTGCTCCGTTACCTGGAGCCGTTCTCCTCGTCGGCGATCGAGCACGGACTGCGCGGCATCGCCGACGAGCTCAACTGGAAGGTGCGCGATTCGACCGAGCCTGTCCGCGTCGCGGTGACCGGGAAGACCGAGGGTCCGCCACTGTGGGAATCGCTGGAGCTGCTGGGCAAGGAGAAGACGCTCGCGCGCATCGAGCGCGCCGAGGCGCTTCTCAACGGGGGAGGTCCGAGCTAGATGGCCACGCTCGCGCGTCGTGTGGGGCTGGGTCTCGCGGCGCGCGGTGACGTCGCCGATACGGTGAAATGGGCAGAGCGCGCACGCTCGTCGGGACTGGAGTCGGTGTGGTTCCACGATTCGTACTTCGAGCGCGACGCGGTGACGTACGCGACCGCGGTCGCGACGCAGGTAGAGGACATCAAGGTCGGCCTCGGCGCGCTCAACCCCTTCACGCGCCACCCGGTGCTCATCGCGATGACGATCAGCGCCCTCGACGAGATCGCGCCGGAACGGATCCGCCTCGGGCTCGGGTCGGCCCTGCCGCTGCGGCTCGGCCAGATGGGCATCCCATATACACCGGATGACGCCGTCACGAGGTCGAGCGAGGCGATCGACACGCTCCGCACGCTGTGGAAGGGCGAGCGCATGCCGCCCGCCAAGCCGGGCCTTCCTCCGCTTCAGCCGATGTTCCCGCCGGTGCACCGCGTACCGATCTATGTCGCCGGGTATCGCTCGCCGGTCATGGTGCTCGCGGGCCACAAGGGTGACGGCTATCTCGCGCGCCCCGCGGAGTCGATCCCGGGGCTGAAGAAGCTGCTCCGTGTGATGAACAAGGCCGCGCGCGAGGCGGGACGAGACCCGCACGACATCGACGTCGCGGGCTACCTGCTCGCGCTCGTCGGCGACACGCGGCTCGACGCGCTCAACCGCGCGAAGCGCGAGCCGTTCGTGATCTACATGATGAGCATCCTCTCGGACGTGACCCTCGGGCGCGCGGGCTTCGAGCCCGAGCTTCGCGACCGCATCGCGGCCGCGTGGCGCAAGGAGGACTACACCACCGCAGGCGGCCTCATCCCCGACGATCTCCTCGACGCGTTCATCCTGTGCGGCACGCGACGCGAGATCGCCGATCGCGCCTGGGAATATCACGAGACTGGCATGGACCTGCCCCTCCTGCAGCCCGTCGTGCAGGACGAGGATCAGGTCTCGGCGGTGCTCGACGCCGCCGTCGCCTACGGCACGGCGGAGGCCGGGACGATCGGCGCGCGCGTCGCCCTGGGAGTGCAGCAGAAGGGCGCGGCGGCGACCCTGCGCGACCGCATCGGCGGGTACTGGGAGATCGCGCGGCCGTTCTCGTTCACCGCGTCGACCCTGCCGGTCGCCGTCGGCGGCGCGCTCGCGGCCGTCGAGGGCCTTTTCGACTGGACGCTGTTCGTCGTGTCGCTGCTCGCGATCCTGCTGCTCCACATCGGCACGAACGTCACGAACGAGATCTACGACGTGCGCAAGGGCGTCGACACGATCGTGTCCCCGCGCGCCAGCCACGCGATCGTCAGGGGTCGGATCACCGACCGCGAGGCCTACCTCATGGCGATCGCCGCCTTCGCGGTGGCGTTCGCACTCGGCCTGTACCTCGTCTCCGTGCGCGGCTGGCCGATCGTTGCCCTCGGCCTCGCGGGCCTCATCGGCGGATACACGTACACGGCGCCGCCCTTCCAGTACAAGTTCGGATCATTCGGCATCCCGCTGGTGTTCCTGCTGCTCGGTCCGCTCGCGGTCGCCGGCTCGTACTACGCGATCACGGGCACGCTCGACTGGAGCGCGCTCGCGGTCAGCGTCCCCGTCGGACTGCTCGTCGCGGCCATCCTGCACGGCAACGAGTGGCGCGATATAAGCGAGGACGCGCGCGCCGGAGCGAAGACGTTCTCGGTGCGCATGGGCCGGCAGGCGGCGCACTGGCTCTACCTCGTGCTGGTGGTCGGCGCGTATATCGCGCTCACCGTCGCGGTGCTCGCGAATCTCTTGCCGACGTGGAGCCTGCTCGCCATGCTGTCGCTGCCGCTGCTGGTGCGCCAGATCCGCAGCGCCGAATTCGGGGCGAGCGGCCAGCAGCGCGCCATCGCGATGATCGACCTGCAGACCGCGCAGCTCCATGCGACGTTCGGCTACCTCATGGTCGCGGGGCTCGTCATCGCGGCGGTTGTCGCGACACGCTGACCCACCGAACGACAGGGGCGAAGACGGAGCGGCGGCTGGAGACCATGTGGTCGGCCAGCCGCCGCGCCTGCGATGAACGGGGTCATCGACGCTGCGCGACCGACTGAAGCTCGCCGCCGTCCGCCGCCCGCAGCAGCTCCTCGCATCGCTCGGCGAGCTCGAGCGCTTCTTTTGAGGCGCATCCCGAGCGCGACGCGAGCTGTAAGGCGTTGAGCGCATGGCGGTAGAGCGATCGTTGGACGGCGTGGTTGTCGCAGCCGCTGTCGCAGCATTTCCGACTGACCATCGGTCTCCTCCCTTCGCGATGTCTTGCCCCAGAACACAAAAACGCCACGGGAGGAGCCCGTGGCCATGCGGCGCCGTGAGCACGCTGCTGCAGCGCTAGCCCGAGCTCGCCTCCCGAGTTGATGTGATGTACAGAACGGTCATCAAAACTCCCTTCTTCGGCGCACGTTGGCGCGAAGCGCAGATGTAGCAGAGACCGGAGCGGAACGCAATAGAGATTTCCACAAATCGCGCGCGGCGATACTTCACGTGGATGGCCGCGCCCGCAGGACTCCGGCGATGAGCAAACGCGATCCGATCGTCGCGATCGGTCTCGCCGTGGCATTCGGGCTCTTCGGGCTGACGTTCCGCGGCCCGCGCGCGAAGTTCTGGGAGCGCATGACGCTCACCGGCTTCGTGCTCGGCAACATGGCACTCGCCAACGATTCCGAGCTGCGCCGGATGCATTTCCGCGAGCGCGACGTCGTGCTCGGGCTGCTGTCCGCCGCCGGGCTGTACGCGATCTTCCAGACCGGCGACCGGATGGCGCGCGCCGTGATGCCCAAGGGCTCGAAGGAGATCGGCGACATCTACGCGCTGCGCTCGCTCCGCCCGAAAGCCGAGATCGCGGCGCGGCTCGCGGCGGTCATCGGTCCCGCGGAGGAGCTGTTCTGGCGCCATTTCGTGCAGCGGCGGATCGGCGGGGTGGGCGCGGCCGCGGCCTACGGGGGCGCGCATCTCGTCACCGGGAACGCGACGCTGGTCGGCGCGGCGACGGTCGCCGGCGTCTACTGGGGGCTGCTGCGTGCGTTCGGCATGAGCATGCCCGCGCTCATCACCAGCCACGTCGCCTGGGACGTCTGGATCTTCCTCCTCGCGCCGACCGAGCCTGAGCGGCCCACGCCCGACGCTAGGCCGGAGCTTGCTGAAGCAACGGAACGGCTCTCTCGCTGAGTACCGCGTAGCCCATCCCCATCATCGCGACGCCGAGCGCCACGGGACCCACGGGAAGCGAGCTGCCCGCCGCCTGCAGGACGAAGGGAACGATCGCCGCGACGAGCATGAGCACCCCGTCCAACGCGGGAACACGCCGGCCCGCAGAGTGGCGGCCGCGAACACGATCCAGCCGAGGTTCCCCAGGAGAATGGTGCCCATGACACCGGCACCCACGAGCGGGTCTGGCCCATCGACGACGCCGGGCGCCGCACGACCGACGGCCGGCGGGAGGAAGGCGGCCGCCCAGCTGAGGCCGCCAACAGCACCGCACCGGCGAGTGCCAACACGAAGCCGATGATGCCGAGGGTGCCCACACGCTGAGCCTGCGGCTACTGATGACGTTCGAAGCGTTCCTGCTTGGCACGCCCCTATGGCCGATCCTTGCGCCGGCGCGGCGAGCGGCGCGGCCGCGCACCTATTACGCGCGATCGCGGTGTCCGGCGCGTTCGACTAGGAGGAGCGGTCTCGCAGGTGCTCGGCCAGGCGCTTGGCGCAGCAGGCGCAGTGCGGGTCGGGCCACACGAGCCAGACCACCAGCGCGAGCCAGCCGGCGAAGAGGCCGATGCTGAAGGCCATATCGGCGGACAAGTACATGTCGGTGGGATACGCAAGACGCGGGCCAACGGCCGAGCGCGCCGTGGAAGCGCGACGCCGTGACGTCTACAGAACTGCGCGCGTGACGACGTCGGCCACCAATCCCACGAGAAAGAGCAGGCCCCAGCGTCGGTTGTGGGCGAAGGCGTACGCGACGAACCAGAGCGGCCAGGCGTCCGCTGGATATTCGGCCGGCCGTGTCGTGGGCTTCGGGCGACGGTAGATCACGATGGCGTCGCGGAGCTTCGGTAGGGCAAGGAACACGACGAGAAGCAGTGGGCTGAAGAACCCGATCGCGATCAGATAGCCGATCACGGCGTACTGCAGAACGAACATCGCAACGACGACGGCCCGCGCCGGGCGCCCGCCGATGATCACCGGGAGCGTGCGGATGCCCTTCGCACGGTCGTCGGCTTCCTTGTCGATGTGCTTGCCGAAGATGACCGTCGTGGCGCCGAGCGCGTAGGGCAGGCCCGCGAGCCACACATACGGGTCGACCCGCCCGGTCACGACGAAGTAACCGCCGCCGATCATCAGCGGTCCCCAGACGATGAGGACGGCGAGCTCCCCCAGCCCGATGTACTTGAGCGGGTACGTGTAGAAGAGGACGAAAAAAGCACCGAGCGCGAGCAGCGCGAGCGCCGTCGGGCCGCGCACCCAGACGAGGTACCCGCCCACCGCGAGAGCGAGAGCGCCCGTGACGGCCGCGTAACGGACCAGACCGCGTTTGGTCATGAGGCCGTGCTCGAGGGGGTGGGGTCCGTACTGCGCGCGGAAGTAGTTGTCGCGGTCGACGCCCTTGAGGTGATCGGTCAGGTCGTTCAGCAGGTTGTTCGTCGCATGCGCGAGCAGGAGTCCGACCGTGAGAAGGGACCAGAGCCAGGGATCGAAGGCTCCATCGCGCGCGGCCAGGAGGCCGGCGATGCCGGCGGAGATGAAGGTGATCACGAGCACGGCTCCGCGCGAGGCGATCAGCCAACGCGACACCAGGTCGAGCCCACGCCATTCCTCCAGCGTGATCCGGGGGATCACGCGCAGAGCTCTGACCCACATCGCCACATTCATGACTGGATCTCCCCCTTCGCGCCGCCTTTCGCGGCGGCGATCGCGTCGCGCAGCGTGAACCGGTCAAGGTAGAGGGCGCGGCCGACGATGACGCCGCGGATGCCGCGGTGTCGCAGCCGGGCGATCGCCCTGATGTCGTCCAGCGAGCCGACGCCGCCCGAGTAGATGACGTCCCCGCCGAACGCGCGCGCGACCGCTTCGAGGTTCGCGATATCCGGCCCCTGCAGCGTCCCGTCCACCGACACGTTCGTGTACACGACCGACGGGACGCCGGTCAGGGCGAGCTTCTGCATCAAGTCCACGGCGCGGACGTCACTCGTCTCCGTCCATCCCGCGGTCATCACCATCCCACTGCGCGCATCGACGGCGACGGTCATCCCATCCGCGTGGCGGTCGACAAGGCGACCGATCAGCTCGGGATCCTCGATCGCGGCCGTGCCGACGACGATGCGCGAGGCGCCTGCCTCCGCGAACTGCTCGGCGGTGTCGAAGTCGCGGATGCCGCCGCCGGCCTGGATCTTCACGGTGAAGCGATTCGCGATCTGTCGGATCGCGTCGAGGTTCGCTGGCTCGCCCGTCCGTGCACCGTCGATATCGACGATGTGCAGCCATTCGGCGCCTTCTTTGACCAGGCGCTTTGCCGCCTCGAGCGGCGACGACGCCACCTCCTCGACGGTCGAGAAGTCCCCGCGCGTCATGCGGACGACGCGTCCGCCGTAGATGTCGATCGCGGGATAGACGATCACGCGCCGATGGTACGGGCAGCGCGCATCGCGTACCGCAGCAGCTCGAGCGCGCGCTCGACGTCGGCGGCGTTGCGCACGCGGACGAGGATCCAGTCGTACCCCGGGCCACGCAGGTCGATGCGCGCGTCGCTGCGGAGCTCCTCGCGAAGCTCCCGGACGACGGCCCGCGTGAGCCGGACGTCGACCTGGCCGTTGTGGTGATGCGCGATCTCGCGCGTGCCGAGCCATAGCGCGTCGCCGTGGCCACGGCCTCGAAAACGCGACGGCCGGGTCCGCAGGCCGCGCAGTCGCGCGCCGCGCGCCATGAAGTCATCAAGAGCCGTCATTCCTTGAGCGCGTCGACGACACGCCCCACCGACGCCTCGACCCCGTAGCGCTGCGCGAGCGCGGCGACGTGCATGGGCTCGGGCGGCGCCTTGGGGACCGTGCCGTCGCCGGTCATCTCGATCGCGCAGTCGAGCACTGGCCCGACGACGCGACGCGCCGCGACGACGTAGTCCTTCGATGCGTTCAGCTTTGCGCGGATCGTAGGCGAGAGGTCCTTCGCGGCGAGGATCGCGTCGAGCGAGCCGTACTTCGCGAGGAGCTGCGACGCCGTCTTCTCGCCGATGCCGCGCACGCCCGGGAGGCCGTCCGATGGGTCGCCGCGAAGGATCGCGTAATCCAAGTAGCGGTCGCCGGGGATGCCGTATTTCGCATGGATCCAAGCCTGATCGACCGACGCGAGCTCGGTGACGCCACGGACCGTGAAGAGAACGCGGATGCGCGGATCGCGCACGAGCGTATACAGGTCGCGGTCGCCGCTCACGATCTCGATCGGCCCGTCGATCTTCGTCGTGAGCGTTGCGATCACGTCCTCGGCCTCACACTCGGTCGCGTTCGCGATGGAGATGCCGAGGGCACGGAGCAGCTCCGCGATGATGAGCAACTGCGGCTCGACCTCGTCCGGCGGATCGTCGTCGCTCGCGACGCGCGCGCTCTTGTACTCCGGAAGCAGCGCCACGCGGAACTGCGGTCGCCAATCGCTACCGAACTCGAACGCGACGTAGAGGCGGGAGGGCTTGCGATCTTGGAGCAGCCGGTCAATGAAGTTCAGAAAGCCGACGACGGCGTTCACCAGAGTGCCATCGGGAGCGCGCACCTCGGGCATCGCGTGGTAGGCGCGGTACGCGAGGCTGGACGCGTCGATGAGCAGGGTCGCTATGCGGGCGCCGCCGCGAAAACGTGATCGAGCGCCGCGATGAAGCGGTCGTTCTCGGCTGGAGTGCCGATCGAAACGCGCAGGCATCCGTCACAACCCGGCCAGTTCGAGATATCACGGATGAGGACGCTCTTCTCGAGGAATCGCGCGTGGACGTCGGCCGGGGCCCCTGACTTGAGACGGAAGAGCAAGAAGTTCGTCACCGATGGATAGACGTCGATCGCGCCGATGCGGCGCAGCCCATCGTACATGCGCTCGCGCTCGCGGCGGCACTGCTCGACCCGGCGCGCGACCGACGAATCATCGCCTGCGATCTTCACCGCGACCGCGTGTGTGAGGGTGCTCACGTTATACGGGAGCTGGACGGCGCGGAACATCTCCGCGATCGCGGGATGCGTCACGAGGATCCCGACGCGCAGGCCCGCGGCCGCGCGCACCTTCGAGAACGTCTTGCTCACGACCAGGTTCGGATGCGCCGCGAGCTCCGGCAGGATCGTCCTCTCCGCGAAATCGCTGTACGCCTCGTCGACGAGCACGAGTGACTCGGGATGCGTGTCGGCCACGGCGAGGATCGCGTCGAACGGGACCTCGTTGCCGGTCGGGTTATTCGGGGTCGTGAAGACGATGATGTCGGCTTTCACCTTCGCCGCGGCAGCGACCGCGCGCTCCTTCGTGAGGACGTACGGCAGACCGATGAGCTCATCGACGATCGTTCCTCCGGCAATGACCGCGAGACGCGCGTGCATCGAGTATGTCGGCTGGAAGAGCAGTGTCCGTCGTCCGTGCCCGCCGAACACCAGGAAGGTGTTCAGGAGGACCTCATTGCTCCCGTTCCCGAGCACGAGCTGGTCCGCCGTGACACCGAAGCGATCGGCGAGCAGCCCGCGCAGGTCGATCGCGGCGGTCGGATAGCGGTTCAACAGGACGTCATCAAGCTCGCGCGGCGTCAGCCAGTTCCCGGCGGGATTCGGCTCGGCCCACTCGTTCGCGTTGAGCCGCACGTCCGCCTTCATCTGCTGCGTGCGGTACGCCTGGAACGCGGCCAGATCGGCTCGCGGCTTGGGAAGTCGTGGGGTCACGCCCATAGCGTACGGTGAAGTCGTGCCTCGCCGTCGGCTCGCCGAACGCGCGGCCTTCGTGACCGGCGTGCTCGGCGTTGCGATGGGACTGCTATTCCTCTTCGCGCCGATCCAGGGCTACTGCATGACCACGATCACGGCTCCGGCAGACCAGCCCGCCACCACCGAACCAACGGTCTGCGGTCAGCAGAGTCTCATTGAAGCGCAGCCGGTGTGGCCGATGCCACTCCTCGCCATAGCGGTCTGGTCTCTCGCCCCGCTCGTGAGCTACATCGGTGTCCGCCGCAAGGTGGCAGGCCAGGATGGCGGCACCGCTCTCGTCATGCTCGCCCTCGTGCTCGAGGCGACGGTGCTGATCAGCTTCGGGGCCGCACCGTTCTTCGCCCCGTTCGTGTTGCTGCCCTTGTTGATCAGTACTGCGCTCGCATTGGGATCACGCTCCGTCCGGTAAACTTCGTCGCAGACCACATCCAGTCTTGGGGAGTGGCCAAGCGGTAAGGCAGCTGACTCTGGATCAGCCAATCGGAGGTTCGAATCCTCCCTCCCCAGCCGGACCAAGCGGGCGTGGAAAATCCTTCGTCGCCGTGCTCAGCAAATTCGTACGTGCTCAGCAAATTCTCGACCTGAGAATTCTGTGGATAAGTCACGGCGACTTCGTTCATATCTACGCGGCCCTCGTTGTGCGATTCTCTTTCAACAGGCTGATCGCGGAACGCACCTCAAGGAGTTCCTCAAAGGGTCGTTCGTGCATGTAGCGGTCGGCGATCTGGATATTGGCCCAGCCGCCTTCCACCATGAGGTCTTTCGCGGTCAGGCCTGTGAACCGACTGGCCCGGTTGAACTGCGTGGCCCAGGTGTGCCGCACCCAGTGCGAGCTCACCTTGATGCCGGCCTCCTTCTCGATGTCATCGAAGATTCGGCCAGCCCACGAGCCGAAGCCGTTCTCAGTGAAGGGCTTGCCGTCCCCACGTAGGAACAGCGGCTCAGGCTTGTTCTTCGGGCCGATATAGGTCGGCCTGTGCAGGCTGA
>DASYUY010000114.1:0-112878 GCA_036000705.1 Candidatus Limnocylindria bacterium | reverse complement strand
CGTCACCGTAGTCGACCGTCGCGTTCCAGGACGTGGAGCTGTCGTCGTCGCTGAATTGCCCGTTCAGGTGCAGCGGCTGAGCCTCCACGAGGTCGACGGGGCCGACCGGCTGGAGGACCGGCGCCTGGTTCGGGCGGAGGTTGCGCAGGTAGAGCTGCGAGGTGTCGGTGAACGGCACCGGGACGAGGTTCGTCGCGGCAGAGGCAAAGAGCACGAGCCCGCCGTGCTCCGAGAGGGATGGTCCGGTGCTTGGCGAGTTCGCTTGCACGTTGTCGTCGTTCCGCGAGACGATCGTGAGCGCCGTGCTAGCTCGGTCATAGAGGAACACGTCGACCGTCCCGTTCCCATCGCCCGGTACGAGGCCGAAGTCGTTCGATTGGAAGGCCAAGAAGTTCCCGTCCGCCGCGATCGACGGGCTGCGGCTGTCGAGGGTCGGGAAGAAGGTCGGAGTGTCGCTGTGCGACACATGCGCGGTCGTGGCGGCGGTCGTCCCGTCGCCGCGGTCGCGTAGGTACACGTCCCAGGTATTGACATCATGGTCGCTGCGGTTGTCCAGCTGGAGCGTGGATTCGAAAGCGAGGTAGCGCCCGTTGCGCGAGAGGGTCGGCGTTGAATTCTGGCCGCCCAAGAGCACGGCGCCGTCCCACGTCACGGACTCGAGCGAGGTCGTGTGCGCGCTCAGGTCGCGAACGTAGATCTGCGAGCTGGCGGTGACCAACGCCGGCGTCGTGAGATTCGTAGAAAGCGAGCCGAACGCAACGAAGCGGCCGTCGCCCGAGAGCGCCGGCAACGAGCTGGGGCCGTTTCCCGCTGCACCCTCGTGTGTCGAGGCGAGGACGACTTCGCCCGTCGTCATGTTCTTCACGTAGATCTGCATGGTCGCGTTGTTCGACGTGCTGACCAGATCGCTCGAGGACGAGGCGAACGCGACGAAATTGCCGTCATCCGAGACGACGTGCGCGTCCGACGCGTTGAACAGCATGCCGCCGGCGGTCACGAAGTCGCCGTTCGCGTTGGCACTCACGAGCCGTGTTGACCCGGGGGCCTGCATATCGCGCAGGAAGACGTCCGCCGAGTTATTCATGTCCGTCTTGTCGGCGATCAGATCGGTGCTGAGCGAGACAAAGGCAACGTAGCGGCCATTCGCCGAGACACTCGGTGCGAAGCCGCTGCTCGCCGCGCCGTCCGGTCTGACGCTTACGACATCGGTCGTGCCGACGGTGCAGTCGAGAGTGGCGCACGCGCGGCGATAGACCTGCTGGCCGCTCGCGCCAAGGTTGGTGGCGAGAGCACTGAACACGACGAAATGACCGTCCGCCGAGAGACCTTGCCCGCGAAGCCCATTGCCGGTCATCGGGTCACCGGCCGTGTTCAGGGACACCCGCGTCGTTTGGCCCGCAAAAGCGCCGGCGATGCCGGCCGCGGCCGTGATCGAGAAGATGAGTGCAAAGGTCAGCCCCATGACCTTCGTCAGGCGTTGCATCCTTATCCACCTCACGCACGAACCGTCGCGCGGTGAGTGATTTCTAGGCGGCTGCCACGCAGGCGTAAATGGGAGCGCTGGGTCTGGCTCCGAAGGGGCAGTACTAACGCGCTACCCCGCGGCAGGTTGTGCCGCTAACACGCGGGCCACACAGTTCACGCGGTGACAGAGCAGTCTCTGCGACGTAACAACCATGTCCCAGCGCCTCGCTCGTTCCACTTCGCGTTCGTTAACATCGGCGTGCCAGTGGGAAGGGTTCGTTTCGCACGCGATGACGCGGGACAGACCGTTGTGCTCGTTGCCCTCATGTTCACCGTGCTCATGGGTTTCGCGGCCCTCGGGATCGATATCGGCCGCTTCTACGCGGAACGCCGCTACGTCCAGGGCGCGGTAGACGCCGCGGCGCTGGCGTGCGCCTACAAGTACGGGCACGGCGGCAGCGTCGCCGATGCGTGGGCCGCGGGGAACGCCATCCTGCAGGATCGCAACCTCAACTCGAACCCGCTCGGGCTCGGAAAGCTGCCCTACGCCCCGATCAACTTTGAGGTCTATGCCGGCGGCATCGTCGACCCCCACAACCTCATCAGCGGAATCCTGCCGGTAACGACCAACGGCAGGGGCTGCCGCGTAGCGATCACGGTCGACGTGCCCACGTTCCTGATCAAGATCGTCAGTCCCGACCTGAGCACGATCGCCATGACGACCCAGGGCTACGCCAAGAGCAAGGGCGGCATGCTTCCCACCGTCGTCACGCGCTACGCGAACCCGCCCGGGCCCGCGGCCAGCGACCAACCCAACCTCTTCCACGACCGGACGATGCAGGAGGGGCAGGATTGGGCGTGCTCGACGACGACGACCACCGGGTGCCTACCCGCCAGCGAGCAGTTCCCCGGCCAGGAGTTCGTCATCTTCGGTCAGGCAGCGAAGGCGACGAACGACAGCTCGTTCCGTGGCTATATCGGGCTCGACATCCGCGACTTCACGACGGTGGATGGCAGCGGGAACCTCGTCCACGAGGCCTATAACTACGTCCCGGCGACGGTGACCGTGAACGTACTGAAGGACTACGAGGCCGCGTGGATCATCGATCGAAGCTACCCGGGGCCTGACATCTGCGTGGTGCAGCTCCCGAACTTCCTGCCGTGCGCGCAGATCGCCGTGATCAACGGCTCGAGCTCGGGGCAGTTCGTCACGGACTACGAGACGACCTTCGACGTCGGCGACGAGCTGCTTCTGCAAATGTACGACGGCACGGTGAAGACCGTGCCGGACTTCAACATCTCGAGTGGCACGCTCGCGTTGCAAACGAGCGGCACGGCGAGCTCGAGCGTCACGTATACGTACTCGCCGCAATTCGCTGTCAGCGGCGCGCAGGTCACAACGACGCTCATCCCGGACAACGGCACCATGACCACGGACGGCGGCGGCACCGCGACGAACCCGTTCCTCAGCGGCTGCGCGACCTTCGCCGCACCGCCGGCCAACTTCACGATCAATCCGACGCTGGGCGGGCAGTCCACCTACAACCAGACCTGGAACACCATCACCACCAACAACTGCGACAAGGGCATCTATCAGGCCTGGCTGCGCGGGACCTCGAGCGCGCCATATACGAGCCGCGTCCACGAGACACTCGTGAACGTCAACGTCGGCGGCCAGCAGCGGGACTACAGCCTCGCCTCCTCGGACGCGTACGCCGCGATCGCCGGTCCCGGGACCCAGGCCAACTACGTCATCCGCACGACCACAGCCAACAGCGGTAGCACGAAGTGGACCGGAAGCAACCTCCTCACGCTCTCGTGGGCGAAGTGCCCGACGACGACAGATGCGGGCATCCTGCCGCCTGAGGTCCTCGTCTGCGGCATCGACAGCAACTTCGCGACCACGAGCGTCACTGACGTCGACCCGGGCGAGGATCACACGTTCAACGTGCAGACGACGCTTGCGCGATCCGGTGAAGTCTACAAAGGCTGGGTGCGCGAGACGGGGCTCGACGACGTGACCAACAAACGCGTCACCCACCTCCTCGAGATCACCCTCGAGGTCGGCGTCGTGGCCGGTGGCGCGACGCAGTACGTCGACGTGCTCGGCTACGCGGTCTTCAAGATCACCGCGATCAACAGCAACGATGTCAGCGGGCGCGCGGTCAGCGGGGTCTACGCCGATCCGAACGACATGGCCATCTCGGCGGGTCGCCGGATCGGCCTCGTGCCTTGGGAGCAGCCTTAGTCTTCTCGCGCTATGGCCGTCTCCGCACGCGATAAGAAGGCGCTCCTTACCCTCTTAGAGCAAGCGCAGCTCGTCTATCTCCTGACGCGACTTCCCAAGAAACAGGTCCTCGACGATCCAAGGGATGTCGCGCGCCTCGAAGACGGTCTGAGCGCCATGCGCGCGGCCGCGCGTGAGCTCAGTGCCTCGCTGCGCGAGAAGCACACCGCCGTGCAGTGGGGTGAGCTCGCCGCAGAGCCCGACAGTCCCGACCTTTTGTGGCGGCGCGCAAAGCGCCTCGGTCCACAGGTACTGCGCCAGCTTCGGCCGCTGCTCGCGGGCGAGCCCGAGGCAGCGTTCATGCTCGATCCGACGGCTGAGTCGACGAAGACCGCACGCGACAAGCCGGGGACACGGAGACGCGCAGCGCGCAAGTGAAGCGGCATCTCGATCGGCGCCGTGCACGCCGCCGACATCCCGTTCGCGCTGTTCATGGCGGCATACTTTCCGGCGCTCGACGTGGGCTACCTGGTCTGGCTCTTGTCCTTGTGCCTACTCGCCTTCTCCCGCTTCGCCAAGACGTAGCGTTCCAAGCGCTCGCGCGTGACCGGCTCGATCTGCCGCCAGTCGTGGCCACGGCGCGCGAAGCCCGGGCAGTAGCTCCAGCGGCCATACAAGGGCGTGATCGTCGGACCGCGCTCGTCCGCGGCGTGCGCGCGGCACACGAACTCGATGAGTCCCGCCTGGAGCGATGAGCCCGGCCATCTCGCAGCCACCACCAGCGCGCGGTGCCGCATGCAGCGCGCGTGCCGCGTTGTCGCTCCGCGTGAGCTTCGTTGCGATGTTGTGCGCGCTGGGCGGTGCCCGTCGGCGGCTACGTCCCCGTCAGCTCGGGGTGCGGTCCCGCCCCATGGCGGCCCGTGAGCTCACCCACGATCGGTCCGAGGCTCTCGACATCGGGACCGCGTAGGCAGAAGTACGTGACGCCGATCGTGTCGCGCACACGCAAGATGTGGTCGCGGATCTCTGGCAGCGTCCCGATCCCGCGGTACGCGTTCCGACGCACGGTATCGGGCTTGAGCTCCCCTTCTCCGCGATCTCGGCGACCGTCTTATCGCGGTCGTCGGTCAGATTGCAGTCGAGGAACATCGAGAGCTCGATCTCGCCGAAGCGCTCGCCCGCCGCCGCGCGCACGATGCCGATCTGCTCGCGCATCGTGTCGAGAGTGAAGCTCTCCGGCGGGATCTTGCCCGAGCCGGTGATCCCGGGCGGCACGATCGCGACGATGTCCGCCTCGCGCCCCGCGAGCGCGAGGATGTCGGGCCCGCCGCCGGCGATGAGCAACGGCGGGTGGGGCTCCTGCACGGTCTTCGGCCGCACCTCGGCCTTCTCGACGGTGTAATACGTGCCCGCGAAGGTGACCTGCTCCTCGGTGAAGAGGCGCTTCATCAGCGTCACCGCCTCCGCGAGGCGCGCGACGCGCACGCGCCCGCGGTCGAAGTGGATCCCGGTGCTTTCGTAGTCGCGGTCGAGCCAGCCCGCGCCGATGCCCAGCTCGAAGCGCCCGTTCGTGAGCACGTCGAGCGTCGCGCACTCGCGCGCGAAGACGGTCGGGTTGCGAAAGTCGTTGTCGATAACGAGGGTGCCGACGCGCAGCTTCGGCGCGACCGCGGCGGCGACCGCGAGCGCGGGCATCGCCGCCCACGCGCCGCCGATCATGTGGTCGGGCATCGCGAGCGTGCCGTAGCCGAGCATCTCGAGCCGTCTCGCGCGATCGATCCAGGCTTGCCCGTTGGCGGCGCTCCCGGACTGGGTGGCGAAGCGCATCGGACGGAACGTCATCGCCTCACTGTAGGCAGCGGAGACCGCGCCGGTGCACTACGCTCGGCGTGTGGAAGCGCCGCCCCGCATCAAGCCCAAGAGCCTTGATGACTACTTGGAGCAGCTGTCGAAGAGCGTGTTCCAGGCGGGGATCAGCTGGCGTGTCGTCGACGCGAAGTGGACCACCATCAAGCCAGCGTTCCACGGCTTCGACGTCGAGCGCGTCGCGCGGATGGGCGACCGCGAGATCGATGGGCTCGTCGCGGATCCGCGTGTGATCCGCAGCCGCGGCAAGATCGCGGCGGTCGTGCACAACGCGCAGGCGATGCTGTCGCTCGAGCGCGAAGGAGGCTTCGGGAAGCACCTGCGCTCGTTCGACGAGTACGAAGACCTCGCGACCGATCTCAAGAAGCGCTTCAAGTTCGTCGGCGATACCGGGACGTACCACTTCCTCTGGACGGTCAGCCATCCCGTCCCGGACTGGCATGCCTGGGCGAAGACGCACGGCATCAGCTGGGGACCGGACGGCGGCGACCACACCGCACCGAAGCGCACCGCGGGAAGATCGACCGGAGTGTCGAAGCCGAAGGCCGTCGCGAAGTCGTCGGCCGCGTCCAAGCGAAAGGTCGCCCCGACGCGGAAAGTCGCGGCCAAGCGCGCCGCGCGGCGCGGCTAGAGGTCCACGTCGCGCGCGAGCAGCTTGGGCGGGAGTGATCCCGCGGCCAGGATCTTGTCGTGGAAAAAGCGCATCCCCCATCCTTTGGTGCGCGCCTTGTCGCGCAGCTCGAGGATCGCCGCGCGTCCAAGCGCGTACGACGAGGGCTGCGTCGGCGTGAGCGTGTAGCGGCGCACCTCGGCGACCGCGTTGGGCGCCTCGAGCTTGGGCCGCTCGACCATGTACGCGACGGCCTCGTCAAAGGTCATCTCGCCGGTGGACAGGCCGACGTCCACGACGACACGCGCTGCGCGCCAGAGCAAGTCTTTGAGCCGCAACACGCGTGTCTCCGGTGAGTCGAGGAAGCCGACCTCAGTCATGAGCTCCTCGACGTACAGGCCCCAGCCCTCGACCATGAGGTTGCTGCGCAGCGCCTTGCGCGCGAGCGACGCGTTGTCCGCGGCGTAGGTGAGCTGCAGGTGATGCCCGGGGTAGCCCTCGTGGCAGGCGATGACCGGGATGCCGGCGCGCGGATGGCCCTCGAGGCGCTCGCGGCGGGTGCGCTCGTCATCCTCGGCCATCGGCAGCGTCACCCAGAACCGACCGCGGCGGTTCGCCTCGAACGGCGCGGCCGCGACGTAGGCGGCGTACGGGTACGTCGTGCGCTGGAAGTCCGGCATCGTCTCGACCACGAGGTCCTCGCCGTACGGGATCGAGGCGATCGCCGAGAGCCGTACCGCCTCGCGCGAGCGCTCCATCTCCGCGCGGTAGGTATCCACGAGCTGGTCGGCCTCAGGATGTTCGCGCCGCAGACGCGCGACGGAGTCGCGCCAGTCGTCGTCGCCCAGCGCGCGCGCCGCCTCCGCGATCTTCGCCTCCGTCTCGCGGAAGAGGTCCTCGCCAAAGGCGCGCAGGCTGGAGGAGTCGTGGTCGAGCAGCTCCTTCTCCTTCAGCAGGGCCTCGAACGTCTCGCGTCCGATCGCGAACGTGCCGCGCGCTTTCGGAAGGAGATCTGCGCGCAGCCACGCGACGTAGCGGTCGAGCGCGTCGGCCGCGGCCTTCGCGGCGGGGAGCAGCGCGCGGCCGACGACCCGGCCGAGCGACGAGTCCGGCAGCGCCTTTGGCAGCTCGTCGCGCAGGAACGCCGCGCCCGCGGGCGCCGTGCGCTCGGCGATCGCGATCCACTCCGGCGGCACGCGCGCCGGATCGAGGTTCGCGCGCGCCGCGTCGAGCGCCGCCGGCGCCTCCGCGAGACGCTCGGCGAGCATCGCGAGGCGGTCCTCGGGCGTGCTGTGCTGGCGAAGCAGGATGTAGTACGCGCCGCGCGTGATGAGGTCGGAGTACAGCGACGGCTGGCGGCGCCAGCGCTCGAACGGCTGCAGCGCCTTCTCGGCCTGAAGATCGGACAGCACCAGAAGGCGGTCGACCTTCTGGTACGGATCGAGGCTCTCCTCGCCCATGCCGGTGAAGCGCCGCAGCCAGTCGTCGGTGAAGGCGCTGCGCGCCGCGAAGCCGTCGGCGGTGACATCGCCGAGCCGATGGTCGTGCGCGTGGCTGCCCATCACCGTCGCGGCGACGGGCTCGAGCGCGAAACGGTCATCGAGGAACGTCTTGACGGTCGCCTCGAGCAACGTGCCTACCATGACGGGAGCGCCAGTCTGGCACAGGGGAGAGGCACATGCCGCGCGCGAGCTATCCCGATTGCGAAAATTGCGAGGCGCCCTGTTGCCGACGGCAATTCATCGAGGACGATTCGGGCTGGTTCACGCTGAATGACGCGCGGCCGATCTACCTCGAGGCGGGAACGGACATCAAGATCGTCGGCTGGCACCAGCAGAAGGACGGCAGACAACCGATGTTCGAGTGCCAGGCCTTCGATAAGAAGGGGCTGCGCTGCACGGTGTACGAGTCACGTCCGGAGCACTGCCGGACCTACGACTGCCGCGACGACGATCCTGACGAGTGGCAGGCGCGCGCGCACTGCGATCTCGCGCGTCACCGCCGCATGACCGCGCGACGCGCGAAGGCGACCGCCTAGTTCGTCTTCGGCTTTTCGGTCGTGGTCGCGGTGCTGGCCGCGGGCTTCTCGGCGTTGTTCGCCTCTTCGCGGAACGTCCGCACGCCCTTGCCCAGCTGACCGAGAACGTCCGGGAGCTTCCCCGCCCCGAACACGATGAGCACGATGACGAGAACGAAGACGAGCTCCGGGCCCCCTAGGTTGAACGGCATTCGTCACTTCCCCGCGCGCGACTCGCGCGCTTGTTACTCAGACACAGTGTACGCACGCCCGGCGTCATCCGAACAGGCCTGCCAGGAGCGTGACGAACAGAGGAATGACGACCAGGAGCGCGAGCGCCGGGAGGTAACAGAGCGTCAGGATCAGGGTCATTTTTCCCTCGACCCCAGAGGCTGACTGAAGCAGGCGCTCACGAGCCGCGCTCCGAAGCTCCTCGCGCATGTCCTCCAGAACGGCGAGTGAGCCGAGTCCAAGCTCTCGCGACCGCTCAAGCCGTTCCCCGACGTGTGCCAGAGAAACAAGGGCCGCATCCTCCGACTCACGGATGAGGGAGACGTGCAAGGGCGCACCCAGGGTGTAGAGATGAGCGACCCGCGCGAGAACGTCGTCGACCAGCGGCGCGCCGGTCCCGCGACGCGCGAGCGAAATGATCGCGGAGTCCATCGGACGTCCGGACAGAACGAGCGCGTGAATCCACTCCACGAACGACGCTATTGCTGCCTCTGCCTGCCGTCGTCGTAGGGCGGCCCTTCGCTCGACCACGATCGAGGGCAGGACGAAACCGCCGTACCCGAGTCCGAAGATCGCAAGCGGTCCGATCGGCACGAGCAGCGCGATGATCGCTGCGACGAGCGCACCGAGCAGCGCGAGCGAGATCTTCGCGGCGACGAGCTGTTCGATCGGCATGTCGAACCCGCTCGCTCTGAGCGTAGCCGGGTCGATGAGCCGGACCGTCCGTAGCCTGACCATCGCTCTCGAGCCCGACGGTCGCAGCGCTTTCAGATGACCAGCGACACGTGAGCGCGGTGCCGCGGCCAATACGAGGAGCACAACGCAGGCCGCCGCGGCCAGCGCTCCGGTAAGGCTCACGCGATGTCGCTCACGACGTGCCTGCTCGCGAGAATGCCCGCTGTTTCGAGGATCGCGGCGAGCGGCAGGAGGACAAACCGTCCCAGGGGCAGGTTCAGGGTGTCCGAGAGACCCGGCACGGTCATCGCCAAGTACAGGGCGAGACCGGGCACGAGGGCGGCAAGCAGAACGATCTGAACGCGAAGTCCAGAGGTGCGGGCGCGAACATCGTCGATGGTGCGCTGTTCGAACACGAGGCGATCGACGACGCTGCCGATGAGCGTGACGCAGCGCGATGACGGAAGCTGCTCGGCCGCGCACAGCGACAGCGCATCGAGGCCGAGGATGACCCGGCGGTCCCGCGCGGTGGCACGAGAGCGATGGAGCGCCGCATCGAGCGGCTCGCCGAGATCGAACGCTCTCAACGCCGCCGCGAAGGGGCCCGACGTGGTCGGTCGGGCGGACCCGGCGGCCAGGCGTAGAGCCTCTGTCAGGCTGGACCCTGATCGCAGACCCGCGACGATCATTTGGAGCAAGACGACCGTCTGGCGCGCACGCTCGTCGCGTCGCCGCGCTGCTCGCATACGCACGACGATCGACGGGGCGGCCGCACCGATGAGTCCCAGGGGCAGCGCTTCGACAGAAGCAGCGACGACGAGACCGCACATCGTCGCCAAGGCACGAAGGCCTTCCCACTGGAGCATCGACCCGGTCCAGCCCGCGTCGCGGAGCGCTGAGCGCTCTGGATGCGCGATCGGGAGCGCGAATGCGAGCGGGGCGCCCACCGGCGCGAGCACGAGGCAGGTCACGGCCAGCGCGATCGCGATCGCGCCCACAAGGGCGAGGCTCATGAGAGTCGTTGGCTCAAGCGACCGGGAGGGGGCGCGAGCTCCGCATCGCCGGCCCGCCACAGGGCGACCGGGCCATGCTCCTCGACCGCGGCGATCTCGCGAACGCGACGCAGGCCCTCGCGCGTTCGCGCGATGTGGACGACGACGTCGAAGGACCGCGCCACGAATCGCGAGATCGCGGTGGGTGCGACGTCACCGGATCGGGCCAGCAACAGCTCGAGCCGATCGAGCGCTCCCACCACCGAACCCGCATGCAAGCTGGTGAGCGAGCCATCATGTCCCGTCGAGATCGCCTCGAGAAGGGCCGAGGCTTCGCGCGGCGAACGTACCTCGCCGACGATGATCCGGTCCGGGCGCATCCGCAGAGCGTTGACGACGAGGTCCGCGACCCCGATACCGCCGTCTCGACCTGGAACGCACTCCAGGTGAACGACGTTGTCGTGCGGCAGGACGAGCTCATTGGTGTCCTCGATCACAACCAGTCGCTCCTCCGCGGGTATCTCCCCAGAGAGTGAGCGCAAGAAAGTGCTCTTCCCGACACCGGTCGAGCCGACGATCAGCACGTTCGCCCGCGCAACGACCGCCCGCGCAAGTAGGTCGGCCGCACAGTCCGCGAGCCCGCTCGCCTCCCAGGATGGGGCCGGGCCGCGGAGCGGCAGCGACACGCGTTTGAACTTCCGGATCGACACGGTCGGACCACCGACCGGCGCGATCACCGCATTGGCCCGACTCCCGTCGCGCATACGCGCGTCGACGTACGGTCGCTCGATCGTGAGTTCCCGGCCAACGCCCGCGGCGATCCGATGTGCGAGCTCGCTGACCTGAGCCGTGTCACGGAATCGCACATCGACGCGTTCGAGCCGGCCGGAGCGCTCGACGAAGATCTGCGCCGGGCCGTTCACGAGCACATCCGTGACATCGCCGTCGTCCAGCAACGGCTGCAGCACGCCGAACCCGAAGAGCTCCGCGCACAGCGTGTCCAGCGCGCCGTCAGATGTGTCGGGAGGGACCGCGCCGCGAACGCGCTCCCGAAGCATCAGACGTCGTGCTGGATCCGCATACAACGACAACATCGCGCTCGGGTCGAGACCTGCAGCGACGTCGGCGCGAACGCGCGCCAACATGGCGGCGTCGATCACGCGATCTTGCGAATGAGCGCGTCGACCGCGCGCAGGGTGGGCGCGCGTGTGGCGAATTGGTCGTCCGCCAGGTAGGGGTCCGCTGGGATCGCGCCGAGCAGAGGGAGCGTCGCGCGCTCCGCGATGAGGACGGCGTCCTCGTCGGCTGCGCCCACGACGACGAGGCCGGCCGGACAGGGCACGTCACGCACCAACGCAAGCGCACAGAAGACAGCCTGGAGCTGTGAAGCGCGCGCTCCAGCGACGAGGCAGAGCCGATCAAGACGCGAGAGCAGACCGGCATCGAGGCTGTCGCGTCCCGCCCCGAGATCGAGGACGACCGGGGCACCACCCGCGAGCGCATCGATGACCTCGAGCGTGCGATCCACGTCCAAACGCCCCCGTAAGGCTGGAGAGCCGGGGAGGAACGGCACCGCCGACCATCGGGAAACGAGCGCTCGTTCGCGGCCGGGCTGGACGAGGGCATCCGCGATCGTGGCGGCTTCGACGCGAGCGCGGAGCGCCAGGGAGGGCGCCCAGCGGTCCAGGTCCACGAGCAGCGGCGCGCGTCCGCCCGCAGCTGAACGATGAGCGACCAGGCCTGCGGTCGTACTGGCACCGACGCCGCCGACGAGCGACCAGAACGCCACCCGACGGCCGGGGGCGAGAGCCGCCGGCCGCGTCGGCCGCAGCGGCTCGATGGGATCGGATCGACCCGTCGCGTCGCGCATGAAGGTGATCGCGAGATCCGCGATCGGGCTTGCATCGAGCCAGGCTCGGATACGGCTCACCTGAACGCCCACCGCTCGATCGCGCCGGCACTGACGTACGTCCATCGCAGGGGTTGACGTTCGATCGCCCCCCGATCGAATACGACCGGGCGCAGCCGCACGTGCGTTCGCGCGGTGCGCAGGGCCGCGACGGGGGCCCAGACGACGCGGCGCCAACCGACGACGGCATCCTCCTCTCGCAGCAGCCGCCTGCAGGCATCCCGCGCCGCTCGCGACCGGCGCCACGGCAGACGCCGATGCATCAGCGCGGCCGTCGCCTCGCTCAGCGAGATCGGCTGAAATTCGACGACATCGATCGCTTTCAGAGCGTCATCGACCGGCGCGAGATCGAATGCGATGGCGGGTCGCAGGGCGGAGGCGGGTCCAGGGATCGTCGCACAGGGCGTGACGCGAATGCCGGCCGAACCTAGTCGGCAGGTCGCGTGTTCGAGCGCACAGTCGCTCTCGAGGTACGTCGCGGCCGCCGCCCGCGTGAGCTTGCCCGGTCCAAGCCGCGTGAGATGAGCGTCGAACGCCGCGCGCGTCACGGCGTCGAGCCGAAGCATCGTGCCCAATCAGCGCGCCGAACTGAAAGCCAACACGAACGTGCTCGTGGCGATGCGGTCGGCGAACCGGACCTCGTCACTGGGCGAGATCGCGATGACCACACTCCCGATGCGCTCGGTGCCTTGCGTGGAGCCCGCGCGACGCGATAGGTACGCAGTCCCAGACTCCGTTCGCACATCGAGGACCACCGCGTCGGTGGCGAGCAGCTCGACCCCGCGACCGGCCGGCGCGCGACCGAGCAGCGGCACCGCGACCACGTCCACTCGCGCGCCCGGCGTGATCGCTCCTCCCACGGCGCTCACAGCCCCGACGGGGATCGCGATCGCACGCTCGCCGGGCCGGAGCATCAGGCCGGTGTGAAACATGGCAGCGTCATCTGCCAGCGCCTGCGCGACGAGCGGCTGTCCCTGCCACAGAGGCGCGGTCGGAACTCGTCCGACCGCGTCGTCGACGCTCGAGAGCGCTCCGGTCGGCAACGCATCCGGCGGGACCGAGCGCACCTCAAGGTCGGCAGACGTGAGCGGCCGGATGGCCGCCACATCCTGAGCGGCGACCACCATCGGGACACGATACGCACCGACGTAATAGAGCGCTCCCGCAATGGCACCGGCGATGAGCGCAAGGGCCAACAGCGACCGACGGGCGATCAATCGATGAGCGCGGGCGACCGCACGGTCACCATGATCTGTGCGTCGAGCAGCTCACGCGGTGCTGCTTCGGTGGAGATCTCGAACCGCAGCGACCACCGCACACCCGGCTCCGGCATACGGAGCCACTGTGCGATCAGCGGCTCGAGGTTGCCGGAGCTCGCGGAGATCTGATCCGGCCTCGCTGAGACAAGACGCCACGACCGGATCGGCACGGGGACGTCATTGAAGAACGCGCGCGGCCAGAACTGGATCGACCGTCCGCGCAGCACCTCCGCCGATGGAAGGATCGGGCCGTCCGGCGCGAGCGCGATCCCGGCGCGCAACGTTGGGGTGACCGGCGCGGTCGGGCTCCCAGGCACGATGGGGCTCCCGGGCACGATCGGGCTCCCAGGCGCGATCGGGCTTTGGGGCGCAAAGGACGGGGCAGGCGTCGTGAGGCCCCGCGGCGGCACCCCCACCGTGACGGGCGCCGACGTGGCGGCGGCCGTCGTCGTGGCTGGCGATGGCGACGCCGCGGATGCCATCCGACGCGTCTCCGAATCATCCTGAAAGAACACGATGCTCACCGGCACGAAGCCGGTGTCAGTGAGCACGAAGTTCTCGTAGTACGTCCCGGCCAGAGCCCGCCCGTCTGTCAGCACCCCGCGGCCGTTGAACGCCAGGCCGTCGAAAAGGCTGAACGTACCGGTGTCGACGCTGTCGAGCACTCGTGCGTACGTTCCCGTCGATTCGTGCAGCGTCGTCGTCGAATACGTCGTCGTCGCGCCGATGTTCGTGGTGACATTGGCCACGTAGGTGTCGGTCACGTAATACAGACCGGAGGGAACGATGAATGCGTCAGGGTCGGGCGTCGGCGCGACCGGCGGCGGAAAGGGCTCCGGCTCGCTCTCGACCGGCTCCCGAGCGTTCGCGAGACCACCGGTCAGGAGCGTGATCGCCACGGCCAGCGGGGCGAGACATCTCCTCATCTCGGCGAGCTCGCGGATCGGATCGTGATCGTCGTGACCGACGGCATCAGCAACACGGCAAGACCCGGAGTCCGCACGGGGACCGAGGCGATCAGGCGCACCGTCGGGCGGTCGTAGCGCGCGCCCGTGCGGGGATCGACGCTCGGCGCGGCCGGGAAGCTGGCGATGTCCGCGGATGCGGCGATCTCCGTGGGGCTCTGCGCGAGTGCCGGGGCCGTCCAGGACAGGTTCCGAGCGAAGTACTCACGCGCCACGTCAGCCGCGTCGGTCGCGAGCCGCAGAATGCCCGTGCGCGCCAGCTCGCCCTGGTCTTGATCGTTGACCGCCACGATGGTCGCGAGGTCCGCAGCGGACGCTGCTCGATACGCGACCGCACGTAGAACACCGAGCTCGAGTACGCCGGTGAGCACGATGAGCAGAAGGGGCAGCATGACCACCGTCGTTGTGACGGCGGTCCCGCCGTCCTCGCGTGTCATCGACTGATCTCGCCGCGCGCGACGGCGGTCGAGCGCACCGAGACGCTCGTCGTGAACAGGAACGGGACGGCGACGCGCTCCTCCGTATGCAACGAAACGCGTACCGGTTCTCGCCATGAAACGACAGCGGGCTCGACCTCGATGCCGACGCGCGACGGCTCGATGCCGACGAGTCGCAGCTGCTGCTGGACATACGAGCGGAGCTCGGGTCGATCGCCGCCGAGCTCACCTGCGTAGCGAGCGGCCTGGATCGCCACGCCGTCTTGGGCGAGCCAACGCTGAGTCAGCGACCCGAATTCGAGGATCGCGAATAACAGCGGGACCAGGATGACGACCATCAGCGTGGTCTCAAGCGTGGCCAGACCCTGGTCGTCGCTGCGCCAGGGGGTCATCGCACGGTCTGCAGCTGCGTGACCAGCGTCTGCAGTCGAGCGACAAGACCGTTGTTCCAGGCTGAAACGCCGATCACCAGCGTTCCGAGGATGACGGCGGCTCCGATCACGTACTCGATCGTGGCCAAGCCGTCGTGTTCGGAACAAAAGCGGACCAGCCATCGCATGCGAGACCTCCCGATGTCTATCGCCGGGAGGTTCGCCTTACGTCAGTACGTGCGCGATGACGGGCGCGACTGGTACGGCGGTACTAGCGCCGGCCGAGGGCCTTCTCTGCCTTGCGCGCGTCCTTCACACCGAACGCGACCGTGACCTTGCCGCGGCCGGGCGCGAGCACGTACTCCGACGCGATATTCACCTTCGCTTTGCCGAGCCGCGCCGCGGTACGAGCGAGCATGCCCGGCTTGTCGGAGAGCCGCACCTCGATTGCCTTGCGCTCCGTCGCACGCAGTCCCGCCTTCTTCAGTGCGCGGCGCGCCCTCGCCGCGTCCTTGTCCTTCACCACGAATCCCCAGGTCCCGCTGCCGCCACCGGTCGATGCCGCGGTGCCCCAGAGATTCACGCCACCATCCGCGAGCGCCTGCGCCGCGGCCGCGAGCGATCCCGGTCGGTCCTTGAGCTTCACGATGAATTCAGTCGCCATATACGTCCTCCCCGTTTCGCATTTGACGATTCTGGAACTTGCGTCAACTCAGAGCGCTCCATAGTGTGCGCCGCGGTGTCCGACCGCGGACAGTTGGGGGAGGCAAGGGAGCTCGCGTACGACCACACGTACGCGCGCCGTCAGGCGCTGGGCCGCATCCTCCGTCCCCGCGCCGCGACCATCCAGGACAACACCCTGGGACAGGCCTACCGCGCCACGAACTTCCTCGGAATGGGCGCTGTTGGCGCCAGGCGCTGGGACGCGGTCACGAGCCGGGCGATGCCGACCTGCCTCGACGCGCTCGAGGCCGACGATGCCGCGCGCATCGCGCTGCTCGATCAGGTCAGCACGTACATCCAAGAACTCCGCAACGCCGGCTTCACACGCTTCGCGATGAAACCGTTGGTGAGCCTTGGCTTCCGGCTCGCGCTCCGCGACGTGAAGGCGCACGCCGCGGCGGAGGGGTTCGACCCCGAGGAGCTCGAGGACGAGCTTCGCGTGTTCCAGCGCGCGTTCGAGGCGCGGATCCTCTACCGCACCTAGCGCGACGGGCAACGGCCCTCGAGGTCGAGGGCCGCCCGCTGGGGTGGGAAGGGGTTGGGAAGTCTTAGACGGGAAGGGGCGCGGTCAGCACCACGACCCGGAGGTCCGGCAGCTCGGACGCAAGCACCCGCGCGACCGCGCCGCCGCTGAATGAGTCCATGTCCTCGTCCAGGAGCGCGACGTCGGGTCTCAGCGAACGAAGCAGGCGGAGCGCCACCTCGCCGTCGTCCGCGACGCCGACGAGCTCGATATCCGGCTGAGCGACCAGGAGCTCATACACGGCGCGGCGCGCGCTGCCGCGATCGCCACCGAGGACGACGCGTATCCGCCCACCCGACGCGGCCACCGCGTCGTCGACACCCACCATGAGCGCGTTGTACATGGCTGATGGATCGGTATGTAGCCCTACTTTCGAAGGCAACGGACGGTAAATGAATGTGCATCCCTGAACGTAGAGTGACCTAGCGACCAAGCTCGAAAGCGGCGGCGCTCACCGGGCGCCGCCGCGATCCGCTAGTCGTGTGTGACTACTTGAGCCCGTAGGTGAACGCCGCGCCGGCCGCCCCCGCTGGGAAGAGCGTCGCGTCGAGCATCGCGAGCCGCGAGATCCGGTCCGCGGCGGCGGCGGAGCGCTGCAGGCGAAGCTGCTCGATGCGGTCCCAGGCATCCGACGTCGTGGTGGAGCGGGCCGCGCGGAGCTCCTCGATGCGGTCGTACGAGCGGTCCTCGACGACGGGTCCGGACGCGGTGCGGGTCGAAGCGGCGACGGTGCCGCAGGCTGTGAGAACGCTCGCGAATACGAGTGTCGTGATGATCTTGCGCATTTCGTTCCTCCTCTGGCCTCTTGGGCCTTTCGTCCTGAAGGCGTGAAGAGGGACGGAACGAATGTGACGTCAGGTCTGCCAGGTGATAGGAGCGCGTGGATCCGGCGTATACGAGCAGAACGCGCCCGTATGGATGGTCGCGTCCAGATGGCGTCCCAGGGTCGGGCTCGCCTCCGCGATCCGTGCCAGCGCAGCTTTGATCGCCTTGGTCACTGCGACCCGCGCACGCTCGGCATCGGTCGCTGCGGTGCGCGCCTTCCCGCCGATGCCGAAGGCCGCGGCGAGCTCGGCGGCGATGAACTCGCGCTCCGAGCGCGCCCGCGCCGCGCGCTCGCTGTCACCGAAACGCTCGGCCTCGCCTTCTTCCTCATCGAGCTCGCGGAGTCGCTCACGGTAGGCGGCACGTGCCGCGGGGTCGATGGCCTCGATGCGTGCGGGACCCGCTGCCGGCGCCTGCGGCGCTCCGGCGAGATCGAGCGCGTGGAACTCCCGCCCCGGCTCCCGCAGGAGGCGCGCGAGATAACGCAGCCCCTTGCTGTCCTGCAGTCGCGTGGACTGGCCGGCAAAATTGACGGACCAGATCTCGCCCTCGCGCCGTAGCTGCGCCTCCAGCGAGATCGGCGGCATCGCGGCCCGCGAGGGAGCGGGGCCGCCGATGCTGTCGAGCGTGTCGCGCGCGTACTCGAGGGCATCCTCGACGCGCATCGCTCGCCCTTCGGAGAACACCCGCTCCGAGTCGCGCCCCACCGCCGACCGCGCTGCGGTCACGACCTCGTCGTTCTCGTGCTGCTCCAGCACCGTGAGCGCCAGGTCGATCTGATCCCGCACGTTCGCCGCCGCACCGAGCAGACGGAGCGCGCGCTCGGCGTGCCCCGCGCGCGCCACCAAGAGACCGATGTCCTGGAGCTCCTCGCCGAAACAACGGATCCCGCCAAGCTCCTGGAAGCGTTCGAGACTTTGACGCGAGAGGTCGACGGCGCGCTCGAGGTCGCCGCGGCGCTGCACGAGGTGGGCAAGGTATTGCAGGACGTGCGCGATGTGTCGCGTGCGCCCGACCGCGGCGAGCAACGGGAGGCTCTCCTCGTAGAGCCGTTCCGCCGCCGCGAGGTCGCCTTCTCCACGCTTGACGCTCGCGAGGTTCCGCGTGGCGGTCGCCAGCACGTCACCGTCACCGGCGGCAAGCGCCAGATCACGCAGCGCTTCATACACGGACGCCGCGTGGTCCCACTGGCCGCGCTCCATCGCCGTGAATCCTTCGCTCTCCATCGCCTGGCGAACGCCGGCGTCGTCGTGAAGTTCCTCGAACAGCGCACGCGCCTCGGCGATCAGGGCAGACGCCGATTCGTGATCGCCGCGCGCCGACAGGAGATCTCCGGCATGTAGCGCCGCGAACGCACGGTGGCGCGCGGACGTCCAGCCGGCAAGGCGCAGTGCCTGCTCCATCCAACGGGCGCCCTCGGCGAGATAGCCCTGCGTGAACCACAGCGTCCACAGCGCGGCGACCAGGCGCAGCGCCAGATCGGCCTCGCGGTGCTCGATGGTCCACGCCAGGGCGGCACGCGCGTTGTCGTGCTCGCGCTCGAGGTCGCGGTAGCGCGCCACCTGATCCGGCCCCCACAGCTCGGGCTCAGCGCGCTCGGCCAGCGCGGCGAAGTACTCCGCGTGGCGCCGCCGCAGCCGCCTGTCGTCACCGGCGCGCTCCGCGCCGAACTCGCGGACCGTCTCGAGCATCGCGAACCGCCGCTGCGGGCCGTGCTCGACGAGCTGCAACAGGCTGCACTCGACGAGGAACCCGAGGGCATCGCGCACGCTCGCAGCGGGAAGGTCGAGCACCGCGCGAGCCGCGCTCTCGGTGAACCCGCCGACGAAGACGCACAGCTCTCGGAAGAGACGTTGGTCCTCCTCCGACAGGAGGTCGTAGCTCCAGGCGACCGTGTTCGCGAGCTTGCGGTGCCGCTCGGGAAGGTCGCGCGGACCGGAGTCCAGGAAGGCGAGGCGGTGCTCGAGCTGGGCGCGCATGAGGCGGGGCGGAACGGTCCGCACGCGCGCGGCCGCGAGCTCGATCGCGAGTGGAAGGCGATCGAGCTGGTCGCAGATCCCCGCGACCGCCTCTCGCGTGTCGCGACCCAAGCCCAGATTCGGATCGGCATCGCGCGCGCGATCGAGGAACAACGCGACCGCATCCGGCGCGGCGAGGGGCCCTACCGGCCGTTCACTCTCCCAGCGGACATCGAGCGGCCGGCGACTGGTCGCGATGATCGCGAGGCCGGCGCAGGCGCCAAGCAGCTCCGCGACGGTGGGGGCCGCGTCGACGACCTGCTCGAAGTTGTCCAGAACGAGGAGCATCCGACGGTCGCCGATCGCGCGAAGGATCGCTGCCTTCGCGTCGTGGTCCGTACGCACCTCGACCTGTTGGGCGATCGCCGCCGGGACCAGGGCGGCGTCGCGCAGCGCGGACAGATCGACGAAGCGCACGCCGTCGGGGAACAGATCCGCAAGGTGCGTGGCGGCCGCGATCGCCAGGCGCGTCTTGCCGGTGCCACCCGGGCCGGTAAGGGTGACGAGCCGACGGTGGTCGCGGTCGATCAGCGCGCGGATCGCGCGCAGGTCCTCGTCGCGTCCGACCAGGGCCGTCGGCTGCGCCGGAAGGCGGATCGACTCGGCCGCCACGCCCGACACAGTACTAGCGCGCCTTCGCGATCCCCTCGCGGATGACGCTGGCGTCCATGACCTCGCCCCGCTCGACGTGCCGGATGACGCCCTGCGCGTCGATGAAGAACGTGACCGGCAGGCCGACGACGCCGTAGCGGCGCGTTGTTTGGCCGTCGAGGTCGAGGATCGGCTCGAGGCGGTCGAGCGCGAGCTGGTCGAAGAACGATCGCGCCCGGGCGCCGTCCTCCTGCAGGTCGACCGCGAGGAAGACCGCATCGGTGCCGCGCGCGACGCTGTTGAGCGCGGGCATCTCGGTGCGGCACGGCTTGCACCACGTCGCCCAGAAGTTCATCACCACGACCTTGCCGCGCAAGCTCGCGAGCGTGCGCGTCGTGCCGTCGGGCGCGTTCCATTCGAAGTCCGGGGCCTGCGCGCCCACACGCCCGGCCATGTTCGGCCCGTCGATCTGACGGCGGATGACGCCGACCTGCGTCGGTCCGGCGGCTGCCTGGTTCATCGGGAGCGACGGCCACAGCAGCGCGGCGAGCGAGGCGAGCGCGATGGCGCCGACGACGATCGCCGTGACGACGCGCGGCATCCGCGGGCGGTAGTCTTGAATGACCCCTTCGGTCACGCTCCGTAGCCTACGTCGCACTCGGCATGCGCAGCGCGGATCCCGTGAGAAACTCCCGACTGTGCGCGTGACCAATCCCTACTTCGACCTGTTCCGCCGGTACGTCGCGCCGCAGTGGCGGCGCACGGCTCTGCTCGCCGTGGTGCTCTTCGCGGCCATCGGTCTGCAGCTCGTGGGCCCGCAGCTGCTGCGCGCGTTCATCGACAGCGCGATCGCCGGCGCCGCGATCGAGACGCTGGTGACGATCGCCCTGGCGTTCGTCGCCGTCGCGGTCGTGACGTACTTGCTCGGCGCGTGGGCCGTCTACGTCGGCGAGGACCTGGGCTGGGCCGCGACGAACGCACTGCGCGCCGATCTCGCCCTCCATCTCCTGCGGCTCGACCTCACCTTCCACAAGGCTCGCACGCCGGGCGAGATCATCGAGCGGATCGACGGTGACATCACGGCGCTCGCCGCGTTCTTCTCACGCTTCGTCGTCAATGTGCTGGGCAATCTGGTGTTGCTGATCGGCGTCCTCATCGTCGTCGCGCGCGAGGATCTGCGGGCGGGAGCGGCGCTGACGCTGTTCGCGGTCCTCGCGGTCTTCCTCATGGCCGGTCCGCTGCGCAACATCGCGGTGAAGTACTGGCAGCGGGTCCGCGAGGTCTCGGCGCAGATGTACGGCTTCCTCGGCGAGCGTCTCGCCGGCACGGAGGACATCCGCTCGAGCGGGGCCGAGGCGCACGTCATGAGCGGGCTCGCGATGCATCATCGCGCCTGGCTCGCGGCGCGCCGCCGGGCGGTCTACGCGGGGACGGTGCTGTTCTCGGCGACGATCCTCATGTTCGCTGTCGGCAACGCGGTGTCGTTCGGGGTCGGCGCGTACCTCTGGAGCCTCGGCGTCATCACGCTGGGCACCGTCTACCTGCTCTTCCATTACACCGACATGCTGCGCCGCCCGATCGAGCAGCTGCGGCGCGAGCTCGAGGACATGCAGCGCGCGGTCGCGAGCGTCGGCCGCGTCACCGAGCTCTTGCGCACCGAGTCGCGTCTGCCCGACGGCCGCGGCGCGCCCATCCCCGACGGACCACTCGCCGTCGAGCTCGATGGCGTCTCGTTCGCCTACGACTCGCCGGGCGCGAACGGCGGCGACCTCGTCCTGCGCGATGTCTCGGTGACACTCGCGCCGGGCGAGGTCCTCGGCCTGCTGGGCCGCACCGGCAGCGGAAAGACGACTCTCGCGCGGCTCCTCCTCCGCTTCTACGACCCGACGATCGGCGCGATCCGCCTCGGCGGCGTCGACCTCAAGGACGCGAGGCTCGACGATGTGCGCAGCCGGGCGACGCTCGTGAGCCAGGACGTACAGCTCTTTCACGCGCGCGTGCGCGAGAACGTGACCTTCTTCGACCCGACGATCGACGACGAGCGCATCACCGACGTGCTCGAGCGCATCGGTCTCGGCGGTTGGCTACGAGCGATCGGCGGGTACGGCGGGCTGGACTCCGAGATGCTCGCCGGGGGACTCTCCGCGGGCGAGGCGCAGCTTCTCGCGTTCGCGCGCGTCTTCCTACGCGACCCCGGCCTCGTCATCCTCGACGAGGCGTCGTCGCGTCTCGACCCCGCGACGGAGCGGCACATCGAGCGCGCGATCGACGCGCTGCTCGCGGATCGCACCGGCGTCGTGATCGCCCACCGCCTCGCGACGGTCCAGCGCTGCGATCGGATCCTCATCCTCGAGGACGGGCGCATCGCCGAGCAGGGACCGCGCGCAGCGCTCGCGCAGGATCCGTCCTCGCGGTTCTCCGAGCTCCTTCGGACCGGGCTCGAACAGGTGCTGGTATGAGCTCGCAGTCGCTCGGCACCGGACGCTTCCTGTGGCACATGGCCACCTTCCGGCCGTGGATCTATCTCGCCGACAACGTTCTCTGGACGGCGGTGTACTGCGCGCGACTGCTGCCCGGGCTCGTCGCGAAGGCGGCCTTCGACACTCTCCAGGGCGGGACCATCGATCCGCCGGCCATCGCCTGGTTCGCGGCCGCGTTCGTCGGGACCGGCATCGCCGGAATGGTCGCGGAGATGTCCGGGATGACCATCGACGTGTTCTTCCGCTTCAGTGTGAGCGCGGTGCTGCAGAGGAACATGCTCGCCGAGATCCTGCGGCGCCCCGGGGCCCGCGCGCTCGACCGCTCCCCGGGCGAGGCTCTCAACGTGTTCCGCGACGATGTCGAGCACGCCGAGAACGGCAGCGACTGGACCGTCGACATGATCAGCCTGACGATCTTCTCCGCGGCCGCGATGTGGATCCTGGTCAACGTGAACGCGACGATCACGATCTTTGTCTTCGGTCCGCTGATCGCGATAGTTGGCGTGGCCCAGGTCGTCACGCGCCGACTCCAGCAATCACGCGCGGCGAGCAGGGTCGCGACCAGCCGTGTCACCGGTGCGCTCGGCGAGATCTTCGGGGCGGTGCAAGCGGTGCAGATCGCCCGCGCGGAGCGCGGCGTCGTCGAGCACTTCCGCGGGCTGAGCGAGACACGCCGCAAGACCGTTCTCCGTGAGCGGAAGATCACGCTGCTCACGGGGTCCATCTACTGGAACACGGTGTACCTCGGGACCGGGCTCATCCTGCTGCTCGGCGCGCGTTCGATGCGCGAGGGCACGTTCACCGTCGGCGACTTCGCGCTGTTCGTCTCTTATCTCGGTTTCGTCACCGAGTTCAGTGGGTTCCTCGGACTCTTCCTCACGCAGTACAAGCAGCTCGGCGTGTCCGTCGCGCGGATGCTCGCGCTGATGCGGGGCGGCGCGACGAACGTGCCGAGCGCTGTCCTCGTCGTGAGCACGCCGCTCGACCTGAAAGAGCCGACGGCAGCGCGGGCATCAGCGAGCGCGATGCCGCGCGCCGACGAACACCGTCCGGCGGTCGCGAAGCTCGAGCGCCTCGACGCGCGCGGCCTGACGTATCAGTTCGGGCGCCCCGCTGACGCTGAGCGCGGCCCCGGCATCGACAACGTCTCAATCACGCTGCGCCGCGGCGAGTTCACGGTCGTTACCGGCCGCGTTGGCGCGGGCAAGACCACGCTGCTGCGCGTCCTGCTCGGCCTGCTGCCACGCGACGCGGGCGAGATCCGCTGGAACGGGGACGTCGTCGAGGATCCGGCGACGTACTTCGTCCCGCCGCGCTGCGCCTACGTGCCCCAGGTGCCACGTCTGTTCAGCGATTCGCTGAAGGCGAACATCCTTCTCGGCCTCGGCGCGGTCGAGGCCGCGGTGGGCACCGCAGTGCGCGCCGCGGTCCTCGAGCAGGACGTCGCGCAGCTGACCCACGGATTGGACACGCTCGTCGGCTCGCGCGGCGTGCGGCTCTCGGGCGGCCAGGTGCAGCGCGCGGCCGCTGCACGCGCGTTCGTGCGGCGCGCGGAGCTCCTCGTCGTCGACGACCTCTCGAGCGCCCTCGACGTCGAGACGGAGCGCGTGCTGTGGGAGCGCCTGCTCGACGGGCCGGAGACGACTCAGCGCGCGGCGACCATCCTCGCGGTGTCGCACCGCCGGCCCGCGCTGCGCCGCGCCGATCGCGTCATCGTCTTGAAGGACGGTCTCGTCGACGCGCAGGGCGCGCTCGACGACCTTCTCGTCCGCTCTGACGAGATGCGCCGTCTCTGGGAGGATGAGTCGGTCGCATCGTCGAACTGACATGAGGAGGTCACACATGCCTGACGCCAAGCCACGGTTCATCGACCCACCGCAGTTGTTCCGCTCGCCGCGCTACACGAACGTCGTCGTCGCCAACGGCTTCGCGTTCGTCGCCGGACAGACCGCTTTCGATGCGCAGGGCAACGTCGTCGGCGTCGGCGATTTTCGTGCGCAGGCGGAGCAGACGTACCGCAACCTCAAGCTGACCCTCGATGCCGTCGGCGCCGGGCCGGAAGACATCGTGAAGGTCACCAACTACGTCCTCGATCGCGCGAACCTGCCGCCCCTCGTCGAAGCGCGGCGCGCGATCCTCGGCGATGTGCGCCCCGCGAGCACCGCCGTCGTCGCGGGGCTCGCCCGCGAGGAGTTGCTCGTCGAGGTCGACGCGATCGTCGCTCTGCCGACGACACCACGCTAGGAGGACGCATGCCACTCGTCCGCATCGACCTGCGACGCGGACAGCCGGCCTCGTATCGGCGCTCGATCGCCCGGTCCGTTCATCGCGCGCTGGTGGAAACGGTCGACGTCCCGCAGGCCGGTCGCTTCCAGGTCATCGCCCAGCTGACCGAGGTCGACCAGGCGAACTGGTCGTTCGGCCACGCCGAGGCCCGGTACGTCCCGAAAGGACGATCGGAGGACCAGCGATAGGCAGTTACCGCGGCAACGTCTGGCGTCTCTTCGCCGTCCAGGCGTTGCTCATGTTCATCCTCTGGGTACCGATCTGGGTCGTCTTCCTGCAGCGAAAGGGCCTGAACCTCACCGAGATCGGCCTGCTCGAGGCGGGCGCCTGGGTCCTGACCGCGGCGCTCGAGGTGCCGACCGGGGCGATCGCCGACCGCTGGGGTCGCAAAGCGTCGATGGCGATGGGCGCGTTCGCGTATGCCCTGGCGATGTTCCTCATCCTCGCGGACGCGCTGTCGCCCTTGTTCCTTCTGGGCTACGCCCTCTGGAACTCGTCGTCGGCGTTCGTGAGCGGCGCGGACTCGGCTCTGCTGTACGACAGTCTTCGTGCCGACGGCCGAGCGGCGGAGGCCGCCAAGCAGACCGGGCGATACACGGCGATCCAGCAGGGCTCGCAGGGCATCGCTTCTCTCGCGGGCGCGGCGCTCGCGACGGTCGACATCACGCTCTGCTTCACGCTGTGCGGCTTCGGCGCTCTCGCGGCGAGCGCGCTCGCGCTGACGATGAAAGAGCCGCCGCACACCGAAGACGAAAGCGAGGTCCGTCTCGGCTACTGGAAGAACCTTCGCGCCGCCATCGGGATCGCCGCGCGCCGCCCGATCGTGCGCGCGCTGTTGATCCTCAGCGCGATGATCCTGGTCGTACCTCTCGTCGTGTACTACGCGTTGCTGCAACCGTACGCGCTGGTCGTGGGACTGCCGATCGCGTCTCTGGGCATCGTCGTCGTCGGCGTTCAGCTCACCAACGTCGTCGCGTCGTGGCTCGCACACCGCACCCAGGGGCGATTCGCGCTGACGAACGTCGTGACCGTGGGAGTCGGCGTGCTGCTCGTCGCGACGAGCGCGCTGGCCCTGTTCCCTTCGATCCCGGCCGTCGCTCTCATGCTCGCGGTCGCGCTCGTGCCCGCCCTCTGTGCCCCACTGCTGACGGCGCGTCTCAACGATCTGATCCCGAGCGCGCAACGCGCGACGATCCTCTCGCTCAGCGCCCTGCTGTTCGAGCTCGGCCTCGCGGTCGCGATGCCGCTATTGCTGGCCTCCGCCGACCGCCTTGGCGCGCCGGCGGCGATCGGGGTCTCGACGGCGACGCTCGCCATCACCGTCCTGCCGTTCCTGTTCATCTGGCGCACCTCGGAGCGTCCAGTGCCGGTCCCCGCTGTCTCGCGCTAGAGCGCCGGCGCTGGGCATGGCCGAGCAGGGCGGCGTTCCCGCGCTGTGGGCTGTCCCGGCACGGCTGTTCAGAGGAAGTTGAAGAGCTGCGGCAGTCGCGCGAACTGGCCGGACACGAGCACCAGACCCATCACGATCACGAGCGTGCCGCCCGCGAGATTCAGTGCACGGATCCCGCGGGCGAGCGCGCGTGTCACGCGACGCGTGCCGCCGATCCCCGCGGCAATGACGAGGAACGGGACGCCGAGACCAAGGGCATACGCGAGGAGCAGCACCGCGCCGGACGCGAGGTCCTCGTTCAGCAACAGGTCGAGGATCAGCGCGAGGTACGGACCGACGCACGGCGTGAATCCCACACCGAACGCGAGGCCGATCAGGAACGAGCGCGGCAGGCCGGTCGTGTTGCCTTCGAGGCGCAGGTCGAGCTCGCGCATGAGGAACGGGATCGTGATGAGCCCGACCATGTGCATCCCCAGCACGATCAGCAGGATGCCGCCGAGTCGCTGCAGCCAGTACACGAGCTCGCCCGCGAGCGCGCCGACGAGGGCGATCGCGATCCAGAGCAGCGTGAACACGACGCTGAAGCCGATCACGAAAGCGAGAGCATGTGCGACGGTGCGCGTGCGCTGCGTGCCCGTCAGCGCGGCCTCCCCCGCCATGTTCACGAGGAAGGCCGGCACCAGCGGCAGCACGCAGGGCGACAGGAACGAGAGGATCCCCGCGCCGAACGCGATCGCGACGTTCATGCCGACCAGCCTAGGGTGAGAGGGTCGCGCTTCGGTCTCGCCTTGTTCAGTAGGCCTTCCCTTTGACCGCCGTCTGACGCACCATTCCGGCCCTCAGGCCCGGCGGGTGGAGTTCGATGAGCCAAACAGCGGACCGCAGCGGCCAGCGCGAGGAACAAGCGACGCCCGGTGGCGGCGCGGTCAGCCCGCGCCGGTTGCTCGACGCGCTACGCGAGGTCGCGCTCGTCGCGACGCGCGCGCACACGCCGTCGGAGGTCGCGCTCGTCGCCGCGACGCAGCTGTGCCGGCTCCTCGATTGCGACGACGCCGTCGTCCGCTGGTGGAACCCGGAGCGCGACCGGTTGGATCTGCTCGCCGACACACGTCCCGACCGCAGCGGGCGCGCCGGCGCCATCGGGCGCGGCGAAGGCGCGGTCGGCATCGCGTTCGCGAGCGCCTCGCCCGTCGTCGTCGAGGACTACGCGCGCTGGGAGCATCAGGTGTCGTCGTCGATCGCGGTCGGCAGCGGTGTCGCCGTGCCCCTGCTGCTCCAGGACTCCGCGGTCGGTGCGCTGGCGATCTACTCGCGCGAGTCGCGCCGTTACAAGGAGACCGAGGTCCAGCTGCTTGCGCTGTTCGCCGCGCAGGTCGCGCCGGTCATCGAGGCGGCGCTGCTGCGTATCGCGTCGCAGCGCGAGACCAACCGCGTCGAGGCATCGGACCGCCAGCTGCGCGACATGCTCGACGCGGCGCTCGACGCGCACGTCGTCATGGACGGGCACGGGCGCATCACCGAGTGGAACGCGCAGGCGGAGGCGATGTTCGGCTGGCGCCGCGATGAGGTGGTCGGCAAGGAGCTCGCGGACACGCTCATCCCGCCTGCGTTACGTGACTCACACCGCACCGCGCTCGCGCACTACCTGAAGACCGGCGACGGTCCGATCCTCAATCGACGGGTGGAGCTCGAGGCGTTACGGAAGAACGGCATCGTGTTCCCGGTCGAGCTCACCGTCGCACCGGTCGGAACGGCCGACGGTCCGGCGTTCAGCGCGTTCCTCCGCGACATCAGCGAGCGGCGTCAGGTCGACGAGCAGCTCCGACGCCTCGCGCTGCACGACGCGCTCACCGGTCTGCCGAACCGGCTGCTGCTCTACGACCGCGCCGAGCAAGCGTTCGCCGTCGCCAAACGCTCGAACGCCCGCGTCGCGCTGCTGCTCATGGACCTCGACGGGTTCAAGGACATCAACGACGCGTATGGACATCACGTCGGCGACGTCCTGCTGCAGGAGGTGTCGATCCGTCTCCGTACCGTCCTGCGGGCGGCGGACACCGTCGCGCGGCTCGGCGGCGACGAGTTCGCGGTGCTCTTACCGGACACCGACGAGGCCGGCGCGCTCGCCGCGGCCAAGATGCTGCGTCTGTCTCTCGACGCACCCATCACCGTCGAGGGCGTGCGGATGCCCGTCGCCTCGAGCGTCGGCGTGGCGCTGTTCCCCGCGCACGGCGATGATCCCCTGACGCTGCTGCGTCGCGCCGACATCGCGATGTACGCGGCGAAGCGCCGCGGCACGGGCGCCGCGCTCTACGAGGAAGGCAGCGACCTCGAGGGCGCCGCGCGCCTCGGTCTCGCGTCGGATCTGCGCGACGCGCTCAGGGATGGGCAGCTGCACCTCAAGTACCAGCCCGTCATCGATCTGGCGACGCGGCGCGTCTGCGTGATGGAGGCGCTCGCGCGATGGGATCATCCGCGGCTCGGCCTGGTCGCGCCACACGAGTTCATCGCGCTCGCGGAGCGCAGCGGCCTCATGCCGCAGCTGTCGTCGTGGGCGCTGAAGGCGGCGCTGACGAAGGCGCGCGACTGGCAGGGCCGCGGGATCGCGGTCGCCGTGAACATGGCGGTCTCCGACCTGTCCGATCCCACGTTCCCCGATCGCGTGCGCGCGGCGATCGCAGAAGCCGATGTCGCTCCGTCGGTCCTACACCTCGAGGTGACCGAGAGCGGCGTCATGAGCGAGCCCGAGCGCATCCTCACCTGCCTCGAGCGCTTGCGCGACATCGGCGTGCGGCTCGCGATCGATGACTTCGGCACCGGGTCATCGTCCCTGGCGTATCTCCACCGGCTGCCGATCCACGCTTGCAAGATCGACCGCTCGTTCGTGCGCCGGCTCACGTCGGAGGCGTCGAGCGTTGCGATCGTGCGCGCGACCATCGAGCTCGCACACGCCCTGGATCTGCGGGCCATCGCCGAAGGAGTCGAGGACGCCGCGACGCTCGACCTCCTCTGTGGCATGGGCTGCGATCTCGCGCAGGGGTTCTTCATCTCGGAGGCCATCGCGGACAGCGCCACCGAGGCCTGGCTGGCGTCATCATCGTGGGCAGGTGGCGGCGCTTAGGAGCGTCTGCGGGGAGGTCCGCCGTGCGGCGCTACGCGGTCGTGTGTCTCGCGTTTCTCGTGCTTCTACCGTCGTGCGGCACGACGCCGAGCCAGGCCACGCCGACCGCGGTGACGACGGCGCCAGCGGTGGGGACCGCCAGCGCGACGCCGGCGCTCACCGCGTCGCCGTCCCCCACGCCCTCGGTCGCGATCATCGAGATGGGCGACAACTTCTTCGATCCGGCGCAGCTCACGGTCAAGGTCGGCACGACGGTCAGGTGGAAGGTCGTGGGTCAGTCGACGCACGACCTGGCCGCGCGCGACGGCTCGTTCATCGAGCGCACGATGTCGTTCGGACAGACGTTCTCGGTGACATTCAGCCAGGCCGGCCGCTATCCGTACCTCTGCATGCAGCACGAGGGCGACGGCATGGTCGGTGTGGTCACGGTCATCGATTAGACAGCAGCGGACTGGCACCCCCTCTGCAATACCGTCCGGCATGGCAGCGCAAGGGGGTCCGGCCACGACAGCCTTCATCGAACGCTTTTGCGACGCGCACCCAACGGTCCGCGTGTGACGACCATCGATGGTGTCTGGGGCTACTGCGCCGGACACGGAGCATCGGACCATGTTTGGCGCGTCATCGAACCCCGGCCGCGACCAAAGCTCGAATCGGACATGGCCTCCGGCCTCATCTGACAGCGCTAGCCGATCGCTTCGGCCAGGTCCTCGATCAGGTCGTGGACGGTCTCTATTCCCACTGAAAGCCGAACGAGCCCGGCCGGCGGCGCGAGCTTCGTCCCCCGGACGGAGCCATGCGTCATCGCCAGCGGTACCTCGATGAGGGACTCGACGCCGCCGAGCGATTCGGCCAGCGCGAAGATCTTCGTGCGGGCCGCCATGCGCTTCGCTGCGGCTTCCCCGCTCTTCAGCTCGAACGACAGCATCCCGCCGAACGCGCGCATCTGGCGCTTCGCGAGCTCGTGCTGCGGATGGGTCCGCAGGCCGGGGTAGTTCACCCGCGCGACCTTCGGGTGCTCGCCGAGCCACTCCGCGATCGCCTGGCCATTCGCGGAATGACGCTCCATCCGGACTGCGAGCGTTTTCGCGCCCCTGAGGACGAGCCACGCGTCGAGCGGTCCGGGCACGCCGCCGACCGCATTCTGCAGGAACGCAAGGCGCTCCCGCAGCTGCGCGTCGTTGCCAACGATCGCTCCGCCGACAACGTCGGAGTGTCCGCCGATGTACTTGGTCGTCGAATGCAGCGCCAGATCCGCGCCGTGCGCGAGCGGGTTCTGCAGATAGGGGCTCGCGAAGGTGTTGTCGACGACCGCGAGCGCCTTGCTCTTGCGCGCGATGTCGGAGAGGGCGCGGATGTCGAGCACCTTCAGCAGCGGATTGGTCGGCGTCTCGATCCACACGAGGCGCGTGTTCTTACGCACCGCCTTCCGCACGCCGGCCAGCTGCCGCATGTCCACCGCCGTCATGGCGATGCCGAGCTGCTCGAATACGCGGGCGAAGAGCCGGTACGTTCCGCCGTAGACGTCGTCACCCATGACGACGTGGTCGCCAGTCTTCAGGAGGTGCGCGATCGCGTCGGTGGCCGCCATCCCGGAGCTGAACGCCATGCCCCAGCGTCCGTCCTCGAGGGCCGCGAGACAGGTCTCGAGCGCGGTGCGCGTCGGGTTTCCGGTGCGGGCGTACTCGTAGCCCTTGTTCTTCCCGACCGCCTCCTGCGCGAAGGTCGACGTTTGGAAGATCGGCACCGTCACCGCGCCCGTCAATCCCTCCGGCTCCTGACCGGCGTGGATCGCGAGCGTCTCGAAGCCAGGTTTGCGGGCGCGAGTGGGCACGCGGCCAGTATGCCCGCTGAAACTTCCACCCGATTGCGACCGGCCGCAACAGCGCGGAGGCGGACAGGAATGGACTGATACCGGGCCCCCGCCTAGCGTGTCTCGGCGTGAGGGAAGAGGAGGCTCAGCCTCGACGCGTCGTGATCGTGGAAGACGACAGCGACATCGCGTCGCTGCTGACGGACATCCTTGAGACGGAGGGCTATGCGCCCGTCGCGGTGCCCGACAGCAGCGCTCTCGACGATCAGCTCGATCCGCGCCCCGCCCTCATCGTCCTGGATCTGCGTCTCACACGTGGTGGTGCGGATCAGATCCTCAGCTCGCTGCAGCTCCGCGGGATGGGCGACGTGCCCATCCTTCTGCTGAGCGCCGCCACCGATCTTCCCGAGCGCGCTCGCGCGCTGGGCATCAAGACCTACCTCGCGAAGCCCTTCGAGCTCGACGAGCTGCTCGTCGTCGTCCGGAGCCTCGTCTAGGCAGGGCCGTTGGCCCGCCGCTTGCTTTGTTCCCTGACCGTGATCGTGCGTCGTGCGCGCGAGACCGAGGCGGCCGCGTCCCTCCCGACGCGGCACGGCGATCTCGAGATCCACGTCTTCCGCCTCGGCGACGAGACCGAGGTCGTCGCGCTGGTGCACGGCGAGATCGGGGGCGACGAGCCGGTGCTCGTGCGGCTGCATTCCGAGTGTCTCACCGGCGAGGCGCTCGGCTCGCTGCGCTGCGACTGCGGCGAGCAGCTCGAGTTGGGGCTGGAGCAGATCGGGCGCGCCGAGCGTGGCGTCTTGCTCTACCTGCGCCATGAGGGACGCGGCATCGGCCTATTCGACAAGATCCGCGCCTACGCGCTGCAGGACCGCGGCCTCGACACGGTCGACGCCAACGTCGCGCTCGGCCTGCCGATCGACGGACGTGACTACGCCGCTGCCGCTGCGGTCCTCCAAAGGCTCGGCGTCCGGCGCACGCGCGTGCTGACGAACAATCCCGCGAAGCTGCAGGCGCTCGCGGAACACGGGATCGAGGTCGTCGAGCGCGTGCCGATCGAGGCGCTCCCCAATCCGGCGAACCTGACCTACCTGCGCACGAAGGCGCGCCGGATGGGTCATCTCCTCGCGGGCGAGCCGTTCGTCGCGCCGGCCGCAGGGCACAACGGACATCACGCCCGTCCCACGGTGACCGTGCACTGGGCGCAGACGATCGACGGACGTATCGCCGCGCGGACCGGCGACGCGCACTGGGTCAGCGGCGAGTCTTCGCTGCGGCTCGCGCACGAGCTCCGGGCGGTGCACGACGCGGTGATGGTGGGAATCGGCACGGTGCTCGCGGACGATCCGCGCCTCACTGTTCGGCTCGTCGAGGGCCGCTCGCCGATCCGTGTGATCGTCGACAGCAAGCTGCGCGTCCCGATCGCCGCAAGCGTGCTCGCCGACCGAACGGCGCGCACGATCATCGCGACGACGCCCGCGGCATCCGAGGAGCGCGCACGCGCGATCCGCGCCAGTGGCGGCGAGATCGTGCGCGCCCACGCGGACGACAGTGGCGCGGTCGATCTCGCCGATCTGCTTCGGCGGCTGCGCGGCATCGGCATCGGGTCGCTCTTGATCGAGGGCGGCCGCGGCATCATCACCTCGGCCCTGCGCGACCACCTCGTCGATCGCCTCACCGTCTGCATCGCACCCAAGGTCATCGGCGAGGGCGTCGCCGCGGTCGGCGACCTCCAGATCGACTACCTGCGACAGGCCCTCACGTTCGCGCGGGCGCGATTCGTCACCTGCGGCGAGGACCTAGTGTTCTACGGCGAACCGCAATGGGAGGGCACGCGCCAGAGCGCCTGACGGCCGCGAGCGTATGGTTCCCGCGCGCGCGCGAGGTCGAGATCCGCGACGAGACCGTCGGCGCGCCCAGCGCCGGCGAGATCCGCGTCCACGCCATCGCATCCGGTCTGTCGCACGGTACCGAGATGCTCGTCTTCCGTGGGGAGGCCCCGCAGGATCTCGCGCTCGACCTGCCGACCCTCGCGGGCAGCTACGCCTTCCCGATCAAGTTCGGGTACGCGAGCGTCGGCCGCGTGGTCGCGACGGGCGCCGGCGTCGCGGATCTCACGCCGGGCGATCACGTCTTCGTTCATCACCCGCATCAGCAGGAATACGTTGTCAGCGCGGCCGCGGCGGCGCGCCTTCCGCCGCGTCTGCCGCCGGAGCTCGGAGTCTTCCTCGCGAGCTGCGAGACCGCACTCAACGTCGTCCTCGACGCGCACCCGCGCCTCGAGGAGGAGGTCGTCGTGATCGGCCAGGGCGTGGTCGGCCTGCTCGTGACCCAGCTTCTGCAGCGGGCCGGCGCGTCCGTCACGGCTGTCGAGCCGCTCGCGCTGCGCCGCGCGCTCGCGCTCCGCTGCGGCGCGGACGAGGCGGTCGCGCCCGGCGACGCGCCGGGGAGGATCGCCACGCGCACGAATGGTCGCGGCGCGGACATCGTGATCGAGGCGAGCGGGAACGCGCGCGCCCTGCAGCTCGCTATCGACAGCGCGGCCTTCCAGGCCTCGGTGATCGTGTGTTCCTGGTACGGCACGAAACGGGTGAACCTCGATCTGGGCTCGCGCTTCCACCGCGCGCGCCTCCGCATCATCAGCTCGCAGGTCTCGCAGCTCGACCCAGCCCTTGCGCCGCGCTGGGATCGCCAGCGACGGCTCGACATCGCGCGCGCACTGCTCGATGAGCTCGTGCTCGCGCCGCTCATCACGCATCGCATCCCATTCGGGCGCGCGGCCGAGGCGTACGATCTCGTCGATCAGCATCCCGAAGAGACCGTGCAGGTGATCCTCACCTACGACTGAGCGCGCGGTGCTCCTCGTGACCGGCGACGTCGCGCGCCGGACGGGTGGCAACCTGTACGACCGTCGGATGGAGCGCGCCTGCCGGCGCGCCGGCGTTCCACTCCAGATCGTCACCGTGGGATCGACAGCGCAGGCGCGCAGCGCGCTCGCGCGGATCCGACCGCGGGTCGTCGTGGTCGACAGCATCACGGTCAGGGTCGCCGCACCGCTGCTGCCGTGGGTGCAAAAGCACCTGTGCGCGCGCGTCATCGCCCTCATGCACATGTCCACCGCGGCGCGCGGGACCCGTGCTCTGCTGCGGGCGGCGGACCGCGTCGTCGCGGTGAGTCCCGACCTTGCGCGCGGTCTCGCGCGCTCGGGAGTGCCGCGTTCGCGCATGACGGTGATCCCGCCCGGGTCGGACGGGATCCCGCGCATCCCGGCCGTCCCGCGTGCGACGGGCGGCAGCGGGGCCCTGCGTGTCCTGTCGGTCGCGAACTGGTCGCCGCCGAAGGGCATCGCGACGCTCGTGGCCGCCGCCGAGCGCGTGCCCGACCTTCGTCTCGATCTCGTGGGCGATCTCGGCCGCGGCGCATACCGCGCCGCCATTCTCGCGCGGATCAAGGCGGGAGCGCTGCGCGACCGCGTGGTCGTGCACGGACCACTCGGTGAGCTGGACCTCGCGCGGCGTTACGCCGACGCGGACGTCTTCGCGTTGCCGACGCAACGCGAGGGCTACGGGACCGTCTTCGCCGAAGCGTTGGCGCACGGCTTGCCGATCATCGCGGCAGACGTCGAAGCGGTGCGCGCCATCGTCGGCGACGCGGGGCTCTTCGTGCCACCGGGACGCATACGTCCGCTCGTCACCGCACTGCGGTTGATGTCGGACGACTGGCTGCGGCTCAGGCTCGCGAAGGCCGCGCGTCTGCGGGCGCGGACGCTACCGAGGTGGACGCGTAGTCAGGATCTGTTCGTCGCTCTCGTCAGCGACGAGATGCGGGCGGCCATTCCCCGCTCGTGACCGCAGTGTCTCCACCGCGGTGGGATCGATCCGCGCCCACTGGTGACCAACCCCTGCTCCGGCCGAGCAGTACGCCCACGCGCGCTGCTCCAGCGTGACAGCCGGATCGCTCCGACCCTCATGGCTCGCGATGCACACGAACTCGATCATTGCGGACATCGCGTTTACCTCCCCCTAATCCCTGTTCGCGATGCTCGACCTGGATGCGCACAGTTGCTTGAGGGCACGTAATGCATCATCAGCGCGGCCATCTCCATCACCACCGAACAGCGATGACTGTCTGACGGCCGCGGATTTTCGCAAACGCCGGGCCAGCGCTCAACAACTTGCGGGAGCGCGAAAATTTACGAGGCGTAATCCGTCGCGCGCAGACGCGGCCCCCGCGCCTAGCGAGCGCGCCGCCGCTGATGCGCGACGAACTCGAGCAGATCGGCCTTGGTGATGATCGAAACGGGCCGGTCGTCGGATGCGGCCAGCAGCGCGGGCGTGCCGGAGGACAGCTCCGCGTACAGACGCTCGATGTCCTCATTCGCCTGCACCACCGGGAACGGCGCCTCCATCACGCGCTCGACGCGCTCGTCGACCAGGGCGGGCTCGCGGAAGACGCGGTCGAGCATCGTGGTCTCCTGCACGCTGCCGACGATGTCCGTCACGAGCGCCGCCTCGCCATCCGCCACGACCGGGATCTGCGAGATGCCGTAGCGCTGCATCGTGTCGATCGCCGAGCGCACGCTCTGCCCCTTCGAGACGACGATCAGGCCGGGCGTGCCGAGGCGATCGCGCACGACGTCCAGCACGGTCGCGTGGACCGGGTAGCGCTCGAGGTAGCCGTTCTGTCGCATCCATTCGTCGTTGTAGATCTTCGAGAGGTACGACCGGCCCGAGTCGGCAAAGAGGACGAGGACGAGCGCGCTCTCGTCCAGCTCCTTGGCGATCTCCAGCGCCGCGAACATCGCGGTGCCCGACGAGCCACCGACGAGGATCCCCTCCTCGCGCGTGAGGCGCCGCGCAGTGAGGAACGAATCTCGGTCGGACACGCGCATCCAGCGATCGACGAGCTTTGGATCGAACGTGCCGGGGAAGAAGTCCTCGCCGATGCCCTCGACCTTGTACGGATGGATGCCGCCGGTGTAGAGCGACCCGTCGGGGTCCGCGCCCACGATCTGGATGGCCGCGTTGCGCTCCTTGAGATACCGGCCCGCGCCGGTGACCGTGCCGCCGGTGCCGATGCCGAGCACGAGGTGCGTGACCTTTCCGTCGGTCTGCCCCCAGATCTCGGGCCCGGTCGTGTTGTAGTGGGCCTCCGGATTCATCGGGTTGTAGTACTGGTTCGGCAGGAAGCTTCCGGGCGTCTCCTTCGCGAGGCGCTCGGCCACCTTGTAATAGGACTCGGGCGAGTCGGGCGGCACCGCGGTGGGACACACGACGACCTCGGCGCCGAACGCGCGCAACAGGTCGCGCTTCTCCTGGCTCTGCTTGTCGGCCATCGTGCAGATGACGCGGTAGCCCTTGATCGCCGCAGCCATCGCGAGGCCGACCCCGGTATTGCCGCTCGTGGGCTCCACGATGGTCCCGCCGGGCCTCAGCAGCCCGCGCCGCTCGGCGTCCTCGATCATGCGCAGGCCGATGCGATCCTTGACCGAGCCCCCCGGGTTGAGGTGCTCGAGCTTGCCGACCAGGGTCGGCCTGAGGCCACGCCCGATGCGCGAGAGTCGGACCAGCGGCGTGTTGCCGACGATCGCGAGGATGTCCGGTGCGAGATCCATCAGCGCTCCACGAGCATATAGACGCCGACCGCGATGAGGACGATCGGTACGAAGAACGGCTGCGCCTCCTGCGGCAGGTGCAGGCCGACCACATCGGCGATCGCGACGAGCGCCAGGAGTCCCGCCGGCACGAGGAGCCCGCGGTGGTCGGAATACACCAAAAACACGATCGCGAGGGCGAGCGCGAGCGACCCGAGGAAGATCGGCGCCGCAGCTTCGCTCGGCAGCGGGAGCCACGTCGGGATGACCAGACCGAGCCCGAAGCCGATGAGCACCGCCGCCGGGACCATGTACACGTACTGCCGCGTGCCCACGTACCACGCCGCGAGGAACGCGGCACCCAAGGCGACGAAGAGATACGCGCTCGCGTTCGGGACGCTCAGCGCCTGAAGAAGGAATGGCGCGCCGACCGCCACGAGGATCGCGCCGCCGAGGATGCCGCGCCGGACGCCGATCGGCCGCGTTGTCGCGCGCACCCTCACGTCCTTCCGTCAGGCATCCGGCAGCGCCCCTGCGTCGAGCCGCCTCGCGGCCTCGCCCTGCAGCGACTCCGCGTACTTTAGTCCGCTGCCGGTGTTGAAGACGACGACGCTGTCTTCGTCGCCGATCCAACCATCGCGCCGCAGCGTCGCGGCGGCGGCGACCGCGGCCGCGCCTTCGGGGCACACAAGCATCCCCTCCATCGCGCCGACGACACGCATCATGTCGCGTGTCTCGTCGTCGGTCACCGCGACCGCGATGCCCGCGCTCTCACGCAACGCGCGCAGCACGAGGAAGTCCCCGAGGGCTTTCGGCACGCGGATGCCCGCGGCGAACGTCTGCGGGTCCGGCCACGGCTGCGATTCGCTCGCGCCCTCCTGGAACGCCCGCACGATCGGGGCGCAGCCCGTCGCCTGCGCCGCGACGAAGCGGGGCATGTCGTCCTGCGCGATCCAGCCGATCTCGCGCAGCTCCGCGAAACCCTTCCACATCCCGATGAGGCCCACGCCACCGCCGGTCGGATAGACGATGACGTCGGGCAGCTTCCAGTCGAGCTGCTCGACGAGCTCGAAGCCCATCGTCTTCTTGCCCTCGATGCGGTACGGCTCTTTCAGCGTGGACGCGTCGTACCAGCCGCGCTCCACGCAGGCGCGCTTCACGACGGCACCTGCGTCCGCGATCGAGCCGGAGACGAGGTACACGTCGGCGCCGTACGACGCGGTCTCGCGGACGATCGTCTGCGGCGTCGTCTCGGGCATCACCACGACGACACGAAGGCCGGCGCGCGCGCCGTATGCGGCCCACGCGGCGCCGGCGTTGCCCGCCGTGGGTAGCGCGATCGTGCTCACACCGAGCTCGAGCGCACGCGTCACGCCGACCGCGGCCCCGCGCGCCTTGAACGTGCCGGTCGGGAGCAGGCCCTCGTCCTTCACACGCAGGCTCGGGATGTCGAGCTCCTCGCCGATGCGACGCGCGTCGAGGAGCGGCGTGTTCGGCTCGCCGAGCGTCACGACGCGCTCCGCATCCTCCATCGGGAGGAGCTCGCGGTACCGCCACAGCGTCGCCGGTCGGCGCGCGAGCGTCTCGCGCTGCATCGCCGCGTGCACCTTCATCAGGTCGTACCGGACGAGGAGCGGTCCGCCGTCATTGGTGCACGTCTGCTGGATCGTGTCGATCTGGAAGTACTCGCCGCAGCGCGAGCACTCGAGGTGCGTCGCGAAGGACGTCACGCCACGCGTTCGATCTTCGCGCCGAGCGCCCGGAGGCGACTGTCGAGGTCCTCGAAACCGCGGTCGATCTGCTCGACGTTGTTGATCACGCTCTTGCCTTCGGCGCAGAGCGCCGCCGCCAGCAGCGCCATGCCCGCCCGGATATCGGGGCTGCGCAGCTCCGCGGCGCGCAACTTCGACGGACCCATGACGACGGCGCGATGCGGATCGGCGAGGACGATGTGCGCGCCCATCTCTCTCGTGAGGGTGTCTACGAAGAAGAGCCGTCCTTCGAACATCCACTCGTGGATGAGCACGACACCGACGGCCTGCGTGGCGAACGCCGTCGCGATGCTCGTGAGGTCCGTCGGGAAACCGGGCCAGACCTGCGGCTTGAGCGTCGGGATCGCGTCGCCGAGATCCGGCTCGATGACGTACCGCTCTTTCGCTGGAACGAAGATGTCGTCGCCGCGCACTTCGGTGTCGATGCCGAGTCGCTCGAACACCAGGCGCGTCATGCGGAGGTGCTGCGGCACGGCGTCGCGGATCGTGACCTCGCCGTGCGTCATCGCGACCGTGGCGATGAGCGAGCCGACCTCCATGTGGTCGCTGAGTAGCGTGTGCTCGATGCCACCGAGGCGCTCGACACCGTCGACGACGAGCTTGTTCGACCCGATACCGACGATGCGCGCGCCCATCTTCGTCAGCGCCATGCCGAGCTGTTGGACGTGCGGCTCGCTCGCCGCGTTGTTGATCGTCGTGCGGCCCTTCGCGAGAACAGCGGCCATGAGCGCGTTCTCGGTCGCAGTGACCGACATTTCATCGAGCATCACCTCGGCGCCCTTCAGACCGTCGGTCTTGAGGTCATACGCGCCGGCCGACGTATCCAGGTGCGCGCCGAACGCGCTCAGCGCGAGGAAGTGCGTATCGTTGCGGCGCCGTCCGATGACGTCGCCGCCAGGCGGCCCGAGACGCGCGCGCTTCCGCCGCGCGACGAGCGGCGCGGCGAAGAGCAGCGACGCCCGTATCTCGCGGCTGAGGTTCGCGGGGATCTGCTCGCTCCGGAGCCCACTGGCCGTGATGCGGACTGTTTTCGGATCGAGCTCCTCGACCTTCGCTCCGAGTGCGCTGGCGATCTCGAGCATGCCGCGCACATCACGGATCCGCGGCATGTTGTGGAGCGTCACCGGCTCATCGGTCAGCAGCGCGGCGGAGATGAGCGGTAGGGCCTCGTTCTTGTTGCCCGCCGGACGGATCTCACCGCGCAGCGGCGTGCCACCCTCGACGATGAATCGTGCCACCCTGGGCCTAGCCTAGCCCGAGGGCGACAGCGGGCTTCAGCTGATCGACACCGCCGCGCAGCTCGCCGGTCTTCGGGTCGATGAGGATGGCGTTCGGGCGCGCGAACCACGCCGACATGAGTGTCTCTTCCTTCACCTCGATCTGATGACCCAGGCCGGCGAGACCCTCGCGCACGTCCCCGGGGATGCGCGAGTCGACGAGCAGACCCTCGCCCTCGTCGTGCACGCGCGGTCGGTTCACCGCGTCCTGGGGCCCATCGCCGAAGTCGATGACGTTCACGATGGCCTGCGTCACAGCGCTCATGATCTTGCGGCCGCCGGGCGCGCCGACCGCGAGCAGCGGTCTGTCGCCCCGCACGATCAGCGTTGGAGCGCCGGCCCACAGCACGCGCTTACCGGGCGCGATCGAGTTCGGATTCCCTGGAACCGGATCGAACCAGGTCATGCCATCGACCAGCACGATGCCCGTTCCCTTTGGCACGAAGCCCGACCCGAAACCCTGGCCGAGCGTCTGCGTGAGCGAGACCATCGTGTGGTCCTTGTCGATCGCGTTGAGGTGCGTGGTGTGGTCGGCCAGCTGCGAGAAGCGATAGAGGAACGCGGCGCGCAGCGCTTCGGCGACGAGATGCAGGTGATCCACGCCGCCACGGTCCTTCGCGCCGACGGGGAAGGCGTCGAGCACCGTGAGCGCTCGCGCGACGGTCGGACCACCGGAGAGTCCGTCGAGCGTGATGACCCGATGCCCGCGGTACATCGTCTGGAGCGGCGTACCGACGCGAGCTTCGTAGTTCGTGAGATCCGCCGCCCCGAGCACGCCCCCGTTCGCGTGCACGTCGGCCACGATCGCCTGGGCGATCTCCCCGCGATAGAGAACCACCGGTCCCTCGTGCGCGACGCATTCGAGGGTCCGCGCGAGGTCCGTTTGCACGACGCGGTCCGACGGCTCGGTGCCGATCGGCGGACGGAAGGGTGCGCCGCTCGGGCGGAAGAAGATCCGGCGCGCGTCGCCGGCCTTCCACAGGCGCTCCGCGTACATCGCGAACGAAAGCGCGACATACCAGTCGATCTCGAAGCCGTCGCGCGCGAGCCGGATCGCCGGCTCCATCACGCGGGTCCGCGGGAGCGATCCGTACCGCTCGAGCGCGAGGCAGAGCGCCGCGGCCTGACCCGGCACCGTCGCGGAGGTCGCTCCCTCGATGTTCGCCGCGCCCTTCACCGCCGGCCAGAGGTACATGCCCGCACGCTCGCCGCCCCCCACGAGCTCGAACATGTCGGGGCGCGCGGCGATCGGCGCGCGCGTGCTCCCGTCGATGGACGCGACCGTTCCATCAGCGCGGCGGATCACGAGGCCGGCGATGCCGCCGATCCCACTGGTGAACGGCGCTACGACGCCCATGACGAACGCGGCCGCGACCGCGGCGTCGACGGCATTTCCGCCGTCCCGCAGCATCTCGACGCCGGCCTCGGCGGCGAGGTGATGCTCCGCCGTGACCATGCCGCCACGCGCAACGGGCTCGGTCTTGGAGTGATGCCACTGGCTGCGGAGGTCGGTCATCAAGCAGGCATGCTGCGTCGGAGGCCGCTCTGCGTATCGGGCATGCGCGCCGATACTAAGCGTGATGCACTACGACGCCGTCGGCTTCGATCTCCTCACCGCACTGCTCGATTCGTGGTCGCTGTACGCGGACGCCGCGGGCGGACGCGACCTCGGCATGCGCTGGCACGCGGCGTCGCAGTCCCTTCTGCGCGGCAAGCCGTACCACCCATTCGAGGACGTCATTCGCGAAGCCGCGGGCGTTGTGGGCCTCGAGCGCGCGCGCGCCGACGACCTGCTGCGCCGCTGGGGCGAGGCCGCGCCCTGGCCGGATGTGCCAGGCGTCCTTCCCCGCCTCGGCTCGTACACGCGGTTCATCGTCACGAACTGCTCGGAGCGCCTCGGCGCGCTCGCGGCCGCCCGCGCGGGCACGTTCGATCTCGTGATGACCGCGGAGCGCGCGGGCGCGTACAAGCCCGATCCGCGGCCATACCGCGAGGCGCTCGACGCGCTCACTCTGCATCGCAAGCGCGTGCTGTTCGTCGCGGGTTCGGCGCATGACGTCGGGGGCGCGTCGCGCGCGGGGATGGACGTCTACTGGGCGAACCGCGGCCGCGTGCCGGCGCCGACCGACGCGACGGCGATCCGCGAAGAAGAGGACCTGCGCGGTCTCCTCGACGTGCTGGAGGGCTAGCGATACCCATCGGCCGTGACGCCATCGTGCTGCGCGACGACGGCCTGCCGTGCGATCCGCACACCGACCTGGAGTGGCTCGACTGGGTGGCGGCCGGCGAGACGCGCAACTGGTGCAAGAACGATCTCCTGCTCGACTGGCTCGACGAATATCCGACGATCCACGGCTTCGTCCGTGACGACCGGCTTCCCGGCTACGACCAGACCTTCGATCTCGGGCGATACCTGATGCAGCAGGGTCGCGCGTTCGAGAAGGTGGTCCTCGCCGACCTCGCGCAGCGCTGGCAGCTCGTGCGCATCACGCATCGACCGGATGAGGCGCGGCTTCTCTCGGCGGCGATCGCGACACAGGAGGCGATGGAGGCCGGGGTGCCGATCATCGCCGCCGGGGTCCTGCGCGACCCCCAGCTCCGGATGTTCGGCGTCGTCGATCTGCTCGTGCGCTCCGACGTGCTCGGCCAGCTCTGCCCCGCCGCGTTCGTCGGGGACCCGCTCGAGCTGGCGGCGATCGGGCTGTCGCACGGACGGCACTACCGCGTCGTCGACGTGAAGTTCAAGACGCTCGACATCCTCAAGACGACCGGCGGGCTGTCCACCTCACCCAGCGACCTCGACACGCTCGCGCAGGCCTGGGTCTACAACGAAGCGCTCGGCCGGATGCAGGGGTACACGCCGCCGGCGTCGTACGTGGCCGGCCGCGCGTGGAAACAGGGCGATGACCGCGGCGATCGCTGCTGGGACCGCCTCGCGCGCGTCCCGCACGACACCGTGGTGCGCGGGCGCGGCATGGATCTGCGCGAGGTGGTGCAGCAGGGCGCCGCGTGGGTCCGGCGCGTGCGGACCGAAGGTGCGGAGTGGCGCGTCCTCCCGCTCCCTTCGGTCCCGGAGCTGTGGCCGAACATGAAGGCGGACCAGGACGGGCCGTGGCACGACGCGAAGGCGAGGATCGCCGCGGCGCTGGCCGACCTCACGCTGCTGCCACGCGTGAACACCGCCCACCGCGCGCGCGCTCACGACGCGGGCGTGACGCGCTGGGACGATCCGCGCATGTCGGCGCAGGTGCTCGGCATCAGCAACGAGCGCGAGGCTGCGATCGTCGACGCCGTCCTGGCTGTGAACCGTCCGGGCGGCGAGGCGGTGCGGCCGGAGCGGATGGTCACCGCGACGCAGATCTGGCGACAGCGCGCAGCGGTCGAGGTGTTCGTCGACTTCGAGTTCCTCCCGGATCTGGGTGACGACTTCGCCGCTTTCCCGCGCAAGGGCGGTCAGTCGCTGATCTTCCAGATCGGCTGCGGCACCTACCTCGGCGGCGAGTGGCGCTTCCGGCAGTTCACCGTGGATGACCTGTCACTCGCGGCAGAGGCCCGGATGATCGACGGCTGGCTCGCGCACCTGCGCACCGTCGCGGTGCAAGCCGGTTGCGAGATCAGCGCTGCGCGTCTGGTGCACTGGTCGCCGGCCGAGACAAGCAACTTCGAGCGCGCGTACGACAACGCGCGGGTGCGCCATCCCGATCGCGACTGGCCGGTCCTCGCGTGGTTCGACCTGCTGCACGAGGTCGTGCAGGCCGAACCGCTCGTCGTGCGCGGCGCGTTCTCGTTCTCGCTCAAGCCGATCGCGCGGTCGCTGCATGCCCTCGGGCACATCCAGACGCTCTGGGGCGACGGCCTCGCCGATGGAGCCGGCGCGATGGCGGGCGCGTGGAACGCCGCGGTCGAGGCGAAGCGCAAGGGCGTGGCGCTCGGCGAGACCGAGGTCATGGGCGAGATCGCGCGCTACAACGAGGTCGACTGCCGCGTCATGGCGGAGCTCTTGGATTACCTGAGGCGCGAGCGCTGAATCGAGACCGCGCTCGACCTCCCTCAGGGACGTGGCCACGGTTGCTCGCGACCTGCCCGGCGGCGGTGGCCAACGCGCCCCCAAGTGCGGGCCGGCTAGACCTTCGCGAGAGCTCCGTCGAGGTCGGCGATGATGTCATCAGCGTCCTCGATGCCGACGGAAAAACGAAGCGTGCCCTCGTTGATCCCAAGACGCGCCCGCTCCTCCGGCGCGACGCGCCGGTGCGAGGAGATCGCCGGGTAAAGGACCTCGCTGAAGAGGTCGCCGAGCGTCGTGGCCGAAGCCGCAAGCTCAAGCGCGTCGAGGAAACGGAAGGCCGCGGACTTCGTCGCGTCCTTCAGGTCGAAGGTCACGACGCCACCGAAGAGGCCTTCGAACTGCCGCTTCGCGAGCTCGTGCTGCGGATGGTCGGGAAGGCCGGGGTAGCGGACGCGCGCGATCTTCGGGTGCGCCGCGAGATGCTGCGCGACACGCAGCGCGCTCTCGCACTGCCGCCGGACACGCAGCTCGAGCGTGCGCATGCCGCGGATGCAGAGCCAGGCCTCGTGCGGCGGAAGGTACGCGCCGTCGAGGATGGTGCGGTCGCGCATCGCCTTCGCGACCTCGACGCTGCCGGCGACGCTTCCGGCCATGACGTCGCCGTGGCCGTTGACGTACTTCGTGAGCGAGTGGATCACCACGTCGGCACCAAGGGCCGCGGGCCGGAACAACACGGGCGACGCAAAGGTCGCGTCGACCGCGAGCGTCGCGCCGCTGCTGTGGCCGAGCTTCGCCAGCGCGGCGACATCGGTGATGCGGAGCAGCGGGTTCGCCATCGCCTCGATGTACAGGAGCGTCGTCGGCGCCTCACGCAGCGCCGCCTCGACCGTCCGGTGGTCGGTGGCGTCGACGAACACGATCTTCGCGCCGCGCTCGCGGATCCACCGCTCGAACAGCGCGCGGACCTGGCCGTAGATGTCCTCTTGCGCGACGACGCGTCCGCCGGTCGCGACGGCACAGGCATCGACGAAGGCCGCGATCGCCGCCATGCCGGATACGAAACATGTGGCGGCCGCGGTGCCCTCGAGCTCGGCGAGCGCCGTCTCGAGCGCGGCCGTGGTCGGCGTGCCGTAGCGCCCGTAGACGTACCCGGCGCGATCGTTTCCGAAGACCTGGTCCTGCGCGGCCGCGGAGCGGTAGTCGAACGCGACGCTCTGCACCAGAGGTGGCGCGACCGGAACTCCCTCGCCGGCGGGGAGCGCGCGCGCAGAACGCACCACGCGAGTGCCGATGCGAGCTTCCTTCCCCATCGCCCGCGAGTCTAGGTGCGGAGGCTAGCGGCCCGCCTCTTCTTCTGCGAGCTCTTCCACGGCCGGTCGCTCAGCGGCACGGGGATGCTCGGCCTCGAGAGACTTCGCACGCTCGATGAGGTCCGCGACCTTCTGTCCACCCTTGCGACCGATCCGCTCGAAGTGACCGGGGCCGTACTTCGCCGTCACGGCCTTTCCGCCCTTCTTGCCGATGCGACCGAAGAACTCGGGACCGTACTTCGTCGCGGTGCTGGAGCCGCCCTTCTTGCCGATCTTCTCGTAGAACTCGGGTCCGTACTTCTCGCTGACCAAGCGACCGCCCATGCGGCCCGCCTCGGCCACCGTCATTCCACCACCAGATCTGCGCGCCATGGCCTGCTCCTTTCAGTAGCGGCCAAGATGACGGGCAGGATGGATGCCGCACGCCTGTCGGGCGAGCCGACAACAGGTAACAAGTGGGCAACGATTGCGCCTAGGCCACCCCAACATCGACCTCGAGCGGCTCTTCACGCACGAATGCCAGGACGATGACGCTCGACAGCAGAGCCGCGCCCATACAGAACACACCGATCGCTCCGAAGCCGAGCGTGTCGACGAAGAACCCCCCGAGTGCCGACCCCGCGACGATGGATAGCGCCGCCGTCGCCGACGAGAACGCGAACAGCGTGCCCCGCGCTTCGGGTACCTGCTCGGTGAGCAGGGTCGTGTTCGTCGCGAATCGTGCGCCGATGACGGCGGACAGCGCGAGATTCATCGCCGCGCCCGCGAGCAGCGGGGGCGGAGCGTTCGTCAGGACGAGGAGGATCGCGCCAGAGACGACGATCGCACCCGCGACGACGAGCCGGTGTCCGATGCGATCTCCGAGCCGGCCCCCGACCTGGCTGCCGACGAGGACGCCCAGGCCGAGTGTGAGCGAGTACGTCGACGCCGTGCCCTCGCTCAGGCCGTACGTGGTCTGGAAGAACACGACGAGATATGTGATCCAGGTGAACCAGTAGAGCGATCCGAGGAAGCTCGAGATGATCGCGGCGACGGCTGAGGGATTGCTGAGGATGAGTCGGTACATCGCCCAGATCCGGTCGGCATTGATGTTCGTCCGCGTCGGACGGAGGAACACGGCGAGACCGACGCCGGCCCCGATCGCGATCACGCCGACGAGAGCCACCGACACGCGCCAGCTCGTCGCCTCGGCGACGACGCCCGCGACCGGCACGCCGATCACGCTCGCCATCGTGTTGAAGCCGATGACCGTCGACATCGCGCGACCGCGCTCGCGATACGGGAAGAGGTCACCGACGAGTGCGTTCGCGTTCGGGAAGATGAGGGAGCCGCCGATGCCGGCGGTCGCGCGCGCGGCGACAAGCAGCTCGAAGCTCGGCGCGAGGGCGGACACGATCGTGAAGGTGCCCATCATCAAAGCGCCGAGGACGAGGAACCGCTTTCTTCCGAAGCGATCCGAGTACGGCCCGATGAGCAGCGACGTGACGATGCCCGGCCCGCCGTAGGCCGCGGCGACGAGACCGGCGGTCCCGGTGCTGACGCCGAACTCGGCCGCGATCTGGGTGAGGACCGGGGCCATGACGAGCGTCGCGTACACGGACGCGAACGTGAGCGCTCCGATGACGCTGAGCAGGAGCCGCTTCTCGCCGCCGCTCAATCCAGCGGTCTGCCCCCGAACGCGTGGAGGAACCGACCGAATGCGCGGATGTGGTCCACATAGTCGGTGATGGCGATGTTCTCGTTGGGCCCATGATTCGCGGACGAGGCGTTGCCCGATCCGAACCCGACGACGGGGATCCCGAGCTGATCGCAGACCTGCGCCATGGGTCCGCTCCCGACCATGAGCGGATACACGACCGGGTCCGTCCCGTACGTCGAACGCACCGCCGCGACCGCGGCACGCGCGGGTGCCGAATCCGCGGGCCAGCGCGACGGACGCTCGCCGTGCAGCGCGACGACCTCGATGTCGCCGAAACCGCGGCGCTCCAGATGCGCGCGCAACAGCCGGTCCACGAGCTCGGGAGTGAGGTCGGGGACGAGGCGGAAGTCGAGCTTCGCGCTCGCGACCGCCGGCAGCACCGTCTTGGAACCCGGGCCGGAGTAGCCGGACGAGAGACCGCAGATCGTGCAGGTCGGCTCGAAGAAGTGCTTGAGCTTGAGCGGCGTTCCGGAAAGACCGCGGATGAACCGCGGCACGTCGTGGATGCGCCGCGTCGCTTCCTCGTCATACGGCAGCGCCTCGAGCGTTCGGAGCTCGTCGGGCGTCGGCTTGCGCACCGCGTCCATGAGGCCGTCGATCGTGATCTCGTCCTTGTCGTTCTTCAGCGTCGCGAGTGCCCAGACGAGACGCCACGCCGCGTTCGGGATGATCGTCGCGATCGACGAGTGCGCGTCCTGCTTCGCGCCGCGCACACGCAGCTCGAAGTATGCGATGCCCTTCAGGCCGAGCGAGAGCGTGGGCCTGCCTGCGGCGTCCTTGTAGCCCGCCTCCCAGATGCAGCCGTCGGCGCGAAGGCGATCGGCGTTCTGACGCACGAACTCCGCGAGATGCTCCGAGCCGATCTCCTCCTCGCCCTCGTAGAGGACGCGCACGCGCAGCGGCAGCTCGCCGATCGTCGCGCGATAGGCCTCGATGGCCTGAAGGCGCGCCATGAGATTGCCCTTGTTGTCGGACACGCCGCGCGCGAAGAGAAAGCCGTCGCGTTCGGTGGGCTCGAATGGCGGCGTCGTCCACTCGTCGAGCGGGTCGGGCGGCTGCACGTCGTAGTGGTCGTAGACGAGGAGCGTCCTCTCGCCGCGACCCGTCTCGCCGACGATCGTCGGCGGCCCACCGTCGACACGGAGGCTCTCGGCCGCGACTCCGGCGCGTCGCGTGCGCGCGAGGACGGCGCGCGCGGTCTCGTCGATCGCGCCCTCTTGCGCCGAGACCGTCGGTAGGCGCACGAGCTCCTTGAGCTCTTCGATGTACTCACGCGCGTGCGCGCGCACGTGCGCGTCGAAGGCTGCGAAGGGGGCCACGCCGTTAGGCTAGCCCGAGGTGACAGGCGACGCCGCGCGGGTCTTGCTGCGTCCGAGATCGCAGCGCGGCGAGTACGGCGTGATCTCGATCCAGCGCTTCTCGCAGAGGTAGTGGATGAGCCCGTCGTCGTCTTCGATGGTCTCGCGCCGGTAGACCTTCGCGCGTGGGACCATGAAGACGCAGTCGCCGCAGTTGAGCGGTAGAGCGGGCCGCGGCCGGCTCGCATTGCGCGCGACGACGAGCGCGAAACCGAGGGCCGCGAGGGAGACCACGATGAAGACGGCGACGATCGCAAAGATGGCCAGGGGACCCATATCCGTTCGGGCCTCCTCCCCGTATCAACGGTATCAGGAGGTGAGCGCCATGCGAGGTGTGCTCTTGGCCCTGGCCGCGGCGCTGCTGGCCACGACCGCGTGTGCCGCCGCGGGCTCAGGTGGAAGCGGCGCTCCCAAGGCGTCGCCAGCGAACGCGACCAGCGCGCCGTCGTACATGCCCACGCCGACGGGTGGTGCCAAGGACCCCTACGACTACGGGTATTAGTCTCGCCGTATCAAGTTCGGCATCCACGTCGGCCACCTCGGCGGGCCGCTCGCTGAGCTGCGGCGGCTGTGGCGCTTCGCGGACGAGCACGGCTTCGATTGGTTCTCGCTCTCCGATCACTTCCAGGAGACACCCCATCGGGATGGCACCGGCGACTGCTTCGAATCCACCTCGGTACTGACCGCCGCGGCGGCGGACACCACGCGCGTCCGGGTCGGCTGCCTTGTCTTCAGCATCGCGTATCGCAACCCCGGCCTGCTCGCGAAGTCGGTTACGACCATCGATCACATCTCGAACGGGCGCGCGGAGTGCGGGATCGGCGCCGGCTGGAACGAACCGGAGTACCGGGCCTTCGGCTACATCTTTCCGGACGTCAAAACGCGCGAGGACCAGCTCGAGGAATACGCGGAGGCCCTGCGCGGCCTGTTCGATGAGCCGTTCACCGATCTGTCGGGTACGCACTACACGCTGCGGCACGCTCCCAATAACCCGAAACCCGTGCAGCGCCGCCTTCCGCTCTGGATCGGCGGCGCCGGCGAGAAGCGCACGCTGCGCACCGCGGCGCGTTTCGCCGACGGCTGGAACGCTCCGTACCTCGCGCCGGCGGAGTGGCGGCGGAAGAACGAGGTGCTCGACCGCTGGTGTGCCGAGATCGGCCGCGACGGCCGCGAGATCGCGCGCTCGATCAACGTCGGCTTCTACCTAGGGGCCGACGACAAGGGCGCGGCGCGCGGTGACGAGCGCTACCAGCGCGAGTGGGGTGCCGATACGCGCGGTCTGCGCGGTTTCCTCCGCGGGACGGCAAGGCAAGCCGCCGAGCTCGTGAGCGAATACAGCGACGCCGGCGTGGAACAGCTGAACGTCGCGGTCCGCAGCGGTCCCTATGACTGGGAGGCCCTCGCGGCCTTCGCCGAGGAGGTCGTCCCCTCCGCAAAATGACGCTCGAGATCCTGCGCCTCGACGGTCCGACGTTCGATGCGGCCATCCCCGACCTCGCCGTGATCCTCGCCGATGCGGTGGCCGGGGGCGCGTCGGTCGGGTTCCTTCAGCCGTTCACCCCCGAGGACGCGGCAACGTGGTGGCAGAGCATCGAACGAGACGTCGTGCGCGGCGACGTCATCGTCGTCGTGGCGCGTCTGGATCGGCGCGTGGTCGGAACGGCGCAGCTGCGTCTGGCGCCACTACCGAACTCACAACATCGCGCGGAGGTGGCAAAGGTTCTGGTGCACCGGACGGCCCGAAGGCGCGGGATCGCGACCGCGCTCATGCGCGAGATCGAGCGTGTCGCCCTCGCCGAGGGGCGCACCCTCCTCGTGCTCGACACGATCGCCGGGAGCGAGGCCGAACCGCTGTACATCAAGCTCGGCTGGACGCGCGCCGCCGAGATCCCGCGATACGCCGGGCTACCCGATGGCGAGCTGCGGGCGACGGTCATCTTCTACCGCGAGCTCGTTCCGAGCGGAGCGCGGAGCCCGCGGTGAGCGCTCCACGGCTCCGCATCGAGCCGCTCGGCGTCGCCAAACGAGACGGCGAAGGCTGGCGGACGACCTGGCGCATCGCCAACCCCGACAACGAGAGCATTCGCGTGCTCGACGCGGTCGCGCCTCATTCGAAGTTCCGCGGCGAGGCATCGCTCGATCGCGAGGTGCGCCGCAGTCGCTCGATGACGTTTCCCCTCGTCGTGCGCGTCGAGGGCGCGGCGGGGACCGACATCGAGAACGCATTCGTCATCCTGCTGATCCAGCAGGGTGCTTTGCGATGGCGGGTCCTCGCGCGGCTGCGCGTCGGGCTCGAGGACGCGGGAAGGCCGCGGCCGCGCATCGAGGCCGTGACGCTGCAGCGCGTTGGCTTCTCGGGCGACCTTTAGAGTTCGCGCATGACCATGACGCAGAAGGACCGCTATGTCATGCAGCGGATGAAGGGCTGACGGGGCAACTGAAGCCTCGGCTTCGAGGAGACCACGGGTATGGTCTCGAACGTGTTGGAGATGGACCAGGATGAGCTGGTGAAGCTGATCAAGTCCTTCAAGACCAAGTACAAGGGCGATCCCGATTGGGACGAAGTGCGCGCGGGCTTTCCCAAGTCATGGCCGATCTAGCGTGCCGACGGCGAAGGCAGCCAAGGCAAAGCTGCTGACGTACGCGCTCGCGAAGCCCGGCACGACGCTCGATCACCCGTGGGGCGAGAACGTCGCGAAGATCGGCGGCAAGGTCTTCGTCTTTTTCGGGCTCGAGGAGCCCGACGCCAAGTACGCGGACTACATCATGGGCGTGAAGCTCACGAACGCTCTGCTCTACGCGAAGAGCCTGCCGTACATCGAGGCCATGGGCTACGGTCTCGGGAAGTCGGGCTGGGTCAGCGTGAAGATGCCGAAGGGCGCGCTGCCGATCGCGATGTTCGAGGAATGGATCGACGAGAGCTATGCGAACGTCGCGCCCAAGGCCAAGTCGAAGGCTCGTGCTCCCGTTCGCGACGGCGTTGGGACCCGGGTTCGTAGAACCCGCGCGTAGCATCCGCCGCGAGGTGGGAATAGAGGCGCTGCCACAGCCGCTCGCGGCGTACACCGCGTTCGCCGCTGTCAGTGTCGTGCTGTTCGGTCTGTTCCTGCGCGCGACACGGCTGACCGCGGGGTGGCTGCCGTACCGGACGTGGCTGGTGATGCTTCCCGTCGTTCTCATCGCGCTGTGGCTCGGGACGTGGGCTTGGGCCCTGCTCATCACGCTGCTCTCGATCTACGGCTTCAAAGAATTCGCGCGGGCGACCGGCCTCTATCGCGAGCGTCTTTTCGTCCTCGCGGTGTATCTGGCGATGGTCGCCGCGAACACGCTCGCGTACGTCGGACGCTTTGGCCTCTTCTCCGTCGTGCCGATGTGGGGTGTGGCGCTTCTGACCCTCGTGCCCATCGTGCGGAACAAGACCGAGAACATGCTGCAAGGCTTCGCCCTCTCGGTGCTGGGCGTCGTGTACTTCGGCTGGTTCCTCGCGCACCTCACATATCTCGCGATGTGGGATCGCGGCCTCGGCCTTGTGCTGTACGTCGTGCTGGCGACGCAGCTGAACGACGTGGTCGCGTTCCTGTTCGGCAAGCTGTTCGGGCGCCGCCACTGGACCGCGCTTTCGCCGAACAAGACCGTCGAGGGATCGCTGGGCGCCCTCGGGTTCGGGATCATCTTTGCCTTCGTGAACTGGCAGCTCGCGTTCCCCCAGCTCCCATGGTGGGGTGTGCTCGGTCTCGGCGTGATCGTCGGCGCCGGCGGACAGGTCGGTGACCTCACGCTCGCGAACTTCAAGCGCAACGTCGGCATCAAGGACTTCGGCGATCTGCTGCCGGGACACGGCGGCATCCTCGACCGGCTGAACTCGCTGACAGTGGTCGCTCCGGTCGCGTTCCACTTCGTGCGCTTCTTCTTCGGGGGCTTCCCCTGAGAGACGGCCGCATCACGCCCGCGTCACCCGACGAACCCCGCGCATTCGCGTACTCGCCGATGCCCGACGTCGGCGTACCCGTCCGCGACCGACTCGGCCAGTACCCACGCGTGCCCGACATCACGTTCGACGCTCTGCGCACGATCGCGCGCTGGACGGCCGTGGCCCTGACAAAGCTGCAGTTTCCCGTCGAGGTGCGCGGCGTGGAGCCTTCGGGCGACCGCGTCGCGCTCGTCGCCAACCACCAGAGCCATCTCGACTCGCTCGTCATCCTCGCGTCGCTGTCCGAACGGCGCCGGCGCGAGATCGCATGCCTCGCGGCGAAGGACTACTTCTTCGAGAAGACCTCGCTCGCTCTCGCGAGCTCGCTCTTCGTGATGGCGGTCGCCTTCGACCGTACGCGGTACACCGAGCTTCGGCGCTGGACACGGATCCTGCGAGACCAGAAGCGCGGGACGCTTCTCGTGTACCCGTCAGGGAGCCGTCGGCGTTCGGAGGCGCATGACGCCATCCTGTTCGTGCTCGCGAGCAGCGGGTGGACGATCGTGCCGGTCGCGATCGCCGGGACCGCGAAGGCCTGGCCCGTCGGGAGAACGCTCTGGCGTCCATTCCGGCACGTGCGCGTCACGTTCGGAGAGCCGCTGTCCGGGACGCCGACGAAGGATCTCGCGGGCACACTGGCCGCCTTCTGGAGAGCGAACGCTGAAAGCTGACGCGTCGGTGTACGAAGGCAAGCAGGTCATCCGCCGTGCGCTCGCACGCATCCCAAATCTGGACCGCGTCGATCCGAACGTCATCACCGTCTCGATCCTCGTGCCCAGTGCGCTCGCGGCGGTCGCTCTGTGGGAGGGTTGGTGGCTCGTCGTCGCGCTCTCGATCGTCACCCGGATGGTGCTTGCGACGACGGACGGCTACATCGCCCAGACCTTCGGTCGCGCCACCCGACTCGGGTCGTATCTCAATCGCTTCGTGACCGAGCTCGCCGATGTCGCACTGCTGCTTGCCCTGGTCCCGCATGCGGACGCGTTCTGGGTCGCCGCGGCGCTCGCGAGCGGCTGGCTCGTGAACATCACCGGCGTGCTTGCCATGGTCGCGGGCGGGTCGATCCAGTGGACCGGGCCGGGGGGGCAGGCGGACCGCCTGGTGCTGATGGTCGCCGCGTCGTTGTTCGCGCTGTTCTGGCCGATGAACTGGACGATCTTCTGCGTGCTTCTGGTCGGACTCGGCGTCGTGACGATCGCTCGACGCGCGTCCCGCTCGATCGCCGAGCTGCGGCGGACCTGACGGGTTGCGCAGATTCGCGCGGTCGCCGTTCGCCATTCTCGCTGCGGGCCTATGGGGCTACGCGGAGGCGACGCGCTTCTGGCTGGTTCCGGACATCCTGCTGACATGGATCGGCCTCAACCGACCGCGGTCGGTCCTGCCGAGCGTCATCGCCGCGACGGTCGGTGCGGTGTTCGGCGGCGTCCGCATGCACCAACACGCGCGAGAGGAACGCGCACGCTTGACCGAAATTCCGGGGATCAATGACGCGATGCTCGTCGACGCGAGTGAGCGCTTCGCCACACGGGGCTGGGTCGCCGTCGTGCGCGCGCCGCTCGACGGCATTCCGTACAAGGTGTACGCCACCGAGAGCGGCGTGGCCGGCAGAACTCTTGTCGAGCTGATCGCCTGGACCCCCGTCGCGCGCGCCTGGAGGTTTCTCCTCAGCGCGGCCGCGGCCGCGCTCATCGGCGGCCTCTTCTCGCGTTCGGTCGGACGCGGCCAAGGCCGCTGGCTCGTCGGAACGCTGGGCATCTGGACGATCGTCTACCGGCGCTACTTCGCAAGACTCCGTCGCCGCTACGGCAGCGCGTCGGCCGAGCTCAGTCCTTCGGCAGCCGGACCTCAGGATGGCGCAGGATCAGAGGCGTCTTCCCGGACCAGTACACGTCGCGCTGGCCGGTCATCGCCTGGACGTGCCCGTCCCACTCGAAGTTGAACGCTTCGCAGCCCAGCCGCACGGCGCGGCGGACCTTCTCCTGCGTCGCCTCGTCGCGCGCCAGCTTGTGGATCATCGCGATCTGACGATCGCCGTGCCCGGTGTCCTGCTCCGCGTGCAGCTCGTACGTCGCGGCGGCGTGCTTGCTGAATCCGTAGTGGCCGACGAGCTCCTTGAACACCCGAGCCGCCGCACCGTCGGGCCCGCCGTGCATCGCTTCGACGTACGCGAGGAGCGCGACGCCTTCGAGCGCGGTGCGGTTCTGGCAGCCCGAGCGGATCATCTCGATCGCCGCCAGGGTGCCCGGTGCGGGATCGGCACGATCCGCCTGCTCGCGAGTGACGCCGGCTTCCTCGAGGAACTGCAGCATGATGTCGACGTGCGTCTTCTCGCCACCGAGCTCCTCCATGAAGTTCTCCATCACGACGTCCATGAGGTCGTAGTTCCGCTCGCTCGCGACGTTGGTGACGATGTAGCCGAAGAAGATCGGGTTGGTGCGCACACGCAGGTAGTGCTGGATCTCGCCCAGGATGATCTGCTCACGCGTCCAGCGATGTTCGACGATGCCCTTGAACCAGGGGTGGTCCGGCATCCACAGCCCGCGCGCGACCTGCCAGAGCTCTTCGACGAACGCGTCGGATGGGGTGACGGGCACGGGCTAACTGTACGTCGCTCGTTCTGCGCCGGCCGATACAGATCGGTTGACTCGCTCGGCCCTCGGCCAGCAGCGCGTCAGCGTCTATCGGCGATGCGGCGGAGGTACCGAATGGCGAAGACGCCGAGAACGATGTACGCGATCGTAGCGATCCCGCCGAGCACGGCGGCCACTATGGCGATCGACGAGACGTCCATGGCGCGAAGTTTATGAGTGAGCGAGCGAGCAAACCGTTCGTCTCAGTGGGCCGTGCGAGAGTCGAACTCGCGTCTGAAGGTTTAGAAAACCTCCGCTCTATCCACTGAGCTAACGGCCCTGGCAGGTTCAAGTATTAGCCACGGGTATGGGCCGCAGCCTCCTCTACCGTCACGAACTGTCGCTTCCTGTCGTAGAGGCCCAGCTCGCGCGATGTCTTCCGTCGGTGGCAGTTTCCACACCGCACTTCGCACTTCCAATCTCGATTTGAATTGTCGCCCAGTTGAAGCCGCCACCCAGCATGTAGGAGACGTCTTTGCGCTTATTTCCTACATGGTCGAACTGAAGAACGACGGGGTCTGATTCACCACAGTCATCGGAGACGATTCTCTGCCGCCGTTCGGTCTCTTCTCATGCGGGCGCGTCCGATCAACTCTCCGCGATTTTCCATGTACCAATCGTGCTTGTATTCGGCCATGCAAGGTCGACACAAGGCGTTGCGAACGCCGGTTCTCGTGGAGCGAATGTCGAACTGATCGACCGACTTCGTCAACCCGCAGCGGAGACATACCCTCGACTCCATAGAACATATGTCCTCATACAACCGCACATGCGTGTCAGTGACTCGCTGACTAGCGAGCCGTGTGGATCGGTCTCCCCCGCGCGACGAGCGCGGCCTCGCGGAACGTCTCGGCGAGCGTCGGGTGCGCGTGGATCGTCGCGATGACGTCGTCGGTCGTGGCCTCCAGGCGCATCGCGAGCGTCGCCTCGGCGATCAGCTCGCTGGCCTGCGGTCCGACGATGTGCACGCCCACGATGCGCTGGTCCTTCCCCGCGGCGACGATCTTCGTCACGCCGTCATTCTCGCCGAGCGCGCGCGCACGGCCGGAGGCCTTGAAGGAGAACCGCGCGACCTTCACGTCGTCGCCGTACTTCTCCTTCGCCTGCGCCTCGGTCAGGCCGACCTGGGCGATCTCGGGATGCGTGTACACGACGTTCGGGACGACGTCGTAGTCCATCGCCGCGTCCTCGCCGAGGATCGTGTCCACGGCGACCTCGCCCTGCGACGACGCGACATGCGCGAGCTTCGGCGCGCGCGGATCGCCGATACAGTCGCCGATCGCCCACACGCCCTTCACGCTCGTGCGCATGTGCTCGTCCACCGTGATGCCGAGCCGGCTGGTCGCGAAGCCGGCGCTCTCGACACCGGTGTAGTTGGCGACGCGACCAGCGCCGAGGAGCACCTCGTCGCCCTCGAACGACCGGGATGCGCCACCGACCTCGGCGGTCACGGTCACCGTCCCGCCCGAGCGCGACACCTCGGTCACCTTCGCCTCCGTGACCACGGTGATGCCGCGCGACTGCAGCGCGCGCACCAGGACGCGAACGAGCTCTGGATCCGCATAGGCGATCGGCTGCGGCAGCATCTCGAGCACGCTGACCTCGCTGCCGAGCTCGGCGTAGAACGTTCCGAGCTCCAGGCCGATCGCGCCTCCACCGATCACGATGAGCCGCCTCGGCGGCGTCGTGAGCGATAGCGCGCCGACGTTGTCGAGCGGCTTTGACTCGGCGAGTCCCTTGATGGGCGGTATGCCGACCTTCGAGCCGGTGGCGACGATCACAGCTGTCGCGTCGACCGCCTGCTCGCCCGAGGCGGTGCGCACCTTGAGCTGCGTCGGCGACACGAGCGTCCCCTCGCCTTTCATGAGGTCGACCTTGCGCGCCTTCAGCAGCTGCTCGACACCCGCCACGTTCTGCGCGACGACGGCGTCCTTGCGCGCGACGGCCTTCGACAGATCGAAACGCGCTCCCTGCACGACGATGCCGTGCTCCTCGCCGTGCGTTGTGACCCAATAGGCGTGGCTCGAATCGAGCAGGGCCTTCGATGGGATGCAGCCGACCGTGACGCAGATCCCGCCGACACGGTCCCGCTCGATGAGCGCCACACGCGCTCCTTTGATGCCCGCGTGGAGAGCAGCGACATAGCCACCCGGGCCGCCACCGAGGATGGCGATGTCGTAGGGGGTCACTTGAAAAGCGTAGCCACTTCAGATGCCTCCCGCTCCAGTGGATGCGACACGTATCCGTGTTTCGCGTAGAGGCGCAGGTACAGGGGAAGGAACGCGAGACCGAATCGCTCGTACTGCTTGGTGTGCCGGAGCTCGTGGCGCCACAGAGCGTCGGCCGGTTCGCGCGCGAACACGACGACGTGACCGAAGGTGATCGCGGCATAGCCACGGCGCGCGAGCACCAGATGCGCGAGGCCGCGGTCGCTCACATAGAGGAAGCAGCCGTCGCGGAAGCGTGGCCGCGCGAAGGAGAGCCAGCCGAGGACGTGGCCGATGGGATCGGCGTGGTGGGCCACGAGCTCGCGCGCGAGGTCACTGCTCGATGCTATCGACGACCGCCTGCACCGCCGCGGTCACGCGCGCCGCGGTCGTAACGCGCGGATCGAAGCGCAGCGTGAGCTTCCGGTCCAACGCCTCCATGCTCACGCTCACCACTCCCTCGATCCTCCTGCAACCCGTCACGACCTGTGACGCACAGGAGCTTCACATGAGTGCGGAGATCTCGAGCGACACCTCCTCGAGGTCCGCCGCATCGGACGCCGCGGGCGCCCGCGGCGCGCTCCCCGGCGTCAACACCGGCGCTCCGCACGCGACGACCGCGGCAAGTAGTACGAAGGGCGCCAAACGCACGTTGGAATTGTGCGCTTGGCGCCCAAGCACGGGATCGTCAGAGGGGACTACCGGGGGACGTCGTCGACCGGGTGGTCCTCCTTGAGCTCGCCGATGCCCTGCTTGACCTTGCCCTTGGCCTGATCGAGCTTGCCGCCCATTTCCGTCGAGCGGTCACCGCCGAGCTTGCCGGCTTCCTCCTTGATCTTGCCCTTGGTCTCGTCGAACTTGCCTTCGGTCTTGTCCTTCATGTGTTCCTCCCATGCGGATTCCGCACGGCTACGGGCCGCAAGACCGGTGCCGCAGGCCTCTCGCCAGCTAGAGCGTGAGGAGGATGAGCGGGACGTTGTTCGCCAGGTCGATGGCACCCACAGCGACGAGCACGGCTCCGGCGACGCGCGAGACGACGTCATGGTGCCGCGCGAAGAAGTGCACCAGCAAGAGCTGCCGCGAGTGCGCGAGAAGCGAGATCGCGAGCAGAGGCAGCCCGAAGCCAAGACCGAACGCGATGAAGAATGCGAGCGCTCCGACGAAGCTGTCGAACGACAGCGACAGACCGAAGAGCGCGACGAGCAGCGGCGCCGCGCACGGCAGCGCGATCGGTCCGTAGAGCAGGCCGTAGGCGTACGCCGAGCGGACCATGCCTCCGCCCAGGCGCGCCGGACCGAGCACCGGCAGCTTCGCGAACGGGTCGCGGCCAAGCAGCAACACGATGCCCAGAGCGATCACGACGACGTCGGCGAGCGGCGTCACGATGCGCAGCACGCTCGACGTCGACACCGCGAGCGCCGCCATGAGCGCGCCCAGGGCGAGCATCGTGGTGAGCACGCCGGCGAGCACGACAAGCCCGAGCCACGGCGCGACACGCGAGGACGCGTCCTTGCCCCGACGCGCCGCGAGGTACGCAAGGAAGCCGGGATACAGCGGAAGTGCGCACGGCGACAGCGTCGCGAAAATGCCGATGGCGAAGCCGGTCACGAGCTCGCCGGCTAACACCCGTCAGGCGCGATAGCGGGCCACGAGCGCACGCACCGTATCGCCGTCGCGGTGACCGAACGGGATGAGGTGCGCCTCGCCCTTCGGATCCACGATGAACATCGGCTCGGACGGCGGCGTGAGGAACTGCGTTCCGAAGGCGCGCTGCAGCTCGACGAGCATCTCGCGCGGCGCGATCGCGAACCGCCAGCCGAAGCCGTGTGCCTCCGCAAAGCGCCTCAGCTGGTCAGCGTTCTCGCTCGTGTCCACGTCGATGGAGACCATGAGCACGTCCGTTCCGAGGCCGGGGAGCGTGTCCTTCACAACCAACTGTTGTGACAGGCAGCTCAGTCACCAGACCGCCATGCCTTCGACGATCACGGTCTTGCCGGCAAAGCCGCCCAACGTGAAGCGCTCGGCGGAGCGGACGTCGGTGAGCGCTATGCGGAGTACCGGCGACGTCGTCGCGGCGGCGGTGGCGCGGCTCGTCGGTGTCACGGAGGCAGGCGTGGGCGCGGCCACGCCACCAGAAGCCGGCGCGCTCGTGGAGGGCGCTGCCGTGGGGCCGCCGCAGGCGACGACGAACGCGAGAGCGACCGAGAGAGTTCCGCGCACCGCTCCGATGCTACGGCGCGATCGGGCTGTCGGAAGCGTGTCGCGACCCGAACGCTAAACGCCGGTGCAAACGCGCGATCGGCGGCGGCGCCCACCAGTTGAGGTCGCCGAGCAAGCGCATCGCCGCGGGCACGATGAGAGCGCGAACCAGGGTCGCGTCCAGCGCGACGGCCACGGCCATCCCGAGGCCGATGGACTTGATGATCACGACGTCCGCGAGCGCGAAGCCGGTGAAGACCGCGACCATGATCGCCGCCGCTGCGGTGATGAGCCGCCCGCTGCGCTCGAGGCCTTCCGCGACGGCGTGCGTGTTGTCCTTCGTCCGGCGGTATTCCTCCTGGATGCGGCTGAGGAGCAATACCTCGTAGTCCATCGACAGGCCGAAGACGATGCAGAAGAGGATCACCGGCACGGAAGGGTCGAGCGCCTGAGGAGTGAAGTTCATGAGCGTGCTGAAGTGGCCCTCGACGAACACCCAGACCATCGCACCAAAGGACGCGCTGATCGAGAGCAGGTTCATGAGCACCGCCTTCAGCGGCAGCACGACCGAGCCGAGCAGCAGGAACAGCGCGACGTAGGTCAGCACGACGATGAACGCGACGGCGCGCACGGTATGCGTCGCGATGAAGTCGATCGTGTCGAGGTCGAACGCGGTCTGTCCGCTCACGAGCACCTCACCGCCGGCGGGATCGGGAACCGCACGTATCGCACGCACGAGATCACGGGCCTGGTCGCTCGACGCCGGCCGCGCGGTCACCGCCCTCATGACGACGATGTGCGGCCCCGTGGAGGCGCTTCCGGCCTGCGACAGCACACGTCCGGTCTCGTCGAACGGCGCGTCGACCCGCAGGACGTCCGGCAGCGCCGCGATCGTCCGCGACAACGCGAAGACGTCAGCGTCGCGACCCGAGCGGAGCGGCTCGCCATCGGCGAAGTAGACGACGACGGGGAACGCTGCCTGCTCCTGGCCGGGGAAGTCGCGGACGAGCATGTCGTAGCCGCGGCGCGACTCGGTCTGCGGTGGAAGCGCCGTGGTGTCCGCGTTCGCGAGCCGGATCTGCAGGAACGGCGAGCCCGCGGCGAGCACGAACGCGATCGTCGGCACGAGCACGAGCAGCGGGCGATGCATGACCGCGGTCGCGATCGAATGCCACAGACCGTTTCCGGTCTGCGCGCGGCGCGGCAGTGGCAGACGCCAGGCGTTGACGCGCGGCCCGAGGATCGCGAGCACCGCCGGGAGGAACGTGAGCGCGTAGATCACGGCCATCGCGACGACGATCGCGCCGGCCAGGCCCAGCGACGCGAGGAACGTGCCTTCGAAGAAGAGCAACCCCGACAGACCGATCGCGACCGTCAGGCCTGAGAAGACGACCGCCCGGCCGGCGGTGGCGACGCTGCGCGCCAGGGCATCCTCGCGCGACGCTCCCGTCGCGAGCTCCTCGCGGAAGCGGGCAACGAGGAACAGCGAATAGTCGATCGAGGTCCCGAGGCCGATGAGCGTGACGATATTCAGGGCGTAGGTCGACACGTCGGTGAAGCGCGTCAGGAGGAAGACGCCGCCGAGGCCGCCGATGATCGCGAGAAGACCGACACCCAGCGGCACCAGCGCGCCCACGACCGTGCCGAAGACGACGAGCATCAGCACGAGCGCGACCGGCAACGACACGATCTCCGCGCGCTGGAGATCGCGGTCGAGGATGAGATCGAAGTCGCGATTGATCGGGAGGCCGCCGGTCGCGAGGATCGTGAGGCTGTCCGATCGCACGAGCGAACGCAGATCCGCGAAATACGCCTCGGCGACGGATCGCGCATCCCGCAGCTGAACGAAGGCGAGCATCCCATGACCGTCGCGCGACAGCAGTCCCGACTGCGGCGTGTCGTAGTAGGTACGGATGCTCGTGACGCGCGCGTCGGAGCGCAGCGGTGCGAGCGCGTCGGTGACGGCCTGACGGTACGCGGCGTCGCCGACCGCAAGGGACTCACTGCGGAAGACGAGCGTGAACGAGCCGCCGGCGGGCGCTCCGGACGGGGACGGGCGCGGCAGGTCCTCCGTCAGCAGCTTCGACGCGCGGCCGGATTCGGTGGACGGGATCGTGTCCGGATTGCGCAGGTCGCCACCTTGGGCGACGAGCACCGCGCTGAGCGCGAGCAGGAGCAGCGAGGCGCCGAGCACGATCCAGCGCCTGCGGTGGACGATCCTTCCCCATCCCTCGAGCATCCCGTGACAGTACGTTCGCGGCCGTCGCGGGGTTCCATAGCGTGGCGAACATTGACGGTCGGACCGGTCTGCGGTCATCGTGGCACCGTGACGGTCACGGACGTGCTGGGTCTAGGTGCGCGCCTGCCGGCGGGCTACCGCGCGCGCGAGTTCGACGACGGAGACCGCGACGCCTTCGTCGAGGAGCGCAACCGCGAGCAGCACTGGATGCGGCAGGGCAGCGCGGCGGAGTGGCGCTACTGGGAGAATCTCATGAAGGATCCGGCGCTGCTGCGTGTCACGGTCGAAGCGCCCGAGGGCACCGTCGCCGCCATCGGCGACATCGGCGTCGGCTTCACCGCTCGTCCCGACGGCTCGCAGTTCGTCGGCATGACCGTCCTCGCGCCACACCGGCGGAAAGGCATCGGCACCGTGATGCTCGCCGCTCTCGAGGACGAGGCGGGCCGCCGCAAGGTGCCGAAGCTGTTCGCCGGCGCGAGCGAGGACGAGCCCTTCGCCCTCGACTGGGCGATCGCTCACGGCTACCGGGAGATCGGACGCCGCATCGCGTCATACGTCGAGCTCTCGAAGTTCGACCCCGGGCGGTTCGCTGAGGCGCTGGATCGCGTCCGCGCGGGTGGCTACACGATCTCGAGCTTCGCGGAGGTGCTGGAGGGAAAGGACGCGGCGGCGCAAGAGCGCTGGTGGCGTGAGCTCTACGCGGCCGAGGAGCCGATGTGGGAGGACATCCCGTTCGCGACGCCGACGCCGCATTGGCCCTGGGAGCGTTTCTACGAAGCCTCGACCAGCGATCAGGTGTTCATGGACCTCTGCCTCGTCGCGTACGCGGGCGATCAGATCGCCGGTTTCACCACGACGGGCAAGAGCAAGGACAAGGACGGATGGACCTGGTTGACCGGGACGGCCCGCGAGCACCGCGGGCGCGGCGTCGCTCGCGCGCTCAAGGTCGAGATGCTCGCGCGCGCGAAACGCAGAGGGCTGCGCGCGATCGGCACAACGAACGACGAGCCCAACAAATCGATGCGCGGGATCAACGCGAAGCTGGGGTACCAGATGCTTCCGGCGCATGTCGAGCTGGAGAAGGCGCTGGCCTGATCTCCGCGGGTAGCAGGAGCAGAACGAGGCCCGCGCCGAGTGCCGCCGTCGACGAGAGGATCAGTCCCCCGCCCACGTCGGTCAGCTGCCAGATCGTGGTCGCGCCGAGCGCGCCGATCACGGTCCCGGTCTGCGCCACCGCACTCACGACACCGAAGACGCGTCCGCGCCGTGCCGCCGGGACCGCGGTGGTGAGCAGCGCGAACCACGACGCGTTGTACGCCGTGAGGGCGGCGCCTGTCGCGAAGCTGATCGCGTAGAAGAACGGCTTCGGCAGGCCGAAGAACACGATGAAACCGAACAGGAAGATCGGGATCGACGAGAGCACGGCCATGCGCCGACGTCCGGTGCGGTCGGCGAGATGGCCGAGCCACGGGCCGAGCGTGATGTCGCCGAGGCCGAAGATCGTGAAGATGATCCCGACATCGAAGGTCGACCAGCCGAGACGCGTCGTCACGAACGGCGCGTAGCTGGTGATCCAGCCGCCGAAGCCGATGAGCAGCAGCAGATTCCCGGCGAGCAGCGTGAACACCGTGCGGTTCCAGACGCCGCCGACCGCGGCGGTGGCGGCGGCCTCGTGCGGTCGCGCGATGGGCCGTGGAAGGAAGAGGGCCGCGGTGAACGCGAGCGCGCTCGTGCCGGCCACGATGTAGAACGGCGCGCGCAGATCGCCGCCCGCCGCGACGAGGCCACCGAAACCGGGGCCCAGAACGCTCCCGGCGGAGTTCGCCGCTGAGATGATGCTATTGAAGAACGCGAGGCTCGCCTGCTCGGCTGTCTGCGAGATATAGAGGCGCGTCGCGACCATGTTGATGCCGCCACCGAATCCCGCGACGACGCGGTAGGCGATCAGCGCGACCGCCGTCGGAGCGGTCGCGATGAGGAGGTTCGCGGCCGCATAAGTCCCGATCCCGGCGACGACGAATCGCCGCGCGCCATACCGATCCATGAGGAATCCCGACGCGAACTGCGCCACGCCGTTCGCGATCGCGAAGCCGCTGGTCATGAGCCCGAGCTGCAGCGGCGACGCGCCGAGCGACAGCGCATAGAGAGGCAGCAGCGGCAGCATGATCGAGATGCCGAGGCTCGAGACGAACGAGATCGTCGCGAGCACGGCGAGCGCGGGGCTGCCGCTGGCCCGCAGTCGTTCGATCACGCCGCGTACGCTAGCAATCGCATGGGCGAAGGCGACCCGGTCGGCGGCGTGCTCTTGCTCGGCTCCGCGCTTTGCGTGATCGCCGCGAGCCTGGTGGTCTGCTACGTCATCTGGGTCAATACCTGGGAAGGCTGGGAATCGTGGAACGCGCGGACCGGCCTCGACACCGAGCGTGCGGATGAGGAGCGACTGCTGAGGCGGCAGGGTCGCCACTAAATGGAAAGGAGGGAGGCTTTCGCCTCCCTCCTCGCGGTCACGCTGCGGCTGCTATTCGGCGGGAGTCGCCTCGGTCACCAGACCGGGCTCTTCGCCACCGACCTCCGACCAGATCTTCACGTTCTTGGGTTCCTTCAGGAACAGCGTACCGAGGACCACCGTCATGATCGACACGGTGATGACGTATGCGAGTCCGAGGTAGATGTTGCCGTTCGGGTCGTTCGTCGTGTTGAACTGCCGCAGGTCGAAGATCCCGAGCCACGGCACGTACGACGCCTGGATCGGGATCGTCGCCCCGACGAGACCGGTGAAGGTGAGCGGGAGCAGGCCGCCGAACCAGCCGTTCCCGAAGTGGTACGGGATCGAGAGCGACGTGTAGCGGACCTTGGCCCGGAAGTACTCCACCAGGAAGGCCGCGATGGGGCCGTACACCATCGTCACGTAGATGACCTGGATCCACACCAGCCCGATGAGCAGCAGCGTTTCGGGGTTGGCCTTATCGATGAGGCCGGAGCCATCGGTCTTGTAGATGACGTGCGCGGCGTCGTACATCGCGTGGTAGATCGGGATGTATGTGACCGCGGCAATGAGGCAGCCGGCCAGGATGATGACCTTGCGACCGATCTTGTCCGACAGCCAGCCGAAGAATAGGAAGAACGGCGTGCCCAGCGCGACGGCCCAGAGCATCACCGTGTACGACTGGGTGAAGCTGAGCTTCAGATACGTCGTCATGAAGAAGTTCGCCTGGAACTGGCCCTGATACCAGACCACACCCTGGCCGGCGGTGAGGCCGAGCAGGACGAGGAGGATCGTGCCGATCTTGCGGCCGCTGAAGCTCTCCTTGGCCCAGTTGCCGGCGCCGGTGACGGCCTGGTTCTGCTCCTTGAGGCGCGCGAAGAGCGGCGTCTCGCGCAGGCGGATGCGGATGTACAGCGCGACGGCGAGCAGCACTGCGCCGAGGATGAACGGGTAGCGCCAGCCGACGCTCGCGAAGTCCGCGGCGGCCATGGTCGTGCGGAAGTACAGGATGATCGCGAGGGCGAAGAAGAAGCCGAGGGTCGCCGTGGTCTGGATCCACGACGTGTAGAGACCGCGCTTGTTGTCCGGCGCGTGCTCCGCGACGTAGATCGCCGCACCACCGTACTCGCCACCGAGGGCGAGGCCCTGGATCAACCGCAGGATCACGAGGCCGACCGGCGCGAGCAGGCCGATGTCCTTGTACGTCGGAAGGAGTCCCATCAGCACGGTCGAGAGACCCATGGCCGTGATCGTCACGAGGAACGTGTACTTACGGCCGATGATGTCGCCGAGCGCGCCGAACACGACGGCGCCGAAGGGCCGTACGAGGAACCCCGCGGCATACGCGGCGAACCCCGAGAGCTGGACCGCCGTCGGGTTGTCACCCGGGAAGAAGAGCGGTGACAGGAATGGGGTAAGCGTCGCGTAGAGATAGAAGTCGTACCACTCCACGATCGTGCCCGCGGAAGCCGCGGAGATGACGAACGGCAGCCCGTACGCACGCTTCGCCATCGTCGCCGCGCCAGCTCTGATCGTCGCCACGTTCCACCCCCTCGCCAAATTGGTGAAGGGGTATTTCTGGGGCACGAGCGCGTTCACGTCAAACTCGTCGGCTCAGACAGAAGAATGTCGCCGGCTCGGTTGTTCGCCTACTCCGCGGTCACTCCTCCTTGCCGGAGGCCGAGGCGGTGCGGATCGACTCGACGACGGTCGCGTCCGCCAGGGTGGTCGTGTCGCCGAGCGGTGTGCCGTTCGCGATATCACGCAGCAGGCGCCGCATGATCTTTCCCGAACGGGTCTTCGGCAGCTCGGGCGTGAACATGATCGTTTTCGGGCGGGCGATCGAGCCGATCTTTCCGACGACGTGTTCACGGAGCTGTTTCGACAGTCCCTCGTCGGCATCCTTCCCGCCGCGGAGCGTCACGAAGGCGAAGATCGCCTGGGTCGTCACCGGGTCCTCGCGGCCGATCACCGCCGCCTCCGCGACGGCGGGATGCGAGACCAGCGCCGACTCGACCTCGGTGGTCGAGATGCGGTGGCCGCTGATCTTCATCACGTCATCGACGCGGCCCATGAGCCAGAAGTAGCCGTCGTTGTCGCGGCGGGCGCCGTCGCCGGCGAAGTAGCGGCCGGGATAGCGATTCCAGTACGTCTCGCGATATCGCGTGTCGTCCTTGTAGATCCCGCGAAGCATCGCCGGCCACGGCTTCGTGATCACGAGGTACCCGGCGCCCCCGAGCGGCACCGACTTGCCGTCCTCGTCGACGACATCGGCGCCGACACCGGGGAACGGGAACGTCGCGCTGCCGGGCTTCGTCGTGGTGATCCCCGGCAGCGGCGTGATGAGGATCATGCCCGTCTCGGTCATCCACCAAGTGTCGACGATCGGACATGTACCGCGGCCGATGTTCTGGTGGTACCAGAGCCACGCCTCGGGATTGATCGGCTCACCGACGGATCCGAGCAGACGCAGCGAGGACATGTCGTGCTTGCTCGGGTATTCCGGTCCCCACTTCATGAACGTCCGGATCGCGGTCGGGGCGCAGTACAGGATCGAGACCTTGTACTTCTCGATGATCGACCACCAGCGGTCCTTGTCGGGAAAGTCCGGCGTGCCTTCGTAGATGACGCCGGTCGAGCCGTTCGCGAGAGGCCCGAACACGATGTAGCTGTGACCGGTGACCCAGCCGATGTCCGCGGCGCACCAGTACACGTCCTCGTGCTTGACGTCGAAGATGAGCTTGTGCGTCGTCGCGACCCCGGCCAGGTAGCCGCCGGTCGTATGCACGATGCCCTTCGGCTTCGCGGTCGTGCCGGACGTGTACAGCAGATAGAGCATGTGCTCGCTGTCGAGTGACTCCGCGGGACACTCCGGCTTCTGAGCGTCGACGAGCTCGTGCCACCAGACGTCCCGCCCGATGGTCCACGGCACGTCCTGCTTCGTTCGGCGCACGACGAGCACCTTCTCGATCGTCTTCGCCTGTGCGACGGCATCGTCGGCGTTCTTCTTGAGCGCGACGGCGTTTCCCTTGCGGTAGCCGCCATCCGCGGTGATCAGGACCTTCGCCTCCGAGTCGTTGATGCGGCCGGACAGCGCTTCAGCTGAGAATCCGCCGAAGACGACGGTGAACGGAGCGCCGATGCGCGCGCAGGCGAGCATCGCCGCGGGAAGCTCCGGGATCATCGGCATGTAGATCGCGACACGGTCGCCCTTGCCGACGCCGAGCTCCTTCAGCGCGTTCGCGCAGCGGCAGGTCATCTCCAAGAGATCGCGGTATGTGATGGTTCGCGTGTCGCCGGGCTCGCCCTCCCAGTAGTAGGCGACCTTGGTGCCGCGGCCGGCCTTCACATGGCGGTCGAGGCAGTTCTCGGAGATGTTCAGCTCACCGCCGAGGAACCACTTCGCGTAGGGGGCTTCCCACTCGAGGACCTTGTCGAACGGCTTGCGCCAGAGGAGCGCCTTGGCCTGCTCTGCCCAGAAGCCCTCGAGGTCACGCTCGGCCCGCTGGTAGATGCCCGGCTCGTTCGCGTTCGCCTTGGCCGTGAAGTCGGGGGACGGCGGGAAGGCACGGTCCTCCTGGGCGAAGGTCTCGAGCGCCGTTGTGCTCTTGGAACCGGTCGCCATTCGGCTTCACCCCCGTCTAGGTCTGGGTGCCCGAGTATGCGACTAGAGCGCTGTGACCGTCCCCTGCTCGAGCGCCCGCACGTGGGCGGTGTAGTGGTTGGCCACCGTCAGAAGCCAGCCGAAGCAGTTGAGGTCCCCGTAGAAGGGGTGACGTGCCGTGGCGGCGGTGTTCGGCACGGCCGGGAACTCCGACCGTAGCCGGCGCAGCGCGGCGGCGGCCTTTTCGGCGAGCGTGAAGATGCCCGGCCGGGTGACGGCCGACGCAGCCGGTCGCGGTTGGCCCGTCGACCCCGGTTCTTGTCCGTGCGCGAGACGAAGGGCGATGAGCGTGACGCCGCGCTCGATGAGGAGGAGGTGTACGGCGATCTGACCGACGCCCCAGTCGTCGTCCGATCCCGCCGCCAGGTCGCCCTCGCTCGCTTGTTCGACCCGGGCCAGGAGTCGCGCACGCCAGTCGTCCATCCCGTCGGCAAGGAGGCGGATAGTCTCCCTGACCCAGGCCGGACGGTCCGGCGGGTCATCCGCTACGGTGAGCGTCACAGCAGCGCATATTGCGCCGTTCGTGTGTGAGAATGCGGCGCGACTTGGCCAGAAGGCCGCACAGGAGGACGAAGTGGCGGGGATCTCAAAGTCGGAAACACTGAATCGGCTCTCGGAAAAGACACAGCTGACAAAGAAGCAGGTCGGCACCGTTCTCGACGAGCTCGCAGCGCTCGCCTACAAGGAAGCTCGTAACGGCTTCACTTTCCCCGGCGTCGGCAAGCTCGTGATCGTGGACCGCAAGGCCCGCCTCGGCCGCAACCCGGCGACCGGCGAGACGATCCAGATCCCAGCAAAGCGCGTGCTCAAGTTCCGCATCGCCAAGCAGGCAAAGGACTCGACCCTCGCGAAGCGCGGGAAGTAGCCCGCACCGAGCACTTATCCGCGAGGTCCTTCATCGCTCTCGGTGAAGGACCTCGCGCTCTTCGTTGGCGCTGAGCCTCAACGACGCAGAAGCGATCTGATCCCTTCGCTGCCGTTCTTGGCATCTGCTACGTTCAGAACGTTCAGATGAAACAGAACCTAGCCAAGATGACCGCCGCCCAGCACGGTTTCGTCGACCACTTGGGGCAGCTGATGGTGGGATGGGGTCTCCCGCGGACGACGGGCCGCGTCTGGGCGTACCTCCTCCTGCGCGGCACACCCACCGCCCTCGACGACATCACGCGGGACCTGGACGTCGCCAAGAGCGGGGCGAGCGTCGGTGCGCGCCAGCTTGTCGGATTCGGACTCGCCCGCAGCACCGGGGAGCGCGGCAGCCGGCGCGTTCTGTTCAGCGCGATCCACAACATGGACGCCATGTTCGCGGTGCGTGCCGAAAGCGCGCGCGCGCTCATGACACTGCTCGACGAGGGCGCGCGCGTCGCCGCCGCGCCAGCCACGCGCGCCAACCTGCGCGACATGGCGGCGACCATCGACGAGATCCTGGAACGAGAGAGCGCGGCGATCGCCGCGCGGATCCGGAAGGGGAAGCGGACATGACAGACGCCATCGAGACGCACGGACTCACGAAGGACTACGGCAGCCGGCGCGGCATCTTCGACCTCGACCTCACGGTCAGGGACGGCGAGGTGTTCGGGTTCCTTGGGCCGAACGGCGCGGGCAAGACCACGACGATCCGGCAGCTCATGGGTCTCATCCGTCCGACGCGGGGATCCGCGCGCATCTTCGGCCTCGACTGCGATCGCGACTCCGTCGCGGTGAAGCGGAAGGTCGGGTACTGCCCGGGAGAGCTCCCTCAGTTCGGCGGTTGGCGCGGTGCGGAGATCGTCTCGTACGTCGCGGGGCTGCGCGGCGACGTCGAGGACGCAGCGATCAAAGCTCTCGCCGAACGGCTCGACCTCGACCTCGGGCGGAAGTATCGCGAGTACTCTCATGGCAATAAACAGAAGCTCGCGCTCGTCCTCGCGTTCATGCACCAGCCCCTGCTCGTGATCCTCGACGAGCCGACCAGCGGTCTCGACCCGCTGGTCCAGCAGGAGTTCTATGGCATCGTGCGTGACGCGCGGGCCGGCGGAGCGACGATCTTCGTCTCGTCGCATGTGCTGTCGGAGGTCGAGCACATCTGCGACCGCGTCGCGATCGTACGCGAGGGTCGCCTCGCGACCGTCAGCAAGCTGGACGATCTCGTCGGGATGCGCGCCTTCCACGTGGAGATCGAGTTCGCCGACGGAGTACCGACCGAACAGCTGCGAGACGTCCAGGGTCTCGAGCAGCTGCGTGTGGAGGATCGCCGCGCCAGCGCGCTGCTCCGCGGCAGCTTCGAGCCGCTCATGACCGCGCTCGCCGGGCGCCGGGTCGTCGGCCTCACCAGCCGCGAGCCGAGCCTCGAAGAGATCTTCCTCACGTATTACGAGGCGAAGAGGTGACGCTGCTGCGCATCAGCCTGAAGCAGCAACGGACCGGTCTCATCGCGATGACCGCGATGGGCGTGGCCGCGGGGATCCTCAATGCGCTCGGCTTCGTCCAGGTCGCCGGAACGTCCCCGGCGGAGCGACTCGCGTTCGCGCGCTCGATGGAGATCCTCGGCGCGCAGCTCTCGTACATGCTGCCCGTCCCGCACCATCTCGACACGCTCGCCGGTTACCTGCAGTGGCGCGCATTCGGCTCCATCGTCCTGATCCTCGGCATCTGGGCGGTCATCTCGTCCACCGGGAGCGGTCGCGGTGACGAGGAGCGCGGCCTCGTGGAGCAGTGGCTCGCCGCCGGCGTCAGTCGCGCGCGGTATATCGGAGCGCGCGTGGTCGTGTTCGCGCTCGTCGCCGCCTTCGCCATCGTCGCGACGATCGTCCTGACGTACGTTGCGGGCACCAGCGCGGGAGAGCCGCTGCCGATCGGCGGCATGGCAGCGATGGGGCTCGACCTGCTCGCCACGACGCTCGTCTGCTTCGGGATCGGGCTCGTCGTCGCGCAGCTCGTGACGACACGCCGCGCGGCGGGCTTCGGCGCGGCCGGCCTCGTGATCGCCCTGTTCCTGATCAACGGCGCGAGCCGGACCGCGGACGTCGGTCCGATCCGCTGGCTGTCGCCGTTCTACCTGTACGAGCGGAGCGAGCCGCTCACGCAGGACGGAGCCCTGCAGCCGGGCGCCATCGCCGCCCTGGTGATCGCGGCGCCGGGGCTCATCGCGCTCGCGGTCGCCGCGTTCGTACGGCGCGATCTCGGCGGGACCGCGCTGCCGCGGACCTCGCGCACGGCGCGGCCGACGGCAGAGCCTTCCCGCGATCCCCTCCTGCGCGCTCCGGTCGTCGCGCTGCTCCGTCAGCAGTGGCTGTGGATCGCGACCTGGACCGTCGGGATCACCGCCATCAGCGCCTTCCTCGCCTCGATCGTGAAGACGGTCATCGACACCCTCATGTCCTCGTCGGTGCCGATCATGCGCGCGTATGTCGAGCGCGCCGGGCTCAGCGGTTACGACACCTTCGTCGGCGCAGTCTGGCTCTCGACGCTGATGCTGATCTTGTCCGCGTACGCCATCGTCCAGGTGCAGAGCTGGTCCGCGGACGACGCGGAGGGCAGGCTCGCCACGATCCTCTCCGCGCCGGTGTCGCGCGCTCGCGTGGTGCTGGAGCGGCTCGTCGCTCTGCTGATCGCCGTCGGCTTCCTCTGCGCCGCGGCGGGGATCGCCGTGTACTGGGTCACGACATCGCAGTCGATCGATCTCGATGACTCGAGGCTCGCGCTGGCGACGGCGCTCGTCATCGCGATCCCATTCGCTTTTGGCTCGCTCGGGCAGCTGCTTGCGGTGTGGCGACCGCGTATCGCGCTCATGCTTCTTTCGACGATCGCCGTCGTGAGCTACTTCCTGCTCCAGTTCACACCCCTGTTCCAGTGGCCAGAGTGGGTCGCGAACCTCTCGCTCTACTCGCTGTACGGTATGCCGATGAGTGGTGAGGTGAACTGGAGCGGCATCGCGGGTCTCGTCGGCGTCGGAGTCGCCGGTACGATCGGCGCGCTCATCGCGGTCCAGCGTCGCGACGTTGGCGCCTAGCGCGCCGGGACCGAACGTCCCCTTCCCCCCGCAGGAGGCGGAGCTGGTCGACGAGATCCCGACCGGCCCGAAGTGGCAATACGAACCGAAATGGGACGGCTTCCGTGGCGTGCTCGAGAACGACAACGGAGAGCTCGCGCTGTGGAGCCGCAACGGACGCCCGCTGCTCCGGTACTTTCCCGAGCTACGCGCGCTCGGCGAGCTGTTGCCGCCGCACTCGGCGCTCGACGGAGAGATCGTCATCGAGCGTGATGGACGTCTCGACTTCGACGCCATGCAGATGCGGCTTCACCCGGCCGAGTCGCGCATCCGCAAGCTTGCGGCCGAGACGCCGGCGACGTTCATCGCCTTCGACGTCCTGCTCTGGAACGATGAGCCGGTGCACACGCGGCCGCTAGCAGAACGCCGCACCAAGCTGCTCGAGGTCGCGAAGGGTTTCACGCTATCGCTCACCACCACCGACCTGGCGACCGCTAAGCATTGGCTCGAGCGGCTCGAGGTCATCGGGCTCGACGGGATCATCGCGAAGCGCGTCGACAGCGCGTACAAGCCCGGGTCGCGCGAGGTCGTGAAGAAGGTGAAGTACCACAAGACCTGCGACTGCGTGATCGTCGGTTACCGCACCAACGGCACGAAGATCGCGAGCCTCCTGCTGGGTCTTTACCGCGAGGACGGGACCCTGGATTTCGTGGGGCACACCTCGGGCATCGCCGGCCCGCTGCAGCAGCAGCTGCAGACGATGCTTCCTCCACTGAAGGAGGAGGGCCATCTTTATCCCGACCGCGAGGAGTGGGGTCGGACGCCCGACGCGGGCTCGCGCTGGTCGCAGGGTCGCGACCTCCCATGGCACGAGGTCCGGCCCGAGCTGGTGTGCGAGATCCGCTACGACAAGATGGAGGACGAGCGCATCCGCCACGGCACGCGCTTCCTCCGGTTCCGGCCCGACAAGGATCCGAAGGAGTGCACCTGGGATCAGGTACGGCCGCGGCCCATGAAAGGCGACCCGATACTCGCGGAGCTGCTCCGCAGCTAACGCGCCAGCTCGTCGCGCGCGCGCACCAGCGCGGCGCGCGCACGCTCCCGCTCGAGGTTCCAGCCCTGCCAGTCCGGCACGCGGCGCTCGTCGTGGCGCGACAGCTCGGTGCGCAGCGCCGTCTCGGCACGGAGTCGATCGCCCGGTGGAAGACGCGGTAACGCGTCGATCAGCTCGACGATGGCGCCACCGCCGACCCCGACGAGGTGACCGACGTCGAGCGTTCGCTCCGCATCGGCGGGCAGGCCGGAGGGGTCGAGGACGCGCGCGATGTCCGCGCGCGCCACCAGCGCCGCTGGACCGAGGGCGTTCGCGGCGAGCGCGACGAGGACCGCGGCGAACGCGAGCGGCTGAAGCGCGTACGACATGCGACCGCGGAGGACGCTCCACGCGAAGACGGCCAGCGCGAGCGCGAGAAAGGCGATGGCGCAGATCGCGTAGAACCGCAGCTCGGTCCAGCCATAGGCCTGCTGGTACAGATCGAGGCGGTACCACCCCGACGCGAGCACGACCGCGGTGAGCGCGAGCAGCGCGAGCGCGGCGCCGACATAGACCCGCCCCCGATCCCGCACCAGAAGCTCGAGGGCGAACAGCGAGGCGCCGACGAGCGCGACCGCGGCGATCAGCTCGAAGAACCCACGGCGCGCGTACGCGCTGTACGTGATCGCCGCCGCGTCAAGCGTGTCCCGGCCACCGAAGAGATACGCCAGCTGCAGCGTGACGAAGATCGCGAAGAGCGCCGCGATCAGCACGAGCGCCATCGTCGCCGTCTCTGCGGCGAGCAGTGACCGCGACGGCGGCGTCCGATGGTCGCGCGGCACGCGCCACAGCGCGACCATCGCGCCTCCGGCGGGCCAGGCGAACGCGAGCGCGATGAACGCACGGCCGGGCGTCTCGCTGAGGAACTCGGCGATCCGCTTCACATCGAAGACGTTCTCGAGCGCCCGCTCGAATACGGCATCGGCGGACGAGAAGAGGATCGCGAAGATCACCACGAACGGCACGGCCAGCCCCACGCCGCCGACATATCCCGACGCGCGCGCGAACCGTCGCGGCGCGATGCGTAGGCGCAGCCATGCCGGGACAAGGAGGTCCGCTGCGCCGAGCAGGGCCCGCTCGGCGATGGACCAGCCTTCGGCGATCAGAGCCGCGACAGGCAGCGCGCTGACCGGGATCCCGCCCCAGGCGGCGACGGTCGCGGCGGTACAGGCGATCGCGGCGACGACGTCGAACGCGAGGAGCGGCGCGTCGGCGCGCACGGCACAGAAGGCGGCGAAGGCGAGAGCGCTCGCCGGCAGCCACACGTCGCGGCCATGGAACACCAGGGCGCCGTCGCGCTGCGTCCACGCGGCCGCGAGGAAAAGCCCCGTGACAAGCAGCGCGTTGAGGCCGAGCGGCTCGCGGAAGAACAGCAGCTGCCCGGCAATGCCGAGCAGCGAGGCGAGCACCACCACGGCGAGGGCACGGCGTTCGAGCACCCGGCCATGGTCGGGAGCGCCTGCGTTTGCGTCATCGCGCATGGGAGACACGTACGAGTTAGCCGTCCCACAAGTGAGACGACGGCGACACGCGCGCCCGGTACTCTCGGGGCCGTGCGGATCCAGAACGCCCAGCGCGTCTCCGAGGCGATCCAGACGCTCAGCGCGGGCACGTCGCTCGACACGCTCGTCGATCGCCTCTACGACCTCACCGACGGAACGCTCGCGCTCGACCGCGCGACGCTCCATCGGATCGCGCGCGGTAAGACGCAGGTCGCGCGCGTGATCGATTCACCCGAGGAGTGCATCCGGCTCTACTTCGCGCTGATGATCCTCGGCTGCGAGCGCGATCTCTCGGTGACGTCGATCGTCGGTGAGGGTCACGCGGTGCTCGCGGGTTTTGTCGGAGAGCCACTCGCGTCGCTGATCTTCCGCGATCTCGCGGCGACGCTGCCCAAGTTGACCGACCGCTACACGCTGAGGGAATACCTCGAGGAGGGTCTACGCGTATGGCTACCGAAGTGATCTCGGGGCGCCCGCGCGCCGAGAGCCACACCCTCTGTGCCGAGGAGGAGCGGCTGCGCGCGCACCTCGAGCGTCAGCTGAGCGTGAGCACTCGCTTCGCGCCGCTTGGCGACGTCCGTGCGCTTTTGCTGAGTCCCGACCGCGACGATCGCCCGAAAAGCCTCGTCCTGAGCTCGTCCACCAGCATCGCCGAGCGCATCTATCTCTACGTCCACGTCGCCGCGCACATCGCGCTCGGCCACAACCTGCCACTGGTCACCATCGTCGAGGGCGCGCCCGGAGTGACCCGCTTCTCCGACGCGTCGCGCCACCGTGAGGCGGAAGCGCTCGCTCGCGCGATCTGGTGGGGCCAGACCGATAGGGGCGGACTTCTCGGCGCGCCCGTGTTCGTCAGGCGCTCGACGATGCTGCGGCGACTGCTGGCGAGCGACTCGGCCCGGCCCGCGCTGCGCTCGCTGCTGATCGGCATGCGGCATGTCTACTACGACCTGCGCATCGAACGCGCCCTCGCCGGCAGCCGGATCGCAGGGTGGTTGCGCGATGCGCTGTGCCTCACAGCGGTCGTCTGCGTCGCGCCCCAGCTCTCCGACTAGGGCTCGGCCTTCGGCGGTCGGCGCGACGTTCCGCGGTTCCAGCCGCTGCCCCGACCCCGCTCGCGCCAGGCGCGCTGCTCCTCTTCGGTCCACGCGCGGCTCGGTCGCACGAGGACCCGGTCATCGGCGACCGGGTCCTTCAGCTTCAGCGTCTTGAACAGAGGCTTGAGGTCCACGCGGTGCCGCCAGATCTCAGCGGTAAGGTCGCCGACCCTCGCGACGCGGTCACGCATGGTCTCAAGCGTGAACGCCTCCGGCCGCACATCCGGCACCTCATCCCAGCGCAGCGGCGCCGAAGCACGGGCGTCCGCCATCGGGCGGATCGAATACGCCGATGCGATGGTGCGGTCGAACGCGTTCTGACCGTAGTCGACGAAGACGCCGGTGCGATCCTTCACCACCCACGTCGTCGTCGCGATCTTCGGGACGCGGTTCGCGACCTCCACCGCGACCGCCTTCGCAAAACGGCGCACCTCCGGGAACGGCAGCTCGATCTGGATCGGCACCAGGATGTGCATGCCGGAGACGCCGGAAGTCTTCGGATAGCTCGGTAGCCCGAGCTCGTCGAGGACATCCTTCACCACCATCGCGATCTCGCGTACGTGCTCCCATGGGTTGCCCTCGCTCGGATCGAGATCGATCAGCATGTAATCGGGCCGCGCGACGTCGGCCACACGGGAATGCCAGGTGTGCATCTCGATGCAGCCGAGGTTCGCGATCCACACGAGGCCCGCTGCGTCGGTGACGACCGGGAAGTCCGCCTCGTTGCCGCTTGGGTACTTGATGTGCACCGTTTCGAGCCAGTCCGGGTGCGGCACGGGTACGCGCTTCTGGTAGAAGAAGTCGCCTTCGACGCCATTGGGGTGCCGCTTCATCTGCATCGGCCGCCGCTCGACGTGGTTGAGCGCGTACGGTGCGAGGTCGGCGTAGTACTGGATGAGATCGCCCTTGGTCAGCCCCCGCGCGGGGAAGAACACCTTCTCGAGGTTGGTGACCGCGACCTCACGCTCGCCCACGCGCACACGGTCATTGTGGCGCGATGGGCCTCAGCGGACCGTGATCGTCCAGTAGATGCCGGGATCCTCGAGCCACGTGGTGCCGTCGATCACACCACGGACGCGAAGGACGTAGGAGCCGGGGCTGGAGGGCGCACGCACCTGGAACTGGAACCAGCCGACCTGACCCGGTCCGACGTACGCGGTCGTCGTCGTCGCGATACGCGACGGGGAGGGCCAGCCGAAATCCAGATCCCAGCGCTGTGCGTCGAGAGGATCCGCGGTTCCGAGACTCGCCTGCTGCCCCGGGTTCCCGCGATACCAGCCGCGGTACCCGGTGTTGCGCAGCGCGACGACCATCGTCGCCGTCTGGCCCGGTGCCAGCGTGAGGTCGGGACTCTGCCCGGCCCATGCGTCGTGATAGCCGAGGTCGAACGACGGGATCGCGGTCGCGGCGTCGACGATGCCGCCGACGTCCATGACCCAGTAGGAGTGGTAGGTCGAGCCGTCGCTGTACGCGCGGCCCACGCCGATGGCACGGTAGTTCGGATTGGTGAGGACGGCGTAATGCGTGGGGCTGTTGATCCAGCCGTTCAGCACCTCGTTCGCGCTCGCGAACCCGGCCGCGATGTTCTCGCCGGTATAGGTCTGCGGCCCCGGGTACCCCGCGTCGGTCATGCGCTGCACAGGCGCGCGTCCGTCGCGTGAGGTGTGCGAAAAGTAGTCATAGACCGCCATGTCGGTGGCCATCCATTTCGCGGCGAAGGTGAGGGTGTCAGAGACGGCCAGGCGCGCGAGCCCTCTAGCGCCGCGGAAGGAGTTCACGGCCGCGAGGAGATCGGATTCCTGGGCGTCGAGGGTGGCAGCCGCGGCGGGCTGCGACCCCGGCAGCACCACGAGCAAGCTGGCGACGAGCGCGACCGATACGAGAACACGCGAAACGCCCAGCCGGAACAACCCTTTCCCTCCTCAGCTGCCCGGTCCTCAATTCCGGGCTCCGCAGGGCCAACGGAGGGTGTTCGAGGGTGATGCGGGTCCTGCCCCTATCGTCCGCACGCGTACGACGAGGTGTGTCGGCGCCGTCCTCTTGTTCGCCTAGAGGCCGAGGTAGGCCTTGCGAACGCTCTCGAGGCCGCGCACCTCTTTGGCCGGCCCTTCGATGTCGACCTTTCCGTGGCTGAGGACGTAGGCGTAGTCGCTGACCGCGAGCGCCATCTGCACGTTCTGCTCGACGATCAGCATCGTGAGGCCCTGCCTCTTCAGCGTGCGGATGATCTCGAAGAGATTCAGAACGAACAGCGGAGACAGCCCGAGCGAGGGCTCGTCGAACATGAGGATCTTCGGCTTGGCCATCAGGCCGCGGGCGATCGCGAGCATCTGCTGTTCGCCACCGGAGAGCGTTCCCGCGAGCTGCGCGCGTCGCTCGGCAAGCCGCGGAAACAGCGCGAACACGTCGTCGACGCTCCGCTTCAGAGCGGGACGCGCGTGCCTCGGCGTCGCGCCCATCTCGAGGTTCTCGACGACCGACATGGTCGAGAAGAGCTGACGCCCCTCGGGGATCAGCACGAGGCCGAGCTCAGCCTTCTCGTGCGGCGAGAGCTTCGTGACGGGCCGGCCGTCGAGTGTCACCGACCCCTGCCAACACGGCAGCAGTCCCATGATCGTGCGGAGCAGCGTCGTCTTCCCCGCGCCGTTGGACCCGACGAGAGTCGTGAGCTTGGTCTCGCGCAGCGTCAGCGTCGCTCCCCAGCAGATCTGCACCTCGCCGTAGCCGGACTCCACGTTCTCGACGACGAGCGTGCTCACGCGTCCTGCTCCTCGAGGAAGCGCTGCGCGACCTTCGGATCCCCGAGGTATGCCTCGATGACCTTGGGGTCGCTCTGCACCTCGGTGGGCGTGCCCTCGGCGATCTTCTTCCCGTAGTCCAGCACGACGACCTTGCTCGACACATTCATGACCGCGTGCATCAGGTGCTCGATCATGATCACGGTGACGCCCTGGTCCCGGATGCGCCGGAAGATGCCGAGCATGTCGGCGACCTCCTGCGGGTTGAGCCCGGCGAGGACCTCGTCGGCGAGGAGCAGGCGTGGGCGCGACGCGAGAGCGCGCGCGAGCTCGAGCCGCTTCTTTTGCGCGACGTTGAGCTTGCCCGCGGGGAGCTCCGACTTGTCGGCGAGACCAAGCTGCTCGAGCATCTGATCCGCGACCTTCGACGCCTGCGACAGCGGCAGGTTCTCGCGGCCGAAGCACGCTCCCACCGTGATGTTGGCACGCACCGAGAGATCGTTGAGCGGACGCACGACCTGATGCGCGCGTGCGACACCGCGCCGCGCGACCTGGTGGGGCGGCAGTCCGGTGATGTCCTCGCCCGCGAAGACGATGTGGCCTCTGCGTGGCTTGTACACACCGTTGATGGTGTTGAAGAGCGTCGTCTTCCCGGCTCCGTTCGGTCCGATGAGGCCGAGGATCGTGCCCTCGTCGGCATCGAAGGAGGCGGCGTCGACGGCGACGAGCCCGCCGAAGCGCACGGTCACCTCGCGGACCGAGAGGATCACTGGACGTACGCCCGCACGATCGGGAAACGATCGCGTAACCAGCCGATGAGCCCGGCGGTGACGAACAGCACGGTCACGAGGAGCAGCAACCCCGCGATCGCCAGCTGGAAGTTCGCGAACGTCGGGTTCGTGATCAGGAAGCCGCGCAGCCACTCATAGACCGTGGCGCCGACGATCGGACCGGCCACGGTACCGATCCCGCCGAGCACGACCATGACCAGCGACTCGATGGATCGCAGGAGGTCGAACGCGTGGCCCGGTTCGATGATCCCGTTCTTGAAGAAGAACGCCGCGCCGGCGAGGGCCGGGAAGAACGCCGACACCACGTAGGCGAGCACCTTCGCGCGGGCCGGGTCGATGCCGACGACCATCGCGACGTCCTGGTCTTCGCGGATCGCCATCAGCGCGAGGCCGAACTTCGAGCGCTTGATCGCGTAGCTGGTGGCGATCGTCGCGAGGGCGACGGCGGTCATCGCGTAGTACGCGAGCTGGGCGGCGTCGCGCGCGCCGCCGTACGTGCTGTAGATGGAGAAAGGAAAGAACATGCCGACCGCACCGCCGAACGGCTCGAAGTTCGTGATGAAGGCCTTCATCGCTTCGTTGATGCCGATCGTCGCCAGTGCGAAGTAGGCGCCGCGCAGACGAAGGATCGGGATGCCGATGAGCGCCGCGATGAGCGCGGCCGGCACCGCGCCGGCGATCGCCGCGATCACGAAGTGCGCGCCGGTGGTCTGCATCAGCCAAAAGGCGATGTAGCCGCCGATCCCGAAGAACACGATGTGCCCGAACGACACGTAGCCGGTGTAGCCCATGATGATGTTGATGCTCGAGGCCAGCGTGATGAGCATGAACACGAGGAACAGCTCCTCGCGCAGGGACGGATTGTTCGTCACGATCGGCACGGCAGCGACGGCTGCCATGAGGATCATCAGCGCGGGCAGGAAGGGCGCGCGGACCCGCCTCACGCGCGCGACCCCAGCAGGCCGGCCGGCCTCACCAGCAGGATCAGCACGAAGATCACGTACTCGAGAACCGGCACCCACGACACGGGGATAAAGACCGTGGCGACCCCCTCGAGCAGGCCGAGGACGATGCCGCCGACCAGCGCCCCGGTGGGGTTCCCGAGGCCACCGAGCACGACGATGACGAACGATTTCACCTCGTAGGTGGTGCCGGAGAGGATCGTGAAGGAGAAGAGCGTCGACAGGAGTCCCCCGCTCGTCATCGCGAGTGCGGTGCCGATCCCGAATGACAGCGCCAGCATGCGGCGCGAGTCGATACCCATGAGCTCGGCCGCGGCGCGGTTGTTCGCGACCGCGCGGATCGACTTGCCGAGACGCGTGCGGAACAGGAACGCGTAGAGAGCGGCCGCTACGACGATCGCGATGACGACCGCCACGACATGGGTACCGAGGATCGTGATCCCGCTGCCGCGGACGGCCCCGAGGTCGACGTCGACGGCGCGCGGGCTCGTCGTGAAGATCACGGTGCCGATGCCGATGATCATGAGGTTGACCGAGAACGTCGCGAGGAGGGTCGTGAGCTCCGGTGCGTTGATCACGCGATCGACCGCGACGAAGTAGATGACGACGCCGAGGAGAAGACCCAGAAAGAGCGCTGCGACGAGCCCGAGGTATGGGTTGAGTCCGAAGGTCTGGCTGAGGACGAGGACGGTGAACATGCCGAGCGCGATGACCGGGCCATGCGAAAGGTTGATGACCTTCATCACGCCGAAGATCAAGGTGAGGCCCATGGCCGCCAGGCCATAGACGAAGCCGAGCATGAGTCCATCGATCGCCGACGGGATGAGGGCGTCGAGGCTCATGCCCGGCTCGTGCTACCTAGCGCGCTATTTGCGGAGCTGCGCGTCCGCGGACTTCGCCTCCAGAGGCCAGACGATCTGCGTGTTGAGCTTTCCGGACGGATCCTTCAGCCACTGCACGTAGACCATGTCGTGCGCGACCTGTTTCCCGTGCGTCTTCGCCTCGGTGGAGAACTTGACATGCCCGAAGAACGTCATGAGGTCGAGCTTGTCGAAGGCCGTCCGCACCTTCTCCTGGTCGGTGCTCTGCGCGTCCTCGAGCGCCTTCTGGAGCATGAGACCGGCCGCGTATCCGCCGGCGGAGTGGTAGGACGGAGGCGCGTTGAACTTCGTCGTGTAGGCCTTCGTGAAGCTCTCGACCGTCGTTCCGTAGTACGGGACGCCGAGCGCCTTGGCGCCGGCCTCCGTGTACTTCACCTGCGTCTCCCACTGCGACGGACCGACGATGTACTGCGCGGCGTCGCCGATGTCGGAGAACGTGGGCTCCGGTGGCGCGACGAGCAGCGCGATGAAGCGCGCGCTCACCTTCTTCTCGTACAGCTGCTTGGCGAAGGTGGTGCCGTCCTGGAAGTGGCCGCCGCCGATGATCGCATCCGGTGTCGCCGCCACGATCTTGTTGATGAACGGGTTGAAGTCGGTCGCGCCGGTGTCATAGCCCTCGCTCACCACGACCTGAAGGCCTTTGCTCTCGGCGTAGGGCTTCGCGGCCGCGACGACCGAGGTCGAGAACGAGTCCTTCTCGTTCACGATGGCGACCTTCTTGATCGTCGGATCGAGCTTCAGCATCAGGTCGATCGCCCCGGTCAGGTATTTCGAGGCGGGCGTGTAGACCTGGAAGATGTACTTGAAGCCCTGCTCCATCGTCGCGTCGTCGGCGCCGCCGGCGGTCACCATGACCTTGCCGTTCTGCTCGGACACGACCGCGGCCGCCTTCACCAGGCCGCTGGAGTATGGCGACAGGAGGAAATCGACCTTGTCGTCGTTGATCAGCTTCGTGTACAGCGCCTGGACGCGGTCGGTCTTCGACTCGTCGTCGTAGAACTTGATCTCCGGCATGAGCACGGTGTTGTTGCCGATCTTGATGCCGCCGGCCTTCGTGACGTCGTCGACCCAGAGCTGGATGCCCTCGGTCTGCTTCTTCGAAGCGACGTTCTGCGCGCCGGTCTGCGACGCGGTGAAGCCGATGATGAGCTTCTTCGCGGTCGCCGCCACCGATGCCTGAGTACTGGCGCCGGGCGACGACGCCGGTGGGGTCGTCCCGCCGCACGCCGCGGCGACGAGGCCGACCAGGGCGATGAAGACGGCACTCGGACGGATGAGCTTCATGCGTCTTTCCTCCTTGGTATGTCGGAAGTATGCGTCGGCGCCGGCAGCGTCCGGTGCCGCTGTGCGGTCACCCTAGGAGCGACGCCTGACGGCGGAAGTGCCGAACGGCATCATCCCCGCAGCCGTTGGTCGCCCATCAGCATCCGTGGCGGGCCTGCGCCAGCGCGATCCACTGGCGCGCGGTCGTCTGCAGCGCGGCGTACGCGTCCCACGTCGATCCCGCCCACCGGCGCAGGGCTGTGCCGTACGCGACCGGCTCATGCGCGGCGACGAGGTCGCGGATCGTGACCGCGCCGTAGCTCGCTGGCAGCGCGGGCTTCTCGATCGGCGACGGTCCGCTGAGCCAACGCTGCACCGCGGCGTTGATGGACTGCGCGTCCCCTTCGTTCTCGATCCAAGCGCACAGTGCGGTGAGATGCGCCGCGAACGATTTGGCCGAGCGGCCATAGCGCTCGGGATGTTGCATCGCGTAAACGTCCACGACGATCCGGTGGTGCCGCGCGAAGCGCATGTCCTCGTATTCACGCAGGCCGATCGACTCGAAGAGGCGCTGGCATCGCTCCGTGCCCTCCGCGACCGTGAGGCCGCACCCGGCACAGACCTCGCTCACCGCGGCGCCGTCCCGCGTTCCCGCGCGATGCGCACAGCGTCGGTGAGACCGCGATCCCATGCGTCACCGTGGCCGGGCAGCACGAGGCGCGCCTCGATCCCGGCGAACCGTGCGAGCGACGCGTAGGCGAGATCGTTGTCAGCGTTGAAGTTGTGGAACAGCTGTGGACCGGTCGCGCCGGTGATGACGTTGCGCGTGACGAACGCGTCCCCGACGCAGATCGCATCGCGCCCGGCGAAGTGGAGCGCCGCGCTTCCGGCGGTATGGCCGGGCACGTGGACGACGCGCGGCGTTCCCGGAACGTCGAGCGTCGCGCCGTCGTCGAAGGTCGCGACCTCGAGGATCGGCGGAACGCGGAGCAGGCCGTTGCGCAAGCCGAAGAGGAGGAAGCCGAGGAGGGGCGCGAGCTTGAACGCGCCGAGCCCGCTCGGACCGGGCACCTGGCCCCTCGCGCGCAGCTCGTCGAGCGCGTGCACGCGGATCGGGACGCCGCGCTCCGTCCGGATCCGCTCGGCGAAGCCGATGTGATCGGTGTGGGCATGCGTGAGCACGACCACCCGCACGTCCTCGATCGAGCGGCCCATCGCGGCGAGCTCCGCGGGGAGAGCGCGCCAGTACCCCGGCATCCCGGCGTCGACGATCGTCACGGCTCCCGCCTCCTCGACGAGGTAGACATTGGCGAGACCCGGTCCGATGCGGCGGATGCCCGGTGCGACTTCCACGCCGGTAGTCTGACGCCGTGCCGGTCAAGCAGGTGCGCAGCCGGGTGTCACCCGCGCGACTCCGCTCGATCGCGAGACGGCTGCTGAACGCATCGACCTTGTGCGCGATCGCGACCGTGTCCGCGGACGGGCGAGGGCACATCAACACCGCGTACTTCGCGTGGAGCGCGACGTTCGAGATCGTCTGGCTGTCGGCGCCCGAGGCGCGGCACTCGCGAAACGTCCGACGCCGTCCCGCGGTGGCGATCGCCGTGTACGACTCGACGCAGACATGGGGCGGCAGCGATCGCGGCATCCAGCTGTTCGGCACCGCGCGGGAGATCACCGGGCGCGCAGTCGCGGATGCGGATCGTCTCTATGCCCGGCGGTTCAAGGCGTACACGCACGAGGACCTAAGCGCGTATCGCCTGTATCGCTTTCGTCCGCGTGCGCTGAAACTCTTCCACGAGCGCGAGCTTGGCGGCGGCACGTTCGTGACAGCGAGGCTCGCGCGCGACGGGCGCCTCGTGTGGGTCCGCACGGAACGCTACGTGGGCGCGAGTTGAGTCCGGGTGCCGAGTAGGCGACGTGGATCGCGACGCTGGTGTACGCGTTCGGGCAGCCCCGGTGTCGTCGCGAGCGGCATCGTCGCGGCGCCTCAGCTCGTCCCGGCGCGCTGTTCGTGCCGCTGGGCTCGCCGACCGCTACCCGCGCGGCGCCACGGTCGAGCGGACGAGATGAGCCAACCTTTTCAAGACTAAGTCTGAGTGAGTCTGCGCGTGAACGCGACGGAAACCCCACGAGGGGTCTCCGTCGCGAAGCCTGCGCTGGCTGAACTGACGAGTAGCTACTTCTTCTTTTTCTCGGACTCCGGCTCGCCGGTCCAGGCCGACTTGGCGACGTCATGCGGTGTCGCGGCGATGTTCTCCGCCGCCTTCTTCGCCATGCTGCCGCCCTGGCTGCCGATCTCGTCGACATCGTCGAGGCCTTCGCTGACCACGCCCGTGACCGCACGCTCGCCTGACTCGACTGTCTTGCCAGCGCTCGTCATCGCGTCGCCAGCGAGCTTTCCTGCCTCCTTGACCGTCGCCTGAGCGGTCTCGCCGCCTTCCTTGACGGTCCGTGTGAGCGGGTTCTCCTGCTTCTTCTCCGCCATGCGTTCGTCTCCTATCCGGGGGACTTAGGTATCCCCCGTTAGCCGAGGGATGCACAGCCAGTGCCAAGCCCCAGAGTGATCCGTGGGACGCTTCGGACAGTGACTCTGCAACCAAGTTTCGTAGCGGCCGTTTGACTTTTCCGGTCGCGCCGCGGATGTCATGGCGTCACAGCGCTGACCACCCGTGCGCGGTCGGTCGTCGCACCCTTGACCAGAAGCCAGCCGATCATCGCCAACTCGCCGACGGCATAGAACGGCAGGGCCACCAGGGCGACGACCTGCCTCTGAGCGGGCACAACGATCGAGGCGAAGCTGGCGGTGAGATAGGCGGCGCCCGCGACTATCAGCAGGATCCCCAAGACCTTCGGAAAGAAGCCCGATCGGATCACGAGCATGCCGAACGGAAAGAGCCACAGGCCCCAGAAGGCCGACGCAACGATAAGTCCATTGATGCGCAAAGCGACGAGGGTGAACGCGAGAGCGTCCAATTGAGGCTTGGTGAACGCTGACAGGAAGTCGGCGCCGCTCAAGACGATCAAGGGTGCGACCTGAACGATCAGGTCGACGAATCCAATCGGGACGATGATCAAAGCGCAGGTCAGCATGAGGATGGCGCGCCCTTTGTCGACGGCCTTGAGCAGGTTGTACAGGCTGACCGCTAAGAAGATCCAGACGATCTGTGAGACGAGATCGCTCAGGATCCCAATGCGATAAACGAGCTCAGCATCGGTGATCCTGCGGGCCGTGGCGGCCGCGTCCTCAGCCACGACGAAGGCGGCGGGAACGTACACGATGCTGAAGGCCGCGGGTACGGCACTCAGCAGGTACAGCACTCCTATGGACCGTGCTGTCCGCCTGTTGTCTTGCAACTCAGCTCACCCCTGATGACGACCTTTGCCCACGTATGACCGCCGCTGACGTCGCGAATGGCGTCGGGAACTCCGCCCTGGCGATGAACCCCACGATCCGCTGGCTCACGAGCCGTGACAGCACAAGCGTCTTCACCTCGCCGCGCACGAAATGGCGGTCGATCGCGTTGGCCGACGCCGCGCGGATCCTGACCAGAATCCGGTCGTCGGCGACGACCGGCTTGTCGATCTCGCGCAGATGCAGAACGTCTGCTGAGCCGTGCCCGTCTCGGATGATCGCCTTCATCGTCCGGTCCCGTCCGAAGCGATGCTGGATCGCATCTCTCTTCCCCGACCTCCGGCCGGATCTATTTGGAAGCCAGCAGTCGCCACGCTAGCCGTAGATTGTGGAGAGGTCGTGAAGACCAGTCGGATCCGCCAGTCGAACGTTGGTGCTGTCTCTATGTCTGCACAGGGCGCTCGCTGCGCTCGCGCCTGCGGTGCTGGTCGATCGCTTTCGCAGCGCACAACGAGTAGCCCGTACCGGATTCGAACCGGTGATCTCAGCCTTGAGAGGGCTGCATCCTAGGCCGCTAGACGAACGGGCCGGAGGCTTCCATTGTACCGAGCGTGACCTCTCGCGGTCCCCTCATACGCTGACCGAGCTCGTCGCGCCGGGCGTCCGGCGCATCCCCATCCCCCTCCCCATCCGCGGTCTTTCGATCGTCAACGCCTACTTGGTCGAGGGAGCGCGCGGTTGGAGCCTCGTCGACGCCGGCCTCCACACCGCCGACGCCGAGCAGGCACTCCGGGCAGGCCTCGCCGACGCGGGGATCGGCATCGAAGATCTGAAGCGCGTGTTCGTCACGCACCTGCATCCGGACCACATCGGCATGGCCGGCACGTTGGAGCGCGCCGGCGCCGAGGTGCTCATGCATACGCCCGAGATCGGCGCCGCGCAGCGCATCTGGTCGAAGGGTCACGAGGCGATCGACGCGACCTACGACTGGTTCGTGCGCCACGGCATGCCACGCGACATCGATGAGGGGATGCGCCAAGCCTGGATCGCGATGGCCGACCGGGTCGACGATCTCGACCACGTCGCCGGCGTCGACGATGGCGACGCCCTCGATCTCGGCGGCCGCGCGACGCGGCTGCGTTGGACTCCGGGGCACACCGACTACCACGCCGTGCTGATCGAGGAGCGTGACGGCCTCCTCTTCGCCGGCGATCACGTGCTCCCGCGGATCACGTCGAACATCGGGCTCTATCCGTCATCGCGCGACGATCCGCTCGGTGATTTCCTCGGCGCCCTCGCGCGCGTGCGTGACCTTCCGGTGAAGCGCGTGCTGCCGGCGCACGGCGATCCGTTCGATGACCTGGCCGGTCGGGTCGACGAGCTGCTCGCGCATCACGCGGCGCGGCTCGAGGCGACCATCGCCGCGGTCGGCACGGCGGAGCGTGATGCGTACACGATCGCGCGCAGGCTCTTTCCGGTGCTGAGGTCGGCGCACGAGGAGCGCTTCGCGCTGGCGGAGACGCTCGCGCATCTGCGCTATCTCGAGCGGAACGGTCGCGTGCGCGAGGTCGACGGTTCTCCGGCGCGGTGGCGGGTGACCTAGCGCGGGGTGCGGTAGCGCCCCAGCGTATCTGGATCGTCCCAGCCGTTGGCCTTGAGGTGCCGCTCGACGACACCCGCGCCCTGCTCGGGAAAGACGTTGAGGCACATCGGGTCGAGCATCAGGAAGAGCTGCGCATCGCGTGTGCGCGGCACGACGAGCGCGCCCGCGAACGAGTGCGCCTCGACCATGTGCGCGAGGGGCTCGGGTCCGCCGAGCTCGCGCACGATGCGTCCGGCTTCGATCGCGTGGTTGTATCCCGTTATCGCGGTGAGGGCGCCGTCCTTCTCACTGAACTCGATGACCTTCGCCGCGTCGTGGACGTACGAGGCCGCGCGGAACATGTCGAGGTCGAGGTCCTGCTGCCAGAGCTCGCGGTAAATGGGAACGAGCGCTTCGCTGATGCGGACCATCGCGACGACGTGCTTCACGAGGTTGCCGTGCTTCGCGATCGGCATCGTCGGATGGAGCGGGATGCGCTCGATCTCGGTCCACGCCGGGTTTCGCTCGGAGACGTAGCGCCAGACGTCGGTGACAAGCAGTCGAAGAATCTTGTTTTGGATCCTGCTGATGGTTGGAAACGCAACATCGACGGCGGACGCGGGGATCGTCACGAGTTTGGAGTCTAGGTCGCGAAGCTACGCAGCGGCGCGGTACGGTGTGCGCGATTCCTCGATGAGCGGCAATTGCGCCGCTGAGCGGGAGACGGGGCTCGAACCCGCGACCCTGAGTTTGGAAAACTCATGCTCTTCCAACTGAGCTACTCCCGCGTTCGCGAACCGCCGCCGATAACTGCGATCGCGGTGACAGTTCGTACAAACGATATCGCACTTCGCGACCTCTTCGAGCAGCGCCCGAATGGCGACGCGACCGGCCATTTGCGACACGAATCCAATCTTCTGAGCGCCGTCCCGGTGGTCGAATTCCATCGCGCACACAGGAAACGTGCCACCGCAATCGGCGCACGGCAACTGGCGAAGGCGGATCAGTACGTCCATCTGCTCTCGACGACGCCGATGCCGCTGTTCGCGCCTGCGCTGCATCGACGGTGTCGCGGGGACGACGTCGCACTTGGCGACCTCCGCTTCCAGCAGCCCGCGGTTCTTCAGCAAGACTTTCTCGGCGGCTAGGCTGAAGGATTTCTGGGTCGGGTCGCGGTGATCAAAGTCCATAACGTGCGGCGGAAACACCACTCCGCAATCCAGGCAAGGCACCCGACGCAGATCACGCAACCATTCGAGCGTCGCTCGCTGTCGTCGCATCACACGGTCGATTTCAGCTGCCCGATTGCGCCGGTAAATACAGAACGTTGTAAGCGCGCTGAGGGCGAGTCGGGGCCACGAGCCATATTAGAACGTCTGTTCTACGAGAGTCGGGCGATGTCGCTGTCTGGCGCGTTCAGCGCAGTCGCACCGCGCCCGCGAGGGAACCACCGATGCTCACGGCGGCTGTGCGACCGGTCGCGATCTCGATCAGCGTTAGCTCGGTCCGGACCGATCCCGAGGCGGCGATGATCACGGCAGTTCCGTCGACCCGGAAGCCCTCGAGCAGCGACCCGAAGCGTCCCCGCACCACAGCCCGCGCGCCGGTCGCGACGTTGATCGAGGACAGCTGTGTACCGGAGCACAGCTCGATCCGGCAGCCCGCGGGCTCCAGCCCGCCGACCCACCAGATCTCGCTCGTACCCGGACGCCACTCGGCGCTGTAGCCGTCGAACGCGACGCTCGAGCGTGTCTCCGGATGCGCGATCGGCCACCACACGAGAGAGCTTGGTCCGCCTTCAAGGGCGACGCTCACGAACGCGTAGCGCGCGTCGTCGGAAGCCTTGAGACGCCCAAGAAGCGCGGGCTGGAATGGGGTCGAGCGGACCGCATACGGCTGCCGGCTCAGGTCCACAACGTCATATCCGGTCACGTAACCGCCCGGACCGGTGACGCCCGCGGCGACGAGCTTCGCGGTGCGGTCCCACGCGACGGGCAGCCAAATGCTGCCGGTCGCGATCTTCTCGGTCGCGCCGCTCGCAACTTCGACGGTCCAGAGCTCGGACACCTGCGCGCCGCCGCAGACCTCAAAGCAGTTGTTGTCCAGCGCGGCGACCAGGCCCGCGCTATCGAATGACCACGAGAACGCGTTACCGCTCATCTCCGGCCGACCGGTCAGCACCGCGCGCGCGTCCCCGCCGCTGACGGAACGGACGCGCAGCACGGCGCCGCTATCGACGGGATCCCAGTAGGCGACCAGGCGTCCGTCGGGCGAGACCATTCGCGACAGCGACACGAAGGACCTGTCCTTCGGCGCGAATGAGCTGACCGCGGCCTCGCTCGTCTCGCTCCGCACGGTGGCCCCTCTGTTTTGTACGACGAAGCCGAAGCGGTCGTTCACCAGCGACTGTGCGGCCGTCGGCGACCCGCCCACCGTCGCCGCTGGGGCCGTAGACGCGGCCGTCGTGGTGGCGGCCGCGCTCGCGCTCGGGGTGGGCGACGATGTACCGACTCCATCGCGATCGCGAAGGGCCAGACTAGCGAGGACGGCGCCGGCGAGGATGATCGCGATCATCGCCGCGTAGATGACCGCGCGCCTCACCACCGAATCATGCCACGCGTCCCAGAGGTCTATGCCGGGATGCTGGCCCTCGCGCGCGTCCCGAGGCGCTCCTGGCGGAATGGCACCTTCGCGCGCCGCCTGAGATCCGCGAAGGCGGCGTGCTGCGTCTCGTTCACGAACGTGAAGGCGACGCCACGCCGACCCGCGCGGCCGGTGCGACCGGTGCGGTGCACGAACGTTTGCGCGTCCTCCGGGAAGTCGAAGTTCACGACGTGGCCGATGTCGTCCACGTGGATGCCGCGCGCCGCGAGGTTGGTCGCGACGAGTGTCGGGATGCGGCCGCTGCGGAATCCTTCGAGCACGCGCTCGCGCTCGTGCTGGCCGACGTTCCCGTGGAGAGCGCGCGCCGGGCTGCCGAGATTCGCCAGTGCCTTGACGAGCTTGTCGGCGCCGTGCTTCGTGCGCCGGAACACCAGCGTTCGGACGACGTCCTCGCGGCGCAGGATCTCGTGGAGCGCGGCGACCTTTTCGGACTCGCGCACTTGGATCCACGCCTGATCGATCGCCGCGACAGTCGGCTCGTCGGGCTTGATGGTCACGCTGACCGGATCCTTCGTGTAGCGGCGCGCGACGGCCCGAACCGCGTTCGTGAGCGTCGCGGAGAACAGCGCGGTCTGCCGCGGCCCCCTCAGGAGCGCGACGATGCGCGCGATGTCCGGGGCGAAACCCAGATCGAGGAGGCGGTCCGCTTCATCGAGAACGAGCACGCGGATCCGTGACAGGTCGAGCGTGCGGCGGGAGACGAGATCGAGGAGACGTCCCGGCGTTCCGACCACGACGTGCGCACCGCGCCGAAGCGCGTCTTCCTGCGCGCGGTAGCCGACGCCCCCATACAGAGCGACGACACGCGCGTGACGGAAGCGACCGAGCACCTCGAACTCCCGCGCGACCTGTTGGCCAAGCTCGCGCGTCGGCACGACGACGAGGGTGAAGGGCGCGCCTGCGCGTCCCTCGACGCGCTCGAGGATCGGCAGCGCGAAGGCGCCGGTCTTGCCGGTGCCGGTCTGCGCCTGAGCGAAGAGATCGCGGCCCGCGCGGAGCGGCGGGATCGCGAGCTCCTGAACGGGCGTGAGGGTGGTCCAGCCGAGCTGCTTCACAGCACGGTCGAGATCGGGGGCAAGCGAGATCAACTGATTTCCTTTGCGGGGCAACAAAAAAGCGAGCCGAAATGTGACTCGGCTCGCTGTGACCGACGCGATCCGCCGGCTGTTTCTTGAAGGACCCGAGTGATTTTCTTACATCAGCATACAGGTTGCCGCCTCAGAAAGCGATATCCGTCTAGCGACAGGTCACGCCCGGCGCACGCGATGCCGGCTCACCGATCGGCGTCAGATTCCGGATCGATACGATCTCCGCGCTCCAGCCGTCCGCCGAGCATTCTTGCGACGTCGACACCGTGAATCTGCCGGTCGACGAGGAGAACGTGTTCGCGTCGAGGGCACCGCGCTGCTCCGAGAGCACGCGGCTCCCGATCGAGAACCGCAGCAGCGCGCTGTCACCCTCTCGCGCTCCGTCCAGCGTCCAGGTGAACGTGACGCGATACCCGCCGGTGTCGAGGCGCTCCGCGGTCGCGGCGCCAGCTGTCACGCGGACCGCGGTCGGGGCAGGAGTCGCGGCTCGGGTCGGCGCGGTCGTGGGCGCCACCTCGTCAGCGGGCGTCTCGAGCGTAGCGACCCGAGTAAGCAGCGCGACCGATGACCCGAAGGTGAGCATCACGAGCACGAACACGCCCACGAAGATCCCCAGCGGCGACGCCCAAAACGAAGAGCGCGCCGGACCCGGTACGACGACATGACTGCTCAGGTCGGCGTGGTCGGCTTGCTCCGGCCCCCCCGCGTAACTCATACGCCCATCAACGCTCCTCCGAGATGGTAGGTCCGCTCCCTTGTCCGGTGTAAGGTCGAGCCGCCGGGGAAGCCCTGGAGGGCCGTTGCGCAAGCGGCGGCCGGACCCGAGGTCAACCGTCGGGTTCTGGGAGAGTTGGGGATGCTCGAGACCATTTCGCTAGCGGTTCCTGTCCTCGTTCTCGCTGCGCTGTGGATCACCAACGTCGCACTGACCGCCAGTGGCAAGAAGCAGATACCTCTGGCGATCTACGCGATCCCCATCGCGGGCATCGCGCTGGCCGCCATAGCCAACACCGCGGTCATCGTTGATGCCGGTCACGTCGGCGTCGTGACGCGCTTTGGCGCGGTCACGGGCACGATCTTCGAACAGGGACTCAACTACAAGATCCCGTTCGCCGAGAGCGTGTGGATCGCCGATGTCCGAACACAGAAGGAGCAGGTCGACGCAGCCGCCGCGTCGCGCGACCTACAGGAGGTCAAGTCAACGATCGCACTGAACTATCACCTCAACGCCAAACAGGCCGCCGCCGTCTATCAGCAGCTCGGCCCCCAGTACAAGACGCGGATCGTCGATCCAGCGATCCAGGAGGCTTTCAAGTTCACGACGGCGCAGTTCACAGCCGAAGAGCTCATCACCCAGCGTGAGATCGTGAAGCAACGGGCCCGCGAATTCCTTCGCGAGCGCCTCGGGACCTTCAACGTCCTCGTCGACGAGCTGAACATCGTGAGCTTCGAGTTCGCCAAGTCGTTCAATGACGCGATCGAGGCCAAGCAGGTCGCCGCGCAGCGCGTGCAGCAGTCACTGAACGAGCAGCAGCGTGCAAAAGTAGAGGCCGACACGAAAGTGATCACCGCGCAGGGCGACGCCTCAGCGGTCTTGACCCGCGCGAAGGCGGCGGCTGAAGCTCAGTCGTTGCAGCAGAAGACCCTCAGCGACATCTATGTCCAGTTCCTCGCGGTCGACAAGTGGGACGGCAAGATGCCGCAAGTGACGGGGAGTGGCGCGACCCCCTTCATCGACATCCCGAACCGTTAGATCCAAGCCAGGGAATCGCGAGCAGCCGTGCCGACCGCGACCGGTCGGCACGACGCCTGTTGCCCTCAGCGCTTCCCGGCCCGGCGGCTCGCCGCGGAAGCAGCGCCCTGCGCGGCGTTTCGCTCGCGCGCCGACTTGGGGTCCTTCGTCTCCCCCTTTGCCGTCCTCGTGCGGTTGACCGTCGCCGCGGCGATGCGCTCGGCGGTCCCCTCCGAGCGACCGCGCTCTTGCTCGTTCTCCTTGATGTGCTCGTACTGGCGCTCGCGTTTCTCGCTCCAAACTTTCTGCGGCATGCCACACCTCCCGCCGCCGGTCCTGCATGACGCGTGCTCGGCGCTCATTTAGAGTCGTCGTGAATGCACGTCGCTCGCTCCTGCATGCGCTCCCTCACTTTTCTCCTCGCGACCACCCTTCTCGTCGCCGCCTGCGGCGGCACGAAGACGCTCGACTTCTCGCCGTCCGCCTCGCCCGCGGCGCGGTCGAGTCCGACACCAAAGGCCACGCTCGATCCCTCCGCCCCGTGCGAGGAGTGCTGGCCGCTCAGCGGCCTGCCCGCGGGCAACGGCGCGGCAACGAACCGCAAGCCGCTCGTCATCAAGATCGACAACGCGCCCGGCGCGCGGCCGCATTACGGCATCACGCAGGCGGACATGGTCTTCGAGATCATCGTCGAGGGCGGGGTCACGAGGCTCGCGGCGGTGTTCCAGGCGCAGGACCCGGCGACGATCGGCAGCGTGCGCTCGGCGCGGCTGGTCGACCGCACGCTCACCCCGATGGTGCGCGGCGCGCTGGTGTACTCGGGGACGTCCGCCTACGCCTGGTCGCTCATCAGCAAGGATGCCGAGCAGGGCAAGTACGTCGAGCTCTCCGCCGATCACGCGCAGGGTTACTATCGGGTCACCTTCCGCGCCGCGCCCTACAACCTGTTCACGAGCGCCGCGAACCAGCGCGACAACCTGAAAAAGCTGGGCGCCGAGACGGCGAACGACATCCCCAGGTGGGGCTTCCTGGTCTCGCAGGATCACCCCCCGACGCTCGCGGGTATGAGCGGGGCCGCACCGGCGACGGACATCACCATCCCGTATCGCGCCGACACGTCGGCGGTGAGCTACCAGTACGACGCGGCGACCAAGACGTACGCACGCTTCCAGAACTCCGCCGGCCGTGCCGTCCGCGATGTCGATGCCGTCACCAGCAAGCCGGTCGCGGCGACGGACGTCGTGATCATCCAGACCGAGATCTGGGAAGTGCAGGACATCGTCGACGCCGCCGGCGCGTTCTCGAACGACATGCGTATGACCGGTAACGGGCTGGCCATCGTGTTCCGTGACGGTCTCCGGCAGGACGGCACGTGGTCGCGCAAGGACGACATGTCGCCGTTCGTGTTCAAGAACGCCGCCGGCGAGCAGATCCTTCTTTCGCCCGGCCAGCCCTGGATCCATGTCGTTCCGAACGAGATGAAGGTCACGTCGCAATAGTCCGAGCGCGTTAACCTCTCGAAATGATCTTCTTCAAGGACGGACCGAGCGAACCGCCGGCCGAACGACGTCAGCTGAAGCGCGTGCCGCGCGTTCTCGCGTCCTCATTCCGCCTCGTGTGGGAGGCGGCGCCGCGACGTTTCGTGGTGAGTCTCGCGCCGCAGGCGGTGAGCGCGCTCATCGTCGGCGCGCAGCTCGTGATCACGCGCGATCTCATCGCCGCCGTCCTCGCCACGGGCACGGGCGGAGACGTTGGGCGTGTCGGTCAGCTGCTCGGCGCGACGATCGGCCTGTCTCTTCTCGGGAGCGCCGCCAACCTTGTGCAGGGCCAGCAGCAGTCGCTGCTCTCCGCGATCGTCGAGCGCCACACGAACTCGGTGCTGCTCGACCGGATCATCGCGATCGACCTGAAGCGTTTCGAAACCCCGGAGTTCCAAGACCTGCTCCGGCGAGCCATGAACGCGATGGGCCGGATGATGGGCGTGACCGGCTCCGCGATCGGCCTCGTTCGGGGTGTCGCCCTGATCGTCGGCGTCGCCGCGGCGCTCTACGTGCTGCAGCCGATCCTCTTGGTCATCGCGGTCATCGGGTTCGTGCCGATGTGGCTCGCGAGCATGGCGACGAGCCGGACGATGTACCGCTTCTTCCGGTCGATGACGCCCAAGGAGCGCAAGCGCAACTACGTGTTCAACCTCTTTACGCAGCGCGAATACGCGAAGGAGATCCGGGCCTTCGGGCTCGCGGCGTATCTCCGCGCGCTGTACGAGCGCCTGTCGAACGAGCGCCTTGAGGAGCTGCGCAAGAACCTGAGCAAGCGCGCGCGTTATCAGGCGCTCAGCAATGGCGCGTCCGCGGCGGTGACCGCGTTGACCTACGGCGCGCTCGCGTACCTCGTGATCGACCACCACATCGGAGTCGCGGAGGCGGGCGCCGCGGTCGTGGCGAGCCAGCAGCTGAACGGCCAGCTCAACGGCATCGTGCAGAACATGTCCCAGCTATACGAAGCGAGCCTCTTCCTCGAGGACTGGGAGGAGTTCTCGGCGCTCGCGCCAGCTCAGCAGTTGGCGATGCCGGGCTTGGCCACGCCGTTCGACCGGATCGAGCTGGAGCACGTGACCTTCACCTATCCGCGCACCAGCCCGAAGGATCCGGCGCCGGCGCGCGCCGCTCTTTCGGACGTGTCGCTCGAGATACGTAAAGGCGAGGTCATCGCGCTCGTCGGCGAGAACGGCTCGGGGAAGACGACGCTCGCGAAGGTGCTGTGCGGGCTCTACCCGCCCGATGCCGGCCACGTCCTCTGGGACGGGGTCGACGCGTCGACACGCGAGCCCGGCTGGATCTTCGACCGCGTCGCCGTGCTGTTCCAGGACTTCGCGCGCTTCATGCTCACCGCGCGGGAGAACATCGGCCTGGGACGCGTCGAGCATGTCGGCGATGCGGACGCGATCATTCGAGCCGCCGAGCGCGCCGGCGCGACATCGTTCATCAACGAGTGGACCGATCGGTACGACACGATCCTCGGCCCGGTCTTCATGGGCGGTAAGGAGATCTCGATCGGGCAGTGGCAGCGTATCGCGCTCGCGCGCGCCTTCTTCCGCGACGCGCCGTTGGTCGTCCTTGACGAGCCGACCGCCGCGCTCGATGCGCGCGCGGAGCACGACCTCTTCACGCGCATCCGCGACCTGTTCGCCGGCCGGTCGGTGCTCCTCATCTCGCACCGTTTCTCAAGCGTCCGATCCGCTGATCGGATCTACGTGCTGCATGAGGGACAGATCGTCGAGCACGGGACCCACGACGAGCTGATGCAGCTCGACGGCCGCTACGCGGAGCTCTTCACGATGCAGGCGTCGGCGTACTTTCCGGAGCTGCTTCGGGCGCGCGCCTAGACCGGCTGCGCCTCACCGCGCCACTGCGCCGCGCTCCTGACGCGCGGCAGCGGGGACGCTACGAGGAACAGGATCGACGCGGCCATGCCGGCCCATCCGACGGCGATGGCGCCGCGTACGCCGATCCCTTCGGCGATGGCGGCCGCGACGAGGGCTCCGATCGGAAAGCCGATACCGTGCGAAACGACCTCGAGCGTCGCATTCGCGCGACCGAGGATCCGGTCGGGGATGAGTCCCTGCACGAGCGAGATCTCGGCCACGCCCTCGATCGTCTGCAGTCCGTCGCCGATGAGCTGCGGCAGGAACACCATGAGCGTCGCGATCGCGACGGGACCTTGAGCCAGAGGCGTGAGCACGCCGAGCGCGGACGACGCGAGCGCCATCCAGATGATCGCGGGACCGATACCGAGCGCACCGATCGCGCGCGAGGCGAAGACCGACCCGACGAGCGAACCGACGCCGCCGGCCGAGATAACGATGCCGAGAAGGAAGGGATCGAGGTGCAGATCCTGAAGGAGGTAGAGGGAATACAGGACGCCGTAGAACGATCCGAAGACGTGCCCGAAGATCGATCGCAGCGCGAGAGGGAATACGACGGCGTGCTGCCGAACCGCCTGGAGACCCTCGACGATCTCGCGCGCGATCCGTGTCGTCGTATCGCGAGTAGGTCGCAGCGGCTCGGGACTGCGGATCAGCGCGAGCGACACCGCCGAGACCACGAATGAGAAGGCATCCACGAGGATCGCGAACGGCGCGCCGGCGATCTGCACGAGCGTTCCCGCGAGCCCCGGCCCGCCGATCTCGGCGATCGATGAGCTCGTCGCAAGCTTGCTGTTGCCTTCGATGACACGGTCCATGCCGATGAGTGATGGCACGTAGGCGGGGTACGCCGAGTTGAACAGCGATGCGAGGCAGGCTTCGACGAAGGCGACCGCGTACAGCTGCTCGATCCTGAGCGCGCCGATCGCATAGGCGATCGGGATCCAGAACAGCAGCGCCGCGCGGATGACGTCGGTCCAAACGAGGATGGGACGGCGCCGCAGTCGATCGACCCACGCGCCCGCAGCGAGTCCGACCACGAGTACTCCGGCGCTGGCCGAGATGACCAGGTAGGCCAGCTCACGCGGTCCGGCGCCGAGCACGAGGAGCGCAACGAGCGGAAGCGCCGTGCGCGTCACGACGGACCCGAGCCGGGATACGGTCTGACCCGTCCAGAGCTTCAGGAAATCCGCGTGCCGCCATAGCGACGGTGTTGACACAGCGGCGCGAGCGTACCGTCGCCCGAGAGCGTTCGTTCTGGCGGCCTAGGGAATGGGCGCGCACGGGAAGAAGGCGGCCCCCGCTGGGCCGACACGACGCAAGGTGCTGGTGACCGCGCTCGCCGCCGGTGCGGGTGTCGCGGGCGCCAGGATCCTCGGGCTGCGCAACCTCGATGTCTCCGCTTCGCTCACCTCGGTCATGGACGGGACGGATCTGGCCACGGCGGCCGGCATGTCCGACCCGATGGACGACTACGACGTGACGCCTGGCGTGGCCGACGACTCGTTCTTCGGCGCGCAGGACCTCGATCCCTCCGTCGTGCCGCAGCCGAAGCCCACGCCGCTTCCGCCACTGAACGTCCGCCCCGCCGTCGCGCCGCAGCCGCCGATCACCGGCATCGCCGCACCGAAGCTCGCGGGCGACGTGGACTGGATCTCGCCGCTCGCGAAGGACAGCGCGAAGGTCACGCACCTCCTTCGACGCGCGACATTCGGCGCGACCGATGCGGAGATCGATCGCGCGCTGTCGGAAGGCTTCGCGCGTACGGTCGATCGCCTTATCGACACGCCGTTCGTCGAGCCGCCCGTGTTCCCCGCGCCGGCGGCGCCGCGCCCGTCCGCGGCAGCGCGGCCGAGCGCCAGCGCGTCGGCGACGCCCGGCGCCAGCACGTCGGCGAAGCCCAGCGCGACGCCGACCGCGAAGCAGAGCGCGACGCCAGCGTCGACCATGGCGGTCGCGCCTAGCGCGAGCCCGAGCGCGCCGCCGGTGATGACGAACGCGACGTCCATCAACATCGGCGACCTGCAGGGGTGGTGGCTCGACTGGATGACGAAGAGCCCGACGCCGTTCACGGAGCGCATGACGCTCTTCTGGCACGGACACTTCACCAGCGATTACCGCAAGGTCGGGACGAACTCGCCCGCCATGTACTGGCAGAACCTCACCTGGCGGCGGATGGCGCTCGGCGATCTCAAGTCCATGTTGCTGAAGGTCACGCCGGACCTCGCGATGCTGCGCTACCTCGACCTCGCGGCGAGCACCGGCCGCGCGCCGAACGAGAACTACGCGCGCGAGCTGCTCGAGCTGTTCACGATGGGCGTCGGCAGCTACACGGAGGACGACGTGAAGGCCGCGGCCAAGGCGCTGGCGGGTTGGCGCCTGCCGATGCGCACGGAGCCCGCCGCGCAGACAGGCATCTTCGACACGCGCCGGGCGTTCACGGGCGCGGTCACGTTCCTGGGCAAGACCGGGACGTTCAACACCGAGAGCGTGATCGACACGATCCTCGCTCACGACGCGACCGCCCCCTACATCGTGCGGCAGCTCGTGACCTCGTTCGTCACGCCGAGCCCGTCGGATGCGTATGTCGCGCGGCTCGCCGACCGGTTCCGCCGCGCGCGCTATGACACGAAGGTGCTGCTGCGCGACATCTTCACGAGCCCGGAGTTCGTCGCTCCCGAGACCTACCGTTCCCTCATCAAGTCGCCCACCGACTTCATGGTGTCCGCGGCCAAGGCCGTCGGCGCGACGAACATCAGCGGGACGATCCGCCAGTACGGCCCCGCGCTCGGGCAGAACGTGTTCGACCCGCCGAGCGTTGCCGGCTGGGGCGACGGCGCGACGTGGATCTCGTCGAACACCATGCTGCAGCGCGCGAACTTCGTCACCGCATTGCTCGCGACGCTGCGCACCGCCCCGTCCGCGGCCCGTGCCCACGAGCGTCATCTGGACAGCGTGCTGGCGCAGGGCACCGTCAACGAGCTCAACCTCCCGCGCGACGACAAGTCGCGCTGGTTCGCGGTCCTCGCGTCGCCGGAGTTCCAGCTGAAATGAGGTGCGCGTAATGGGCGCCAGCGATCTCTCACGACTTTCGCGTCGCGACTTCCTGAAGAACGGCTTCGTCTTCGGCGCCGGCGCGGCCGGTCTCGCCGCGGGATACGCCGCGGTGCCCGATGTCTTCGCGCGAGCCGTGTACGGCGGGAAGCGAGACGGCGTCATGAACGACCGCGTCCTGGTGATGATCCAGCTGGCCGGTGGCGCGGACGGCCTCCAGACCGTCATCCCGCTGCAGGACCCGAGGCTGCGAACCCTACGACCGCAGCTCTCACAGGCGGCCAACACCGCGCTCCCGCTCGACCAGAACTTCGGCCTGAACCGATCGATGCGCGGCGTCAAGGCGCTCTGGGATCAGGGCAAGGTCGCGGTCGTCCACGGCGTCGGGTACCCGCAGCCGAACTACTCGCACTTCGACTCGATCCGCATCTGGGAGACCGGTGACCCGATGCGCCGCCAGCAGGACGGGTGGCTGGGAAAGACGATCGCCGCGAACTACGACTCCGCCGGCCACCCGCTGATCGGCTGCGCTTGCGGCTCGTCGGAGATCCCCGGCGCGCTGCGTGACCTCGACGCGACGCTGTCCGTCATCAATGGCCAGAACAGCTTCAAATTCAACGGGGCGGACGCCGAGCGCGCGATGGGCGTCATCTACAACGGCACACCTGGCATCTACGGCGCGCTCTTCGACACGTCGGTGTTCAGCGCGCGCGACACGATTGCGCGCCTACGCCTCGCGCGGGAGAAGTACACGCCACGCGCCGCGTACAACGACAACGTCAACCTGGTGTACTCGTCCCGCAACCAGCTGGCTCAGGCGCTCCAGCTCGCGGCGCAGCTGATCATCAGCGGCGTCGGGGCGAAGATCCTGCACGTCACGCTCGGCGGCTTCGACACGCACGACCAGCAGATGGCGCGTCTCGACAGCCTCATGGGCTACGTCGACGGCGCGATCGCCGCGTTCCACGCCGACCTCACCGCGTACGGGATGGCGGATCGCGTCCTCATCGCAACATGGTCCGAGTTCGGACGCCGCGCGGCGGAGACCGCGAACGGAGGCACCGACCACGGCGCCGCGGCACCGATGTTCTTGATCGGCGACACCGTCAAGGGCGGCTTCTATGGCGAGGCGCCGAGCCTGACCGCGCTCGACCGCGGCGGTAGCCTCAAGTACACGGTGGACTTCCGCCAGGTGTACCAGGAGATCCTCGAGTCGCACCTGAGGGTCGACGCCAAGGAAGTGCTTGGCAAACAGTTCGAGCGCGTCGCCGCGGTCCGCACCGCCTAATGCCGCCCTGGGCGCTGCGCGTCCTCGCCTCGGGGATCACGGCGCTGTCGCTGCTCGGCTCCACCAGCTACGCGCTCGCGCACCCGAAGAATCCGAGCGCCCCGCTGCAACCACCCGTCGCGGAGCGGCCCGCGCCGCCGCCTGAGCCGGCGCCGACATCGGTGCCGACCCTGCCGTTCCGGACGGTCACGCCGACCACTCCACCGCCGCCCACCACAGCGCCGCAGACCGCGCGCGCCACGGCGGCCGGACCGACGCCGTCGCCGACGCGTGCCCCGACGCTCCGGCCGACGCCGGTGCCGCAGATCACGCTGCAGGCGGGTGTGCGCGCGACCGCACTGCCGAAGCTCACGATCACGCACGCCAGTTGATCGGCTTCTAACAACAGGATCGCGGCCCTCCTCTAGCCTTGTCCCCGTGAACGACCTGACCTTCTGGTTCCTCGCGCGGATCACCGGTCTCACCGCGTTCGCGGTCCTCTCGCTCTCGGTACTCTCCGGCGAGGCGCTGCGGACCTCGGTGCTCGATTTCCTCGCGTCGAACCGGGCGATCCGCAGGCTGCACGACTTCACGACGCCGCTGTGGCTCCCACTCGTGTTCGCGCACATCATCTCGCTGCTGCTCGACAAGACCGCGCAGATCCGCCCGATCGACGTCGTGGTGCCGTTCGTGAATCCGTACCAGCCGTACTTCCTCCCGATCGGGCTCGGGACGATCGCGTTCGACATCATCATGGTCGTCACGATCACGAGCTGGCTGAAGCGCCGCATGAACAACACGCTCTGGACCTGGATCCACCGGACCAGCTACATCGCGTTCGTCGCGATCTTTTTCCACGCGGCGCAGTCGGGAACCGACTTCGACGCGCCACTCGTCTCCGCGATCGCGTGGTCGACAGCGGTCACGCTCGCGATCATCGGTGTATCGCGCATCGTCTGGGGAAGGCTACCCGCGTAGATGCGAAGCGGGGCGGCGGAGCGACCGCGATGGGTCTGGGCCATCGGCTCGGCGATATTCGTCCTCGCCGCGCTCTCCGCGCTGCAGATCTTCCTCACGAAGCAGCCCTACGGCACCGACCTCTGGGCGTACGTCCTGGCCGGTCGGCATCTCCTCGCCGGCGAGCCGCTGTATCCACCAGATCCGGTCGTGCCGTTCGGACCATTCGGTGAATACCATTACCCGCCCGCGACCGCGCTGCCGTTCATGCTCCTGGCACCGCTGCCCTTCTGGCTGGCCACGGCCATCACGATCGGCCTCAATGTCGGCATCGCCGCCGCCATCGGTGTGCACCTCATCCGTCCGCTCGCGCGCGATATCCAGCCGTGGGCGGCCGCCGGATACGTCCTGTTCCTCCCGACGACGCTCGAGATCACGCTCGGTCAGCTCAACCTGGTCACCGTGGGCTTGTGCCTTGTGGCCTGGTCGCTCCGTCGGCGACCGGTCCTCGCCGGCATCGTGCTCGCGATCGCGATCGGCGTGAAGCTCCTCCCCGCCACGCTCGTTCTCTTCTACCTCGCGAGCGGGCGGACGCGACTCGTTGTGACGACGGCGATCACCGGGGCAGCGGGCCTGCTGCTGACCTGGATCCTGTTCCCGCACGACCTGCCTGCGTACATCGGCATCCTCGGCGACATCAGGGCCAGTAACTGGGCCGCGGACTATCTCGCGAGCGGCTCACCCGCGTCTCTGGCCGCGCTGGTGGGTTCGGCGATCGCCACCGCCGCGCTTCCCGCAGCTGCGCTCGCCTCGGCGATCGGCGGCGGCCTCCTCGCGCGCCGCGACGACCGCCACGAGACGCACCTCCATCACCTTGCGCTCGCATTCGCCCCGTACGTCGCGTCCTTCAGCCTCATCTGGTTCACCTACCTCGTCACCGCGCTCCCGGCGCTCGCGACGACGCTCCAGCTGGCGATGCGTGCTCCGCGACGCGGGTTACGGGCAGGCCTAGTGGCCGGGCTCGCTCTGAGCTGGCTCCTTCTTCAGGTCGTCGGCGAGTCGAACGACATCGTCCCGATCGCCGCCCATCTCCTCGGTCTGCTGCTGCTGTTCGTCCTGGGCATCCTCGTCCTCGTCTTCGCGCGCGCGCCCGAGCCGTCCGCCGCGGTCAGCCGCGCCGTGGTGTGATCGCAGCTGCGAGCAGCAGGCACGTCGCGACCGGCACGACCGCATTGAGGACCTCGAGCTGGCCCGCCCGCGGGCCGGCGAACAGGAAAAGCACCCACGGCAACAGCGTCACGACCGTGACCAGTGAGAGGAGCAGCGGCCACGATCCACGGCGGGCGGCCACGGCGCGGACCACGACGGCGGCCGCGATCGCGACCGCGCCGAGCTGGTCATAGCTGAGGCCGTAGGGCACGACGAGCTGCCATGCGACGGCGGCGACCGCGGTGATCTCGATCGGCGCGAGCGGCCGCGCGCGCCAGCACGTCAGGGCCAGGACCGCCAGCGCCGCAACGATCAGCGCGATCGCGAGCCCCGGGACCGCCACTGCCCGCTCGAGCGTCCACAGCGACACCGACGCGCTGAACATCTCACGGCGGTGAGCGAGGTCCGCAGCCCAGCCCGCGATCCATCCCGGTCGAACGGCGAGGGTCGCGAGGAACCAGGTGATCCCGAACGCGAGAGCGGTGAGGATCGCGGAACGGCTCATCGACGGGAGTCGGACGATCGGCACCGGCGTGAGGATGTGCGGCTTCAGTGCCACAAGCGCGATCGCGGCCGTACCGCGCGCGGGTCCGAGACGCGGCGCCACCAACAGGCCCAGTGCGAGAAGCATCACGCCGCCGAACTGGGCGTTCAGGACGTTCCCGTAAAACATCTCGCCCGAGATCACGAGGAGCGCGAGCCACAGCGTCGCCGCGCGGTCGAGCGCCGCCGCTCGTGCGATCAGCACCAGGCCGATGCCGGCGCTGACGAAGATCGTTATCTCCCAGAGCGCCGCGCCGACAGCGAGCGGCAGCGCGCCGAGCGGGAGCATCGCCACCGCCGTTGTCAGCGGATACGGATACGCGAAGCGGTCCGAGCAGTTGCTCGGTCGAAGCCGGCCCAGCGCATCGACCCACTCTCCCTCGGTGACCGCGTTCCAGTCGGCCTGCGCGTATGGATCGCGGCCTTCGAGGAGGAGCTGTGGTCCGGCCCGAAAGCACAGGAAGTCGGTCGTCTCCGGGGTGATCGCCGCGAACACACCGACGATCGCCATCGGTACCAGTACGAGCGACAGCAGGAGCATCGGTGCTCGTTCGCGCCATCGGGCCGCGACGGGTTCGATGATGCGACATTGTGCAGACAGCGGCGGGGGGTGTCTGATACCGGGCTGCGGCCGGTGCGCCGAAAAGCCGCTCCTATCATGCCGGCATGCCCACGCAGCTATCCATCGTCATCCCGGCCTACAACGAACGTGAGCGCCTGGGGCCGTCGCTCGAGCTGCTCGCCGCGCATCTCGCGCGCTTCGCGCACCGTGACTCCGAGGTGATCGTCGTCGACGATGGAAGCACGGACGGCACGCCCGAGCTCGTGCGCGAATGGTCCGCGCGCTGGCCCGCGCTGCGCCTCGTTCAGCTCCCGGTGAACCAGGGAAAGGGTGCCGCGGTGCGCGCGGGCGTTCGCGAGACGAGGGGTGACGTCATCGCGTTCGCGGACGCGGACCTTTCGGCCCCGATCGAGCAGCTCGAGCTGCTCCTGGCCGATCTCGACGATGCCGAGATCGCCATCTTGTCCCGCGCGCTACCCGGAACGCGTCTGGAGCGGCGTCAGTCGCGACCTCGCGAAACGATGGGAAAGCTCTACGCGCTGTTGGCACAGGTACTGGTGATCGCGGGAGTGCCCGACGCGCAGTGTGGCCTCAAGGCGTACCGCGGACCGATCGGTCGCGAGCTGTTCGGCCAAGCGCGCGAGAGCGGCGTTCTCTTCGACACCGAGGTGCTGGCGCTCGCGGCGAAGCGGCGCCTGCGCATCAGCCAGCGGCCGGCGCTCTGGCGCCACGATCCCGCGAGCCGGTTGCATTTCGGCGTGAGCGGTTCGATCGGCATCGCGGTCGCGCTCCTGCGTCTAAAGGTGCGGCACCGCATCTTTCTCGCGGTCCGTGCTGCGGGTCCGATCAGATCTTCCGTGCGATCGCCTGCATATCCCCAAGGGGTACCGGCAGGCGGAACCAAGGCATAGCCGGAGGCTCGACCCGCCGGCGTAGGTAGTAGTGCGCGACGCGCTCCACGACCCGGTGCAGCGGAACGAGGAGCGGGTCATCGGGGCCGATGAGCTCGACGCGGAACCCCTCCTCCTCGAGAAGACGCCGAAGCGACCGCGCGTCGAAGTAGACGAGGTGCTCAGGCCGGTACGACGGCCACAACCCACGCAGTAGCCGACGGTTCAGGCTGGCGTGGTCAGGTGTCGTCAGCAACGTCACGCCGCCTGGCCGCAGCGCGCGCCAGACGCGGCGGAGCCCGTCGCGTACATCGGGCAGGTGCTCGATGGTCTGGAAGGCGACGACGACATCCCAGCGCTTCTCGTCCTCGACGTCGTCGAGGCCGCCGACGGCGATGTCGACACCGAGCTCCTGTCGCGCCCACCTCACCGCGGCCGCGGAGAGCTCCAGCCCGTGCGCGTCCCAGCCGGCGTCCCGCGCGGCCTCGAGGGCGAAGCCGGCGCCCGCGCCGACCTCGAGGAGCGCACCCGGCGGCGCGGCGTAGCGACGGAGGATCGCGAGCTTGCGTCGAAAGTACGGACGGTATACCGGCGCGTCGGCGACGTAGTCGCGGTAACCGATGCCAGCATCTCCGCGCAGCTGGAAATAGTCATCGGCGCGGTAGATCGCGAGGAGCGCGTCGGTGGTCGGGATGGGATCGCGCCGCACGAGCCCGCACCCCAGGCACGCGACGATCCGCCCACGATGCGTGTACAGGACGCGATCGCTGCGGCTGCCACAGAGTGGACACGGATGCGCGGCGTCCGCTCGGTCGATCGCACGAGCATAGTCGGGCTACCGTCCGCGCAGCCTCCAAACGGGCCAGCCCGTCGCGGGCTCGATGCCGACGCGGTCGTAATTCGCATTCACGAAAGCGATGACACGCTCGAGCTCCGCGAGCGGTTCGTATTGCGCATCGGGCGAGACGTACGCGCGCAGGCCGGCCAGATCCAGCGGGGGCGTGACGAACCCGCCCGCCGAACCGTCGATGATCAGGACCGGTCGCGCACGCTCCAGATCCGCGAGGAACTCGTCGACGCGCGCCGCCGTCGCATACCCGCGCGTCGCGAGCGGCCCGTACTGGTAGACGTAACGCGTCGGCGCGCGCCGCTCGGCAAGGAAGAGGATCTCGGTGCTCGATCCCCAGACGAGCACCGTATCGTCGGGCCGCGTGTTCGCGACGACGTACGCCGCGGCGCCGCGGATGCGTCCATCGTCGGTGCTGGTCGCCAGACGCAGGACCAGCAGCGTGGGCTGGAGGCACATCAACACGACCCCCACGCCGAGAACGAGACCCGCCGCACGCGGCCGCGCGTGATGCTCGAGCTGGTTGACCGCGAAGGCGACGAGCACCGCCATCGTCGGCAACCACGGCAGGAAGTAGTAGTGGTAGCCGCGACCGAGGCTGGCGAAGACCAGCTCGATGGGAAAGGCGACGAGTGCGATCGCGAGCAGCGGCGTCGTGGCGCGCCGGCGCGCGAGCGCGTACAGATAGGCGCCGAGCGCGACGATCGCGAGACCCGAGGGAAGCGTGAGCCGCAGACCCGCCGCGATCGACGCCAGACGCTCGGAGGCCGGCGAGTACGCGGAGTACACGCTGTTGTAGACGAGCGCCTGATCGACCATGTCAGCGAGCGCGCCGCGAGCGACGGCCCACGCCGTGATCACGGCGACCGGCACGCTCGCGCCGACCGCGACGGCGAGGATTGGTCGCAGCGCGGCCACGCGTCCCGTGGCGAGCATGACGAGGCCGATCGCGAGCCAGATCGCGACGAGCGTCGGCTTGAGCAGAAGGGCAAGTCCACCGAGCACGCCGATCGCGAGGGCCCGTCGCATCATCAGCGGCCGCGCGAAGAGCAGGAGCGCCCCGAACTGCAATGGCAGCGCGAAGAACTCGGCGAACTGGGTCTGACTGAACTCGAGGAACAGCCGCGGCACGGCGACGAGCCAGGCGATCGATCCGACGAGCGCGGCGGTCGGACCGAACTCGCGCCGGAGCGCACGGTGACCGATGAGAACTGCCGCGAGGAGGACCGCGATCTGCACGAGCCAAACGCCCGCGCGTCCGGCGAGGGCGAGTCCCACCGCGCTCACGAGGTAGACGCCCGGCGGCTTGTGATCCCAGACGTCTCGATACGGGACGCCGCCCTCGAGGAGACGCTGCGCGGCGTAGAAGAACACGCCGGCGTCCTCCGCGGGGACGCGTCCGGCGGGATGGTTCGGCACCAGCACCGCGACGGCGACCACGACGAGGATCGCGACCGCTACCGGACCGACGCGCATCGCGCACCAGATTCGCGCATCCTGTGCCCCGGTGCCACGACCGGTCGCGATCATCGGCGCGGGCGTCGCCGGGCTCGTCGCCGGCCGCGAGCTCGCGCGCCGCGGACACGCTGTGACGCTGTACGAGCGATGGCCCGACGTCGCTGGACAGGCGAGCGCTTTCGACCTCGGTGGCGGCGTGTGGATCGACCGCTATTACCACCACCTGTTCCAGAGCGACAGCGACATGATCGCGCTCCACGACGAGCTGCTGCCCGGCGAGCTCGAGTGGCACACCTCGACGGTCGGCATGTGGTCGCGCGGGCGCACCTGGCCGTTCGTCGGTCCGGTCGACCTGCTGCGTTACGGACCGCTGCCGCCGATCGACCGGATGCGTCTCGGTCTCGCCGTGCTGCGTCTCTCGTCTCGCACGGACTGGGAGCGCATGGATGACATCCCGGCGCTGGAGTGGCTGCGCGCGGCATGCGGGCAGCGCGCCGTGGACGCGGTCTGGACACCACTCATGCTCGGCAAGTTCGGAAAGGACAGCGATCGGATCCCACTGGCCTGGCTCTGGTCGAAGCTCACGCTGCGCCGGCGACTGCGCGGGTCAGGAGCGGCAAAGGAGCAGCTCGGTTACCCGCGCCGCTCCTTCCAGGCCATCGCACGCGCGCTCGCGGACGACGTCCGAAAGCTCGGCGGGACGATCGAGGTCGACCGCGAGGTCGTGCGTGTTACGGAGGACGGCGGCTACGTCCTGCACTGCGCCGCGCCCGGTGCGTTCCGCCGCCCCGCGTTCAGCGCGCCGGCCGAAGCCGCTCTCGAGGCGCGAGCGGAGGTGGTGCTGTTCACGACGCCGACGTTTGTGACCCGGCGCCTCACGGCGTGGCCGCGCGAGTTCGATGCGCGTCTCGACCAGTGGAGCTACAAGACCGCGGTCGTGCTTCTCCTCGAGCTGCGCCGCCCCTTCAGCGCGACGTACTGGACGAACATCGCCGACCGGAGCGTGCCATTCCTCGGTCTCATTGAGCACACCAATCTCGTGCCCGCGGAGCGTTATCCGGCACGTTATCTGTACGTCTCGAACTACGTCGCGCCCGACGATCCGCTCACACGCATGAGCAAAGAGGAGCTTCTGCGTCACTACCTCGCCGGACTGAAGCGGATCAACCCCGCATTCGAGGAGCACGACGCCGTCCGCTACTGGTCGTTCCGCGAGGAGGCCGCCCAGCCGGTGCCCACGATCGGCAACCGACACCGCATCCTGCCGTTCACGTCGCCGCGGCCCGGGCTATACGTCGCGAACACGACGCAGATCTATCCCGAGGACCGTGGGACGAACTACAGCGCGCGCCTCGGCCGCGAGGTCGCCGCGCACATCGCCGCCGACGGTTAGCGGCGTCGGCCGTCGAACGGGCTAGCCGGCCGGTGGCGCCGCGGGGTCGCGGAAGCTCACGTGCGGACCGTCGCCGATCGCAAAGCGCAGCTCGCGTCCGTCGCGCATGCGGATCCAGGCTTCGCCGGTCCCGTGCGCGAGACGCCCGAGCCAGGCGCGCACGCCGGCGGACTCGGGACCGAACGACACGACATCCTTCTCCGCTACGGTCAGCGTCCGCGGCTCATCGCCGAGCGTGATCTCTGCGCCCTCGGGCGTGAGACGGATGCGCTTCACCTCGCTGCGCTGGAAGCCGAGGATGGTCTCATCGGCGAAGCGGATCAGCCAGTGACCCTGGTCCGACGCCGCCACGGCGCCCAGCCATGCGCGGAATCCCCGGATCTCCGGCCCGAACGCCGCGACCTGGTCGAGGTCGATCTCGATCGGATCGCCGCTGGAAAAGCGCAGCCGCGCGCGGGTCACGCGTAGACGCTAGACCGACCCGGCCTACGCCAGGAGCGACGCCCAACTGCCGTACCGGTCCTGCGGCCGGCGGAAGTCCCGACTGTCCGGAGCGAACAGCAGGCTGAGCACGGCGAACACGACCAGCACGAACGTCCAGAAAACGATGATGTCCATGGAGACCATGCTGGAACGGGCGGAGGACGCTGGTCAGAGCCGATGGACCCATTCCCATGCGACACTGGACTCTCTTGAGTACCCCCGAGGCCTACCCAACGGCTGAGCCGATGGACGAGGCCCCCTTTTCCTGGCGCGCCGTCCTGGAGATCATCCAGGCGCTCGCTCTCGCGGTCATCATCTCGGTCGTCCTGAACCTCTTCGTCGTTCAGGTGACGGAGGTGCGTCAGCGCAGCATGGAAACGACGCTCCTGCAGAACGACCGCGTGCTGGTCAGCAAGGTGGATTACCGATTCGGCTCGCCACAGCCCGGCGACATCGTCGTGTTCAACCCCACGATCGACACGAGCATCCCCTACGTCAAACGGATCGTCGCGATCGCCGGTGAGACGGTGGAGCTGCGCGACGGGAACCTCTTCGTCAACGGGCGGTTGCGCGTCTTCCCGCAGGCGCGCGGCGCGACGCTGCCGCAGATCCCGGACGTGAAGTATCCCTACAAGGTGCCGGAGGGATCGTTCTTCGCGCTCGGCGACAACCGCCTTTCCTCGCAGGATTCGCGCACGTTCGGCGCGCAGCCCTACAACCGCATCATCGGCAAGGTCATCCTGCGGTTCTGGCCAGTCGACCGGCTGATCTTCTTCGACTGGTGAGCGGCTAGCCTCACGCGGAACCGGCCGCCACGGCGGATGTAGTACTCATACATGCGGATGCTCGCCCTGTCGTTGTTTCTCCTCTCCGGCTGCACCTCCGCGACAGCGCCGCTGCCGCCACCGTCTCCGACCCTGTCGCCACTCGCAACGCGCGTCCAGCGGTCGGCCAGCGAAAGCACCGAGTGCGCGCGTTCAGTACTGAGCTCATTCATTGATGCGTTCAACCGGGGCGACTCCGCTCAGCTCGCAACGTTCTTCAGCACCGCTCGGGGGGCCACGACGTTCAAGTGGTTCGTCACGCCCGAAACACCGGCGTACGGTCCGGGCGTCTTCCAATTGCCTGACTACTTCGCCAGGTGGCGTGTTTCGGGCGAGCGCTGGCGGCTGGTAGGGGTCGATGCAGGAGCGAGCCCCGGCTGGCACGGTAGCGTTGACTTCGCAATGGAGATCGAGCGCACATGGCCGGACAGGTCGATGGTCAATGGCGGTAAGGGCGCGCTCGACTGCGACGCGCGGACGATATTTGTCTTCGCGCTGGGCGACCCACTCCGCTAGACGACGAGCCGCGACTTCAGCCGATGGCGCTCCCGAGCTCCGCGTCGCCGTCCGGCATGAGTAGCATCACACGTCCGTCGGCCTCGATGGCGCCGAGCGTGAGGACCTCCGAGTGGAAGGTCGCGATCCGGCGCGGCGGAAAGTTCGTGACACAGACGACGAGCCGGCCGACGAGGTCGGACTTCTCGTACCACCGGCGCACCGCCGCCGACGATCGACGCGTACCGAACGGGCCGAAGTCGATCGTCAGCTTGTAGCTCGGATTGCGCGCTTCCGGAAAGTCCTCGACGGCGAGGACGCGCCCGACGCGCATCTCGATCTTTTGGAAGTCGTCGATGCTCGCCACGCACATATCATCGGACGTGTGAGCGATGTCTTCCACCGCGCGACCGATTGGGCGATCGTGCCCGAGACGCGCGTGCTGCGCGTTACCTGGGACGATGGCAACGTGAGCGAGTACGCGTGGGAGCCGCTCCGCCGCGCCTGTATGTGCGCGTACTGTCATGGGGAAGGCGCGTACCAGGGCGAGGTGAACGAGAACACCAAGTTCACCGAGGAGCAGACCACTTTGAAAGAGATCTTCCCGGTAGGTCGCTACGGTCTCACGCCGTCATGGGGCGACGGTCACGACACGGGCATCTACACGTTCAAGATGCTGCGGCGCGCCTCGGGTCTCGCATGAGTCACATGGAGCGAGCGACATGAAGTTCTTCACGAAGAAGGCCGACCTCCCCGCGGAGACCGCCGCGCGCGTCCCGCCCGGCCAGTACCTCACCGAGAAGTGGCCGGTGCTGCACTACGGCCCGGTGCCGCCGTTCAATCCGAAGACGTGGGACTTTCGTGTCTTCGGCAACGTCGAGAACGAGGTGAAGCTCAACTGGGAGGAGTTCCAGAAGCTCGACCAGACCGCGGTGCAGGCGGACATGCACTGCGTCACCACCTGGTCGCGCCTCGACCAGAAGTGGGAGGGCATCCCGTTCCGGAGGATCGTCGAGCTCGCGAAGCCGCTGCCCGACGCGAAGTTCGTGATCTCGCACTGCGAGTACGGCTTCACCGCGAACGTGCCCATCGAGGCGACGCAAGGCGACGACGTGCTCATCGCGCTCCGCGCGAACGGCGCGCCGCTCGCGCCGGAGCACGGCTATCCGGCTCGTCTCGTGATCCCCAAGCTGTACGCGTGGAAGAGCGCGAAGTGGCTCCGCGGCATCGAATTCAGCGCGACGGACAAGCCAGGTTTCTGGGAGCGCAACGGCTACCACAACCGCGGGGACCCCTGGACCGAAGAGAGATACTGGGGGGACTAGCCGCGCGGTAGATCCTAGGTTACGGGATGGTGGCCTCGGGCGCGTCGGGTCCCTGGTAGTGCTGCTTGACGAACTGCACGACCTTGACGTCGTCATAGGCCGCGAGCTTCAGGCCCCAGTCCCACGCTGAGAGCGCGATGCGCGCGTCCGACATGTCGGCGTACGGCTCGAGGATCACCTTCTTGTAGCCCGTGTTGGCCAACAGGCGGACGATGTCCTTGAGCTTCTCGGTCTCCTCCGGGGTCAGGCCCCGGTAGAAGATGACGACCCCGCCATGCTCGAGGTTATGGACGATCACCTCGTTGGGGAGCTGCGTGTCCTTGATCCCCCAGGACGCTGGCGCCTGCGGCCCGGGCCAGTGGCTGCCGGACGTCGGCGGGTTCTGGTTGTGGCCGACCTTCTGGCCCGGGTTGACGTGCGAGTTGCCCTCGTCCGGGAACTTCGTGCCGATGACCTCGGCCGAGGAGAACTTCGGATCGTTCAGGTTGACGCCCGCCGGGCCGGCCTTGATGACCCCGAGCGCCTGGGCTGCGAAGACGACGCCGATGCCGAGGACGACGACGCCGAGCCCGATCCACAGACCGCTGATGCGCCGGCCGCCGCGCTTGGGTGAGGGCGTCTGCGGACGGCGGCCGCGCTGGCGACGCTGCTGCTCGCGGCGTTCGCGGCGCGTCAGCGTGCTGCTCACCGGTCGATCCTACACGGTCATATGCTCGGATCCGTGAGCGTTCGCGTGCGTTTCGCGCCCTCGCCGACGGGCGAGCTGCACATCGGCAGCGTGCGCACGACGCTCTACAACTTCTTCTTCGCCCGGCAGAACAACGGGACGCTGATCCTGCGCATCGAGGACACGGATCAAGCGCGCTTCGACCCTCGCGCGCTTCCGAGCATCTACGACGGCTTGCGCTGGATCGGGATCGACTGGGACGAAGGCCCTCGCGAGGGTGGGCCGCATGGCCCTTACGTCCAGTCGGAACGCCTGGGGCTGTATCAGGAACACGCCCGGCGGCTCGTCGAGCTGGGGGCCGCGTACTTCTGCTTCTGCTCTCCCGAGCGGCTGGCGCAGGTGCGCGCGGCACAACGGGCACGGGGCGACCCGGTCACGCGCTATGACCGCTTCTGCCGGCGGATCGACGCCATGGAGGCGGCGGATCGGGCCACGCGCGATGCGCACGTCGTCCGTCTCAAGGTCCCGGATGAGGGGACGATCGGGATCGACGACCTCGTCCATGGCCACGTCGAGTGGCCGCTCGCGAGCATCGACGACCAGGTCCTCCTCAAGTCCGACGGGTTCCCCACCTACCAGCTCGCGGTCGTGATCGACGACCACGTGATGGGGATCACGCACGTCCTGCGCGGCGACGAGTGGCTGCCCTCCACGCCCAAGCACCTGCTCGTGTATCGCGCCTTCGGCTGGGACGTCCCGCCGCACGGACACCTCCCGAGCGTGCTCGGGACAGAAGGCGGAAAGAAGCTGTCGAAGCGCGAAGGCGCCGCGGTCGTCGCGGTCGCCGAGTTCCGCGAGGGGGGCTATCTCCCCGAGGCACTCGTCAACTACCTGGCGCTCGTCGGATGGGCGCCCGGCAGCGAGGACGAGGTCTTCACGATCGACGAGCTCGTGCGGCGCTGGCGTATCGACCAGGTGCAGAAGGGCGGCGGACGGTGGGATCCCGAACGCCTCAAGTGGTTCAACGGCGTGTGGATCCGGCGCCTCTCCGACGATGAGCTGCTCCACCGGCTCGACCCGTTCGTCCCCTCCGAGTGGGACCGCGCGGTGGTGCGCGCGGCGTTGCCGATCATCAAGGAGCGGATGGAGACGCTCACGCAGGCGAAAGAGCTCCTCGGCTTCCTCTTCACGGACGATCTCCCGACGGATCCCACGCGCTTGCTCCCAAAGAAGCGGACCGCCCCGGAGACGAGGGACGCGATCGCGCGTGCCCGCGCCGCGCTCGCGGCGAACGGCGCGTTCAGCAAGCCGGCCATCCAGGCTGCGCTGGAGGGCGCGGCGGCGCAGCTCGGCTGGAAGCAGGGCGACGTGAACATGGCCGTCCGCCTCGCTGTGACAGGGACGAACGTGGGGCCGCCGCTCTACGAGTCGATCGCGCTCCTCGGACGCGACCGCGCGCTCGCGCGCCTTTCACACGCCGAGGCGGTCCTCGCGGGGCCGGATCCGGCGAGGAGCTAGAGCTCGAGCGCGGGGTAGTAGCGCTCCGGACCGCCCATGCGCTTC
>DASYUY010000113.1:0-6639 GCA_036000705.1 Candidatus Limnocylindria bacterium | reverse complement strand
CCACATCAAGCGTGTCCGCATTGCGGCATGTTCCGCGGCCGCCAGGTCCTCAAGATCAAGGCGAAGCGCACCGCGGCGTAGTCCCGTGCGCATAGCGGTCGACGCCATGGGTGGCGATCACGCCCCGGACGAGATCGTCCGGGGCGCGCTGCTGTATCGGCGCCTCGGCGGCGCGGCGGACGTGGTGCTCGTCGGTCGGGAGGAGCGTCTGCGTCCGCTGCTCGGCAGCACGCACCCCGGCGTCGAGATCCATCACGCCGCGGAGGTCATCGCGATGGACGAGCATCCGGCGAACGCGCTGCGCCGCCGGTCCGACACGTCGATCGGGGTCGCCACGCAGCTGGTGAAGAAGGGCGAGGCCGACGCGATCGTCTCCGCGGGCAGCACCGGCGCGACGATGGCTGCGGCGCTGCTCGTGCTCGGACGCGTGCGCGGCATCGACCGCCCAGCGCTGTGCGGGATGTTGCCGGTCCTCGGCGAACGGCCCGCGACGTGTCTGCTCGATGCCGGTGCGACGATGGACGCCGACGCGAGGAATCTCGTCCAGTACGCGCGGATGGCGACGTGGTTCATGGAGAAGGTCCACGGCACGAAGAGCCCGTCGATCGGCCTCATCAACGTTGGCGAGGAGCCCGAGAAGGGCGACAAGATCCGCCTCGAAGCGCACGCGATGCTCTCGGCGAGCGACATGAACTTCTTCGGGAACATCGAGGGCCGCGACGTCCTTCGCGGCGTCACCGACATCGCGCTCTGCGACGGCTTCACCGGCAACGTACTCGCGAAGGGGCTCGAGGGAGCCCTCGACGTCGTTCAGATCGGCATCCGTGGCGACATCTTCGGTGGAGCCCTCGGAAAGCTCGCCGCCGTGTTCGCGTATCCGGGCATCCGCAAGTTCCGCCGCCGCTTCGACTACGACCAGTACGTCTCGGCACCGCTCCTCGGCATCGCCGGCGTGTCGGTCGTCACGCACGGCCGCGCGCGGGCGAACATGGTGCGCTGGGCCATCACGGTCGCCGAGCGCGCGGTCTCGTCGCGCTTGGTCGAGGCCATCGGCTCCAGCGCGGCCACCGCCGCGTGAAGCGAGCGCCGCGCGCCGGCCGTCACCCGGCGCGTCGGGTCGCGCTGCAGACGCTGTTCGAGATCGATTTCAACCGTGCCGACGCGAAGGAGACCTGGCAGCGGGGCTCGTTCCGGACCGGACTCACCGACGAGGCCGCGAACTTCGCGTGGCAGCTGGTCGAGGGCGTCCTCGAACACCGTCGAGAGCTCGACTTGGAGATCCACCAGCTCGCGCCGGAATTCCCGATCGAGCAGATGGCACGCATCGACCGGAACGTGCTGCGTATCGCCCTCTACGAGTTGCGAATCCTCGGGGACGCGCCCGCCGCGGCGATCATCGACGAGGCGGTCGAGCTCGCGAAGATGTTCGGCAGCGAGGCGTCGCCCAAGTTCGTGAACGGCGTGCTGGCGACCGCGGTCGGCGGCCGCAAGGGTGCCTCGACCTAGCGGATGACCAGCGGCACCTGCACCAGCCCGGTGTCGGCGCCGTCGCGCGGACTGGCCCAGTACACCTCGAGCGTGACGTTGCCACTCACGCTCGCCGGCAGCTGCACCGCGGCCTGGTACGTGCCCCAGACCGCGCTCGTCCCGCGGCTTGCGGTCGTCGTGCCGCTCGCGAGCACGCGTCGCGCCGAGTCCACCACGCGCCATGCGGTCGTCGCCTCGAACGTGCGGGACAGGCCGCTCACGATGAACTGGCGGCTGACCGAGGGCCCGCTCCCGAGCGACGCGCCCACGACCGGCTGGATCGGCGCGGGGCTGTACACCGCGACCGTGTCGCTGATGGATCGAGCAAACCCGCCGATGTCCACGATGATGCGGTCCGGGTTGTTGAGCAGCGCGACGCGCCAGGGGCGATGATCGTCGAGCGCGAGCGTGTAGAAGGTCGAGGCGCCCTTGTTCACCGACTGGATCGCGCGCAGCGGCGAACGATCCACGATCTCGAGGCCGGGTTTGACCTCCGTCCCCTTGACCTCGATCTGGATGGCGTACTTGCTCCACCACGCGTTCGTCGCGTCGTTGGTCGCGCCGCCCGTGATGGTGAACTCCTCCCAGTCTCCCGCGTCGACCTGAACGACGAAGCGAGCGACGCCGGCCGCGAACGTGTCAACGGAATAGTTGTTGCTCAGCACGGCCGGTGACGGGCTCGGACAGGTGGGTGCGCACGCCCGTGACTGGCCCTCGGTGATGACCTCGTCCTTCCATGGTCCGTACCCAGATACGTCGTCGCGCGTAAGTGGCTTGTCCCAGACGATCTGATCCATCGTCGCCGGCCTGCCCTTCACCGTGACGAGCACTCGTCGGATCCCGGGCTCCTCCGTCGCCGTGTACACGATCTGCTGCGCCATTGCGGTCGTCGCCAAGGAGCCTGTGAGTGGGATCGGCGCGGAGTAGTCGATCGTCGCGGTGTCCCCGCTGATGCTGACGCCAGCGACGTACAGCTGCTTCGGATCAGCGAGCAGGATCGTCCCGCCGAGCCCCGAGACGGCGTTGTTCAGGGCATTCACGCGCGAGCTGATCCGGTCCGCGGGCGTGGATTGCGTGCCGACGCCATCGAGATGTACCGACGCCGGCGCCAACCCGTCGCGCCACGTGTACACACGCTGGCGGTCAATGCTGCTCGGATCCGGCGTGCGCGCCGGCGTCGCCGTCGCCGCCTGCGTGTTCGTCGGCACAACCGTCGGCGAAGGCTGCTGAGCGACCGGCTCGTCCGTCGTCGAGCGCTCGAGAAGCCCTGATCCCAGTGCGCCGGCGATGACGACCGACGCGGCGAGCGCGGCCAAGCGCCAGAGCGGGGCGCCGCGCCTCAGCGGGCGCAGTGCGATCCGCGACCGCTCGTACGGGGTCTCGTCAACATCAGCGGTCTCGATCGCGCGCGCGAGCGCGCGTCCCAGGATCTCGTCGTCGCCCGGTTCGTTGCTCTTCATCGCAGCGCTCCACGCGCGAGGCGGCCGGCGATGTGGATCTGGCGCAGCTTCTCGATCGCCTGGTGCAGCGTGGCGCCGACAGTGCCGCTCTTGATGTCGAAGTGGCTCGCGATGTCGTCGTAGCTGAGGCCGTAGTAGTAGCGCGCGACGACGATCGCCCGCTGTCGCTCGGGCAGCTGCTGGAGCGCTGCCAGAAGGTCGGCGCGGTCCGCGACCGCGTCGAACGCCGATCCTTCGGGGGCGCCGCGCTCAGCCCAACGCTCGTGCTCGACCCGTCGCCGGCGACGCTGTCGCAGCAGCTCCCGCGTGCCGACCACGAGGAGCCAGGCTCCGGGGCGGTCGAGGGTCGCGAGGCCCTGCTTATGCGCTTTCACGAACGCCTCCTGTGCGGCATCTTCGGCCGCGTCCACGTCGCCGCCGATGGCCAGCAGCGCCCGCAGGAGGCGCGGGTACTCGTGGTCGTAGAGCTCGCGCCAACCGTCGGTCATCTGCTCATTCAACGAGTCACGAGGAGGCTCGTTCCTTTAGTCGGGAGGGCCGGATTGACGGCCGCTTGGCGCCACCCGACACTTGCGCGAAGCTGCCGAGGGCGGACGGGCGGGCAGCGTACACGCGGAGGAGGTAGGCGGTTTGGCGGAGGGCAAAACCTACGAGCGGCTCAAGAAGATCGTGGTCGAGCAGCTCGGGGTCGACGAAGGCGATGTCAAGCCTGAAGCGTCCTTCGTGGAAGATCTGAACGCCGACTCTCTCGATCTGGTCGAGCTCATCATGAGCCTCGAGGAAGAGTTCGGGATGGAGATCTCCGACGAGGAGGCCGAGAAGATCAAGACCGTCGGCGACGCCGCCGAATACATCGAGGAGCACGTCGCGTAGCGAGAACACGACAGTTACACACCACGCACGAAGGCAGTAGGGGAGGCAGGGGCATCGAAGCCCCTGCCTCTTCATTCATGTCGGAGGAGATGGCCGCCCTGGAGATCGCCGGATACCGCTTCCGTGATCCGGAGCTGCTCGCGACCGCGCTGACGCACAGCTCGTATCTGCACGAGCATGTCGGCAAAGGCGTCCGGGATTTCGAACGGCTCGAGTTCCTCGGCGACGCCGTCGTCGATCTCGTGATCGGCGAGGAGCTCTACCGCCGTTTCCCGGAGGCGACCGAGGGCGAGCTCACGTCATTGCGCGCAACGCTCGTGTCGTCGACCGCGCTCGCGGCCATCGGGCGCGAGCTGGGTCTCCCGGATCGCGCGCGGCTCGGTCGCGGTGAAGAGGAGACCGGGGGTCGCTCGCGCATGGGTCTCGCCGCGAGCCTCTACGAGTCGTTCATCGGGGCCGTCTATCACGAGTCGGGGTTCGCCCGAGCGAAGGACATCGTCCTTGAGACGATGGGCGACGCGCTCGACGACATCGCTCATGCGCCCATCAAATCCGCGAAGCAGCTGCTGCAGGAGTGGGCGCAGGGCGAGAAGCTGCCGCTGCCGGCGTACCGGATGCTCGAGGTCAGCGGGCCCGAGCACCAACGGGATTTCGAGGTCGAAGTCGAGGTAGGCGGCAACGTCGCGCGCGGAACGGGCCCGTCGAAGCGCGAGGCGCAGGAAGCGGCGGCGGCGAGGCTGTTCGAGCTGGTGACGAAGTGAGCGACGAGCTGAAGCTGATCGATGGCGGTCAGGGCGCGCCGAACGCCGTGCTGAAGACTCTCACGATGACCGGGTTCAAGTCGTTCGTGCACCGCACGCATCTCGAATTCGCACCCGGCATCACGGCAATCATCGGCCCAAACGGTTCCGGAAAATGTGTGGCCGGGTCCAGTCGGGTGATCTTGGGGGATGGGGCGGAACGCACGATTAGAGAACTCGTTGACGAGGCGCTGGCCAAAGGACCAATCCAAGTCATGGATGACGGCTTTGCAACGAGTGCAAATCCCGAACGTGTCACCGTCATGACAGTCGATCCGGAAACGCTTCGACTTGAGTCGCGGCCTGTGAGCGCATTCGTAAAGAGACGCGCACCGCGGACACTTCTTCGCATCCGAACGCGCTCGGGCCGCGCGGTCACGACGACGGCTTGCCACCCTCTCTTCACGCTGCGCGACGGCGCGTTTGTGCCAATGCGCGCCGAGAACATCCGAATCGGAACGTATGTAGCGTTGCCCCGGGAACTGCCCGTCGAGGGCGATCGCATGGCGCTTCCGTTCGCTAGGACTCTCGAGCGTTTTGAGCCGTCGGACCGCGCGTACGTTCCTGCGACGGACGCAATTGACAACTGGCTTCGACTCGAGCGTGAGTCCTTCGGGAGCTGGAGGGCCCTGTGGGCCGCTGCAGGCATTCCCGAATCGCGTGGTCGTGGAATCGCGGCACATCAGTCGGTAGCAGCGACAGATCTGGTTCGCATGGCGCGCGCGACTCAGACCGGGCCCGAACTCGCGCCACTCCTCAAAGCGAGCCGTCAACGCGGGAAGACACGGATACCCGAGGCCCTGACACCGCAACTCGCGCGATTCCTTGGATACGTCATCGCCGAGGGCAATAGCGGCCCGCCCGTGGGCTCCGTCATGTTCACCAACAGCGATCCGCAGGTTCTCGGCGACTACCAGAGTCTTGCTAAAGAGCTCTTCGGCCTCAGGCCGTACCGGCGAGCGTTCGATAGACACGAGCGGGTCTATCTGTTTTCTCGCGCACTCGCCCTTCTTCTTGAGCGGCGGTTCGATTACCCGCGATTGTCGACCTCCGCCGAGAAGGAGGTCCCAGGCGTGATCTTCTCGGCTCCGGAGCGCGTGCAATGGGAGTTCCTATCGGGACTGTTCGAGGGCGACGCTCACTTGTCGTTCCGACAGCACGAGGCTCGATGGGTCTCGTACATGGAGTACTCCACGGCGAGCAGGCGTTTGGCTGAGGGAGTGGTTGGTGTGTTGCTCCGCCTCGGCGTCTTCGGAATCCTTCGTGAGGCAACAAAGCGCGCTACGAACGCACCCGCACATCTTGGCGACAGGTATTACTCGGTCTTCATCTATGGATCCGAGCAGATCCGCTACGCGGCGTCGCAGCTGCGATTCGTCGGGTCCAAGCGCGTAACGGCGGCGGCGTTGCGCGCGTACGCGACGAAGTCCAACCCAAATCTCGATCTCGTGCCAGGCGCAGTCGATCTTGTTTACGGGGCAGCGCGCTTGGCACACGTCAATGTCAAGAAACATCGCAAGGGCCGCTCAAAGCTCGCCGCGTATACCGAGCGTCGATGCCAGCCGAGCCGTAACGGACTCCTTGAAGTGGCATCGCAAATCGAGGAGCTTGGCGCGGATCGGCAAGCTGCCGCGCCGATCCTCGCACGCGTTAGGACGCTCGCGCGATCGGATATCTACTGGGACAAGGTCGTTTCGATCGAAGAAATCGTCGTAGACGACGAATGGGTCTACGACTTATGCGTTGATCGGACACACAACTTTGTCGCTGACAACGTGATAGTTCACAACAGCAACGTCGCCGATGCGATCCGCTGGGCGCTCGGCGAGAACAACGCGCGGATCCTCCGAGCGAAGAAGAACGAAGAGCTGATCTTCGGTGGCTCGGAGACGCGCAAGAGCCTCGGCATGGCCGAGGCGATCTTGCAACTCGACAACACGTCGCGTCGCCTGCCAATCGATTTCACCGAAGTGGAAGTC